>JAGDZO010000056.1:0-576 GCA_049115815.1 Cyclobacteriaceae bacterium | reverse complement strand
AGCGTAAACGACTGCTCAATGTTTTCTGCTCCATCGGAAACGGTGATGGTGATTGCATAAGCGCCAGCATCTGACGCTTGTGGAGTACCGAAAATAACATTACCAGCTCTTGAAAGCCACTCCGGAAGTCCTTCAATGCTGATCGTGAGTTCATCACGATCTTTGTCTTCTGCAACGATCTCATAGCTATACGCCAGATTGACCCGAATACTGCGTTGGGGTACCGAAATAATCTCCGGTGCATCGTTGACGTTCAACACTTCATAAGTAACCTGCTGCGTACTCAATAATTGCTGAGTAGCAGGATCTCGTAGGTTGATCGTAAGGGTTTCCTCTCCGAACCAGTCTTCATGAGGCACGGTAGCGACAACTTCATTTTCATCCGTAAGGGCAAACTGTATTTCATTTCCTCCAGCGATCTCCCACGCTGTTGCCTGCTCACCGGTTACGACCAGATAGTCTGTCAAACTCAAGGTATCAAACAAAGCTCCTTCCAGTACCTGCTGATCAGCTATCGCCAATATGCTTGCCGAATTACTAGTGACCGTCAGGTCATATTGCTGATTCATGGAAAGT
>JAGDZO010000055.1:0-514 GCA_049115815.1 Cyclobacteriaceae bacterium | reverse complement strand
ATAGTGTATGTGCCGCAGAGTGCTGTGACCAATTCGGCTACCTTAGACGTATCATTTACATTGTTACAATCATTATTACCGTTTGGGTTCTCAGTCCATGTCTTCAAGTCATACAAGTTCGCTCCACTGAATGTATGATTACCAAGTGTTATCTCTTCGGATGACTTACTCACCAAGGAACCTGTCCAATCAAACGGAGTTTGTAAAACACCATTGACTTCCCATTGTATTGTTGTGGTTGTCAAAATGTTTGTTCCATGATTTTGTAATCCTAACAGAATCTCTTGAGTGGATGAACTCATTGGAGAGGTCGGGTTGATGATCTGGTTAATACCTGCATCATCAATGCAAGCTTCAAACTCCGTAGCGCCAATATCTGGTGTATTTGTTCTAATATCCCCATTTATATCTATTGTAACTCCCTCTATACTTATACCTGCTCCTTCCAATTGAGCTTGATTGACTCTTAACTCCGTATCTGAAACATAAAAAGGATTAAGTGCTAGCGAATTCG
>JAGDZO010000054.1:0-2935 GCA_049115815.1 Cyclobacteriaceae bacterium | reverse complement strand
GCTGCAATTGCTAATGATGGATCTACTGGTGGTAACTACGCGGATGTCTCTTACGCTACTGCTGGAACTACTTCTACTGTAACTGGACTGCCAGCTGGTAACTACGTGATGACGGTTTCTGATGATGCTAATACTTGTGATACAACAGCTACTTTCACTATCGTTGATGACTTTAATCAGAAGCCAACAGTAACCTTGTCTGATATTGTTATTAATCAAGTAACCACCTGTAATCCAGCTCAACTTAATGGAGAGGCAGACGCATCTGGAGCGGTAACCGGAGGATCGGGTTCATACGCTTACGCTTGGTATGCCGCTTCAGACTTAACGACAATAATAGATTCCGATGCAGTCTTGGGAAGTTCGACAGCTGGAAGTGGAAGAGCTGCAGGAGATTATGTCTTGAATGTAACTGATGCGCTATGGGGCTGTACAGCTGGGACCATGGATGTTACGATAGAAGAAAATTTACCTACAATCACTATCAATGCATCAAGAACTAGCATTGATTACACTTGTGACTCTGGTAGTCCAAGTGGAGCAATCACGGCAGGTATTGATGGAGGAAGTACAGGTTACACGCTTACTTGGTATAAGGGCAACACCGCCTCAGGTACAATCGTGGGTAGTGCAACCACCGATGCAGATAATACTCAATCTAATCTTGCACCAGGATCTTACACAGTACTGGCAACTAATAATACAACGTTATGTACCGCAACTACGACCGTAGCTGTTGAAGAAAATACGCCAACTTTTGCCGTTGCTATTTCGGGTACTCCAACCGCACAAACCACTTGTAACCCGGCAAATGGATCAATTACAGCAGCTACAACTATTACTCATCCAGGTACAACTACTGGTTATACATCTAATCTCTCCTATAAATGGTATGCTGGACAAAATGCAATCACAAGTGCATTGATTTCTGGTGAAACTTCTGCTACCCTATCGGCTCGTGAAGCAGGATTTTACACCGTTATAGTAACAGATCAAACCTCCGGATGTTCTAGTGCGAAAGTTACAGGTGAAATAGCTGATTCAAGGCCTGCAGCTCCTACCATTACACTCAATGCTGACAACATTCCTAGTTCGTGTGCAGGCGTAAATGGGGAATTAAGCGGAACTATCACAGGGGGAACAGGGCCATTTGAATTCTTCTGGTATGAAGGATCTGATGATTTTGCAGATTTAGATCCAACAGGGGCTGATCAACTTGTTTCTGGTGATAACCAATTGGCGGCAGATGCGAGCATTACCATCAGTGTAACTAAGAATGCCACTACTACAGAGTTAGATGGGTTAATAAGCGGTCTTTACACCTTAGTGGTAAAAGATGCTGCTGGATGTAGATATCAAGAAACCTATGACCTTCCGTTCAATGGTATACAGACAACAACAAGTTTGGTAGTAAGCCCAGTTACTACATGTCCAGACAATGGAACAGCGGATGTGTCCTTAGCTGATAACTTGATCATAGATATTATCAATCGTGTCGGCACTACTGCCTTTGAAACGTTAGAAGAATTTACAACGGATGGCGGAGCTACTAAGGGATTAGTTAGCGTAGATGCTGGTGGTAATGAAATCCAACTTTCAGTTACTCAAGGATCAGTTGACGCAGGTGATGTTTTAGTTGGCTCAATTACTTCTGCTGAAGTAGAAGTTCAGACGATCAATAGTTTAGGTAACCTTGCTGGAGAAGCTGATGATATCCAAGAATACATTATCTATCTCTATTCTGGTGCTGGTGTGCCTGCTGATAGACTTGCCTCCTATGATGTTTTTGACTCTGATGGAAATGTGCTCAAGTTTCCTTATACCTATGATGCAAGAGTTGGTGATGTATTAAATGCCTCAGGGGATGTAATTAGTAGTCCAGGTATTATAAATAATGGTGATACAGTAACATTTAGCGGACTTCCTGCCGGGGCGTATACTGCCATAGCCAGAGAGAAAGACAATAATCCAAATGGAGTGAATGGTGGTGTAGGAACTTCGTTCTTTTCTCAGAGTGAATGTTGGACTGCCGCTGACAGTAAAACGATTACTCAGGAGGCATTCAAACCTATTATTAGTAGTGTAAGCCTCACGGATGATTCCTATTGTAATGCAGGAACTGGAAATGGACAAATAACGATTACTGGGATTAAGAATACGGGAGATACGGATGGTACAGCAGGTGATCAGCCAAATAATTTCTCATTTGAATTATTAGATAATAATGGTAATTCGTTAGGGAACCCTGGGGATGAAAGTGACGCAACAACTGCAACTTTTAGCAATCTTAACGCCGGCACTTACCAAGTACTGGTTACTAGAGTTGGTCTAGCAGGACCAGCAAGTAACGGATGTGATACAACTGCCACTTATACCATCAATGAGAATCCAGAAGTGCATGAAATCAGTAATGATGTATTGACAAATGGAGTTACAAATACTGATGGTTGTAATCCATTAAATGGTGCAATCACAATTACTAATACCGATCTAACTGATGATGTTGGAGACTATAGGTTTACCTGGTATGATGATCCTGCTTTGGGAAGTGCCAATGAGATCGATGATAGTTATGTGGATGGCGGAGATAATGGTGATGTTGGTGTTGCTAATGTTTCAGATTTACCTCCTGACACCTATTATGTGGTTGCTGAGCATACTAGTAAAGGTTGTTCTACGGCAGCTTTTGAGGTCGTAATAGATGATAACCGTAAAAAACCGATTGTCAATGTAACGCAAACGGCGCAAGATGAAACATGTGATGATGGGGCTTTCACGCCGACTGGACAGGCGACAGCTAATGCAATCTCAGGAGGTGGAGCTCAAACTGTGGGTGATTACATATTCACATGGTATGAAAGCAATCAAACTGATCTGCTGGGTACTACCACTACTACTGCTACTTTCAATGGTGGAGGTAACAATACCGCGGGTG
>JAGDZO010000053.1:444-1047 GCA_049115815.1 Cyclobacteriaceae bacterium | reverse complement strand
ACATTTCCGGCATAGCTACCAACGCAAGCGCAATTGACGACTTGGAAACAGAGCAAGACACCCAAGATGCTGCCATTGCATTGAACACAGCTAAAACTGGAATCACCGCACAACAAGCATCTGATATCACTACTAACAATGTTAAGGTTGGAATCACTACTGCCCAAGCGAGTGCCATAACTTCCAATACCAGTGGAGTAAGCACCAATGCTTCAGCAATCAGTGACCTAGAAACAGAACAAGACGTCCAAGATGCAGCTATCGCATTGAATACAGCTAAAACTGGCATCACCACTTCTCAAGCAAATATCATTGCTGCAACAAGCGGAACCAACACGGGTGATCAGGACATCTCGGGCATAGCTACTAATGTCAGTGCAATTGACGACCTAGAAACAGAGCAAGACACCCAAGATGCAGCTATCGCTTTGAACACGGCTAAGACTGGAATCACAGCACAACAAGCATCTGATATCACTACTAACAATGTTAAGGTTGGAATCACTACTGCCCAAGCGAGTGCCATAACTTCCAATACCAGTGGAGTAAGCACCAATGCTTCAGCAATCAGCCACTTGGAGTCAGAGCAAGACACCCAAGATG
>JAGDZO010000053.1:0-317 GCA_049115815.1 Cyclobacteriaceae bacterium | reverse complement strand
GCTAAGACTGGAATCACCGCACAACAAGCATCTGATATCACTACTAACAATGTTAAAGTTGGCATCACCACCGCACAAGCGAACATCATCGCAGCAACAAGCGGAACGAATACTGGTGATCAGGACATTTCCGGCATAGCTACCAACGCAAGCGCAATTGACGACTTGGAAACAGAGCAAGACACCCAAGATGCAGCCATTGCATTGAACACGGCTAAAACTGGGATCACTACCGCCCAAGCAGATGCAATAACTGCAAATACAGCTAAAACTGGCATCACAGCACAACAAGCAACTGATATCACTACCAACAATTC
>JAGDZO010000052.1:0-1090 GCA_049115815.1 Cyclobacteriaceae bacterium | reverse complement strand
GATATACACTCAGATCTTTGAAGTACTTCCTAAAGAAGCCTAGCTCAGCGATCTTTTCTACCACCATACCCTCTTCTGTCACTGTCGATTCTAGGCTGAAGCTGTTTTTCTATTTGCCATCCGCTCCTATCTCAAACTCTACAAACGAGTCAGGATCCATCGGGATACCAGGATACTCAATGTTGAAACGATACAAGCCAGGCTCAATATCTGTGAAGTTGAAACGACCTTCATCGTCAGACTCTACATAAGCATACAACACAAACTCTCCGTCTTCATCCATTCTTCCTGATCTCACAAACCTTCGCATAGAACAACCCGCTTTCTTCACCTTACGTCTTGCGCTTACTCTTCCTTCTTCGTTCAGGTCTGGATCTTCTTCTTCAAAGTCTGACTCAATTAATCCACCCACTACTCCAGCATCAGGATCTTCTGGTGGTGGTGGTGGAATCTGTGCCATTCTGAGTTGCTCTTCGCCATCTGCTCTGAGGATAAACTCTTCAGCCTCTACCCACAAGTCTGTACTTGGGTAGTAGGTTGGCATGAATGGTCTCAAGACATTCGGGCCGACTGCTATCAGATAGTCTCCTAGCAAGAGTTCGTTGAACTCAAAGGCATTCGGGTCTAGCTTGCTACCTCCTGCCACTGTCTGGATCGTATCGTATGGTCTTCCCGGTGCTGTGGTACGTAGCGCATAGCCAATACCATCTGTATAGAAGTTGTTGTCCAAGTCTGTGGCTGTGAACTTTAAGTCCGCAAACGCCATCACTTGCTGGGTGCGGGTCGTGAGTGTCAAGCCTGGTACGTTTTCATTGGTCACCAAGGCCACGTAGTTACCCATCGTCTCGTAGCTGATGTCATTGATCGTATAGCTATTACCCGTAGCTCCTGCTATAGGCTCATCGGTCACCACATCATTGGTCAGCTTCCAGCTGTAGTTGTTCGCACTACCACCGATATTGACCATAACTGTGCTGTTTGTTCCTACTCGGATCGTGTCTCTGGTAGTAATGCCTACCAACCTCTGTGCTGCGTAAACTATCGTGCCACTCAAGTCCATGTTTGGCTCTAGGTCATCAAACTCCAAGCT
>JAGDZO010000051.1:0-3077 GCA_049115815.1 Cyclobacteriaceae bacterium | reverse complement strand
ACCTGGCAGGCAACAGAATCACGAGCATACCGGACTTCAGTAGCTTGGCTAACCTGGCGAGTGTAGATGTAAGTGGCAATAGGTTGGAGTTTGATGACCTGGAGCCAAACATGGACTTGAGCGGCACAATAGTCTATGCAGCACAGAGGTTGGTAGGCATCTCCACAGCAGATACGGTTAAGACGGGACTAGATGTTGTTCTAGAAATAGCCGTGGGAGGTTCTGAGAATATTTACACTTGGAAGAGGAGTGATGATCTAGGAAAGGATACCACAGTGGTAGCAAATGCCACTAGAAGTAACACCTATACAGTCGAAGCAGTTGACTTTGATAATATGGGAGATTATCTGGTAGAAGTTACAAGCGAATTGGTTTCAAACCTGACCTTAACGACTCGAGTGAAGAAAGTAAGGGCTACTGCTAATCTAATATTTACTGCCGTGGGGGATGGTAACAAGTTATTGGATTCGGGAACAGGTTATGCCCTTCGATTTACCCGCCCTGGAGTTCCATTTGACTCAGCGGCCACTATAACGCCAACAGGAGAGGAATTCCAATTCAACGATTTGGTACTTGGTGATTACCTTATTGCAATCGAGGGAGATAGAGAAGTTTTCTTACCTACATATTATGCAAATACATTCTTGTGGGAAGAAGCAGATACACTAGAGCTTAGAGATGACTTCTTCAATCAATTGCGAATGACTAAGGTGCCGGGAGTGAGACCGCCATTGCCTGAAGGCGGTATTGTCAAAGGAGAGATTGCAGCGGACTTCAAGAATGAGAATGGCAATAACGGGAATGGAAATGGTAATGGTCGTGTAAGCGCGAGACGTAAAGTGAAGAAAGCTGGTTGTTCTATGCGAAGGTTTGTTAGATCAGGAAGAATGGATGAAGAGGGAGAGTTTGTGCTGTACGCTTATGTAGAGTCTGATGATGAAGGTCGCTTCAACTTCACGGATATAGAGCCAGGCTTGTATCGTTTCAACATCGAGTATCCTGGTATCCCGATGGATCCAGACTCATTTGTAGAGTTTGAGATTGGAGCGGATGGCAAAGAGAAGAATAGCTTTAGCTTGGAAGCCACGATCACCGAAGATGGGATTGCGGTAGAGAAGATCGAGGAGCTAGGCTTCTTTAGGAAGTACTTCAAAGATCTGAGTGTGTATCCAAACCCATCAGACAAGGATATGCATATCACTTATGCGAAGATGTTGGCCAAAGGCGTAGTGATGCGCTTGGTAGACCTGAGTGGCCAAACGATGTATGAGCAAGTTGTCACTCCGGGATACAATGGAGAGATCAGCATAGATGTGAGAGACGTACCAAGTGGAGTCTACCTACTCAACTTTGTAGACACGATCGAAGGAGTAGGCACGGTGGTGACTTACAAAGTGTTTGTAAAACATTAATCGATAAGTCACCCTGAGTTTATCGAAGGGTAGAGTTTAACGAAGGGTGATTAGCCTGTGTAATGGAGAGTTGATAATGAATAATTGAGAATTGGAAGTAGTAGGGCACATACTACTTCCGGTTTTTGACTTTACCGATAAGATCAATGTATAACCCTTTGAGCCATATGTGACCACCTTCTCACAAAGGAATCCATACTGTTCAAAGTCTAATTCCCAAACACCCACACAAGCAAGTCATGCCGAAGGCATCTTGGCTCAGTTCTGTGAGATGTTGATGCCAAGACTCCTACGGAGTGACTGAATAGGTTAGTCGCTAAAGAACCTAGGATTCTCCCAAAATAAGAGTCACTTACTTAATCAGTTATGTTATATGTAAACGAAAATGCATCGCTAAAGCACAACCTTTCAATTACCTTTCATTTCACCCCAACAGCCAACATTACTGGGGTTATCTATGAAATATTCAGTTTAAAATATCATTTTTTTAAGGAGGTTAATTGCCAATAGATTAATTTTAGCAGTTGCAATAATTTGCACAATTACATGGCCCATGACGGTTTTGTAATTGTGATTTTCACCGCTAATCGACCGCTATGAAGTCTATATCAGTTATCACACAGAAAGCTCTTACTCTCCTGGGGCTTTTTTTAATCTTTAGTAATCTTAACGCTCAAAACTTCGCCCTAGATTTCGACGGTTCTGATGACGTATTGAGCATCACGGATGACCCAGCTCTTCAGCCAGCAGGTAACTTTACTTTGGAAGCCTGGATTTACCCTACAAATTCAACAAAACAACTACAACGCATCATTTCCAAGTTCGATGGAAGTAGTGCAGGAAATGATTCAGGCTCGATTTACTGGGATGTTTTTGACGGAAGTGGAGCCCTTGGACTTAGAGCAGGGATTGCAAATAGTGGAGACGTTTTTACTACCACCCCTACAACCGGTGCGATACTTACGCTAAATACATGGCAGCATGTTGCTTTGGTTTTTGATCAAGGGGTTTTCACAATTTATTTAAATGGTGTTTCACAGATCTCGGCAGACTTGGGAGAAACCTCTATTGTTGATAATGCGGTGGATTGGGGAATTGGAGGTGAAGGTAATTCTGCCATTACTTCGGCTGCCTTTGATGGGTTGATCGATGAGGTAAGAATATGGCACAGTGCTAGAACTCCCGAACAACTAATAGCCTTCAAAGATGTTGAACTTAATGGCGGAGAGCCAGGTTTGGCAGCTTATTATAATTTTTCAGATGGAGCTGGAGATGATACCGTGCCTGACGTTTCTGGAAATGGAAATGCTGGAACCCTGATCAACATGGACAATGCGACGGACTATGTCGCAGCTACTCACAGTGTAGGCGCTCCTGGTACATTAGACGTTACTAGCCCGAGTGTAACGATTAGTTCCTCAGACGCAGCAACCAATAGTCCATATATGGTAGATATCTCCTTTGACGAAGAGGTGGTCAATTTTGATATAGATGATATCACCATCACCAATGGCTTTGTGGAGGATTTAGCTTCATCCAATGATCAGGACTTTGTTGCCACTGTCTATCCGATTACAGATGGTAATGTCAGTATTTCCATACCTGCACTGAGGGCCACAGACCTTACAGGGAATGGCAATGCTGCATCCAATAGTTATTCCTACA
>JAGDZO010000050.1:0-781 GCA_049115815.1 Cyclobacteriaceae bacterium | reverse complement strand
GCGTTATAGCCAATCACTGCATGGACGAATTTGAAATAGCGAGAAAAAAATATCGACCTGACCCCATCAAGTATTTGCTAATTGCAGAAACGCCACCGAAATCAGATTCTAACCGATTTTTTTACTTCGAAGATGTTGACAAGCAAGACAGCCTCTTTTTGGAAACAATGAAGGTTCTATACCCTCATGAGACACTCAACTTCCCGACCAAAATCATTAGACAGAGGAAACGTGAATTCTTAAATAACTTCAAGGAACAAGGCTTTTATCTTATCGACTCATTGAACCAACCATTTGAACAGCGTTACTCAAGTCAAGTGAAAATAAATAAGATTATAGCTGGTCAGACGAAACTTTTGAACAAGCTAAAAAATCTGATTGTTGCCAAAACTCCTGTCATACTTATTTCAGCAACAGTTTATCGCGCCAACTTTAAATTTCTGGTGAACAATGGAATCAATGTTGTTAACTCTGAACTTATTGATTTCCCGGGTTCAGGCGGACAGAAGAAATATCGTGAGAAAATGACCAGACTGTTGGAAAAGACTGGCTATAACAATCGCTAGCACGAATGCGCCAAACTGCCTCTTTACTTAGCTTTTGTGCAAACACCACCATGAATCTGCCGCTGAGAAAGGACGGTGCTTTCTACTGAGTGCAGCTCGCAGGATTTTTCATCTTTCTGAACGCAGTGCTTTCTGATACTTTGGAAGCACCGGCAGATTCATTAGTTTTATCGGAACTTGCCAAGCTCGGGGCGCACTCCTGCTAGCTTGACGTT
>JAGDZO010000049.1:0-6709 GCA_049115815.1 Cyclobacteriaceae bacterium | reverse complement strand
GGAGCGGATGGCAAAGAGAAGAATAGCTTCAGCCTAGAAGCGACAGTGACAGAAGAGGGTATTGTGGTAGAGAAGATCGCTGAGCTAGGTTTCTTCAGGAAGTACTTCAAAGACCTAAGCGTTTATCCAAACCCGTCCGATAAGGATATGCATATTACGTATGCGAAGATGCTAGCCAAAGGTGTAGTGATGCGTCTGGTAGACTTGAGTGGCCAGACGATGTACGAGCAAGCAGTCACTCCGGGTTACAATGGAGAGATCAGCATCGATGTAAGAGACGTACCGAGTGGAGTTTACCTACTCAACTTTGTAGACACCATAGAAGGAGTAGGCACAGTGGTGACTTACAAAGTGTTCGTAAGACATTAATGACTGGGTGCCACCCTGAGTTTATCGAAGGGTGGACTTCATCCAAGGGTGATGATTACAGAAGGGTGAATACTATAATTTATCAAGAATTAGAAAGGGAAGCTCATTCCGAACCAGCCTAGTCGAAAGGCGTATTCGGAGTGAGTTTTTTCATTCCAGGAGTCCTTTTCAAGAAATCCGGGAATTGTCCCAAATATTGGGTCTGGAGGAAACTAGAGCATTGTACTATTTAAAGAATTCGATGAACTTATGAAAAATTCCTGTTAAAACATCATTTTATCAAGGGGCAAAAGATCTTATTAAGGTACATTTAACCTTGCTATATTCTGTATTGCTTGAAGTTAAATCTTCACAGTACAAATTTTTACCAGCCAGAACACACCGCTAATGATGTACGATACCAACCCTCTCAGTACGAATTCTTTCTATGTATTATTAGGAACTAAAAAAAGCAAGATGCCGGCTAAGAGTGTCCTTAGGAGTCTTCTTACCATCTGTTTTTTGAGTTTATTCTCACTTGCTAGTGCTCAAAACAATGCGCTTTATTTCAATGGATCTCAACAGATAATTGCTAGCGATGTATATGGAGCGTTCACGCAATTATCCGCCGAAGCATGGATTAATCCTTCTTCAACCCAAACAGGTGAAGGTCAGATTGTATCTCAATCAACAGGTGGGGTAGCAAGTGGCTGGGAATTGCGAAGAGAAGGAACTACAATCAGATTTACATTTAGGTCATCAAATGGTATCCAGTATTCCGGCACCAATACTATTACACAAAATATTTGGCAGCATGTTGCCGGAACTTGGGATGGGTCGCAAATAATCGTTTATGTAAATGGAGTGGCTGGGACACCTGCCTCGACTTCCGGTCAAATCAATGATCATTCATTCCGTCTCATGATCGGGGATCATGATGGCTCGGCAAGAAAATTTATTGGTTCGATTGACGAAGTTAGAGTCTGGAGTGATGTAAGGACGCCAAGTGAAATCAGTTCCAACATTAATTCAGCACTGATCGGAAACGAAGGTAACTTAATTGCTTATTATGACTTCAATCACACCTCAGGTCTGACTTTGACGGACAAGTCTGTATCTAATAATGACGGTACGCTTACAGGTTTTTCGGGCTCAGAATGGGCGGCATCTGGTGCGGCGGTTAGTATCCCGGCTAGCCCTGGAGGTGTAACCAATAACATATCTTATTGGCTCAAGGCTAATGATGGGGTGACGGGGACAGCTCAAGTAAGCGCATGGGCAGATCAAACTTCTGCAGGCTTGAATGCAGTCCAAGGAAGCTCTGCCAACCAACCTTCATTGACAGAAAATGCCCTCAACTATAACCCGGCAATGTCTTTTGACGGTGCAGATGATAATATGAGTATTGCATTCGACATGAACACCACCAATCTCACCACGTTTGTAGTATTCAATAGTGATCAAAGTGCTGATACGCCGATAAGAAAAGTTTTTGGCCATGATAATGGAGCATACCATAGATCGATTGGTTTGGATTCAAGGGCTACAGAAAATATGACATTCTTCGGCGGTACTGGTGTGGGTAATTATTTTACACTAACAGCTTCGGAGTATTATATCTCAAGCACGGAGTTTACCCCTTCTACTTTCACAGGCTATGTTAATGGTTTATTAGAAGCAGGCCCTGTAGCGGTTTCTCACAACGGCGCAGGACTGACTACCATGACAATTGGTGCCATTAAATCAACTTCTGAATTCTGGGATGGTAATATTGCTGAGATAGCGATGTATTCCGGAACGTTAACAACTACTGAGAGACAAAAGATAGAGTCTTATCTAGCCATCAAATATGGAATTACCATTTCTCAAACTTCAGCGACTAATTACCTAGCCTCTGATGGAGGAATTATATGGGATGCAACCATAAATGCATCATTCAATAAGGATATCACAGTCATCGGAAGAGATGATGCCTCTGATCTTGATCAGCGCCAGTCAAAAAACCAGAATACAGGAGCTCTTCTTTCAATAGGTTTGGGCGGTATTGCAAGTAACAATGCTTCGAATACCAATTCATTTCCAGCAGATGATAGTTATTTGGCTCTAGGCGATAATGGGTTAAGCGCCGCTTTTGCTGCAATGAGCACCTCCGATATACCTATAGGAACGGTGGATAATAGGTTGGCGAGAGTATGGAGAGTAGAGGAGAATAGTGGTGATGTGGGAAGCCTAACACTCGAGTTTGACTTGTCCGGTCTGGGTTTTCCTGCTGGGTTAACAGCCAGCAATTTTCAATTGCTCGTGGACTCAGATGGTGTTTTCAATGGTGGTGCTTCTAATACCGTCGCAGCTACTCTCATAGGAGATGTAGTCCAGTTCAACAATATCAACCTTGCTGATGGCGAATACTTCACATTAGGTTTTATCAACCCTAACTATGCTCTAGATTTTGACGGAACAGATGATTACGCAGCAATTCCTGCATTAAACTTGAATAGCAATACCGTAACCATGGAGTTGTGGATAAAACCCGATGGAATACAAGGAAGCTACGATGGAATTCTAATGTCAAGAAATGGTAGCGATTATAATTCAGGAATTAATTTTAATACAGACAACAAACTGAGTTATCATTGGAACGGAAACGATGCTTCAACATGGGGCTATACAAGTGGGCCAGTAGTTGCAGCGGACGTCTGGCAGCATATTGCCATGGTAATTGAACCTACTAAGGTGACTTTCTATGTAAACGGAACTCCAACTGTTTATACAAATGCACATATAGCTGCCCCTTTTGATGGAGAGACCTGGATTGCAGGTCATCCCGCTATTGGCCGATATTTTAATGGCGAAATTGATGAAGTGCGGATATGGAATGTGGCAAGATCCACTGCACAAATACTGGGTAGTATGGACAATGAGTTGAATGGAGGAGAAACAGGACTGATTGCCTACTATAATTTCAGCGACATTTCGGGGACAACCGTATTGGATGAAGTATCTAACACATATAATGCGGATTTAATTGCTGATGCTGCTGTGACCGGTTCAGGCCCTGTTCTCGGTGATGCACCTGCCTATTTAATTACGAATGTAACAGTAACACCGGGAGCAACAGACATTGATGTCTCCATTACTAAAAGCGATGTAAATGTCGACCTATATTATGTAATCTCTCAATCTGCGACGGTTCCTACTAAAGCACAGATCCTGGCAGGACAAGATCATACAGGATCTCTTGCTGAGAACTCTGGTGATTATGGAGGAAATGGTACCGATTTAACTTACAATGTGGGTATTGGAGGAGGTAATGGAGGAAATGACAACCCGCTTACTCAGGGTACGTCCTATTATATCTATTGGTTGGCGGATGATGGCAATGGTGGTCAATCTGCTATTTCAACCACTTCTTTCGCTACCACTACACCCCCTACCATTACATTAACGACTCTCCCTGTAACAGGGGGAAATTTAGTTGCTGGTTCAGCCAATAACCTCATCTACAAGTGGCAGCAGGATATTACCGTGACTGATGCTACAGCGCAAGGCTATTATTTTGGAGTAGGAGGAAGTTATGCTACTTCAGATTTTGCAAGTGGTGGATTCAAACTTTGGGAAAATACAACGGATGATTTCGGTACTGCTACCCAAGTGGCTACAGGAGTGGACATAGATCCGGCAGGCAATCCTTTACCTTCTGGAGATGATATTCTGTGGTTTGTTTCTGATAGCTACACCAATGCAACCACACGATATTTCTATGTTACAGTTGACATTGCTACCAATGCTTCTACATCAAGTTCATTTAACTTAACACTAGACACCCCACCTACTGATAATTTCCGATTTGTAGAAGAAAACAAAGTAGATGGTGGTCTGACAGTTGGTAGTACTTTTTCTATTATCACTCCTCCAGAGAATGTCTTAGACTTTGATGGAGTTGATGATTTTGTAACTGCAGCCGATCCAGCACTGAGCCCTCCAATGTCTATTGAGTTTTGGGTCAAACTAAACTCAACAAAAACTACGTCTCAAATTCTCGTACAGTTTGGTGCGGCCGCAATCTATGTTAGTCGATATACGCAAGGTAGGATTCTGGCTTTCTTTGATGGGTCATCAAGCAACAATAGCTCGGCTGATGAGTCATCAGCCGACCTATTAGATGATCAATGGCACCATATAGCCGCAACAACAGACGGGAGTACTACACGACTTTATATAGATGGTGTTTTAGATATAACCCATAATGAAACAGCTACTGTAAATACTACTCCTTTATACATTGGTGCCAACCAAGGAACCGCTTCTTATATGATGGGAGAAATCGATGAAGTAAGAATCTGGGACGAAGCAAGAACTTCTACTCAAATTCTGGGTAATCTCACGACTAAAATAGCTACCGCACCTGGATTGGTTACCTCCTATGATTTCAATAAGGATACGGGGACAGATCTCTTTGATTTATCTGGAAACGGAAATGATGGTGTACTTACCAATTTTGATTTCTTAGGTACTTCATCAGACTGGTTGTCTTCAACAGTTCCATCTTGTGCTCCAAATGGTAAGTTTATTGGCGCTGTTGATGCTGATTGGAGTGATCCTAGTAACTGGTGTGGAGGTGTAGTACCTTCTGTCAGCAACGTAGTTGACGATATCGTGGTGTCTATTGATTCAGATATTCTGGAAACAGTGGACCTGGTCCTCAATGCGAGTGATTTTCAAGTTTCAGCTGGAGCTAATCTTGATCTAGACCTCAGTTCTAATAACGTAGAGATAACCAATAGCGCTACTTTCACAAATGAAGGAACAGTAAACATCAAGAACGGTACGACTATCAATGCTACCAGCGGGACGTTTACCAATAAAGGAGTAGTTAATGTACAGAATGGCACTGGTGTCAATGCATCTTCTGGCTCATTTGTAAACCAAGGAACATTTTTCTTCGAACAAGGTGCTGTGTTAGCCGCACCATCAGGGACCTTTGTCAATGAAGGAGTTTTAAAAGGGTTTGCTACCGTGAGTAACAACTTTGATAATCCTTCACAGGGTACTGTTGCTCCTGGAGCTTCCCCAGGGTGCATGGATTTCGTGGCGGACTTCACTAACTCTGGTCTATTGGAGGTCGAAATTGATGGGACCACCGCGTGTACCGAATATGATCAAATTACAGTAGGTGGTACGGCATTTCTTGGAGGTACCTTAACGGTAGTATTGGGATACACCCCTGTTCATGGTGATAGCTATTTGATCATTGATGCAGATGTAATATCGGGGACTTTTTCTACCGTAAATCTACCAAATGGAGATTGGTCCATTCAATATGACTTCCCGGCTACAGGACAGGTTAGTTTGAGCTATTTTGATCCAAACGCTAGCTTCGCCCTGGACTTTGATGGGCTAGATGACAAAGTAGTTATTTCGGATGACCCCTCTCTAGAGCCAGGTCAAGGAAAACTAACTGTAGAAGCTTGGATTTACAATCAGGTAGACACTTACAAAAGAATCATTACTAAAGGTGACGGCAGTTCTGCAGGAATTGACGATGGAGCATTTTATTTCGATACCTATGACAATACCGCTGGAGGACGAGGACTAAGAGCCGCCTTTGCAAATTCTTCTGACATATACATAACCACACCATTGACAGGGGAAATACTTACACTTAATACATGGCATCATGTAGCATTGGTTTTTGATCAGGGGGTTTTTACCATTTATTTGGATGGGTCTGCCGTTTCTAGTGCGGATTTGGGAGAAGCCACACTTGTGGACAATGCTTTTGATTGGGGAATCGGAGAAGATGGGTCAGAAGTTGGAGGAGTAGAGTTTTTCAACGGCCAGATTGATGAAGTAAGAATATGGCACAGTGCTAGAACTCCCGAGCAACTAATAGCCTTCAAAGATGTTGAACTTAATGGCGGAGAGCCGGGTTTGGTTGGATATTGGAACTTCTCAGATGGAGCTGGAGATGATTCCGTGCCGGACGTTTCTGGAAATGGAAATGCTGGAACCCTCATCAACATGGATAATGCGACGGACTATGTTGCAGCTACTCATGGTGTAGGCGCTCCTGGTGCATTAGATGTTACTAGCCCGAGTGTGACGATTGGTTCCTCAGACGCAGCAACCAATAGTCCATATATGGTAGATATCTCCTTTGACGAAGAGGTGGTCAATTTTGATATTGATGATATCACCATCATCAATGGCTTTGTTGAGGATTTAGCTTCATCCAATGATCAGGACTTTGTTGCTACGGTCTATCCGATTACAGATGGTAATGTCAGTATTTCCATACCTGCACTGAGAGCAACAGACCTTACGGGGAATGGCAATGCCGCATCCAATAGTTATTCCTACA
>JAGDZO010000048.1:0-772 GCA_049115815.1 Cyclobacteriaceae bacterium | reverse complement strand
ATTCGGTACTCCACGTGCTTCAGATGCTGGTGCTTATACAATCACCATCCCCATTTCTGATGGCGCAGAAATGATTGAGCAGTCGTTTACGCTGGCAGTATCAGCTAACGCGATCAGTATTGCCAGCATTCCTAACCAACAGACCGAAGAGGGCGGTGATTTTGATAAACTAGTTCTTAAAGACTACCTTTCGCCGCTTGGAACCGACTCGATCAAATGGATGATCGAGGGGGGAGAAGAACTCCTCTTTTCGCTTTCCGCTTCCAATGAAGTAAGCGTTGAGATACCAAATGAAGATTGGGTAGGTGAAGAGCAATTGGTGATTAGTTTGCTCGATTCTTTGAGTGGTACTTTGATAGACTCGCGAGCTGTGAGTTACGAGGTACTCAATGTCAATGACGCACCTGTGATTACAAGTGAACCAGCTTTACTTGCTAAGGTCAATGAGCCGTATCTCTACGAAATAGTTGCTTCAGACATAGATGGAGATGCATTGACCACTAGTGTAGTAGGTGATCTTCCTGATTTTCTTAACTTCAGTAGTAAGGATCGTGGAGGAATATTGTTTGGTACTCCACAAGCGTCAGATGCTGGCACATATTCTATTGAGTTATCCGTATCGGACGGCACACTTTCCATGAATCAGCAATAGAATCTGACGGTCACTAGTAATTCGGCAAGCATATTGGCGATAGCTGATCAGCAGATACTGGAAGGAGCCATGTTTGATACCTTGAGTTTGACAGACTATCTGGTCGTAACCGGTGAGCAG
>JAGDZO010000047.1:0-1239 GCA_049115815.1 Cyclobacteriaceae bacterium | reverse complement strand
CAATTACGGTAAGTCCAAACGTGTATATTATTCGTATAAACTCGAATGGAGAAGGCAGAAAGTTGTCTTTGGCTATGATTTCGATATGGTTTCTATTGTTACCTAATAGTAGTAATGGCAGGAAGTAAATGGCATTCAATGCACCCCAAACTATAAAAGTCCAATTGGCTCCATGCCAGAATCCACTGACTATAAAGATGATAAAGACATTTCTAACCTGAAACCATTTGCTACCTCTACTTCCACCGAGAGGAATATATAGATAATCCCTAAACCATGTGGACAATGAAATGTGCCAGCGCCTCCAAAATTCTGCCATGTCTCTGGAGAAATAAGGAAAGGCAAAGTTTTGCATGAGGTTGAAGCCAAAAAGTCTGGAAGTACCTATGGCAATGTCTGAATATCCTGAGAAGTCACCATAAATCTGGAATGCGAAAAGCACACCTCCTAAGAGCAAGGTGCTACCATTGAGCTCAGCTGAATTGGAGAAAATGGTATTGACATGCTCAGCACAATTATCAGCAATGACCACCTTTTTGAATAGCCCCCAAAGGATTTGTCTCAGACCGTGCACAGCTTTTTGGTAATCAAAATACCGTTTAATGTAAAACTGAGGCAGTAGGTTAGTGGCCCGCTCAATAGGCCCAGCCACTAACTGAGGGAAGAAACTTACAAAAGCAGAGAAGGCTACTAAATCTTTGGTAGGTTCAAGTTTCTTATTGTATACGTCGATGGTGTAGCTAAGTGTCTGAAAGGTGTAAAAGCTGATCCCAACGGGCAGGATGATATTCAAACTATTGGCTTGAATATTTGCGCCGAAGAATGTGAAAGCAGTGATAAAGTTGTCTAGAAAGAAATTATAGTATTTGAAGAATCCTAGAAATCCGAGATTTACCAAAATACTGACCCAAAGCAAAACTTTTCTTTTCCTATGATTTTGTTCAGTAAGTAGTGCTCTACCTATGGTGTAGTCCACCAAGGTGCTAAAGACAATCAGGCTAAGGAATTTCCAGTCCCACCATCCATAAAACACGTAACTGGCCACCACAATGAGGAAATTCTGAAGACGGAGGTGATGCTGTGTTACCAACCAATAGAGTACGAATACTATCGGTAGGAATACAGCAAAATCAATCGTATTAAAGAGCATGACTTCTGTTAGTGAAAATTATTGGGTGAGACTGTGAATGGATGAAAGGACTCTGTTCCGTTAATTGGTGACATGGATTTTAAATCTCT
>JAGDZO010000046.1:0-936 GCA_049115815.1 Cyclobacteriaceae bacterium | reverse complement strand
TTCCCCTCTGAACTCACCATCGTGATAGAATTGGCAAAGGAGGCACTCGGCAAGATTGAAACTGACTCAACTTCAGCTAACCTTTCAAACGAGTCATGACAAAAACCCCAAACATAACTTGAGGCATTAACCGCAGTGTTCTCAAACACAACACGCTCACCTTTACATATTGGACTATAAGCCGTGAAGAAAGGATAAGCGGTCTGTGGTGCTTCAACCGCTATAACTTCACTATAATTATCTGTACAACCTTGTGCTGTTTCTATTGTCAATTCAATGGTATAACTACCTTCTGTGTCGAAAATAAAGGTAGCATCTCGATCTGCGGACATTCCTTGTCCTCCGAAATCCCAAGTCCAACTCACGATTGAATCTCCTTGCAAAGTCTGATCAATGCCCATAAAACCAATAGGGACGTTCTGTATTCCTTCATCAATATCTGCACTAACCAAAGGATCACCATTCACTACAACTCCTCTAGAAAAGGGTATGGCACAAGTGCCATTATCTACTACCAAAGTAACCGTATAACTCCCTGCAGTAGAATAAGCATAAGTAGGATCGCGATCTGTACTTGTACCTCCATCATCTCCAAAATCCCAAGAATAACTATAACCAGCATCGTCCAATGACAAATTCTCAAACACTATCTCCTCGCCAAAACATAAATTATCCCAAGCAAAGTCAACCGCATACCCCTCATTAAGAAAGATGCTTTGAACCAATGTATCTGCACACCCTTGAGGCAAGCTAACTATCAATCGGACATCATAGTTATCTGATGTTGGGTAGGTATAACTTGGCGTTGCTTCATTACTATCAGTTCTTCCATCTCCATCAAAATCCCAACTGAACATAACCGGGGATCCTTGATCGTAGTTACTCGTATTCGTAAATGATATCGGCGTTTGGGTACATAAGCTACCTGTCGGTAAA
>JAGDZO010000045.1:0-972 GCA_049115815.1 Cyclobacteriaceae bacterium | reverse complement strand
TAACTGATAGTAATGAAGCAACACCAAATTATACCTATCAAACATCAAGTAGTTATGATGTAAGATTGATAGTTAGCTTGCCTCAGGGGTGTGCGGACACATTGGTTCAAAGCATCTTTCTTAATGAGGGGTATGCGGTTGACTTTGCTTGGGATAATTTGTGTTTTGGCGAGGAGATAGCGTTTGAGAATTTGTCATTGGAAGATGCTGGATATAGCTATGCTTGGGATTTTGGAGATAATATAGGTACAAGTACAGATCGCGACCCTACTTATGCTTATTCTTCAGCAGGGAGTTATACGGTTACTTTGATAGTAGATAATGGCACTTGTGCCATACCCTTTTCTAGGGGAGTGGTGGTGAATGGTGATCCTTTGGTTAGTGCAGATATTGATGAAGGAATACAGAGCGTCCCTATTAGTTTTATGGGCATTGATCAGACTTTGCAAGGAGATTCAATCGTGAGTTGGACTTGGGATTTTGGAGGACAAGGAATGTCCACAGATCGAGACGCTACCTTTATTTTCGACACAGAAGGTAGTTATACCATTGAATTGACAATAGAGACGGCACAAGGTTGTACAGACAATTATAGTGAAGTAATAGAAGTTGAAGCACCACAGACCGCTTATCCTTTTTTCACGGCTTCTAGTCCAATATGTAAAGGTGAGCGTGTTGTGTTTGAGAACACTGCGGTTAATGCCTCAAGTTATGTTTGGGATTTTTGTCATGACTCGTTTGATAGTTTAGCTGAAGTTGAGTCAGTTTCAATCTTGCCGAGTGCCTCCTTTGCCAATTCTATCACGATGGTTAGTTCAGAGGGGAAGTGGTATGGTTTTGTTACGAATCGTAGTAGTAATGAATTGCTGAGATTGGACTATGGTGATGATCCATTGAGTATTCCGACTGAAGTGAATTTGGGAACCCTGTCAGGTTCATTATCAGTTCCTAAGGATATGGAGTTTGTAGAAG
>JAGDZO010000044.1:0-1279 GCA_049115815.1 Cyclobacteriaceae bacterium | reverse complement strand
GGATTAAGTGCTAGCGAATTCGCATCACTACCTAATGCAGCCCCGAAGGTATTAACCGTGGTGTAACTCGTTTCATTGTAATAGCCCACCTCTCCACTCGGTGAATAATAATTGTTGTAATCCCAGTCCATGCCCGTAATCTCCTGATCTATCTGTACCGGTCTTCCCCCTCCTGTGCTTGCGAAAATGTTGTTCTTTACTGTCAAATCATTCACCTCACCATTTACTTGTAAGCAAATAGAGCCTGTCCTACTTGTGCCCGTGTTGTTAATACTGTTGTAGACTATCGTACTGCCATCTGCTTCTTCACTGAGATAGATCCCTTGACTTGTACCTATACCACCTACTTGAATGTAATTGTTGGCAACATAACTTGGATAAGATAATTCAACTCCTTTTGTATTGGATAACCCAGTCAATCTATTGCCTAACAAACTATCTAATCGATATGCTCGTAAATACCCCTGTTGACTCTCTATCTCATTTTCGCGAACAACCACATTACCTACTTTCCCTGAATTTTCATAATCAAAAATATTTAAGGAAATAGCTGGATTTGGTGAACTTGTACTACTATAGACAATTCGATTTCTGCCTAACAATATGTCTTGAAATTCTTCTGCTTCTGAATATACCTCTATTAGCGAACTATAGGGATCTCCAGCAATTGTGTTATCCAAAACATATATTGACGACATGCCTAATTTGTTATAATCTGCACGTATTTCTAATCTGGAAATTGTAGAATTTCCAGTTATTGTAACTCCTGAAACCTGTTCACCTTCTACTCTTATCTCTGAACCTGATGATGAATAATCTTGAATTGAATTAGACTTGACATCAATTGATTTGGAATTAGATCCTATTACAACTGATCTTCGATTATGATAATGAATGGCCAGAATTGATCGCTGAACCAATACTTGCTCACTCTTTGATATTACTAAACATTGATAATTATCTCCTCGATATAATCCAATATCCTGTATCACTACACCCTTTAGACCTTCTATATTCAAAGTATAATCTAAAATACTATTGCTCTCATCATACCGTAACTCTACTAAACTACTATCTCCACTCTCTCCCTCAATAGTTATCGTATTGATCAAACTATTGCCCGGCACATCGTTGATGCTAACCTGCTCTTCATAAACTCCATCGCGTACTCTAAAAACAACTGGACAAGTAACTCCCGCATTGTTCAATACACTTGCCGCTTCTGTGAAACTTGCAAAGTCTCCATCACTACCACCTATAGTGTATGTGCCGCAGAGTG
>JAGDZO010000043.1:0-11120 GCA_049115815.1 Cyclobacteriaceae bacterium | reverse complement strand
TGTATTATTATCAACGAAAAGAAGCAGCCTAAACAATGCAATTATTACTATTATTGAACTTAAAATGATACTAAACCTGTCCTAAACATTGGGGTAACATCAATTCTTCAAATTCTCATGTTCTTATCTAATTGAAATATCACCTGTTCTTTGAGCAAGCCAACATTGCGAATTATCCTTAAATCAATTAGCTTCTATCATAAATGAATCTTATTGAAATGAATCCATCTTCTCAAACAAAAAACCGGCTTCTAGCTTTCTTATCGTTTTTCTTAGTTTGCTACTCTACAACAGCCCAACCATCTCTTTGGGAAAGGAAAAGGCAAATAAAAGGCACAGACACCCTGCAATACAGGATATTGGTCTCTGACTATGGCAATGATCAAAATCATCCTCTTGTGATATTCTTACATGGTTCAGGTGAACGCGGTTCGGACAATGAATCCCAACTCAAATGGGGAGTAAATAATTTTGCATCGAATGAAGTAATGAAAACCTATCGCCCGATAGTTATCGCTCCTCAATGTCCTGACAATCTAAATTGGAGTTCAAATGGTGATGGGAATAAATCCTCACAAAACAGACCTATTCATTTAGTTATTTCATTGATAGAAGATGCAATCAAAACTTATGATATAGATACTTCTAGGATTTATATCACCGGTCTATCGATGGGTGGTTTTGGCTCATTTGAACTTTTATCTATGAAGCCTAATCTATTTGCAGCTGCAGTGCCGGTTTGTGGTGGTGGAGACATTAACGAGGTTCCAAAATTCGCGCACATTCCTATCTGGATTTTTCATGGAGCCAAGGATGCGGCTGTGCCAGTCTCCTACTCTACCGAGATGGTCGGTGCTTTGATGAAGGAAGGTGCCACTCCGGGCTATACGCAATATCCAGAAGCTGGCCATTTTTCGTGGGTAGCAGCCTATAGCGATATGATGATGATGAATTGGCTGTTCAACCAGAAAAAGTAGGCGATCAAAAAACATATCTACATCGAGATAACTATAAGACTAAATGCTCAATAAAATTCCAGTAGAGCTTTTGAAGCGCTAACATTCAATTGATATGAATAATTACGAAATTGCGTACTTATGGATAGCAGCAATTTCAAATCTGGGTTTGTGACCATCATGGGGAAACCCAACGTTGGTAAGTCAACCTTGATGAACCAAATGACGGGCGAAAGGATATCAAGTGTAAGCAACAGGGCGCAAACCACTCGTCATAGAATATTCGGGATAGTCACCACGAATGAGCATCAGATAGTATACTCAGACACGCCTGGTATGCTAGATCCATCATACAAACTCCAGGAACGGATGATGGGTTTTGTGAAGAAATCTCTTGAAGATGCTGATGTGATTCTCTTTATGGTGGAGCTAGGTGAAAAAAATGATCATACCGAATGGTTAGAACTAGCCAAAAAAACGAACATTCCGATCCTTTTTGTCATCAACAAAACCGATTTAGGTATTGGATCTCAGGCTTTCGATAAGGCTACCTATTGGAAGCAAGAAGTTGATTGGGTGGACCCAATTTTAGTCTCTGCAGCCACGGGAGATGGAGTGGATCTGCTCCAGCAAAAAATAGTAGAACTCCTACCCAATCACCCTCCCTATTTTCCTGAAGATGAATTAACAGACAAATCCGAGCGTTTTATCACTGGAGAGATAATAAGGGAAAAGATTTTTATGCAATACAAACAAGAAATCCCTTATAGCTCTGAAGTAGTGACCACATCTTTCAAAGAAGACGAAAATATCATCCGAATCTCAGCAGAGATCTTTGTAGAACGTGATAGTCAAAAAGGGATTCTTATCGGAAAAAAAGGTGAAGCCATTAAGCAACTGGGCATTGCTTCAAGAAAGGAGTTGGAGGCATTTTTTGGGAAGCAGATTCACTTAGAAACTCATGTTAAAGTGGAGAAAGACTGGAGAAAAGATGAGCGCAAGCTGAAGAATTTTGGGTATTGAAGAATCACATTAACCATAACTTTAACAGCTTTCAATTAAATTCAGAAATCCCAGTAACTCAAAAAACTTTTCTAACATTAACACCTTCTAAACATCACATAAAGAAGACCTGAAACCAAAGCTTCAAAAAACCCAACACCCTAAAAACCAAAGCACCCAAAAGGCCATAGCGTTTAAGACCTAAAAAGTCTACCTTTGCGGCATAATGGCAAATATAGTAGCAATAGTAGGGCGTCCGAATGTGGGTAAATCCACCCTCTTCAATAGATTAATAGAAAGAAAGCAAGCAATCATGGATAACGAATCTGGTGTCACCAGAGATCGTCATTATGGCTTTGCTGAATGGAACGGTAAGCAATTCACTGTGATAGACACAGGCGGTTATGTAGAAGGTTCTGATGACATCTTTGAGGGTGCTATAAGAAGTCAGGTAAAAGAGGCTCTTGAAGAAGCGTCCGTTGTGCTATTCATGGTTGACTGTATCACTGGACTTCATGGTCTGGATCAGGATTTTGCCAATGTGGTGAGAGAGATCAATAAGCCAGTGCTTGTAGTTGCCAATAAAGCCGATAGCACTGAGAAATCATATGGTGCACATGAGTTTTATGCGCTCGGAGTTTCTGATGAAATCTATCCTATTTCATCTGCAAGCGGATCAGGCACTGGAGATCTGTTGGATGCTACTGTTGGACATTTTGCTCCAGAAGAAGAGCCTGAGGACAGACCAGACATACCTCGAATTGCGATTGTAGGTAGACCGAATGTAGGTAAATCATCCTTTCTTAATGCCCTACTGGGAAAAGAAAGAACCATCGTTACAAACATCGCTGGTACTACCAGGGATGCCGTAGATACGCGTTACAAATTGTTCGAAAAGGACTTCATTCTTACCGATACGGCAGGTATACGAAAGAAGGCTAAAGTAAAAGAAGACATTGAGTTCTATTCTGTTCTGAGGGCAATTCAGGCGCTTCAAGATTCTGATGTGTGTATCGTGGTGATAGATGCGCAGCATGGTCTGGAAGCTCAGGATATGAACATTATCAGCTTGGCTCATAAGTATCGCAAGGGTTCGGTGATTATGGTCAACAAATGGGATCTATATGAAAAAGAAACTAATTCCGCTAAGGAGTACGAAGACCAAATAGCGGAAAAGCTTGGACCCCTCTCCTACATCCCTGTTGTCTTCACAAGCGTCATCAACAAGCAAAGGATATTTAAGGCAATCGAAGTTGCGTTAACCGTAGCTGCAAATAAGACCAAGAGAATATCTACTTCTGAGCTTAACGAAAAACTGCTCAAAGACACTGAAGCTTATCCACCACCATCGGTTCGTGGTAAACACATTAAAATTAAGTACGTCACGCAGCTTCCGACCAAAACACCAACATTCGCGTTTTTCTCCAATCATCCGAAAGATATCAAGGAAGCCTATGAGCGCTATTTGCTTAACAAGCTCAGAGGGCATTTTGACTTCACCGGTGTACCTATTAAGGCAATCATGAAGCAGAAATAATTTGGCTTTTGGCTGCTAAGACGAACCACTTTGGTACATGGTTTTGGTTCGATCAGATTATTATTGAAAGCAATTTTTCGTTATCCCGATAGGCATAATGGCGAAAAACGGATATTTAGTGCAAAGTCCTAGTCGAATTAATCTTCAAATCAATACCTTCACATTAAGCTGAACATATAAATAACGCAAAGAGAAAAAACCATGGGTAAAGGCCAAGATGCTAAGAAGAGTGTGAAAAAGGAACCCCTAAAAACACCAAAGGAAAAAAAGGAAGAGAAACGATTAAAGAAACAAGGCAAACTTTAATCAACAGAATTTATGGATAAATTGAACATAAGCAAGTGAAGATCACTTGCTTTTTTTGTGACTTTCAGACTAATTCCCTTTTACTTAGAATTACTCGTAGAGAACTCTGAGTTAGAATCCAATAGCTGTGATCACTCAGAGCCGCCTTCATTTTACACTGTTTAGAACTAATAAACGCTTCCAGTTTGAACACTAGATATCTCTTTCAATCCGATAGGCTTGGCTTTCGCAATTGGCGTGATGAAGATCTTCAGGCATTTGCTCCTATCAATGAAGACCCAGAGGTAATGGCGCACTTCCCAAATACTTTAAATACAAGAGAGTCGGCCGATTTCATTCATCGTATGACAGCTCATTTTGAGCAGCACGGATACACCTACTTCGCCACTGAATTATTGGAAACCAAGGAACTGATAGGCTTTATTGGCCTCTGCAATCAAGACTATGAAGCTCCCTTCAACCCAGCCACGGATATAGGTTGGAGACTGAAAAAATCAGCTTGGGGTAAAGGCTATACAACTGAAGGATCTAAAAGATGCTTGGATTATGCCTTTCAGGAATTAAACATTGAGAAAGTTGTCTCGGTTTGTACCAAGAATAACATCAAATCGGAGAATGTCATGAGGAAAATTGGCATGACCAAACAAGGAACTTTCAATCATCCCAAGCTTAAAAATCATCCTGAGTTGGAGGCATGTGTTTGGTATGAGACTGTAAAGTGAGTTTTCTATCCACTATCAAAATTTACCGTGCAGAAGTAAACCCAAATGAATATTATATTTTTTTACTACTGCAATATTCAGTACCAAATATGCCTAATATTTTTGCTTTGATTAACAGGAAAATTTCAAACAGTTAGTCCTTTAAGCAGTTTTAAAACAAACATTTTTTCTTCATGTACAGACAACAGGTTAGGGCTTTAATTGAGAAGCCATTTTTTCAGCAGTCGATTGTCACACTGATAGTTTTAAACTCTGTCCTTATAGGAATTGAAACCTCCGATGAGTACATGAAGACCTTCGGAAATTACATCGATACGATTGACAGGGTTATCCTTTATCTATTCGTATTTGAGATCCTACTGAAACTCTACGCCTATGGCTGGTCTTTCTTTAAGGATGCTTGGAACCTTTTCGATACATTGATCATAGGCATATCCATTGTCCCTAGCTTGGGCGCATCATTTGCGGTATTGAGAGCATTGCGAATTGTTCGTACGCTTAGATTGTTGAAAAACATACCTAAACTCCGCTTGATCATCGAATCATTACTTCACTCTATCCCAAGCATTGGTTGGATCGGGGTACTTCTGGTGATCATCTTCTACATTTTTTCCATTATTGGAAATACGCTCTTTGGTGCTGAGTTTCCACAATACTTTGGATCCCTCACCGATAGTTTATTTACTTTATTTCAGATTATGACTCTGGAGAGTTGGGCAAGTGGTATCGCCAGACCGATCATCTCGGTAGAGTCATTCGCAGGGGTCTATTTTATCGTATTCATCCTTATTGCAACTTACACTACACTCAATATCTTCATAGCGATAGTGGTCAACACGATGAATGAACTGCATCATCGAGACATCATGGAAGAAGAAAAGCACATCAAGGACTTTGTGCATCATGAGAATGAGACCCTCTTGGAAGAAGTTCGTGCTATGCGAAAGGAGTTGGTAGAAATCAAAAACCAACTCGATGCAAGAGATTAGTTGATCTTCCTTCACATGAAGAAATATTCTCGGTGATACGAATGGTTAAAACTCCAATGTGAGATAAACTAATAATTTTCTTAAGGTATCACATTGGAGAAATTCGACTTAATGATCCGAATCTCCTATTATTATTCCTTCAGTACTTTTAGCAGTACTTCCTGATTTCCACCATTTAGCCTAATGAAATAAACTCCATTTACATACTCTGTCAAATCAATGGATAAATGATCTCCTGAAAAAGCAGCCCGAGTTAGAATTTGACCGTTTAAATCTAGCAATTCATAACTTGTAGACTGAATGTTCAATAACCCGGACATGTTAACCTTGCCGTGAGTTGGGTTAGGGAAAATCTCAATCATATTTTGATGATCCGTGTATAATAATTTTTCATATTGCACAGACAAAGACCCGTCTTCCGCAATAGCAGCAGACACATCCAAACTGCCTTCAGATTCATCATAATTGAATGTTGCGCTTCCGTTTTCCAAATCGAGACCAATGACGTCCAATTCCAAGCGATAAGCTCCTGATTCCACCCCGCGCATGGCGAAATATCCATCATTATCGGTAATGGCTGATGTATATATTTCAGTATCCCCCACCCTGTACAGATACACCGAGATCTCAGCAACTCCTACTCCATCGAGTATCCCTCCTATGAGAATACGTCCGCCCGAATTACCCTCAGACTTCACTACTTTACCTTTGACCATACCATTACTCTGTGCGTTGGCTTTTGATTCTTTGGCCAACATGGTCATGGTAATTTCCGTTTGTCCGCTTAGCGTTAATAAGTCCGCTTCCTTGTTTTGCTTCGCATTTTCCCAATAGGTACTAAACATATCAGAATCATCAGAGCCTGTTGGCACTACTTGTAGGATATAATCTCCATCTTCAACAGTAAATTCTACTAGTCCCTGGACTACATCAGACTTGGCTGAAAGACCACCATCTTCAAAAAACAGTTTGACTATACCTTGACCCAATGGAGATCCATCGGGTCTCTGAATATTAGCAGAAAGAGCATAAGGTCTCTTGATCAATACTACATCTACTTTTTCTGCATAGGCAAGGGTATCGTTACCTTCTTGATATGCCTTTACAGTGATGTAACCAGGCTCATCAAAGTTGAGTGATTTTATATTCCTCACAACATTTCCTTCAATGGAATTAAACAACACCTCTAAACCGGAAGACGCTGTAGCTTCTAAAGGATAAGGTGATTCATCTAGAAACAGAATGTCTGGTAGATCGAAACTTATGGTTTGAGTCACTTTTACTCTAAGGTCAATGGTAACAACTTTTTCTAGTGTGAACTCACCGTCAGACGCTGAGATGCGAATTGATAACAGTCCTATATAATCTAGCGTACTCAGGTTAGTTAGCTGATTATCAGCAATCTCAAACAAAGCATTATCTGTATCACCTTCTCCTTCGCTCAGTGCAAATTCAAATTGAGTATTGTCAATATCCTCCATTGATAACAAGATGGACAAATCTCCAGGTGCAAGACTATCTGAGATAATTATGCTACCGTCTGTCATGCCATTGATCAACAATTCCGTTGGAGCATCATTGACATTCTCTACCCTGATATTGACACCAACAGTAGGCCCGTAGATGGAGCCATCAAAGACTGTATATGAAAAATAATCTATCCCGAAATAATCTGGATCAGCCAGATACGTAAATTGAGCGCTAGACTCATCGTGGGTGAGCGTTCCTTTATCCGGTGCATTCAAAATAATATAATTTAAAGGATCATTGTCGGGATCGCTTCCATCCAATTCTCCTGTAAATAGCTCATCCTCTTTGGCTGTAATGATCATTTTTGACGCGGTTGGCGCATCATTGGAATTCACAATATCGATGTTAAATTCACTTACCATCTTAGCTCCCGAGGCATCTCGAACTTGTGCCTCAATGAGATAGCTTGACTGAGTTTCAAAATCAAAAGACACCTTGCTTTTAAGCGTATTACCAGTGATGGTAAAGAAGGCATTCTGATAACCAGGTGAAGTGGTCAAGCTGTAAGTGGGCGAATCGCCCTCATCAGCATCCTCTGATCCGAAAACTCCAATGGAAGCCCCTTTCGCTAAATTTTCTTCAATTGAAGTAGCACTCAATGTCAAATTCGTTGGTGCATAATTCACATCCAAAACATCGATACTAAAGGTTTCTGTCAGAGTGGACCCATCTTGATCTTTGGCTAAGACTTCTACTTCGTAAGCATTTTGAATATCAAAATCCAAGCCCTCTCGCAACAAAAGCGAATCACCAACAAGCTCGAAATGACTATCGGATTCTACAAGTTCGAATGAGTGCGTGTCGCCTTCATCAGGATCTTCTGCGCTCAATCGTCCTATAAAAGTTCCTATATTAGCATCCTCTCTAATAGTATTCCCTGAAAGCAAAATATCAGATGGAGGATTATTGTCCAGCGTGACACTGACGACCCACTCGGAAATTGATCCGTCTTGGGCCGTAACCGTATAACCAACTAAACTCGTAAAATCTCTTTCCACATCCCCTGCTGGACTTATGGTGGCGTCTTCCGAGATTGAAATTACAGGCGTAAGGGCTGTCAAATCAGTCCCGCTTGGTAAAATCAAACTGATTCGCTGTGTACTCTCAGATATGGTCGCAGTGACTCCATTGATTTCAAAACTTTCAATGTCAGCAGCATCATTTTGAACCACACTCACAATTACTGTATAGATCGCTGTAGAGTCACCATCTTGAGATGTAATGGTATATTGGACATTCGAAGAAAAGTCCTGTGGGGAATCCGGATTAGGCGTAACAGTAGCTTCTTCCGAAAATTCCAAAATTGGCGTTAAGCTAGTAACATCCGTTTTGTAAGGCAACTCTAAGCTTACCGTAAAATTGTTCGGATTGATCACCGCTTTAACTCCAAGCAATTCGAATGAGTTCAATCCAGCCGCAGTGTTTTGGGCCACTGTTACATTTACTGTCCAATCCTCATCAATTCCATTCCCTGAAGTAACTGTAAATACAACAGGGTTAGAAAAATCCAAACCATTGGCGGTGGGACTAAAAGAACCTTGATCAGAAACGACAATACTGGCAGAAAGGGAAGTAATATCCGAACCATAAGGTAGGGTGATATCGATCGTATTTAAAACTGAATCAATTTCGCCTTCCTCCCCGGCGATACTAAAACTCTTAATGTTAGCCTCAGTATTAAGTTGATTGTCAACATATACTGACCAAGATTTTGTGCTTCCATCACCAGCTGTCACAATATAGGTTACTGAATTTGTGAAGTTTTGCTCAATATCGCTTTGCGGGCTAACAGATGCTTGTTCCGGCAATGTAATGGTAGGTATCAAAGCATCCACATCTGCTCCATAAGGTAGCGCTACTCGGATTATTCTAGCCGCTTCATTAATCACGCCTTCTACACCATTAATACTCAGGGATTGTATCGAATTATCAGTATTTGGAGCTATCACAACGCTCGCCTCCCAGGTAGCTACGCTGGCATCCCCTGCGGTAACAGAATAGGTTATTGGATTGGAAAAATCTTGAATTACTCCGCTAAACGGATCAATGCTAGCTTGCTCAGGAAGCGTAATAGTCGGCTCCAATGACGTCACATCCGTACCAAAAGGAAGCGTAACTACGACAGTATTAGCTTCATTATCAACAACTCCATTGACCCCTTCGATACTCATGCTTGATATTGAATTGTCTGTATTGGCGGCAATGGTGATCTTCACTATCCATTGCTGGATGCTACCATCTTCGGCAGTCACTGTGTAAACCACTGAGTCGGAAAAATCTTGAGACGTGCCTGATGCTGGACTGATAGTGGCCTTATCTGAGACAATTATCTCAGGTGTGAGGGCAGCCAATAAGGTCCCAAATGGCATTACTACATTGACTAAGGTATCCTCAATGCTTTCATCTCCTACTTGATTGGAAAAGTCAAAGCCTGTGATGCGTGCTTCAGCACTCAGCACTTCGATATAAAGTTCCAAATTGCTGGTATCAGCCAAAGTACAACCCGATCCCGTGGCACTTGCAGATACTTCTAAGTACGTATTATAGGTTAAGTTCAAAGTACCCGATGTAGGTGTTGCGGTTTCTAGGTCTAGGGTCCATCCTGCTCCATTGGCCACAACATCGTAAATTGCCCCTCCCACAGTAATTTCCAGATTAGCGTTTGATTCGCTAGCACCAGAAATTGTAGGTAATGTATCTGACGTAAATATTTCGTTTATTCTCGGAGGAGCTATTACTACCAAAGTAGTAGTATGAATACTATCACAGCCATTTGCAGCATTAAACATTTCTTCAAAATTTCCTGACTCAGTTCTTGTGACCCCTCCTATATCCGCACTTTCTCCGGCGCAAATGGTGATGGTCTCAGTAGTAAGAGCTGTCACGCACTGGAATACGTCAATGCTCTCAGACGCAATACAACCATTCACATCCGAGACACTCAAGGTGTATGTACCTCCCTGTAGACCTGTTATCGCAGTATTACCACTGATGCCATTTGACCATGCTAATTCATAATCTGGAGTTCCTCCAACTACAGTAGCTGTGACTGTTCCGTCGCGAACTCCATCTGAAGCTTTGGTAGACTCTAGCGTAATAGAAGGAATACCTGTAACTGCGACTTGCTGAGTTTGGGTATCCTTACATCCCGTCTCCACGCTGGTTACTTCAAGGGTTACATCGTAATTGCCAATGGCATTATATTGCTTACTTGTATTGAGATCCGAAATGCTTTCTCCTGCTCCCAAATCCCATGAGTAAGTCAAAGTACCTGAAGGGATTGTCGAATTATTGGTGAAGGTTGTGGTCTCACCAAAACATGTATTTTCTACCGAATAGTCAGCCACTGGAGTAGTGCTTAAACTCACTACTTTGGATATACTTCCGTAGCAACCTGCATCAGAATAAGCGCGGAACTCTACTGTATAATCCCCAGAGAGCTCATAGAGCTTAACTGGATTCTCAACATAGCTTGTATCTCCATCACCAAAGATCCATTCGTAAGACACCAAACTTCCGCTTGCAACTGTTGAGGTGCTCATAAAGTTGATGGCTTCATTACCGCAGGCATTATTGAAAGTGAAGTCTGCTACAGGGACTGTATTCCTGTTTCTAGTTATTTCTAAGGTGTCATTATTTACGTTTTCATCTTGGTTCTCTACCAACCAAATCTTGAAATTATAAGTACCAATAGCACTCATATCTGCCGTAGTAGAGAAAGTATGCTCTATATCATTGAAGATGGTTCCAGGTATAACTTCAGAAACGACAGTTCCTCCATTGATCTGATAAGCCACTTCCTGATCGATAAATGGCAAATCTCCATACTGACGAAGAACAACAATGATTTGCTGATCAGCTGAAAGATCACAAGAAAGGTCAGGATCCAACAACTGAGTAACTCCAAAGTCCACGCTAAATTCATTGGCTCCTATATCCGGAGCAGGTCGATTTCTGATCTCACCATCTATATCCAATAAGACTTCTCCAGCATCTATCCCCGCACCATTGAATTGCTTTTGGTATGGCAAAAGATTCGTCTCTGATGCATAGATGGGATTAAGTGCTAGCGAATTCG
>JAGDZO010000042.1:0-723 GCA_049115815.1 Cyclobacteriaceae bacterium | reverse complement strand
AGTCATCATTATTTTCATACGGTCAGTGAGTGTTGTGTTCGGAGTGGTTGATCCATCAGGGTTTGATTCAGAGACTCTGAGTACTTCATATCCACCATTTATAGGATCACAGTCTGTCGCATTAGTGAGCGTAAAGTCAGCTGCATCGGTACCTATTGAATAGGTAGGCTCGAATTGAGTGATAGTCACAGCTTGTAGAGGTGAGCTAGCACATCCAAGGTTAGGAGATAGGTTGTCAGTGATTCTTACGTAGTAAGTACCTTGAGGCAAGCTATCTACTACATTAGCACCCGCGGTATTGTTACCTCCACCATTGAAAGTAGCAGTAGTAGTGGTAGTACCCAGCAGATCAGTTTGATTGCTTTCATACCATGTGAATATGTAATCACCCACAGTTTGAGCTACACCTCCTGAGATTGCATTAGCTGTCGCCTGTCCAGTCGGCGTGAAAGCCCCATCATCACATGTTTCATCTTGCGCAGTTTGCGTTACCTGTACAGTAGGCTTGACGTTGTTGTTATCGATGAAGAACTCATGAATTTGTGTATTATCCGTAGTAGGACATCCATTGGTATTCGAAGCGATAACCAGGTAGTAAGTACCTGAATCAAGGTTATTGATTTTAGAAGCACCAGCAGTCCCATTAGCAACAGCAGCATCAGCCGCATCGAATACGTTAGCATCATCTACCTGATTAGCAGCATTGGTGAAGTCATCATTATT
>JAGDZO010000041.1:0-629 GCA_049115815.1 Cyclobacteriaceae bacterium | reverse complement strand
TCAATGATCTGGATGAGATTGCCCCACTCATCAGTTTAGGCGGGCCGATAGCTGGTGATGATATAGTGGATGCGAGTGAAGTAACCACCGTAACCTTCAGCGGAACCAGTGACGAAGAAGGTGGTTTGGTAACGCTGACCTTAGATGATGGTTTAAGTCCAATCTTCTTCAATCCAACAGTAAGTTCTGGCTTGTGGAGTGTTACAGTTGACTTAACAGGTTTACAAGAAGGTAGCGTAATAGTAACTGCCGATATTAGTGATGTAGCAGGCAATGCAGCAATACAGGCAAGCAGCACGATCACCTTAGACTACAGCCTACCGACTATCAGTGGCACGACGAATCCAAGTATTGTAGAGAATACGACGATTGTAGGTATGTATAATGCAGACGAGGCGGTTACATGGAGTTTAAGTGGAGACGATGCAAGCTTGTTCACTATCGATGGGTCAGGTAATGTAAGCTTCATCACGGCTCCAGACTTTGAGGTACCATCAGACCTGAACACCGACAATGTATATGATCTTGTGGTCGAAGGCACTGATGCGAGTATTAACGTCGGCATCTTAGCTGTAGCTGTTACAATAACAGACGAAGATGAGAACGCTCCAGCGTTCAGCAGTGCAATG
>JAGDZO010000039.1:0-11028 GCA_049115815.1 Cyclobacteriaceae bacterium | reverse complement strand
CAGTTTTTTGTTGCAAGTCCAGTAGTGAACTTAGAAGACTGGTAATCCACAAGTCAGTTTCCCTTTTTTTATATTGACCAACCTGACCACTTAAGATTACTCTTAATTTGGGACAACAGACAGAATTCTAAAGAGCTCTTTCGATTTTTAACAGAGGCGAATAGTTAGTGGTCTTAACTAAGTTTTTGTGGATTGATAATTTGACTCCAACTGGTAGATGATCAGTATTACTTTAATGGAATAGACAGCACGGAAGTAACTTCCGAACTAGCTTTGAACTAAGAATTTTTGACAAATACTGGTTGGTAACATAGAGGATTGTGAGGACACAATCCATGGCATGGGATTAATAAATATTACTTTGATAGTATAGAATGCACGGAAGTAACTTCCGAGATAGTGTGCATTTCCCAATACCTACCCCCTCAAATGATATCCTTTCGGCTGTACAAAAGCCCTGATTCCCATGTAGGATAACGTGCTGCCAAGACCAGAATTTTTCCTGCCAGACCAAGGCAGATTTGGACTCACCCGATCACAACAGTTCCAATAGGCTGTGCCTACATTTAGTCGATCTAGGACTTTTCTTGCTCTTGTTTCATCTTGAGAAAATACAGCAGCTGTCAAGCCATACTCTGTGTCGGCCATGAGCTCAACAGCTTCATCGTCACTGGCTACTTTTTGAATTCCAATGATAGGTCCAAAGGATTCGTCCGTCATGACTTTCATAGTGTGATTGACTTCCGAAATAACAGTAGGCTCGAAATAGTAACCTGATTGCTCCATAGCCTTGCCTCCAAGCAGTACATGTGCCCCCTTTCGTTTTGCATCTTCTATCTGATCAAGCAAAAGTGCCCGTTGATCGCTCCTGGTCAATGGGCCAATGAACGTGTCATTATCCAATGGGTCGCCAATTCGATAAGCGCTGACTTCCGCTACAAATGCACTTACAAATTCATCATAGATCGCTTCGTGAACATAGATGCGCTCTACAGCACAGCAGCTTTGCCCATTGTTGTAGTAGGCTCCTTCCGCCGCATTGGCAACAGCCAGACTAATGTCCGCTACATCATCCATAACATACAGGGGATCTTTTCCTCCTAGCTCAAGTTGAACAGGCACAAGTTTGGTTGCTACTGCTTGGGCTATATGCATACCGGTGCGGTGAGAGCCCGTAAAGAAATATCCATCAAAGTCAATTTCCAACAATAATTGTCCTACATCTCCTCCGCCTATTACGCAATGAAATACGTCAGCAGGTACTCCAGCTTCTAGAAGCAATTCTTGAAATTTCAGACCTGTCAATGAAGCATATTCAGATGGTTTGTAGCATACCGCATTGCCAGCGACTAGGGCATATAAGAAAACGTTGAAGCCGACATTGTAAGGAAAATTCCAAGCAGAGATATTACAGATCACCCCAAGGGGATCGAAGGTGATTAGTTCACGGGTTTCCTCATCGGAAGTGATTGATTCTGGACTGAGCCATTTGGTAGCGTTTGATTTCAGATGGTCAATCCTTCCCAATGCGCCGTTGATTTCATTGTAGGACTGGTTGATGGGTTTGCCAGTTTCAGATGTTAGGATTCTGGCTAGATCGTCTTTTTTTTCGATTACAAGTTGACCAAACTTATCTATGATGTTAAGCCTTTCGGCCAATGACTTGACTGCCCATGATTGTTGTCCCTTCTTTAACTCTTTGACTTTGGCAGCAATCGATTCCCGAGTATCTGGATTTAGCTCTGCAACAACTGTTTCATTGGCTGGATTCAAGATTTTCATATATCTGCTTTTAGGGACTTTACTTCTGCCAAGAAATGATTGTATAGCTTATGCGGGTCTAGTACTTTATCTCCTAAGGTATGAGAAAACTCTGGATGCCATTGCACCCCCGAGATCCATCCGGAGGGCGCATGAGTATACTCTATGGCTTCAATAATGCCATCCGAAGTGCTTTCCGCTACCACTGCCAGATTCTTTCCTAGGTTTTTAATGGATTGATGATGGATGCTGTTGACCATTGGATTCTTTGCATCAGGGTATATTTTGGCCATGAGTTGGTGTGGTGTGAAAGTCACTTCATGATAAAGATTATCATAGAGATCGGCATCTCGGTGAATTTCTACCTCCGGTCTTTGCGTTTTGGTGTCTTGATAAAGAGTGCCCCCAAAATAGACATTCATTAGTTGCATCCCTCGGCAGATCCCTAAAATGGGCTTATCACTTTTAAAGGCCATGTCAAACAATTTCAACTCGTACGCATCTCTTGTGGCATCTCCTTTCCACTGGCCAATCGGCTTTTCTCCATACGATTCTGGAGCCAAATCAGTACCTCCTTGAAATACAAAACCATCCATTTCGCGCACAATATCCTTCATGAGATTTTCCTCAACAGGAGGAATTAGCACAGGCAATATCCCTTTCTGCGTAAGGTAATGTGCCATATCATTTTCGATATAGCTGAGCGTTTTCGGGCCAAACACCGGTCTGCTAGGATCCGGATACATAAAGCAAGATGAGATGCCGATTTTGATCATGGTTTAAAGTGCTTTTTGATAAAGTCTTAGAAAATCCTCTTCAGTTACTGGTTTTGGATTGTTGGGATGTGCAAAATCTGCCGCCGCAAGTTTAGCAAGCTCAGGTAGGTGTTCAGCACCTACGCCTACTTCGGCTAGCTTTGTAGGTAGATTGAGCCTTTCATTGAGTTCAAACAAGTAGTCAACCACACGCTCTCCATCACCATCGATCACTCCCAGAGCCATCGCCATTTTATCAAATTTGAATTCAAAACCTGAGTAGTTGAACTCCATTCCGTACGGGAGATTTACTGCATTAGCCAACCCATGATGGGTATCGAGTAGGCTAGACATAGGGTGAGCCAAGCTGTGAACCACACCCAGGCCTTTCTGAAATGCCACAGCACCCATCAAAGATCCGAGAAGCATATTAGATCTCGATTCAAGATCTGGATGATTGGTCGCTTTCTCTATGGACTTAGCTATAAGCGACATGCCCTCCAGCGCTATACCATCACACATGGGATGGTAGTTTTTGGCTAGGTAGGCTTCCATGTTGTGAGTCAAGGCATCCATCCCTGTGGCAGCTGTCACAAAAGGAGGTAGGTCCATGGTAAGATCAGGGTCGGCAAATACTTGCCTTGCCATCAGTTTTGGAGAGAATAAAATTCGTTTCTTTTTGGATTCATCTTCTGAAATAATGGCACTCCTACCCACTTCACTGCCCGTACCCGCAGTAGTAGGTACTGCCACGAAATAGGGAACTTCCTCGGTGACATATTGATCCCCACCAATCAGGTCGTCATAGTCAAATAGATCTCTATGATGATTCACCTTCAACACAATGGCTCTGGCTACATCCAGTGCTACGCCACCACCAATGCCTACTACACAATCACATCCTGCACGATGATAAGTCGCACCACCGTTGATCACGTCTGATTTGATCGGGTTTTTGTGCATTTCAGCGTAAGTCTGACATGTGAGATTTTGAGATTCCATTAACTGGATTATCTCCTTAAAGAAATCTAGTTGGGCTACCGTTTCGTCTGTGACTAACAATGGCCGCTTTAGACCCTGTGCAGAAAGATGACTTGCTAGCTCATCGATTACCCCACTTCCAAATCGGATGGGGGTTGGAAAATTGAAGGTTAATCTCCCTTGCATGTGATTAATTGGTTGGTGATTAGTAATTGCGTTCGACTATTAAATTAGTCCTTTTTCACGGTAAATAGAAACCATAAGTAGGCTCCCAACATAATTAGTCCATATATCAGCGCAAGCTTGATGTTATAAATGGTCATAGCGATTAATGCCACCGTGGCTATCACCAATGCTATAGCAGGGAACGCAGGAAAAAAGGGCACCTTGAATGGACGTTCCAATTCAGGTTCTTTTTTGCGTAAAGCGAAAAAGGCAAACATAGAAACGATATATAACGTCAAAGCGCCAAAACAAGCAATGGTGATGATCTCTCCAGTCTTGCCAGTTAGCAATGCTATGATTCCAATAATCATATTGACTATTAGCGCTTTCGCAGGAGTCTGTGTTTTGGGATGTACTTCGCCGAGTGATTTTGGGATGTAGCCAACCCTGCCAAACTCGAAAGTAGATCTGCCAGCAGCTAGGATGATGCCATGAAACGAAGCGACCAGTCCGAATAACCCTACGGTAATGAGGAGGTGGTAAAGAATGTGACTATCCCCAACAATTTTGGCAAGAGCCAAAGGCAGTGGCGAGTCTGATGCTTCTGTGCTTCCGGGAGGGTAAACTACCGACTCCCAGCCGTCTACTCCTACGGCAGATACAAAAGTCAACAGACATAAGACTACCAAAGTGAGAATAGCAGAGCCAAATCCGATGAATATACTACGCTGTGGATTTTTGGCTTCTTCGGCCACATTCGCCACTCCTTCTATGGCTAAAAAAAACCAAATGGCAAACGGAATGGCCGCAAATGCTCCCTGAAACCCGTTGGGAAGAGGATTCATCGTGAGGTTGCTCATAGAGACATGGGGTAGACAAACGCCTGCAAAAATCAGTAACTCCAACACTGCCAAAACGGTTATGACCAGTTCAAACATGGCTGCAGCCCGCACGCCTATGATGTTGAGCCCAGTAAATAATACATATGCCACTATCGCTATTAGCAGTGTATCAACCTGAGGAAAGAAAATATTGAAGTAAGCACCGATTGCAGCTGCTATGGCAGGTGGTGCAAAGATAAATTCTACGTTTTGAGCCATTCCGGCAAGGAAACCTAGCTTCTTACCCAAAGCTCGATCTGCATAGTCAAACGCTCCTCCCGCCTTGGGTATTGCACAAGCCAACTCAGTATAGCTGAAGGTGAAAGTGAGATACATGATGATGATGAAAAAGGTAGCTATAGCCAACCCCAGGGTTCCTCCTTCGGCCAATCCCAGGTTCCAACCGAAGTACATGCCGGAGATCACGTAACCCACCCCAAGTCCCCAAAGCATGAGAGGCCCAAGGGTTTTTTTAAGCTGAGGAGAATTGCTATCGCTTCCGGTCATGATTGTTTTTTCTTCTAAAATACTCGATGATCTTTAGAGTTGATAGGCTATTTGTTTAATAATTGGGAATTCGTCTAGAAGTACTAATTCAACTAAGCAAGAGCATTCTGCTAGGTATTTGAAATCTGATTAGGAAAAACAGAAATAAACCATGAGATTGAAAGCAGGCTATGTAAAATGACAACTTGCATAGCCGATGAGTTGATTGTTGTTATTTTCAATATATAGACCGTTTATTTTTGATATCATCAATAAAGTGGGTGTTTTATTTGAAAATTAGTTTTGTAATGCAACTACTGTTAAATTTGCCGAAATATTAAAGCGCTGAATTATGCCTACTGAAAACATACCTATTCTTGTCAAAAATGATCCTTGGTTAGCTCCATATACCCAGGATATCAATGATCGAATGACTCGACTTGAGGAGAAGAAAAAGGAGATTAAGAAGAAATACGGAAGCATCAAGGAGTTTGCTACGGGCTATGAATTTTTGGGCTTCAATTATGATACTAAGAAAAAGGGATGGTGGTATAGAGAGTGGGCTCCCAACGCTACAGAGCTGAGCCTTATTGGAGATTTCAACAATTGGGATCGTGCAGCCAATGTGATGATCCAAGGTGAAGATGGGATTTGGGAAGTGTTCTTGGAGGATAGTAAGTACGCTGATAAGTTGGTGCATGAGTCTGCGGTGAAAGTTCATATAGTGTCTGACAAAGGGGAGGCGGATAGAATACCTGCCTATTCGAAATATGTCACTCAGGATGAGAAAACCTATGATTTCACTGCTCGATTTTGGAATCCTGAGAAGGCATTTAAGTGGACCGACAAGAAGTATTCTCCAAAAGAGGCACACAAAAACCCCTACATATATGAGTGCCATGTAGGTATGGCTCAAGAGAAAGAAGGCTTAGGCACATATCGTGAATTTGTAGAGAACATCTTGCCAAAAGTCAAAGAGCAGGGATACAATACGATTCAAGTGATGGCCATTCAGGAGCACCCATACTATGGGTCTTTTGGCTATCATGTAAGCAACTTTTTTGCACCGAGTAGTCGATTTGGGACACCCAATGACTTGAAGTATTTGGTGGACTCAGCACACAAAATGGGAATCGCTGTGATCATGGATATAGTCCATTCACATGCTGTGAAAAACCTTGCGGAGGGTCTCAACGAATTTGATGGATCGGACGATCAGTACTTTCACCCAGGTGGGAGAGGATTTCATACCCTTTGGGATTCTAAACTCTTCAACTATGGCAAGGAGCAAGTATTGAGATTTTTGCTTTCCAATGTGAAGTATTGGATGGAGGAGTTTCACATGGATGGCTACAGATACGATGGAGTGACCTCCATGCTTTATTTCCATCATGGAGATATTTCGTTTGATCATTATGATAAATATTTCAACGAAGTAGATTGGGACGTTCTGACCTATTTTCAGTTGGCCAACGAAGTGATGAAGGAGATCAAGCCAGAATCTATATGCATAGCTGAAGACATGAGCGGCATGCCGGGTCTTTGTCGTCCTGTGGCTGAAGGCGGAATGGGCTTTGACTTTCGTTTGGCTATGGGGATTCCAGATTACTGGATTAAACTCCTGAAGCACAAGCAAGACGAAGAGTGGAACATTCATGAAATGTGGGACACCCTTACTAACCGGAGATATGGTGAGCGCACCATTGCTTATGCCGAATCACATGATCAGGCCTTGGTGGGTGACAAGTCGATTGCTTTTTGGCTGATGGACAAAGAGATGTATACGCACATGAGCAAAGCCACTGAGAGCTTAATTATAGACAGAGGAATTGCTCTGCATAAGTTGATCAGGTTGTTCACCTTGAGTCTTGGTGGCGAAGGATGGTTGAATTTTATTGGGAATGAATTTGGTCATCCGGAATGGGTGGACTTTCCTCGTGAAGGCAATGGCTGGAGCTACAAATACGCCAGACGCCAGTGGAACTTGCAAGAGCATCCAGATTTGAGGTATCGAGATCTCTATAATTTCGGAGCAGCCATGGTGCAGATGGCTAATGATGAGCAGTTGGTTGGTTCTTTGCCTGCCCAGCAACTCAACATGGACGAAAACAACAAAGCGATCATTTTTGAGCGCAACAACCTGATTTTCGCATTCAATTTTTCACCTAACAACTCTGTGCCGGATTATAGATTTAAGGTACCTGAAGCTGGTAAATATCAGATTGTTCTTAATTCTGACAAGGCAGATTTTGGAGGCTACAGCCGCATAGATGATGAGATGACTTATCCAACAGTTACACTATTCGGAGAGCACTTCTTGAGTGTTTACCTACCAAGTAGGGTAGCATTGGTTTTGAAAAAAGTGGGTTAGGTTATTGGGTGTTTAGGCCTTTTGGCCGCTGGGCTTTTTGGGTTTTAATGTGACCAGGTTTCAGTGTGTTAATGTTTTATCGTGTTCAGGTTTTAATGTATTCAGGTTGCGATCAGCGATCAGCGATCTGCGAAAGGCGACGTGCGATCAGCGATCTGTGATTAGCGCAAGGCGATTAGCGAAAGGCGATCTGCGAATCAATCATTCATCTTTTAGAGATTCCACAGGATTGGCCAATGCAGCTTGTATGGTTTTGAAACTCATGGTGAGAAAGGCAATGAGAAATGTAACAAATGCAGCTACAGCAAAAACTTCTAATCCAAGTGTGATTCTGTAAGCGAAACTTTCTAGCCAGCTGCTCATGATATACCATGACAATGGAATGGATACGAGCAGGGCGATGATATAAAGCTTCATAAAATCCTTCGAAAGCAGCGCAATTATCCGGCTTGTTGATGCACCTAGTACTTTCCTGACGCCAATCTCCTTATTACGTTGTGCAGTGCTATACACTGTCAAACCAAACAGTCCAAGACAAGCAACGAAAATTGCCAAGGCCGAAAAAACGGAAAAGATCATTCCAAATCTCTCATCACTTTCATATTGAGCATTGAAATTTTGGTTGGCAAATCGTGTGTCGAAAGGTCTATGAGGCACTACACTAGCCCAGATGTCCTCTAGATCGGAGAGGGTTTTCGTATAATTATCGCTATTGAGTTTCAGAGAGAATGTTGAAACATCGTATTGCCTGCCAAAGCGTATCGAAAGCGGCTCCACGTCATTATGCAGAGAAACGTAGTTAAAGTCTTTTACCACACCTATGACTTGACCCTCTCTTCCCCATTGCTCAAAGCTTTGGCCGATTATCTCTTCTGCATTAGGGTAACCAAACAGACGCGCAGCAGATTCATTGAGAATGAGAGATTTAGCTGAGTCAGCCGGGAAGTCATCCGAGAAATTTCTACCCGCAACCATGCTCATCTGATAAGTAGGGATAAAATCTTCATCCACTTCATAAATGGCAGGACTTTTATATACCAATTCGCCAGTAATAGGATCAGCAACAGCCGTGCCCGCGTCTGGAAAGAAATCTCCTGGAGTGGCTCTGGAAAATGACACCTGTTCCACATTAGGATGGTTCGAAAACTGTTGTTTCAGGTAATGACGATTTTGCTGAACCTTGGCATCATAGCCAAAATCAATTACCAGTATCTGACTAGAATCAAATCCCATATCAAAGTTTCGGAGATAGTCCAGTTGTGAAGACACGATTATGGTACCTGCCAGTAAAATGATGGACAAGGAAAACTGTAATACAACCAAAGATTTTCTGAGCCATACTCCCTGTTCGGAATGCTTAAATGAGCCTTTGAGGACTTTGATGGGCTTAAAAGAGCTCAGAACAAAAGCAGGGTAACTTCCAGCCAAAATTCCAATGAGTAAAATACCCCCAACTCCTAACAGAATATTTTGAGGCGCTAAGATCCAATTGATTGGAAGAGTCTTACCAGAAATTTGCTCTAGAAGTGAATGACCAAAAACGACCAGAACTATGGCGACAAGAGAAGCTAAAAAGGTGATCAGTAAAGCTTCAACAATGAATTGAGTGATCAAGGAACCTCGTTGTGATCCAATGGTTTTGCGGATCACAACCTCCTTTGCTCGCTCCACCGATCTGGCTGTGGATAAATTCATGAAATTGATACAAGCGATGAGCAAGACAAAAAGTGCTACAGAGGTGAATATGTATATGTTATTCATATTACCAACCCGCCCAGGTTGCCTTGCAGCATCTGAGCGTAGATAGGCATCGGCAAGCGGTTCAAACTTGACATAATAACCAAACTTTTGTGTGAATTTGGACTCAAGAAAGCTTGGTACTTTCTCCCTTAATTGCTCAATACTCGTACCCGGTTTCAAAGTGAAATAAGTATAGAAATCCACGTAACCCCAAGAGTCAAATATTCCCGGTCTACTTTTGATAAATGAGCCCATGGATATAAGCCCATTGAAAGAAAAATGAGAATTTGGTGGCACATCTAAGACACAAGTGACCTCAAAAGGATCCTCGCCATCTATGATCACGGTTTTGCCAATCGGGTTTTCATCTCCAAAATATTTTTTGGCAAGTGAAGAAGTCAATACAATCGTGTTGGGACGGTTGAGTGCTGTTTTTGGATTTCCTGACAATATTGGCCAATCGAAAACCTCAAAAAAGGTGGAATCTGCAAACAATATGTCTGATTCTGAATTCGTAATGCCTTCATAAGTAATAAGCCATGGGGCGTCACTCGTAAATCGAAAAACTTGATCTACTTCTGGGAAAAAATCTAGCATAGCTGGAGCCACAGGCGCATTGCCCCATACTTGATAGTCAGAAGTGGGAAGTGCCCGATAGTTGGTAGGCCTTCCACTTTCTCCATAGTAGTGAATGACTCGATACGTGTCTTCATATCGGCTATTGTAGGTATCATACGATAGCTCATTGTTTACATAGAGCAATATCAAGAGGCAGCTTGCTATCCCTACCGCCAAACCGGAGATGTTGAGAATGGAGAATGTTTTTTTGCGAAGTATGTTTCGCATGCTCACTTTGTAGTAGTTGGAGATCATAACGGAGTTCAATCTTGTTTTGCTATTGGAAAATGGTCTGATGAGCTCTGGTCGCATCAGTTTGAGCACTTCCATAGTGAAGACCCATTTGGACTGATTATTATCAAATCGCTCGAGGAGGTCACCTTCGATATCCTCCACATAGTCTGGATGACAAAACCACCTGAAAAAGCGCAGGGGAATTTTGGGGGGTGAAAGATTGGGCTTACCCATCAATAACTAGTCTTTAAAACGAATTCAGGTACAGCATTCCAAAGTCCCAATCGCTGCTCTTTTGCACTTTGCAGGACGCTTTTGCCCGTTGATGTCAGGTGAAAAAATCGCTTGCGTTTGCCTCCCCGCACATTGGTAGCTGTACCCAACTCTGAAGTCAAGTAGCCTTTCTTTTCAAGCCTCTTAAGTACAGTCTGCAATGCGCCTATACTCACCTTGCGGTTAAGCCTTGTTTCCATTTCTTCTATGATGGCAAATCCATATGCATCATCCATCAGAATAGCGACTGTGAGCATCACTACTTCTTCAAATTCTCCCAATTGATGTTTTCCCATGTCAAGTATATTTACCTCAAATGTAGTAATAATTTTTTTATCTACCTTATTTGTAGTTTTTATAGGGGTGATTAGGTTTTGAATGTGTTAATGTTGAAAGGTGTTAAAGTGTTAGGGTGTTAATGTTGGAAGGTGTTTTGGTTTTTCTGGATCCACTGACTTTTGGTCATCAGCGAAAGGCGAATAGCGATCAGCCTCTAGCGAATCACCATTCCCCCCACGCAAGTCATGCCGCAGGCATCTTGGCCCAGTTGGGTGTTTAGGTTTTCTCACTTTTGGCCATTAGAGCAGAGTGAACTTCGAACGGCGAAAAGTGACCATCAATCAGCGAAAAGCGGTAGGCGACTAGCGTCTAGCGACCAACAATTCCCCCCACGCAAGTCATGCCGTAGGCATCTTGGCCCTCTTGGGTTGTTGGGTGAGTTAATGTTCGCAGGTGTTAAGGTGGACTTGCAACAAAAAACTGG
>JAGDZO010000038.1:0-18334 GCA_049115815.1 Cyclobacteriaceae bacterium | reverse complement strand
TTATAGTAAGTAGTGATGGCGGAGGCACTGATGTTACGAGCACAGGCAGTGTATCAAATGCGACAGAGTTTATCGGGCCATTAGATATTTCAGGCTTGGGTTATGGCACGCTGACTATTGATGTAGTCAATAGTCAGCGTGCCATAACCCAATCCTGAAATATCTATTGGACCGATAAACTCTGTCGCATTTGATACAATGCCTGTGCTCGTAACATCAGTGCCTCCGCCATCACTACTTACTATCACATCGTAGGTTGCACCTACTTCTGCTCCTGAAATATCAAAGCTTAACTCATCTATGAGGTTGTCAACAATAACTCCTGAAAGACTATAACCCACTGGGGCATTCTCATCAAGGTCCGTGACTGTGATCGTCAATGTCAGGTCTGTAGTATTACTCGCGGCATCTGTGGCTGTTATCACTACTTCATAGCTCGCTTGGGTCTCAAAGTCTGGACTCGCATTGATGCTCAAGTCTCCCGTGCTTGCATTCAAGGTGAAGGCTGTTTCATCTGTGCCTGAAAGCGTGTAAGTCACTGTGCCTGCATCCGTAGCTGCTGCCGTGTAGATCAACGTGCTCGCCGTGATGTTCTCATCTATCGTTTCGCTTGTCGCTGAGGTGAAGACTGGATTTAGTCCATCAAAAGTGAAGGTAGTACTATTAGTTGCTTCATTGCCTGCCACATCTGTCGATGTTACGTCGACATTGATCGTGCCGTCTCCCAATCCACTAGCATCTACGACTACAGACCACATATCGCTACTCACTGTGGTGTTAAAATTCTCTGTGCTATTAAGTACAACCTGTACATTCTGCCCATCCTCTATTCCAGTTGTGGTTCCACTAATGGAAAGCGCAGTTGATTCCGTAAGGCCAACCAAATTGTCATCAGAGATATCACCGATCGCGATCTGAGGACACAAGAGTGCGTCTCCAGAAATTGTCCAAGTAAAATTATCTATGATTGATTGTCTACTCGTGGATCCAGCACAATATTCCAATCCAGAAGCATGGAAACTTACGCCCGGTTGAAGGGTCTGCGATGCCCAACCAATGAGTGTCGCATCATAGTTAGCAATGGATAAGCCACTATTGTCTAACATATTACTCGCTGAAGTCACATTAGACATATCCAAAGTAGAAAGGTCCTGATCAAATAGTGGCATCTCTCGGAACGCTCCATTCATGTTGACTACAGAGGATGTTACCCAACTAGAAATATCGGAATTAAACGAAGACTGAAAGAATATGAAACTCATATCCGTAACAGCAGATACATCCCAACTGGATAAATCTCCATTAAAAGTCGTGGCGTAAAACATCTGACTCATGGTTGTCACTGAAGACACATCCCAACTTGAGATATTGCCATTAAACGCAGGCGAATTACCGAATACATTTCTCATGTTCGTCACAGACGAGGTGTTCCAGCTATTCAAATCCTGATTGAATATATCGCAATTAGCAAACATGCTGTTCAACGTGGTAGCACTTGACATATCCCAGTTATTCAATGAATGATTGAAATTGTCCGCTTCCCAAAACATAAAACTGAAATCACTAACTCCAGAAACATTCCAGCCGCTGATATCAAAACTAAATGGTGTGGCTCTGAACATATTAGCCATAGTCGTGACTGTGCTAGGAATAACCCAGCCTGAAAGATCCTGATCAAAACTTGTTGCGTCCCGGAACATGCTACTTAAGCTAAGCGCACTAGATAAGTCCCATTGATCTAATGGCTGATTGAAATTCGTTGCTCCATCGAATGCTCCCTGGAAACTCGTAACATTGGATACATCCCAGCTATTAATGTTTTGATTAAATGCGATTGCATCAGCAAAAGTCACATTCAGTGTGCTCACATTGCTCGTATTCCAACCACTCAAATCTTGGTTGAAGGAACTTGCTCCGTAGAAAGTCCCAGCCATAACGGTCACATTGCTAGTGTTCCAATTGGTGATATTTCCATTGAAAGATGATGCATCACTAAAAGTGTTGGACAATGAAGTAATTGTACTCACATCCCAGTTGCTTAGGTCTCCATTGAATAAAATAGCTCCATCGAACATGTAACCCAAACTGGTAACTAATGAAAGGTCTGGAGCGTCGGTGGCATTGTAGACCATATTGTCACAACCTTGGAAGGCATTCCTAAAGGTATACCACTCAATATCGCCCCATTGCTCAATTGACAATAGTTTCAGAGCCTCAGAACCGTTGCTCATATAAATGGAAGAAAAATCTCCGGAAATCTCTATCTCATAAACGTCATTGTTGGCTAAGCCAGTAATCGTATGGTCACCATTAACCCTTGTGGCAAAACCATCTCCTACACCTGGATTAGTTAAGTTAGTCCAGAAAATATCATAATCGTACGGCCCATTATTACCTTGTGGTGAGCCACTTGTAGGAATGGTGATGGTCCCATCTGTAGTAGACCATGTCGTAATGAATGGGTTACTTGATACACCCGCTGTAACGGTAAATACCTGACCTCCCAATAGACCCCCGTCATTCTTTTCTTTCGGATCATCTACTCCAAAGTTGTCAAGAACTGGTGCTGAGATACTAAAGTCATTGCCTACCAAGGCGGCATTCGATATATCTGCTGTTACATAAAAGTACGTCTCTCCAACTGCGAATGTCTCAGTAAGCAACCATCCAATAGAATTAGGAGGAAGCGGGGTTCCCGAATTATAAGTACTCAATCCTGCAATCGCCGCACTATTGATATCATCCGAGACTGTATTGTACAACAGTACGAATCCATCAGTTTCGAAATCAGCTGGATCAAATGTGCCCGAAAGACCAAAGTAGAGTCCACTTGTCGTTATTGGTGCATTGGTCACATCAAATTTGAACTTATAAACCAGCTCACCTAATGTACCTTGAGCAACATCACCATCAACCAAACTAATTGTGCTGATGGCTACCGTAGGTACCGAAGCGTTTGGATCTTCATAGCTCACCGTTTCTGTTACTGGTGTACCAGAATTTGAAGCAGCATCAGTTAATCCAACACTCAGGGTTAGCGTCCCATATCCTAAGCCTCCAATACTGATACCTCCGAAGGTCTCCGTGGCATTGTTCACAGTACCTGAACTTGAAACTGGCGTACCTCCTCCATCACTCGTTATAGAGTAGCTATAAGTCGTGCCTATTTCTGCATTGTCAATTTGGAAGTTTAGCTCATCGTTGACATTGTCTACAGATATATTCGAAATGCTATAGCCACTAGGTGCTGTCAAATCTGGAGCAGCAAATGCTACAGTTTCACTCACAATGTTACCCGCATTCATAGCAGGATCAGTTAGTACTACGCTTACCGTAAGCGTTCCATAACCTAAGCTGCCTATTCCTAAATTGGTTACCGATTGAGTAACATTGACAACACTTCCTGGTACAACTACATCAGCACCTCCACCATCACTCGATATGGTCACTTCATAGCTCGTCCCAACCTCTGCATTGGATATATCTAAACTTAATTCATTGCCAATGTTGTCAATTGTAAGGTTTTGAATCGTATAACCTGATGGTGGCGTAACGTCTGCTACTGGTTGTATGGTGATCGTCGTTCCTTGGTTGATCATCCCGTCAGCAGTCGTGCCTGGATCAAATCCAAAATTGGAATCAAATCCTGGTGCGGATATGGTCAACGTGTTACCTATAGTAGCCGAAGATGAGATATCTGCTGTGATATACAGATATATCGTACTGCCATCTAAATAAGTATCGCTAAAGAACCAGCCCAGTGAACCGTCAGGTATTGGTGGGTTTCCACTCGCAAAGGTGGTGCTGCTTATCTCTGTTGCATTAGCAAATCCTGACACATCTACTGAAGCCCAAAGGGTGAACTGATCAAAATCTGAAGCTGCATAGCTTCCTGTTGGGGTTACGAATAAACCAGTGGTAGTAACATCTCCACCTGCAACACTCCACTGAAAATCATAAATAACATTATCTACGCTGCCTTGCTCTACATTGCCTCCTGTAGCTGGTGTTCCATTGGAGATCGTAACAACCCCTTCTGGTGCTGCTGTAGTCTCTACAAAAAAGTCGTCCACTATGATCGTGCCAGATCCCGATGTGCTTACCTCGATTCGAACATATCCATCAAATGGTGACGACAGTTCATAGGCTTTGGACTCATATGACGTATTGTTAGTAGAGGCTTCTATAACTACATCATTAAACGTCACACCATCTAATGAGGTACTCGCCTTGACGAAAATTTCACTACCATTACTTGAGCGATATTCAAAACCGAAGCGCTCTATCTCCGTAATAAGTCCCGTTTGGAAATAATCCCCTCCATCAGATAGGATTATCGCATTGCCTGTGCCGCCTTTTACAAATCCTGCATTGTCAGTAACAGTAGCGTTCGATAGGTCTAACGCAAACAAGCTAAAGTTGAATGTGCCTGACTGCAACGAGTTTAACGTGCCATTGAAATTCGTGAAGTCCTCGGAGGTAAGCTCTCGAGTGTTATCGTTATACTGGGTAGTGAAAAGGGTACTTGAGATGTCTGAGTAATTGCTACTCCCAGCATCGGCTACCATATGCAAGTAGTATCCTACTCCTCTGCTAAGACCAACATCATTGCCTCCCCATGAACCTGAGCCTAATCCTCGATTGACCGTTCCTGAAAGATTATCCATAAGACCTGAGCTAGCCGCTGTTGCACTATTCTGATCCTGACCTGCTATGATCTGTGTGACAGATGGAGCCGTAGACGATTCAGTAATTACATAGTAAACATCAGCAGTCACATCCAAAGTGAAATCAACATCCGCAAACGTCTCGTCTGGGGTAACACTTACGCCACTGAGAACAGGTGGGGAGACTGGAGACATATAGCTAACCGTCTCACTTACTGGACTTCCTTCATTGGAGGCAGCATCTGTAAGCGTAACCGTAATAGTCAGTGTACCATAATTAAGACCTATAGTGCTTATTGCTCCAAATATCTCTGTCGTGTTACTAATGGTTCCTGTGCCCGATACTGGTGTACCGCCTCCATCGCTACTGATAGCGTATTCATAAGTAGCGCCAACCTCTGCTCCATCAATCTGGAAATCAAACTCATCGGTCGCATTATTTACAAACACATTGGAAAGGGTGTAGCCGCTTGGGGCGGTCATGTCAGGTGTTACAGTGGTGAAGAAACCCGGATTGTTACCGGCATCACTCGTATTATACTTTTCTGAACCTGCTCCGCCATTATACTCAGATATTGCTACTGTGTACTGCTGACTTGGATTGAGCCCAGTAATAGAAACGGTGCTGCCTGTACCCACATAAACTACTTTCCAATCCGTTCCTGCTTGAGCAGTTGCCATACTCCAATCGCTATTCGCGGTATAAGTAGTGTTATCCACAGGTGAAGGGAATGATCCATTGCCTTCAAAAACAGTCACTATTCTCGATGATCCATTACCATTCGTCCAATTTATGACCGCAGTGTTTTCTGTGACACTAGATATTGCCACGTTGGTGGCTTGTGTAGTTGGTGCTGGGAGCGCCCCTGTTCCTTGAATGTTGAATGTAAATGGACTTTCGTCCGCATCATCATTGGCAATACTCACAGTTGCACTTCTTACACCCGCAACCGATGCATCAAATGCTACTGTGAAGGTCGAGCTTCCTGCGGATGACACGACAGTACCCGGCTGAGCACTCACCGTGAAGTCTGTATCTCCCGAAATGCTTACTGCGCCAGGTCCCAAATTCAAATCACCCGTTCCGGAGTTGTTGATCGTGAAAGTTCTTGTTACCGAAGAAGCTCCAATTTCTCCGGTTTCGAAATTAGTCCCGTCTAAGGTAGAAGGTGAAACATCGCCATTTCCAATGATATTAGCACCCAGTCCCGTAACCTCTATTTCAGGAGCAAGCAGAGCATCACCAATAATCGCCCAACTGAAAGACCCTGTCAAGATATCCCTGCTCGCTTGTCCAGTGCTCGTATAGGTAAGACCATTAGCACCTAATGTAATGCCTGTTGGAATAGTCTCCGTTCCTGAATTGTCGTCAGCCCAACCGGCAAGGGTTGCTTCGTAGTTGGTGGTGGACATGGCAGAGTTGGTCAGCATATTGGTCATAAACAAAGCAGAACCAATGTCCCATGAACCAAGGTTCTGATCAAACGAAACGGATCCATCAAACATATATGAGAAGTAAACTCCAGAAGAGACATCCCATCCTGAAACATCTTGATTAAATGCGATTGCACCATCAAACATATTACTGAACCCTTCGACTAATGATACATCCCAATTTGAAATGTCCGAATTAAAGGAAGTTGCACCATTAAACATGTAAGACATGTTAGTAACCTGTGATACATTCCAGCCTGAAAGATTCTGGTTAAAAGAAATAGCTTGTCGAAACATGCTAGAAGCGTCAGTTACAGAAGCTAAGGACCAACCAGACACATCCTGATTAAATGCACTTGCGTTCCTAAACATCTGGCTTGAGTTTGTAAGTGAAGCTGTATTCCAACCAGAAATATTCTGATTGAATAATATGGCTTGTTGAAACATGCCAGTCATGTCATTTACTGAAGAGACGTCCCAATTTGTAATATTACCATTGAAGGAAGATGCTTCACTAAATGTTGCTCTCATTTCAGCTATAGTACTAACATCCCAGTTCGAAAGATCACCATTCAAAATTGATGCTTTCGCAAACATAAAGTTCATCTGATTCACCTCTGACAAATCTGGACTATCCATTGCATTATATTCCAAGTTCGAACATCCTCTGAACGCTGAGTTCATAGATGCCCATTTAATATCTCCCCATTGTTCTATGGTTACGATTTTGTCCTTATCTCCTGTGTTGTTAAAATAAATGGCAGGGAAGGTTCCGGATATTTCTATTTGGTATACACCCCCGTTTTCTAATCCTGTTAGTACCGCATCTCCAGTTTGAGATGACAATGTCCCCTCTCCTGTGCCAGGGTTTGTTAAGTTGGACCAAGTCACGCTGTAATTGTAAGTATAACTGCCAGAGTTTGTTGGTATCGTAATCTGTCCGTCACTTGTAGACCAGGTGGTAATAAAAGGAGCTGGTGGAATCGCTGCACCTGACATCACCCACTCTGATCCATCTCCTGGAAAGTTGGTCAATATTCCATCATTAATATTTGCACTTCGGTCTACTGCGGTGGATCCTGTGTTTTCATCGAATGGGAAGTAAGCAATCAAACCTGTTTCATTACCATTCAACGCCTGGAATCGGTTGTTTTCTATTTCTGTCTGAGTCCTTGCCGTGTTCCAAAAACGCACCTCATCCATCTCACCCTGTAGGAATTCGTTAACTGACAAATCCCAACTTCCGAGATGCATATCTTCAGTAGTTAGTGTCCCGAATGTGGTAAAGCCGTTAGTCCCAAGAGAAACAGGACTACCATCAATATACACTGCCCCATTACCCGTGTTGTTTCCATTATTGGTAATAGCCACATGATGCCACACACCATCATCTGGATAGACTCCAGTAACAGTTTGGAAATTGGCGGTATTCGTTTGATCACGTATCTGGATCAACCCAGAAGAACTCAATTGGATCACCACGGGGGACGATCCACCCACACTCATCAATGCATGTGTCTTGGCAAGTGGCGTAGGTACTTTTATCCAAGCTTCGAATGACCATACAGACAAGCCCGAGAGCATACTTCCTCCTTCTGGTATATTGACATAGTCATCCGTACCATCCAAATCCAATGCATAACCTGGGAATGCCACTGTAGTAGCAAAAGTGGTCGCAGACTCACTCGCTTCAAATGACGGCCCACCGTCCAAAGTGGTTACTCGCAAAAAGTACGAACCATTAGCTCCTACCGTAATAGTAGTGGTCTCAGCATCTGCAGCCGTAACACCGTAGGATTGAAGGTTGGTAGTAAACTCAAAATCATCCGCACTTTCGACTAAGTAGCCTGTTTCGCTACCGGCATTGTCTGTCCAGTCCAGCTTGATAGTGGTGGAAGAAGTAGCATATGCTACGACATCTGTCGGTGCAGGAAGGGCTAGTGATATATCCCCGTTGATTGTCCAACCATAAGTGTTTATCAGGGTATTTCTACTAGTCTCTCCAAGTGCGCCATAGCTCACATTGGTCGCATGCAGTGTGATTCCTGTAGGAATCTCCGTTTCACCAGCACCACCATCTAAGGTTGCCCATCCTTCTAAAGTTTGGTCATAGTTAGGACTGCTCATGGCTACATTGTTGAGCATCTGATTCATTCCGGTCACATTGGAGATATCCCAAGCGCCCAGTTGTTGGTCAAAGGAAGTAGCTCCGTCCAGTAGTGAGAACATGGAGGTCACATTGGACACATCCCAATTATTAAGTGGCTGATTGAAGGACGTAGCTCCAGCAAACAAGTTGGTCATATCCGTAACTCCACTTACATCCCATGAAGAAACTGCACCACCAAAGCTGGTAGCATTTTGGAAGGTACCGAACATACTCGTGATATTGGACACATCCCAGTCGTTCATTTGCGTGCCTACTAAAGAAGTACATCCTGCAAAAGCTTCATTGAAAGAAGTGACGCCTGAGAGATCAGGTTCGTCTGTGGCATTGATGACTAGATTGGTACATCCAGTGAAAGCCATGCTAAAATCCGTCCAAGCAACATCTCCCCACTGCTCAACAGATTGGATCTTATCTTTTTCTCCTCCTCCGCTGAAGAATATGCGATCTAGCTTACCGACTAATTCTAGTTCATAGGTGTCACCATTGGTGAGCCCTGTAATCGTATAATCTACATTTTGACCTGAGATTGACCCATTACCAACACCCGCATTTGTCAAGTTGGTCCAAACAAGATCGTAATCATTGCTTCCGCCAAAAGTCGGTAGCGTAATCGTACCATCAGAGGTGATCCATGTAGTGACAAAAGGAGCTAACATAGCTTTGGAAGCAGTCCATTCAGAGCCGGCCATATTATTTAATTCACCGTCTAGTGAAATATTATCAGATAGATTAGAGAGTGTAGTACCAGATGTATGATCGAACTGATAATAGGCTAAAAGGCCATCTTCACTACCTATCAAAGTAGTATAACGATTCTCATTAATCTCCAACAGTGATCTCTCATCATCCCAAATGCGTATCTCATCGATGCTGCCTTCTATGTTAAAGCTGCCACCAAACCTGCGATCTCCTATAGTGAGCCTACCAAAAGAATAAGCTGGTACTCCCAAATTAATTGTGCCCGTATCAACATCTTCTACACCATCGACATAGATGGTACCATCATTCGTTCCTCGATATACCATAACCACATGATGCCAAAACCCGTCGTTGTAGGAGCCATTTGTTCTCATCGCCCCACCATTTACATTAAGACCAAGCTTATCTCCAGAAAACTGCTGGACTGAATACTCCGCATTAGAGTTACCTTTTTCGATAATGATCTTATTCCCTGTAACAGAGGTCTTAAGCCAAAATTCTATTGTGAAGTCTCCCGTAGGTTCTAACAATACATTATCAGGTACTTCAACATAATCATCACCAGTAAACGGCAAGGCGTTTCCGGGTTGTACCATGAAGGGATTGGATTCATAGTAAGAGCTAATCTCTCCGCCACCAAAATCTGTTTTCGCTCTGTAGTAATAATTAGTCCCAGAAGTAAGCGCCAAATTAATATCTACCCCTCCAGAAACTCCTACACTAACTTCCTGCGCAGCGAAAGATCCAAAGGCTGGGTCTGTAGAGACATCCACAATAAGATCAACTGCCCCGGATGGAGTAACCAAATTTGGTGTAAATCCCTCGTTAGTTACGTTGGTGGCATTATAAATAGTAGGTGGTTCCAGTGTATTGGAGTACAAGGATATTCTACCACCATTAAAATCATCGGTCCCTGTCAAAAGCAGGTCTAAGTCTCCATCATTATCATAATCCCCCCAATCAACAGTAGAATACAAATAATTTTCTAACTGAATTCCAGAATTAACATAGGATCCCGAATTGTTGATATAAAGCGTGGTTGTAGGATCATTGGTTTCGCCCGAGCCATTGATAACTAAATCCAGGTCTCCATCTCCGTCATAATCTCCCCATGCAATCTCTCCTTCAGAATTATCCAAAAGAGCTGCATTAATATCTACAAATGAACCTGCATCATTTCGATAAATTCTTGGTGCATTGTCATTTGTATTTGCGCCAGAAACCACCAAGTCAAGATCTCCATCATTGTCATAGTCACCCCATTCCACGAATCCTAATACAGTACCCTCAAAACCTGCGGCTATATCTGTGAAAACTCCACCATTATTTTCATAAATGCTTGCAAATCTTGCTGCTGCATTATCGTTATACCCATTATTTGCAAAATCAAGATCTCCATCACCATCATAATCTCCCCATGCAACACCCCCTTTAAAGCGCTCTGGTAGGCCGGCATTAATATTTACGAAAGAGCCGGCATCATTCCTGTATATATTGGTAGAGCCTGTTTGAGGCGTAGCTTGATTTTGACCTTGCACTATAAGGTCTAGATCACCATCATTATCAAAATCACCCCAATCTGCCTCTGAGAAATATACGCCTTGAAAACTACCTCCAATGTCAGTAAATGTGCCAGCATTATTTTCATATAAGGTCGCGGTGGTATTACTTAGCTCGTCAATCCCTGTAACAAATAAGTCAAGGTCACCATCATTATCAAAGTCTCCCCAGTCTAGGCTTCCTTCATAAACTCCAAGAAGTGACCCTCCGATATCTGTAAATGTGCCTGCTGAGTTATTAAAAATTTTGGTGATTGCAATGCTATAATCAAAGTCCCAACCACTGACTGCTACATCCAAATCTCCATCTCCATCATAATCTGCCCAAGCTGCTGCACCATCTACTACACCTTCTAGAGCAGTTGTTTGTTTGACAAATGCTCCTTGAAACGATGCGGTCTCAATATTGAAAGTTAAAGTATATGGTTCTGCGATATTTCCAGATTCTGAACTTATTCCATTTGTAATGCTAACATATACCTTCTCACCAGCCATGAAGTCATTAGTTGGGTTGATGGTCAACGTAGTGGTTCCTCCACCTGTATAATTAGCTGTAGCCAGTCCAGAATGTGTACCCCAAATACGTATATTCTGAGCGGTCAAAGTGGCTCCATTTAAGGTGGCATCAAAGGTCAAAACTATATTATCATTAGCCGCAATATTAAATGCGTTAACTGTCGGGGTGGTGGATAATATTTTGATAGGTGCATTATCAAATGAAATCCCTAATCCAGTATTGAATGCAGTAGCATTGGTTACACTAGATGCGTTATTCCCCGTGAATGCGCCATCTGAGATACTCAGTTCAAGATCTGAGACGCTATTACTACTTTCATGATCGATAGCACTGCCCGATAGCGTTATTGTAGCCACGGTATTTCCTACAGACAAGGCGACAGCTGGTGTCAGCCCCGCGGGAAGATTGGAAATGGTCAAGTTGGATGCTACGGTACTAGCATTTACGAAGGTGTGGTTTTGCAAACTCACAATAAGTGCTCCTTCTAGTGAGCCATCGTTGGCACTCGCTTCAGCGAATGCGTTGGTATCAAAGCTGTATTGCTGAATTTGCTGACCTATCCCGCCTGCCACAAATAACCTTGTGCCGTCAGGGCTAAAGGTCAGATCCATAGGCAGCCCTTGCTCAGTGGCCACAGAAAACGACCCGTCATGTACAGAACCACCGGTCACATCGAATGGCGTATTTAAGGTATATTGGTGAACTGCATCGCTATTGAAACCGATGACAAAAAGCTTGGTGCCTGAGGCATCAAACGCCAATCCACTAGCCGTAGACTCCTGAGTAGAAACATCTATAGAACCCTCGAAAGTTACTCCTGTAGTGGTCTCAAAAGGAGCGCTCAAACCATACTGAAAGACATTTCCATCATTCAAAACATAAATCTTAGTCCCAGAAGGATGCAAGACCACATCACTGGAGTTGGTGCTCTGTGCAGCAATGCTCATAGGCGAACCATCATGGCTAATGCCCGCAGAGATGTCGTATGGAGCTGATAGGCTGTATTGGTAAATCAGCGTCGAATTGCTACTGCTTAGATATAGTTTGGAGCCATCATGATTAAAAGCAATTCCTGTTGGCTGACTTGTCTGTGCATTGACCAGAACAAAATCGCCGAAGGTAACTCCCGTGGTAACGTCAAAAGGTACAGTAAGGTCATACTGCTCTATGCCTTGGCCGTCTTGACCGCATACAAACATTCTCAAGCCATCTGGTCTGAAAAGCACATCAGTGAGACTGACTTCATTGACCATATAAGGACTACCATCATACGCGGGAGGATTGTTGACGATATCGATAGGTGCTGCATAAGTGAGTGAACCCAATGGAAGCGCCGAAGTTGTCCAAAGCGGACCTTCTGTCACTCCATCTGCCGCCGGAGTGTTCGTGGTTCCGTTGAGTAAGGTTCCATTGTTTCCGTTGACTGACTTATCTATAAGGGTAGTACCCGTATTTTCATCAAAAGAATAGTAGGCGACCAGATTCGGATCACTAACGGTTGGTTTCGCAAAACGATCTGAGAAGTCAGATTTCGTGATACTCCAGATTTTTAGTTCGTCTATTTGGCCAGAAAATGGTCTGATTGTTCCATTTTGTGCTGCACCCGAAGTGGTATTTGCTGTAGAAATGGTAGAAGCACTTAAATTATCAAAGTCAGATGATACAGCAGAACTTATACCATCCACATAGATACTTACTCCGGAAGCACTGTTCCCACCATCATATGATACGGCAACATGATGCCAATTGCCATCATTTAAAGTATAATAAGTAGTAAAAGACCTAATTTGATTCGAACTAGATGTGCTTACAAAGGAGAACCAAACATCTCCATCCGCTCTTATTTCAAAGTTGTAACCTTTTGCTCCATCATAATTTGAAAAAATACTTTGAGTCCCGGAAGCAGATGTATTGACCCAAGCTTCGAAGGTAAAGGCATCGGTATTATCAAAATTTAAAGATGGATCATTTCCAAAGTCCACATAATCATCCACACCATCAAATGCCAAAGCATGACCTGGATAAGCTTCTGTGGTCCCAAAAGCAACTTCTGATGATGCTCGGTCATCACCGGTTACGGCTTCTACCACATAAAAGCCAGCGGAATTCAAGCCAATGTTGTCTGTGAAAGTAGTCACACCTTGTCCGACGGTTCCAATTTCGGTTGCCCCTGTACCCTCCGCATCCGTGGATCTCAAAATACTAAAAGAGTCTTCCGAAGAATTATCTGTCCATGTGAGCTGTAGATTGCTATCGTCTAGCTGAGTCACATATACGCCCGTAGGGCTGGTGAAATTCGATTCTACAAATGTGGCACCATTAATCGTACCATCATTTTGATTGGCAGAGCGGTCTACTACCATAGTTCCTCCATCTTCATCGAAGGTGTAGTAAGCAACAAGGTTAGGCTCAGTTCCTTGCAGAGGGGTGTAGCGATTATTTATAATTTCTGCTTCAGATCTCGCGTCATTCCATATTCTCAGTTCGTCTATTTGACCATTCAGATTTGAACCAGGAAAGTCTATATTTCCTATCCCTCTATAGTCACCATAGCCTGATGTTCCCGTAGATTGGGCAATTACCTCACAAGTTCCATCAATACAATATCTAATATTCGTTCCTTCAAAACCAGCTGAAACATGCACCCAACCTTCTGGAACCAACAAACTTGAAGGTCCGAAATTGGCTGTTGACACGCCCCCGTTCCATCTTTGTATAGTCAGCTGATTAGCGGCATTGACGAACACTAAAAAATCTCCAGGCCGCTCTCCAACTATTTGATGATAGATGATATCGTTTCCACCTGAACTTCTGTTGATCCAAGCCTCAACAGTGAAATCTTGGTAGGCTGTGATCAAATCAACATCCATATTGATAAGGTCATCCCCATCAAAACTCATAGCTGTACCCGGGTGATCTACTGTGGTACCAAACTCACCAGCGCCTGAGTCTTCTGTGATGGCGCCATTGTATGACTGTATGAGGTAGTAGGCTCCTTTATCCACTCCAATGTTGTCTGTAAAGGTGGTGACATCAGCAGCCACTTCTCCTATTTGCTCCACATTTACGCTAAAGGCTTCGTTATCCGCGCGGATAATCCGATAGCCCTGCTCATTGGCTCCATCGGTCCAGTTGATCATGATCTCTGTGGTAGAAACTTTCGTGGTAGTTACCCCTGCCGGAGCATCGGGGTTTGTCCCTGTTTGCATGGCTCCCGAAGGGTCTGATATTGTAGCTCCATTGTTGACCCCATTGTTATTGTTCACCGAGCGATCATAGAGGGTAGTGCCTGTTTTCTCATCAAACTGATAGTAGGCAACCAAACCCGGCTCATTACCATCTAATTCAAAGTCTTTGTTGTCTAGAATTTCTTGTGGAGTGCGGGCGGTGTTCCAGATCCGCACTTCGTCGATTTCACCGGCGAAGTATTGTGGCATTGGTCCATCATAAGTAGCACCTCCTATTATTAAAGGTTCCGTGTTAAACATGGAAGTTATATTAGATGTAGAAACCTTTGTTGTAGGTAACAATGAGCCATCGGCATACCAACTACCTAAATGATTTAATGCATCATACACAAAACTTACTTGTACCCAATTATTTAGGGGGAGGCTATAGGATGTAGGATGAAATGATTCATGGTTAGTACCATCACCCAAAGCAATATATGGAGCATGAGCACCAAACGCTGCGCTACTATGACCAATAATTACACCATAACCAGCATTCACGTCTTCGCCTACTCCCAGATTCTTTTTACCAACTAAAAGTCTATTAGTAGCATCATTAAAGTCCTGTGACCTCCTAACCCAAAAACTTAGCGTAAAATCGCCATCGAAATTTAAAGAATTACTGCTGACCAAAATCTGGTCATCTACCCCATCAAAACTATATGCAAGTCCCGGGTCGGATTTGGCTTGTGCGTATTTGGTATAGGTCCAGGCGGAAGGCGGAGTGTCAGGAAAGGCTGCTCTCACCCGGTAATAATGATCCCCTTCTAGTGCAAGACTATTGTTGTCCGTAAAGCTGGTAACATCTGCTCCTACAGTCGTATCGAAAAAGTTTGTGGTAAAGGCAGGGTCAGAGGCTCGTTCAATTATAAATCCTGTTTCCCCATCGGTATTGTCTACCCACTGTAAGTGGATGGCAAAAGGGCTGTCACGTGTCACGAGATCAGAAGGCCCACTTGCGCCAGAGATCCCATAAGTCGGAGAACCGGAAGGTGTACCATTGTTAGCATTGACACTACGGTCAAAGACTATGGCGCCTGTTGCATCTTCTTCAAAAGGATAGTAGGCGACTAGATTTGGTTCGTCTCCTTGGAGTGGTTCGTAACGATCGGAGAAGTCGGTTTTCTCAATATCCCAAATTTTTACTTCGTCAATTTGGCCATTCCAGTAATTGGTTAGAGCATCAGATCCTACACCAATCCGTGCTTTACTTAAATCTAAGTTAAAAGCGAATGTATTATCCTCATCTATAAAATTTCCATCAACGTATAGTGTCAATGTATTGATACCATCATATGTAGCTGCCAAATGATGCCATAAACCATCTGTGGAAGGAATTGTACTTGAAGGCCCAGGCTTACTAGAGGAATTGACAAGAAACACATTGCCAGACCCAGACTTCAATACCACATTCTGATTAGTAGCATCGGCACCAATTACTAAAATATTACTATTTCCTCCTACGGAAGAATTGACCCATGCTTCAATGGTAAACGACCCAGATGGTGTTAATGAACTCGCACTTAGATCTGGTAATTGAACGTAATGACTGATACCATTAAAATCCATCGCATAACCCGGATGGGCTTCTGGGGAGCCGAACTCCACAAGTGATGGCGCAGTACTTGGAATATTTGCATTGATAGCCGTTACACGGTAGTAGCGCCTAAATACATCGTCGGAAACAAAGTGAAAATTACTATTAGCGGGCAGATAAGTAACTTCTAAAATATCAGAGGAAAAGTCCTCCGTGCTAGATCGCTCTATCAGATAATCAGTCTCTCCTTCCGAATTGTCTGTCCACTCCAGCGCTAGCTGCGTATCAGATACTCTGTAAACAATTAGGTCTGTCGGAGCACTTGGCGCGATAGTGCTTTGCATAGCGGCAGAGGTGGTCCAGTTTGGAGCAGTATTGGTGCCTCCCGTTCCATTCCAAGTACCATCATTATTACTCGCTAGATCAGGAAGGGTTATGCCTGTGGTTTCGTCGAAACGGTAATAGGCTAGTAAACCTGTCTCGTTTCCGCTTAAGGTAGTATAAAGATCGTTTTGAAGTTCAATCTGTGAGCGAGCATAATCCCAAACACGAACTTCATCCATCTCACCGTCAAAAGGACTCGCATCATCAAAACGCTTACCAATGTATAAATTTCCTGTTCCTTGAAAGTCCGCCGGAGCAGTATCAGAGTCGTATACTATCCCGTCAAGATAAATCACACGAGCATTTGTATTAGCATCGTAAGTCACCGCCCAATGGTGCCAATCCGTATCGGTAAATACTGCTCCATTAGCTAAGTCATTGGCTCCTCCCCAAAAATTGAAGGCAAACACATCTCCCGTATAGAAGCCAATATGAAGACCTTCGAGTGGATTAGCCGCACCTAGACTGAAAAGGTAACTGATGCTTCCCGTAGAGTTTCTTTTAGCCCAAGTTTCTAATGTGAAACTATTATTAGCAAAAGGCATTGGTTGGCCCAAAACGAAATCATCAACCCCATCAAAATCCAGTGCATTCCCAGGAGTAATCATAAACTCTACAGGCTCAGAATACGAGCTCAAAAAATCTCCATCTGAGAATCTTAATCGATAGTAGAGTTTCTGGCCAGCGTAACTCGATAAATTCTCTGAAACAAAAAAGAAGTCAGAGGCAGGGTCGCTAACCGAAATGTCTGTATTTACCGTAGTGGTGAAGGCTGCGTCTTCTGCAATGTCTATGGTTATGCTCTCAGCATTAGCAATGGCCTCCCAATTGGCCGTAAAACCATTGTCTGATGCGTCTGAGGCCTGGTAGATCGTTGGAGCCATCGCGCCTGAGGCGGCCCATTCATTGCCTGCCATGTTGGTAAGCGTTCCATCATTGTCGCCTGCTAGATCGGCAAGGGTTGTCCCTGAGGTTTCGTCAAAACGGTAGTAAGAAATTAAATCTTGCTCATTGCCACTCAAAGTGGCATATTGGAATTCATTGATTTCTGTCAAAGTTCTTTCATCATCCCAAATTCTAACTTCATCAATTGTTCCTTGCATGTAAGATGCAGTCCCTTGATTTGCTCCTAAATAGAGAGAAGTTGCTCCTGTTATTGCCGTTTCACTGTGAGTTGCGGCTATAGCACCGTCGATATAAAGACGAGTTGTACTACCATCAGTAGTTGCGGCTATGTGATGCCACTTGTCATCCAACAAACTAATGGCAGATTCATCAGCAGAACTATTGTTGCTCGAAGACGCATCAAAAAATGCCAGAACTTTTCCTTGAGTAAACCTTCCGATATATATGCCCCCAGCACCAAATTGTGCCAGTATCTGGGAATTCGTATTCGTTGAGTTAAGTTTCACCCAAAACTCCATAGTCATTGGTGGGGTTAGATTAGGGTTAGCTGCAGTCAAATAATCGTCTGTTCCATCAAATGTCAATGCATTCCCAGGAGTAATCATAAACTCAATAGGGTCGGAATAAGGACTAGTAAAAGACCCGTCTGTGAATCTTACTCGATAGTAGAGCTTTTGATTGGCATAAAAGGATAAGTCCTCAGCGACGAAAAAGAAATCAGAAGTTGGATCGCTGACCACAATATCCGTAACTACTGTAATGGTGAACGCCGCGTCTTCTGCAATGTCTATGGTTATGCTCTCAGCATTAGCAATGGCCTCCCAATTGGCAGTAAAGCCATTGTCAGATGCATCTGTGGCTTGATATGCTATAGGAGCTTGTGCGCCTGAGGTTCCGAAGGTTGGGTTGTTGAAAGAAATGTAGAATGGTGAATTGGCAACAGGATTTGTTGTCCAGTTCTCTGTCACCGTAAAAGTGTTGGTCTGTGAGGTGAACGTTGTATTGTTAGTATTCGTGGCTATAATTCGATCTTCCTTCACCACCGGATCATCGTCGCTTATGCGAATTAGGCTACCGGCCATATCATCACTTGCACCATAGTCAAGTACACTTCCCGTTCCTGCGATGTTGGGCTGAGATGTGACGGAATTTGCCGTTGAAGTTGATACCACTGCAAATTCTCCAAATAGCTGCCCATTATGCCCGTTAGCGCTTTCATCCAAAAGCAAGT
>JAGDZO010000037.1:0-1983 GCA_049115815.1 Cyclobacteriaceae bacterium | reverse complement strand
TATTGCTTGCATCGTCAGTCGCTGTAATCACTACCTCATAGCTCGACTGGGTCTCAAAGTCTGGACTCGCATTGATGCTCAGATCTCCTGTGCTTGCATTTAGCGTGAAGGCTGTTTCATCTGTGCCGGAAAGACTGTAGGTGATACTTCCTACATCGGTAGCTACTGCTGTATATACTACACTGCTCGCCGTGATGTTTTCATCTATCGTTTCGCTTGTCGCTGATGTGAAGACTGGGGCATTCTCATCTAGGTCTGTGACTGTGATCGTTAGTGTCAGGTCTGTTGAGTTGCTTGCATCATCGGTCGCAGTAATCACTACCTCATAGCTTGCCTGGGTCTCAAAGTCTGGACTCGCATTGATGCTCAGATCTCCGGTGCTTGCATTTAGCGTGAAGGCTGTTTCATCTGTGCCGGAAAGTGTGTAGGTGATGGTGCCTGCATCGGTAGCAACTACGGTGTAAATCACTGTGCTTGAAGCGATGTTTTCATCTATCGTTTCGTTAGTAGATGATGTGAAGACTGGGGCGTTCTCATCAAGGTCTGTGACTGTTATCGTCAATGTCAGATCTGCTGTATTGCTTGCATCGTCAGTCGCAGTAATCACTACCTCATAGCTTGCCTGTGTCTCAAAGTCTGGGCTTGCATTGATGCTTAACTCTCCCGTGCTTGCATTTAGCGTGAACGCTGTTTCGTCTGTACCTGAAATTGTGTAGGTGATTGTACCTGCATCAGTAGCAGCAGCTGTATAGATCACCGTGCTTGAAGCGATGTTCTCATCTATCGTTTCGCTAGTCGATGATGTGAAGACTGGGGCGTTCTCATCTAGGTCTGTGACTGTGATCGTAAGTGTCAGATCTGCTGTATTGCTTGCATCGTCAGTCGCAGTAATCACTACCTCATAGCTCGACAGGGTCTCAAAGTCTGGACTCGCATTGATGCTCAGATCTCCGGTGCTTGCATTTAGCGTGAAGGCTGTTTCGTCTGTGCCTGAAAGTGTGTAAGTAATTGTGCCTGCATCTGTAGCAGCAGCCGTGTAGATCACTGTGCTTGAAGCGATGTTTTCATCTATCGTTTCACTTGTCGCTGAGGTGAAGACTGGGGCATTCTCATCTAGGTCTGTGACCGTGATCGTTAGGGTCAGGTCTGCTGTATTGCTTGCATCATCTGTAGCAGTAATCACTACCTCATAGCTCGCCTGGGTCTCAAAGTCTGGACTCGCATTGATGCTCAGATCTCCAGTGCTTGCATTCAGCGTGAACGCTGTTTCATCTGTGCCTGAAAGACTGTAGGTGATTGTGCCTGCATCGGTTGCAGCAGCCGTGTAGATCACCGTGCTTGAAGCGATGTTTTCATCTATCGTTTCGGTAGTGGCCGATGTGAAGACTGGAGCGTTCTCATCCAGATCATTGACATTCACTGTCAGGTTAAGGTCTGCAAAATTGCTCAATGCATCTGTTGCTGTTATCGTTACTGCATAACTGCTCTTCGTCTCAAAGTCTGGAGAACTTAAAATAGTCAAGTCGCCTGTTGTGCCATTGATAAGGAAGCTTCCTGCATCTGTGCCTGAAATGCTGTAGGTCAACGCACTCGCATCTGTAGCCACTGCCGTGTAGATAATGCCACTCGCTATGTTCTCATCAATTGCAACACTCGCTGCACTGGTGAACGCTGGAGCAATCTCATCCAGATCATTGACATTCACTGTCAAGTTGAGATCTACAAAATTGCCCAATGCATCTGTTGCTGTTATCGTTACTGCATAACTGCTCTTCGTCTCAAAGTCTGGAGAACTTAAAATAGTCAAGTCGCCTGTTGTGCTATTGATACCGAAGCTTCCTGCATCTGTGCCTGAAAGACTGTAGGTCAAAGCACTTGCATCTGTAGCCACTGCCGTGTAGATAATGCCACTCGCTATGTTCTCATCAATTGCAACACTCACAGCACTGGTGAAAGCTGGAGCAATCTCATCCAGATCATTGA
>JAGDZO010000036.1:0-4473 GCA_049115815.1 Cyclobacteriaceae bacterium | reverse complement strand
TGATAGTAAGTAGTGATGGCGGAGGTACGGATGTTACGAACACGGGTAGGGTATCAATTGCGACAGAGTTTATCGGTCCATTAGATATATCAGGATTGCGTTACGGCACGCTGACTATTGATGTAGTATTGGCCGATACTGAGGGTAATATTGGTACACCTTCGATAGAGACAGCTTCCTTTAGTGCACCAAGTCCAACAGCACCAGTATTGAGCGGTTTGGTATTGACTAATGTGTTTGCTACCTCTATCACATTGGATATTAACCAAGATATCACTTCTGATTTGTACCACGTCATTACCACATCTAGTACACCACCATCTATCAATCAGATCCTCAGTGGTTTGGATGAAAATGGCAATGCAGCGGTCAATTCGCTTAGTTATTCAGGCTTAATCGGGACCAACAATTTGACAATCGGATCAGGCACGGAAGGGCCAACTGACCTTGCGTTGGTACCAGAAACAACCTACGTAATTTACTTTGTGGCTGATAATAGTGGTTCTTATTCGAGTATTGTTAGTGAGGGGTTCACTACAGCGGCGGAACCTTCTAATGATGTTCCTGTCATTTCTGGACAAACCAGCATTACTCTTCTAGAAGATGCTAGTAGAGAAATAACCTTAAGCGACATCAGTGTTACTGATACAGACAATATCTATCCAACAGGCTTTACATTAACAGTTCAGACAGGAACGGATTACACCATAGTTGGTAATACGATCACACCAACAGCAGATTTCAACGGAACATTGACTGTTCCAGTGATAGTCAATGATGGTACAGATGATAGTGCACCATTCAACTTAAGTGTCACGGTTGACCCTGTGAATGATGCACCAGTAATCGCTGATTTGTCAGGAATCTCTATTGATGAAAATTCCGCATTCGAGTTTTCTGTTGTTTCCATGACGGCAATTGATGTTGAAAATGATGTGTTGACATGGAGTATTATCTCTGGCAATACAGATGTCAATAGTAACACGCAGCTACCATTCTTAATAGATCCTGCGACTGGAGAAATCAGAGTTGAAGATTCGGCTGATCTTGATTTCGAGAGTGGGACGAATAGTTTTACCTTGGAGATAAGAGTTGCAGATGGCATTACCGCTGATACTACTTTGTTATCTATTTCTATCAATGACTTGGATGATGAGGCCCCAGTCTTCACATCAGCGACTAACGAAACGATAGATGAAAACATCACGGCGAGCAGTGTAGTATATACAGCTGCTGCAACCGATGCAGGAAGTATCACTTATAGCCTTTCAGGCACAGACGAAACAGCCTTCAGCCTGAATGCAAACACGGGAGAGTTAAGCATCAATGCGAGTCCAGACTTTGAGACCCAGGCGAGCTATGAGGTAGTGATTACAGCGACTGATGCTACAAGCAACACGGCAGATATAACGCTAACGATCACAGTCACAGACCTAGATGAGAATGCCCCAGTCTTCACCTCAGCGACAAGCGAAACGATAGATGAAAACATCGCTTCAAGCACGGTGATCTATACAGCTGCTGCTACTGATGCAGGTACAATCACCTACAGTCTTTCAGGCACAGACGCATCAGCCTTTACCCTGAATGCAAGCACTGGAGATCTGAGCATCAATGCGAGTCCAGACTTTGAGACCCAGGCGAGCTATGAGGTAGTGATTACAGCGACTGATGCTGCTAGCAACACGGCAGATATAACGCTAACGATCACAGTCACAGACCTTGATGAGAACGCCCCAGTCTTCACATCAGCGACTAGCGAAACGATAGATGAAAACATCGCTTCAAGCACGGTGATCTATACAGCTGCTGCTACTGATGCAGGCACCATCACCTACACACTTTCGGGTACAGACGAAACAGCGTTCACGCTGAATGCAAGCACTGGAGATCTGAGCATCAATGCGAGTCCAGACTTTGAGACCCAGGCGAGCTATGAGGTAGTGATTACTGCGACTGACGATGCAAGCAATACAGCAGATCTGACACTAACGATCACAGTCACAGACCTTGATGAGAACGCCCCAGTCTTCATCTCAGCGACAAGCGAAACGATAGATGAAAACATCACGGCGAGCACACGGATCTACACCGCAGTAGCTACCGATGCAGGCACAATCACCTACAGTCTTTCAGGCACAGACGCATCAGCCTTTACCCTGAATGCAAGCACGGGAGAGTTAAGCATTAATGCGAGTCCAGACTTTGAGACCCAGTCGAGCTATGAGGTAGTGATTACTGCGACAGACGATGCAAGCAATTCAGCTGATTTGACACTAAGCATCACGGTGAATGATTTGGATGACACCAATCCAGTTATCGATGGTCTGTCAGCGATAAGCATTGCAGAAAATACCACAGCCATTCAAAATTTTGCGGCTAATGAAGTAGTCACTTGGAGCCTAGGAGGAACAGATGCCAGTTTCTTCACCATTGTAGTGAGCACAGGAGAGATCAGTTTCCTTGTAGCACCAGACTTTGAGATGCCACAAGATGCTAATGCAGACAATGTGTATGAAGTGACAGTGACAGCTACAGATGGAGCAAACAACAGTTCAGACCTGGCCCTTGCAGTAACAGTTACAGATGTGAACGAAGACATCACCGCTCCAGTGGTCACAGTAGATCTATTGGCTACTAACAATGCTAGCCCAGAGCTAACAGGAACAGTAGATGACAATGATGCGACGATTGAAGTGACCGTGAACTCAGCAACCTACGTGACTACCAAGAACCAAGATGGAAGATGGACGCTAGCTGCTGGCTCCATCACACCAGCATTGACAGATGGCGTGTATGAAGTGGTAGCTACTGCTACAGACCTAGCAGGCAATGAAGGCACAGACAATACCACCAACGAGTTGACTGTTGACCTGACAGCACCAGTTGTAACAGTAAACCCATCATCCACCCTATCCGATAGCCCAGAACTAACAGGAACGGTAGATGACAATGATGCTACTATCGCAGTGACAGTTAATTCAGAAACCTACGCCGCTACCAACAATCAAGATGGAAGCTGGACACTGGCTTCAGGATTGATCAATAGCTTGGCAGTAGGTGAATATGAAGTATCCGTTACCGCCACAGATGCGGTGGGCAATGTAGGCACAGATGGTACGAGTAATGAGCTGACCATCCAGCCAGGTGCCCCAACAGCGATAGCCGCTACGAATGTTGACTTCTTCAGCTTCACTGCAAACTGGAGAGCACGAACAGGGGTAACGAGCTATCAGTATGATGTAGCTAGTGATGCTGACTTCATCAACTTGCTAGCAAGCTATGATAACATCAGCACGTCAGCCCTTACGGCCAACATCACAGAAGGCATAGACTTCAACACGACCTACTACTACCGAGTGCGAGCGGTTTACGCTAGTGGAGATGTAAGTCCAAGCTCAAATGTGATAGAAGTGACCACACCACTAGATGCAGGCACTACGGCCGACATGAGTGCCCTGTTAACGATCTATAATGAGACAGACGGAGCAAGCTGGACAAGACAGAACAACTGGAGCCTAGGCACACCATTGCGTGACTGGGATGATGTAACCATGCCAGAAGGCAGCACGAGAGTCACAGCAGTGAACCTATCCAACAACAACCTGACAGGCAGCTTCCCGAGCATACCATCAGGAGCGTTGACATCTATGACTACCCTGAACCTATCAGGCAATGACTTAACAAGCTTACCAACCCTGACAAATCTAAGTGGCCTGACGTCATTGGATGTATCAGACAACAAGCTGACGTTTGAGTCCCTGGAAGGCAATACCGGCATCACCGGCATAGTTTACAGTCCACAGCAGACAGCATTGCGACGAATCAGCAGCTTAGAGCAGCAGGGCGCTAGCTATGAGATGGACAGGGCCGTACCAGGCACATCGAATAGCTACGCATGGAAGAAACGTAACCTGACAACCAATGCCGTGACAGACATCACCAACAGTGGCTCTAGCTACACCTTATCGATCACAGACTTCAGCGATGAGGGAGGCTACTATGCAGAGGTGACCAGCAGTGCCGTACCAGACTTGACGATCACTACAGCAGAGATCGTGATCAAGGTGAGCTCATTGGAAAGAGACTTTGCAGCCTTGCAGAACATCTTTGATGGGATGAACGGCGCAGATTGGACAGGTATCAACTGGGCAACAGAGTCAGACCAGCTACTATGGAGTGGTGTAGGCTTCACGAGCAACAATGACCGAGTGATCAGTCTGGATTTGAGCAACGCTAACCTCAGAGGAGATCTACCAGAAGACATCCTGGACATAGCAGGCCTTACGACCATCAACCTGGCAGGCAACAGAATCACGAGCATACCGGACTTCAGTAGCTTGGCTAACCTGACGAGTGTAGATGTAAGTGGCAATAGCTTGGAGTTTGATGACCTGGCGCCAAACATGGACTTGAGCGGCACAATAGTCTATGCAGCACAGAGGTTGGTAGGCATCTCCACAGAAGATACGG
>JAGDZO010000035.1:0-1727 GCA_049115815.1 Cyclobacteriaceae bacterium | reverse complement strand
TTAAAGAGCATGACTTCTGTTATTGAAAATTATTGGGTGAGACTGTGAATGGATGAAAGGACTCTGTTCCGTTAATTGGTGACATTGATTTTAAATCTCTACTTGCTAAAAGGAAAATGCTGCATCTTTGTGTAAGGTTAAATCAAAATGAAAATATTCGGCATTGGATTAAACAAAACGGGAACGACTAGTCTAGGGCAGGCATTGGAAATATTAGGCTATAAAAAGCACTTACAGACTGATTGGAATGAGCACCTTCAATAAGAATTTAAATTAGCGTGAATTCATTCCATTATGCTTTAATTTGGTAATAAATTCTTTTGCTAATTTTTCGGTGTAAATCTTCGCGCCTTGGTTGTTCAAGTGACCTGCATCCTCACTATTTTCCATCAAGTATAATTCAGGGTATTGTTTTGAATTATTTAAGTCTAGAAGGTGTTCTGATGGAATTAAGCTGGCTACTTTAAATAACTCTTTGTATGAATGTCTAGGAGAAAGGATAAAAGTTAAATAAATGCCTTTACGTTCTGATTGTGATAACAAGTTTTGAATTCTTTGGAGGTAAATCTGGTCAACTTGAGCACTGTTAATTAATGAGCGTTCGCTGACAGATTTTCTACTTCTTTCAGTTAACTCTTCTGGATTATCAATTAGGTTTTGGTGCTTCTCAATTAGGCCTTCTTTATATTCTTTATTAGTTGTGGTGCGGATATCGTCTTCAAGACTTAAGTGGCCATCTTTTTGTGGCCCTAGATAATGTGGATTATAATAATTCAAATCATTCATTTGCTCCCTAAAATGGCCAATGTGAAATTGTCTTTCGAATAGTCCGATTGTATACCCTAAAAGGAGCTTTGCTTGATTACCTCTCGACCTTGTCTTGTTATTATATAACCAACGACAAATACGTAAATATTCCTGCCATGTCACCCAATAATTTGATCGCTCTTGATGCTCAATACCTTCACCAATACGACTAAATCTAGTCAATTCCAAAAAGCAGTATTTTGCCTTGTTTGAAACTGCTGAATTCAAGAAATTTTCATAGAGGTAAAAGCTCTGAGGGGCAAAAACACCCGGTGCGCCCATGTTAAATGAACTCAGGAAAAGGGAGTCTTGGCTAAGGATAGCGTCAAATCGTTCCGGATTTATTTGTCTGTACACTCTACTCGAACCAAAAAAGAAAGTATTGTATTTCATTTGATCTAATCTTTCCAAATATTGTACTTTAACACTATACCAAGGATTTCCCCAGTGATATGGTAAGATTAAATTGAGTATTCCGCCAATTACAAATAGTAATAGTAGGAAGAAAAGGGTTCTTTTAATGAAGAGTATCATTTAGAATTGGAAATAGATGAAGGTGTTTTTTTCACCGAAATAAGCCATCACTAAAATGGTCAAAAGAAGATATAGCGCCCATCTAGTGAAGGCCTTAAATCGAGCTATTTGAAGGCCGTAAGATTCATGTCTTTGAGTCCACTCTATCGCTACCATGATAAGAATAAATATGCCAAGACTAACTGGCGTGATTTCCAAAGTCGAAAAAATTGTTTTACTGAAAATACTTTTTAAGTACAGCAACGCATGGCCAATATTCTCAGCTCTAAAAAATATCCAAGCAATTACGGTAAGTCCAAACGTGTATATTATACGTATAAACTCGAATGGAGAAGGCAGAAATTTGTCTTTGGCTATGATTTCGATATGGTTTCTATTGTTACCTA
>JAGDZO010000034.1:0-642 GCA_049115815.1 Cyclobacteriaceae bacterium | reverse complement strand
CGCTTTCATCCAAAAGCAAGTCTCCAGAAGTATGATCAAAAGAATAATAAGCCTCAAGGTTGTCATCTACAGACGGGTACTTCTCATACATATCTGCCAGAATCTCTGAGGCAGTTCTTGCGTCATTCCAGAGCTTCACTTCATCAATAGAACCATCGAAATAGCCTGTGACTTGTTCTAGGCCTGAGTTACCTGCAGGAGTTGCTCCAAGTAAAACAGTAGACCGAGTATGTGATACTGAACTCACTAAGGTCGCTTGATTTACTTCCTGTCCGTCGAGATAAAGTACATAATTACTACCTGATTTTGTAATCGCTACATGGTACCACGTCCCTGTTTGAATAGATGGACCGTCGATAATAAGAAGTTCCGTTGCGCTATCATTACGTTTTGCAAAGCGGATATTATTCGAAAAGAATGAAAGACCTGTGAAAGGTTCGACAGAGGCTTCATCAAAATTGCTATAGGCGATAAGGTTCTCGTAATCCTCGATCGTGTTGGCATTGAACCACATCGACATGGTATAGTCGTCCACTGCATCGTCTACAAGTTTGACTTCTGAGATATCTACAAAATCATTGACTCCATCGAAGGTCAACATGCCCTGTGGAAGGTCAGCGGTGTAGGAATAACTATTGGATG
>JAGDZO010000033.1:0-66620 GCA_049115815.1 Cyclobacteriaceae bacterium | reverse complement strand
CCACCGAGATCTACACGTAAGGAGTCGTCGGCAGCGTCAGATGTGTATAAGAGACAGCGGTACACCAGATTACCTAGACAATGATGATGATGGCGATGGTATACCTACAGAAGACGAGGATACTAACGGTGATGGAGACTTTACCAATGATGATTGTGACAATGATACCATACCAAATTATCTAGATGCAGACAGTTGTGATACGGATGGCGATGGTATCAATGATGAAGATGAGGATACTAACGGTGATGGCGATCCTAGCAATGATGACTGTGATGGCGATGGTGTTCCAAATTTCCAAGACGCTGACCCATGCGACAGTGATGGCGATGGTTTGCTTGACGGTGAAGACACCAATGGCGATGGCAATCCATATAATGATGATTGTGATGGCGATGGCATACCAAACTTCCAAGATGCTGACACTTGCGATAGTGATGGCGATGGCATAAATGACATAGATGAAGACATCAATGGTGACGGAGACCCTACCAACGACGACACAGATGGAGATGGTACACCTGACTATCAGGATGGTGATGATGATGGTGATGGAGTACCAACTGATGAAGAAGACTCTGATAATGACGGTGATCCAACCAATGATGACTGTGATAGTGATGGGACACCAAACTATCTAGATACTGATTCGTGCGATAGTGATGGCGATGGTATCAATGACGAAGATGAAGATGCTGACAATGATGGCGACTTGACCAATGATGATTGCGATAGCGATGGCACACCAAATTATCTAGATGCTGATCCATGTGATAGTGATGGAGATGGAGTACTTGATCCTGAGGATACTAATGGAGATGGCAACCCTTACAATGATGACTGTGATGGAGATGGTGTTCCAAACTTCTTGGATGCTAACAAGTGTGATAACGACGGAGATGGAATTGACGATGTAGACGAAGATATTGATGGCGATGGCGATCCAACGAACGACGATACAGATGGTGATGGAACACCAGACTATCTAGACGATGATGATGATGGAGATGGAACGCCTACAGAAGACGAGGACACCAATGGTGATGGCGATTATACCAACGATGATTGTGACAATGACTCCATTCCGAATTATTTGGATGATGATGCTTGCGACACAGACGGAGATGGTATTTCTGACGAAGATGAGGATACCGACGTAGATGGCGATCCTAGCAATGACGACTGTGATGGTGATGGCACACCAAATTTTCAGGATACAGATCCATGTGATAGCGATGGAGATGGAGTTTTAGACCCAGAAGATACTAATGGAGATGGCAACCCTTACAATGATGATTGTGATGGAGACGGAATACCAAACTTTCAAGACAGTGATGCTTGTGATAGTGATGGAGATGGTATCAATGATGTAGACGAAGATGTCAATGGAGACGGAGATCCAACCAATGATGACACAGATGGTGACGGTATTCCAGATTTCAAGGATGATGATGATGATGATGACGGCATCCCTACGGATGAGGAAGATGCAGATAAAGATGGTGATTTGACTAACGATGATTGTGATGGAGATTCAGTTCCTGATTACTTGGATGCTGATAAGTGCGATACAGATGGAGATGGCATCAACGACGAAGATGAAGATCTAGATGGAGATGGTGATCCTGCCAACGATGATTGTGATGGAGACGGTACACCAAACTACTTAGACACAGACCCTTGTGATAGCGACGGAGATGGCTTGCTGGATGGAGAAGATTCTGATGGCGATGGTAACCCATACAATGATGACTGTGATGGAGATGGTGTTCCGAATTTCCAAGACGCAGACTCCTGTGATAGTGACAATGATGGAATCAACGATATTGATGAAGACACAGATGATGATGGGGACCCAACGAATGATGACTGTGATGGTGATGGCACACCAAACTTCCAAGATACAGATCCATGCGATAGTGATGGAGATGGATTACTAGATGGAGAAGACACCAATGGTGATGGCAACCCATACAATGATGATTGTGATGGTGATGGCATTCCAAACTTCCAAGACACAGACCCTTGTGATAGCGATGGAGATGGCGTAGATGACATAGATGAAGACATCAATGGAGATGGTGACCCGACCAATGACGACACAGATGGTGACGGCATACCTGATTATCAGGACGATGATGATGATGGAGATGGTATCCCAACGGAAGATGAAGATATTGAAGGTGATGGTGATCCTACCAACGATGACACGGATGGTGACGGCACTCCAGACTACCTCGATGATGACGATGATGGTGATGGCTTGCTTACAGAGGATGAAGATTCAAACGACGATGGCAATCCTACTAACGATGATTGTGATGAGGATACTATTCCAAATTATCTTGATACAGACTCATGCGACACAGATGGTGATGGTATACTGGATGAAGATGAGGATACGGACGGAGATGGGAATTTGGCCAATGACGACTGTGACAATGATGGAACGCCAAACTATCTAGATGCGGAACCTTGCGATACAGATGGAGATGGTTTATTGGATGGAGAAGACACTAATGGTGATGGTAACCCATACAATGATGACTGTGATGGTGATGGCACACCAAACTTCCAAGACACAGACTCTTGCGATAGCGATGGAGATGGCATCAATGATATTGACGAGGACAAGAATGGTGATGGAATCCTTGATAATGATGATTGTGATACCGATGGAACCCCGAACTATTTAGATGCAGATATATGCCAGGCGGTGACACCTTGGCAAGGGTTTACTCCAGATGGAGATGGTACCAATGATTTCTTTTATATCAAAGACATTGAACTCTATCCAAACAACAAAGTTGAGATATTTAACAGGTGGGGGAATAAGATCTTTGAGATCAAGGGATATGATAACCAGAATAACGTTTGGAGATCCGAGGTTAATTCTGGACTGAAAATTGGAAACAATAATGAAGTACCGTCAGGTACATATTATTACTTCATTGACTTAGGAGATGGTTCAGCGCCATTATCTGGTTTTGTAGTTGTCAATAGATAGCTTTCATACAAGCAACAAATTGATAATCTTATCGACTTTTTCGACTCAATGAACGAATAAAAATATTTAAGCTTTCTATATACTCCTTTCTTTGGGGTATAACTATGACAAGGAAATTTATTACTGTTTTAATATTATCATTGATTTCTTTTTGGGTAGGAGCCCAGCAAAGAGCGATGTTCACCCAATACATGTTCAATGGATTGGCATTAAATCCTGCCTATGCAGGAAGTCATGAATCTATTAGCGCAACGGCACTGTCGCGCACTCAATGGGTAGGAGTGGATGGAGCACCTACTACACATACATTGTCCGTTCATACCCCAGTTCCTGGCAAAAATATCGCTATTGGTGCCGTGTTTTCTAGTGATAATATTGGAGTGTCTAGAGAAAGCTCATTTGTATTTTCCTATGCATATAACATTCGGGTGCAAGGAGGTAAATTATCTATGGGACTTCAAGGAGGAATTCGCAACACTAGAGTTAATTTCGGTGATTTATCAATAGTGGATCCAAACCTAGAGTCTACCACTTCCGGAATATTACCAAACTTCGGATTAGGTCTTTATTATTATACCCAAAGATTCTACGCCGGTCTATCAGTTCCTACCGCGCTTAAGAACAGTTGGAATACAGGTACGTCTACGGCCAGTTTCGATGAAATAACTACCGTTGACGTCCCACATTATTTTTTCACCACAGGCTATGTTTTTGACGTATCTCCATTGATGAAATTCAAGCCAAGTATTCTTGTTAAATCAGTAGGAGGAGCCCCTTTGGAAATAGATATGAATGCTTCCTTGATTTTGGACGAAAAAGTGTGGATTGGGCTTTCTTATAGGTCTTTAGACGCATTGAGCATATTTCTAAACCTACAAATTTCGCAAGCCCTTTCAGTGGGATATGCATTTGACTACACCCTGAGCAGTCTTAGGCAGGTTTCAAGCGGTTCGCACGAGATTATGCTGAACTATCGATTTGTCTACTCTAGATCCAAAATCGTTACCCCGAGATACTTCTAAGCACTTTGGGTTGACCCATTTAAGAATCAGCTGTATTCCAACATATAATCTACTAGGTTCGTTTCCCGGCTGATTCCAAGCTTCTTTCTAAGTCTATATCTACCTATTTCCACGCCGCGCACAGATATATTGAGCAGATTGGCGATCTCTTTAGAGCTCATATTCATTCGGAGGTATGCACAGAGTTTGATGTCCTGAGGAGTCAATTCTGGATTCTCTTTTTTGATATTGGTCAGAAACTCGCCATGAACTTGATCAAAATGTTTAGTAAACTGATCCCACCCTTCATCTTCTGACAAGTTTCTGTCAATGTCCTTAATGATTCTTTTGAATTGATCCTTGTTGTCCGCTTTGGCATTTTCCTTGAGCACATCCCTGATCTTCAGCATGAACTCATTCTTGTTAATCAAATGCATGGTAGTAGTGGCCAGTTCCCTGTTTTTATGGTCAATTTCCGAACGTAGTTTATCATTTCTCAGCTTAGTAAGTTCCTGCTCCGATTTTTTCGATACTTCCTCTATTTCAGATTCTTTTTTGAGTAGCTCCTCACGCTGCTTTGAGGTCAGAGATTTCTTTTCCTTTCTAAATTTTCGATCCAATAAGAACATATATACACCGAAGAGCATAAAAAAGAGTAAACCATATATCGTATAGGCTATTTTCGACCGGTACCATGGAGGATATACATTAAAAGTAAAGTTGGTTATATCGCTTATATCACCATAGGAGTTTTGAGCCCTTACTTTGAAGATGTATTCACCTTCCAACAGGTTGGTGTATTCTTTCTCGTTTTCCAAACCCCAGTCAGACCATTGGTCATCAAAGTCCTCCAGCAAATATTGGTATTTCAATTCACCCTCTTTGATAAAATATGGTGATGAAAACTTGAACTTCAGTGAAGTAAAATTTGCCGCCAAGTTGATATCGATTTTAGAGAGTTCACCAATACCTTCATTTATTTGACTTCCATTGTTTTCTGTTGCGCTGATCGATCTAATGAACACATTCAGTTCTTGGCTGATATTAGGACTTATACTAGGATTGTAATGCACAAACCCTTCTTTGGCTCCTAAGAGTACATTTTCATGATCTATAATACTAATGTTTTCAAGGTCGTCGGATAGGTACCTAATTACTCCTGCAAAGTCTTTCGTGTTTTTGATATAATCTCCTTGTGGAGTGAGCTGCAATACACCAAACTCCTGCTGGGTGATAAAATATATATTGCCTGTCAAGTCCGCCGATATAGCCCTCAACTGAACATGCTCTCCAAGGAGTTTTTCAAGTCTTTCGTGATGCTCAAACCGATCAGTCTGTCTATTGTAAATATAGATTCCTTGCTGAGCCGCAAATATCAAATCACCTCCACCAATATCATATACGTTGTTTAGAATATTGGAAGGTAGCCCAGCACCTTCATCGTAAAAGGATACTTTGTTTATCTTCTTAAAGTCTTTACTGAATGTTAGTTTGAAGATCCCCTTATATCCATGAGTCATGAACAGTGTAGAATCATCCAGGAACTGGAACACTCTACTAGACTCATTGAACCCAGCAACATCATGAGCAATAAATTTATTGCCTGATTTCTCAAAAAGAGTAAATCCGCGATAAGTTCCAGCAAGGATGTTGTCCGTGCCTGGCAGTGAGATAAACTTCCAAACACCACTCTTGTCGTAAATCTGCTTGGCTTTATTGTCTGATATGACATATGCTCCATTGTGATGACCAAGCAATACATCATTATTGATAGTTTTCACACTATAAACTTGACCTCCAGTTTGCTCCACCATTTCATAGCCGCTATCCTCAGCAAGCAGATCATGAAATGCGTCTTGATAAAACAGCCCGTTGCTGGTGCCTAAATACAATTTGTTTTTGTACAATTCAGCACAGTATCCGGTTCCTGGCAAGTCAGATTCTTCATTGACCAATGAAAAAGGTGAGGCCAGTTCTACCTTTGATATTCCATTATTGAGCCCTATCCAAAGGTTTTCAAATTGATCTTCATGTAGGGCCAAAACTGTCCGATTGGCCAAACCTTTATCATTACTTATATGATGAAGCAAAGTGCCATCCTGCGAAATAATGATGATTCCATTGTTTTGTGTTCCAATCGCTATATTCTGGTTTTGAAGTAGTAATACCGTATTGACCAGAGCTTTTTTGAGGAATGAGCTGATTTCTGGAAACCATTTACGAACCATATTATTCCTAAGACGAGAAAGATTTCCATTTTTCTCAAAAACCAGTAGACTGTTGTTGTTGAGCGGAACGATACCCCTTATTTCATCCGAAAATTTATCTTTGCTAAGAAGCGACGAACCTTCACTATAAGACGAGATTTGATAAAGTCCTTGATCGTTACTTTGCCCGTAAAGGTTGGCCGCTACTTTGAATACCGATTTTATGGCCTCTGAAGTGCCTAATTTCTTCACACTGTTGCCGTCATATACTATCGTGGCTAGATAAGAGGAAAAATAAACCTTGTCTTCATGCTTGATAATTTTCCAAATGTCCTCCAAGTTTCTATCTTCTGGAGGTAGAGAATCATAAAGACTACTGAACGTAAGTTTACCTTCAGCGTTCGATTGAAAGTAGCCGAACTGATTCTGGCCTCCCACATAGATCCGACCATTACCGTCTGCAAACACAGACCTAAGTCTGGTGCTATTCGAGATAGAGTACATATTCCAAGAACTACCGTCAAATTCGAGTAGACCGAAATTGTTAGCTACATATAAAAAACCTCTTTCATCTTGCGTAAAATCCCAGTTTTGAATCCCTCCGGAATAGTCGTCTGTGCTGTAGGTTTTAATGAGCGGTGTTTTTGAAAATCCATAATTATCAACTTGACCATTAGATTCAAAAAATAGGAATAATAGGATGCTTAAACTAAAAATGTAAGGTTTTAACAAACGCTCCATAGTATTAGATAGAATTGAGTCATCTTAAATGCAATGAGAAATTCAATTTAAAAACCTTTCTTCGAATAATGCGCCCAATAGATCATAAAATCAAACTAATCACTCGAATTGATGTAGTATTGATGTAATGCATTTTAGGCGGTGATGTGTTATTGATGAGGTAAGGTGTGCATTACTCGAGGTGATTTGTGTGCATTTTTGAAGATATCATAATGGGAGTGTTTTTCTCTTATAGATATATCAAAAACATCCTGCATTGGACCATACGCATTATTAATTTGATAAATCAGGCGTAAGCTGTTTTGGACAAAATGTAGTTATTTTCTTTCAATTGAAAGGAGCTGTAGTAATACAATGAGACGTGTGTGTTCGTAGGTTTTTGATGAAGATGTTTAGTAGCTATTGATAATGTTTTTAATAGATAGAAATTGAATTTTTTGAAGACTTTAATTTTTTCATCCTTCTTTCTTCTCGCCAGCTTGGTTGGGATGGCCCAGAATGATGTAAAGGTTCACAGGGGAAAAAAGGGTTTTAGTTTGATTGTGGATGGTCAGCCATTTATTGTGAATGGGATCAATTGGGATTATATCCCGATTGGCACTAACTACTCTTATGATTTCTGGAATCAGCCAGATGAGATGATCATAACTGCTCTGGATGCTGAAATGTCTTTACTTAGAGATATGGGCGTCAATGCTATTAGACAATACATAGGCGTACCGCCAAGATGGATAGAATACATTTATCAGGAGTATCAAATCTTCACCATGATCAATCATTCCTTTGGTAGGTATGGTTTGACAATCAATGGAGATTGGGTGGTGGTAACAGACTACAGCAGCGAAGATACGCATGAAATTTTGCTGTCAGAAACTAAGTCGATGGTGGAGTCATATAAGGATACACCTGGGCTACTGTTATTTCTTTTAGGCAACGAGAACAATTACGGTCTCTTCTGGGCAGGTGGGGAAACCGAAGATTTTCCTGAGGATGATCAGGTGAAGGAAGAAATAGGTGAGCAGCAGGGTAGGCCAATGTATAGATTGATGAATGAAGCTGCTTTGCAAATAAAGTCCATAGACCAAAGTCATCCTGTAGCCATCTGCAATGGTGACCTAGTCTACCTTGATATTATAGCTGAGGAGTGCACGGATATAGATATTTATGGAGTCAATATGTACCGTGGATTATCCTTCGGAGATGCCTTCGAGAGAGTTAAGAAAGAATTAGATAAGCCGTTGCTGTTTACAGAGTTTGGCTCAGACGCCTATCATGCCATTGCCAAAAAAGAAGATCAAGAAATGCAGGCTTATTATCTCTTGGAGAACTGGAAAGAAATTTATCAAAATGTAGCAGGAGCCGGAAAGGCAGGTAATTCCATTGGTGGGTTTACATTTCAGTTTAGTGATGGGTGGTGGAAGTTTGGGCAAACCAAAAATCTATCAAAGCATGATACCAATGCATCATGGGTAAACGCGGGATACAGCAGAGATTTTGAGAGGGGTGAGAATAACATGAATGAAGAATGGTTTGGAATATGCGCTAAAGGGCCTTCCGACGAGAATGGTCTTTACAGCCTATTTCCAAGAGCGGCATATTATTGTCTTCAGGAGGTTCACTCGTTCAATCCATTGACAAGGCGTGTCAACTTAAAATCAATTGAAAAGCATTTTGAAAACATTGAATTAGAGGATGCCCTGGAGAAAGCGGAAAAACAGTCTGCCGCTTTGGAAAAAATAATCATGTCTAGTTCTCTGATGGGTGAATTTGGGGAGAAATAGATAGACCTCTGTTCATTGAATTTTTAAGAGCGGAGTTATTGTGCGAGAGATTGTCAGAAAGTAAGGACTCATTGTATACAAGTAACAAGCGGAGACCTTATGGTCACCAAAAATTTTAAAGAATAGGAATACCGAACCAAAGGTTCGAATTGAGATATGCCAATGTTAAACAACCCTGTAGACAGTTCTTTAGATACCATAGAGATCAAAGGAGAACTTTTTTATCGCATTTCCAATGTGGATAAAATGAGTCCGTTTTTTATGAGCGTCGTTAGTAGCTCCAATCACTGGATGTTCATTTCTAGCAATGGAGGACTTACTGCTGGTCGTCAGAATGCAGAAAGCTCGCTTTTTCCTTACTATACTGATGATAAACTTACAGAGCTGGCGGACATCACGGGTAGTAAATCTATTTTTCAGGTGGAGACTCCAGAAGGTATCAGAATATGGGAGCCGTTTTCCGAAAGGCAGTTTGGCCAATACAATTACTCCAGAAATCTTTACAAGAATTTTCACGGCAATAAGCTCATGTTTGAAGAGGTCAATCATGACCTTGGTCTGACTTTTAGCTATCAGTGGAATTCAAGTGATCAGTTTGGTTTTGTCAAGAAAAGTTCCATGATCAATCATGGTGATCAACAAGTCACTGTTACTTTTTTAGATGGGATACAAAATATTCTTCCTGCGGGTGTTTCTCCAGACTTGCAAGGAATAAGAAGTAATCTGGTCGATGCTTATAAGAAGTGTGAGCTAGAAGCAAATGTAGGGCTAGGAATTTTTGCACTGAGTGCGATGATCGTAGATAGAGCTGAACCAAGTGAAGCCTTGAAGGTTAATGCGGTTTGGTCGCTAGGGTTAAATCAACCAAAGTATTTGATTTGCTCAGATCAACTAGCTGCTTTTAGAAGTGGTGCTGCTTTGATCCAAGAGGAAGATATTAAGGCTAGGAAAGGAGCCTATTTCGTGTCTGAGACATCAGCCCTAGCAAGTGGAGTAAGCAAAGATTGGATGATTATTGCAGATGTAAATCACACAGCTACTTCAATAGCAGCTTTGTCTCATGACATCATGAATAAGGCAAATCTAGCGGATCTGGTGAATCAAGACATTGAAGCTGGTAGCGAAGAATTGATGCATCTAGTGGCCGCTTCTGATGGAGTACAATCTACAGCCGACAAGAAGCGAGTAGGCAGACATTACTCCAATACCCTATTCAACATTATGCGAGGTGGGATTTTCGATAACAATTATGTGATCGAAAAGTGGGATTTCGAAACATACCTGAAAGCGGCCAATAAAGATCTCTTCAATACATTCACCTCATTGTTAAGCGAACTTCCGGCTCAGTTCACCCACCAAGATCTAAAAGAGCTGACAGACAGAAGCGAAAATTCAGATTTCAAAAGGCTGGCACTTGAGTATATGCCTTTGAAGTTTAGTAGACGACATGGAGACCCGAGCCGTCCATGGAACAAATTTTCTATCAATACCAAGAGTGAGATTGATGGATCTAAGATTTTGGATTATGAAGGCAATTGGCGAGATATTTTTCAGAATTGGGAAGCCTTAGCTAAGTCCTATCCTGAGTTTTTAGATAGCATGGTCGTCAAATTCTTGAATGCCAGCACATTTGATGGTTACAACCCTTATAGAGTAACAAAAGATGGTTTTGACTGGGAGTCAATAGAGGAAGATGATCCTTGGTCATACATTGGCTATTGGGGAGATCATCAGATTATCTATTTACTTAAGCTACTAGAGTCTAGCCAAGAGCATCATCCGGGAAGACTGGCGCAGTTGTTCAGTGAGGAACTTTTTGTATATGCCAATGTCCCTTATCGAATAAAGGACTACAAGGACCTACTAGCTAATCCAAAGGATACCATACTGTTTAATGGGAAGTTGGATCACCAGATAAGACAAAAACGCGAAGACTTGGGAGGCGATGGTGCCTTGTTGACAGATGCTTCTGGTAGTATTTACAAAGTCAATTTCATTGAAAAGGTTTTGGCTACTACACTGGCCAAGATGTCCAACTTCATTCCGGAAGGCGGAATCTGGCTCAACACGCAACGGCCTGAATGGAACGACGCAAACAATGCTTTAGTTGGTAATGGTGTTTCCATGGTTACTTTGAATTACCTGAGAAGATTTTTCGCATTCTTTTCAGAGATACTCAATAACCAAGGTACTGTCGACGAGTATCTGGTTTCTGATGAATTAATTAAGTTTTTCCGGGGAGTTAATGAGACTTTGAGTGGCAACAGTGAGTTGCTAACTGGGTCAATCTCTGACGCACAGCGCAAAAACATTCTAGATGGTGTAGGGGAGGCTGGAAGTGATTATCGAAACAACATTTATGACCATTCTTTTTCTGGAAAGAAAGGAAAGATCACCAAAGGTGAGTTGATTGAGTTTACTCAAATATGTAACTCATTTTTGGAACACTCCATTCGAGCCAACAAGCGCGAGGATGAAATGTATCATGCCTACAACCTGATGACCGTAGTAAATAATCAAGAAATTTCTATTGGTTATTTGGACGAAATGCTCGAAGGTCAGGTAGCGGCATTGAGTTCAGGATATCTCGATTCTCAAGAGAGTCTTAGACTTTTGGATGCGCTAAAATCAAGCAAACTATTCCGTGAGGATCAGTACAGTTATGTACTTTATCCAAATAAGGAACTGCCTAGATTCGTGGATAAAAACGTCATTCCTAGCAAACAGGTAGAATCTTCCACTCTACTTTCCAAGCTAGTGGAGAAGGGTGAGGTATCTATTTTGGAGAAAGACGTTGCTGGGAATTACCACTTCAATGGAACTTTCAACAATGCAGATAACCTAAAGCGCGCCCTACAGAGCTTAAGCGAAAATGGGTATTCGACGGAAGTCAACAAAGAATCTGAATCCATTCTGCAAATATTCGAAGATGTATTTAATCATAAGGCTTTCACTGGAAGGTCAGGTACATTCTTCGGGTACGAAGGACTTGGGTCTATCTATTGGCATATGGTATCAAAGCTGCTTTTGGCAGTGGAGGAATGCTGTATGCGTGCAGTAGAAAATGGAGAGTCCGCGGAGACTGTCGGAAGGCTCATGGAGCACTATTATGAGATCAATGAAGGAATAGGTGTGCATAAGCCACCTTCATTGTATGGTGCTTTTTCGACTGATCCATACTCACACACTCCTGCCAATAAAGGCGTACAACAGCCGGGTATGACAGGTCAGGTGAAAGAAGATATTCTTAGCAGAATAGGGGAGTTGGGAGCCATGGTCAAAGAGGGTTGCTTGGTTTTTAGGCCATCATTGCTTCGAGCCAATGAATTTCACCAAGCCAAAGAGACATTCCATTTTATTGACTTGAATGGCATTAAGCAATCAATCGAGCTGGAAGCCGATTCTTTGGCATTCACTTACTGCCAGGTACCAGTGATCTATACTATTGGATCAACAGGACAAATTGTTTTGACGAAAGCAGATGGATCTACGGAGACCTTTGACAGTCTTGGGCTATCTAATACTACCAGTGAAAGCATCTTCAATAGAAAGGGTGAAATCAAGGCCATTCAAGTAATTATTCCAAGAGAAGATCTTAGATAAAAGAATGATGAATTGCAGATGGAAGCTTTTAGCAGTGTTTGTCATAGCAAGTGTTGTACTCAATTCTTGCAAGACAGATAAGAAGGAAACCATTGAATCCAACCAAAAAATGACGGCAAAAGACATATTAGGAAATCCTGACTACCTCGCTATCTCTTACGGCGGATATAGGGATACTACACGGACAATTCAGCCTACAGTTGATGAGTTGAAGGAAGATTTGAAGATACTATCAGCAATTGGTGTCGGAATCTTACGGACATACAACGTACAGCCTGATAAACCTCATGCTGCCAATATTTTGAAAGCTATTAATGAGCTGAAGCAAGAAGATCAAGCTTTCGAGATGTATGTCATGTTGGGTGCTTGGATAGATTGTAAAAATGCATGGACAGGACTTCCTGTTGATCATGATGTAGAAAGTGAAAGTAATACTGGAGAAATTGCTAGAGCAGCGGCATTAGCCCGGCAATATCCGGATATCGTGAAGGTATTGGCCGTGGGTAACGAAGCAATGGTCAAATGGGCTGAATCTTACTATGTGCAGCCAGACATCATACTTAAGTGGGTAAATCACTTGCAGGGTTTGAAACAAAGCGGAGACTTACCTAAGGATCTATGGATTACCAGCTCGGATGACTTCTCGTCATGGGGGGGTGGAGATTCGATATACCATGTTCCGGCTTTGGAGGAATTGATAAAAGCGGTGGATTATGTATCCATGCACACGTACCCGATGCACAACACTTTTTACAATCCTTTTTTCTGGGGTATAAGTGAGCAGGAAGCTGATTTGAGTAAAGAAGAACAGATTAATCTGGCAATGAATCGCTCAGTTGATTTTGCAAAGGATCAATACCAAAAAGTGAAGGCATTTGTCGAAAGCATCGCACCTGGCAAGCCGGTACATATAGGTGAGACAGGTTGGGCTACGGTCGATTCTGAAAATCATCATTACGGTAAGAATGGGACTAGAGCCACTGATGAGTACAAGGAAGCTCTCTACTATCAGAAAATGAGAGAATGGACAAATTCAGAAGGGATATCCTGCTTTTATTTCGAGGCATTCGATGAAAAATGGAAAGATGCTAATAGCCCTCAAGGGTCGGAAAATCACTTTGGACTTATTACCGTAGATGGTCAAGCCAAATATGCTCTCTGGGATCTGTTTGATCAAGGAGCGTTCAATGGACAAACACGAGGAGGAAAATCTTTGACTAAAACCTTTGAGGGAGACCAAGAGAAAGTGTTGGAAGAAGCGTTTGTTCCGCCTATTAATTCTAACGTAAAAGCAAAATAATGAGCACGATGTTTACAAACTCATTCAAGGTATTATTATTGACTATAGCAATTATGGGCACTTCATGCGATGCTGAAAATCAATTACCAATAGAGGTTTATGAGACCTCTGCAGGTGGGAATCAATTGACCAAATTGGAGGCCTTCGAAATCGGAAAGAAACCAGCTAATGTGAAACTTTTGCCTTCTGTGAAGCGACAAACCATCACTGGTTTCGGAGGGTCTTTTACTGAATCATCCGCCTATTTGCTTAACCAATTGAGTCCTGAAAACAGGATGAAGATCATTGATGCGTATTTCGGAGATGAGGGTGCACAGTTTTCGTTGACCAGAACTCACATTAGCTCTTGCGATTTTTCACTTAGCAACTACACATACGCTCCAGTACCAGACGATATGGAGCTGGACAGCTTCTCTATAGATGAAGACCTTGATGATATCATCCCTATGATCAAAGATGCGATGGCAGCTTCTTCGGAAGGCTTCAAAATCATCTCTTCTCCTTGGACAGCACCGCCCTGGATGAAAGACAATAATCATTGGGTCGGAGGGAAATTGCTTCCCAAATATTATGATACATGGGCGCTATTTTTCTCCAAATATCTGGAAGCATACAAGGCAGAAGGAATAGATATCTGGGGCTTGACCGTGGAGAACGAACCTCATGGTAATGGCAATAATTGGGAGAGTATGCACTTCTCCCCAGAAGAAATGACACAATTTGTCAATAATCATCTTGGACCTAAGCTCAAGGCTGATGGAAAAGGAGCTGTAAATATCCTCGGCTATGACCAAAATCGTGAAGGATTGAAGGAGTGGGTCGACGTAATGTACGATGACAATGGTGAATCAGAATACTATGCTGGAACAGCAGTACATTGGTATGAGAGTACATTCATGGTTTTTCCTGAAGCTCTGGAATATGCGCATGACCGAGCTCCGAATAAATATTTGATACAGACCGAAGCTTGTGTGGATTCGGAAATACCCAAATGGAAAGATGATGCTTGGTATTGGAGCAAAGAGGCAACTGACTGGGGCTGGGATTGGGCACCTGAAGAGCAAAAGCCTTGGCACCCGAAATACGTACCTACTTACAGGTACGCTAGAGATATCATTGGTTGCCTAAACAATTGGGTAGATGGTTGGGTCGATTGGAACATGGTGCTCGATAGGCAAGGTGGGCCAAACTGGTTCAAAAACTGGTGTGTGGCTCCTGTGATTGTAGACCCAGAGGCTGATGAAGTGTATTTTACTCCTATCTATTACACCCTTGCTCATTTTAGTAAATTCATTCGCCCACAAGCTCAAGTCATCGGCCTAGAGAATTCTGATGACGAATTATTAGTTACTGCAGCTGAAAATCCGGATGGCACCATCGCGGTAGTTATTCTTAATCAATCCACAAAATCAAAGTCAATTAAACTATCGCTCGATGAGCGCAATACCATGGTCTCGATAAACCCTCAAGCTATCCAGACATTAGTGATCAAACCCCAAAAATAAAAATTATGACACAGGCAAAGACGGCAGCAAGAGATATAGTACCATTTGGGCAGAAGGCCGCATTTGGCGCGGGGCACCTGGTCCTTAATCTTCTTCCGGGATCATTAAGTTTTTTTAGTTTTTTCCTGTTGACCGCTTTCGGGATGGATCCTTTTCTGGCAGGACTCTTAGGAGGACTTCCCAGGATTTTTGATGCTCTGACAGATCCCATTATGGGATTTATCTCGGACAATACTAAATCCAGATGGGGAAGAAGAAGACCCTATATTTTCATAGGAGCCATTTTGAGTGGGATCTTTTTTGCCCTGCTATGGCAGATGGATGAGAACAATTCTCAACTTTTCAACTTCTGGTATTTCCTCATCATGTCTATGGTGTTTTTGATTGGAAATACGATGTTCGCCACACCGCTTGTAGGCCTTGGATATGAAATGACTTCCGACTACAATGAGCGTACGCGATTAATGGCTTTTTCTCAGACCATGGGTCAGATAGCCTGGATGATCGTGCCATGGTTCTGGGTAATCATTGCTGATCCCGAGATCTTTGCCTCTCAGGCAGTAGGAGTGCGTCAGCTCTCATTAGGGGTGGCGGGCTTGTGTATGGTTCTAGGCATTCTTCCTGCTTTCTTTTGCAAAGGAATAGATGCTTCCAAGATGGAAAACAGGAAAGAGATCAATTTCTCTACGCTTTTTACCAATGTCAAAGATCTATTTAAAGGGATTGTAGAGGTATTTAAAAATAAGCCATTTGTGAAGCTTTGTGGAGCCACTTTCTTGGTGTTCAATGGATTTCAAATGGTAGCTTCATTTAGTGTCTTTATCATTGTTTTCTATATTTTCGATGGTAGCTATGCTGATGCAGGCACATGGCCCGCATGGTTTTCTACAGTCACAGCGGTCATCACAGCCTTTATGGTGATTCCTATTGTTAGTTGGTTATCCAACAAATTTGGGAAGAAGAACGCCTTCATTATTTCCACGGTAATTTCGATCATTGGCTACATATTGAAGTGGTGGGGGTTCAACCAAGAGGTACCATGGGTCATGTTACTTCCTGTTCCATTGATCGCGTTTGGTCTTGGCGGCTTATTCACACTGATGATGAGTATGACAGCAGATGTTTGCGATCTGGATGAGCTCAATAATGGAATGCCACGAAAAGAAGGAACCTTCGGAGCTATCTATTGGTGGATGGTTAAGCTGGGTCAAGCTATTGCGCTAGTATTGGGCGGAGCGGTTCTCAAATTTGTTGGATTTGATGGAGCAGCGGCTACACAGTCAGCAGAGACCATGTATCAGCTAAGATTAGCGGATATCATCATACCAGCTGGTACCGCGGCATTGGCTATTGTTGTCATGTGGTCTTACAACCTTTCTGAGGATCGCGCAAGGGATATTAAGGCCAAACTCGTAGAGCGCAGAGGAGAGCTATAAATTCAACCATTAATATTTATGAAATTACAAAGGTCATCATTCAGGGATGAGAGGTACTTATCCTTATCATCCCTAGACATAAGCGGAAAGTCGCTTGACGAATTGAAAACCATTTTCAAAAAAACTTTGGAAGATGGCGTGCATGGATTCTGTTCGAGCCCATATATAGAAGGTCAGAAGCCGGGCGATCAACTTTCTGAGGATCAAATAAGAAGAAGGCTAGAAGTGATCAAGCCATACACAAAATGGATTAGGTCATTCTCCACTACTGATGGAAATGAGTTCATCCCAATTATTGCCAAAGAAATGGGATTTAGTACCATGGTGGGCGCTTGGCTTGGAGATGATGCAATCATCAACAGAAAAGAGGTAGACAATTTGATAAATCTGGTCAATGATGGATTCGTGGATATATCAGCAGTGGGGAATGAAGTATTGTATAGAAATGATCTATCCGAGGTGGAACTTTTGGACTTTATTGGCGAAGTAAAAGCAAATATTACCAAAGATGTCCCTGTAGGCTATGTAGATGCTTATTATGAGTTTGAGACTAGGCCAAATTTAGCGTCAGCATGTGACGTCATTTTGGCTAATTGTTATCCATTCTGGGAAGGTTGCCCGCAGGAGTATTCTTTGCTCTATATGAAAGAAATGTTCCGAATTGCAACAAAGGCGGCTGATGGAAAAAGAGTTATCATCACAGAAACCGGCTGGCCAGATCAAGGGTCTAACACTGGGGGGTCTTTTCCATCCACTGAAAATGCCTTGAAGTATTTTATCAACGCTCAGCAGTGGTCCAAAGAAGAGGGAATCGAGATGTTCTATTTCTCATCATTTGATGAGTCCTGGAAAGTAGGCGCTGAAGGAGATGTAGGCGCTTTTTGGGGTGTTTGGGACAAAAACGAAAATTTGAAATATTAAGTGCAATATTCTGCTCAGAAAACTAAATTTTGAGTTGATAATCATGCCTTGAATCAAGCCAATTATCTTAAGATAATTGGCTTTTTTAATGGTCATATATTGAGCTCAAGCATTTCGCTATCTGGTTGATATAAAGTGAGATATATTTAATGAAGTGCCTTTGATCAAATAGTTTGGTTTTGAAAAGTTAGATAACAAGAAACGGATTAATACCATGATTTAACTAATTTGTGGGCTGTATGCCCTTCAGAGGTGGATATTTGAATTTTGTTAAATGAATTCTAAGTAATGTTATATTTTATCTAAGTAAAATACCTTTTAAATATTTTGGTTTTCTGTTCAAATTTTGGGTTATTACGGATGGAAAAATTCGTCTTACCCATGACTATTCAGAAGCCACTATACTTCACCCTCCTAATTACCCTTTTTGTTTCATCTGCCAATTCGCAACAGCTCAAAAAGGCTAACCCTAATGAGAGCGCCGAGCAGTTAAGAAAGATAGAATCACTGCGGACCGAATATCAGAAACCCTTGGCGGGCAGCAATGCTGTCCAGGTTACAGGTCTTGAATCAATTGGACCTGTTTCTGTTCTTGAGCAAGATGAGCAAACTGTCACTTCCAAATCTTTAGAATTTAGCAAGGTGGCATATGAGCAATACTTGGAAAACCTCTCCAAAAGATTTGAAACCAATCTAAGTGCCACTAAACAAGTTGTCTCATCTACTGCATTAGAAGTAAAACAGGAAAAACCAGCTGCCACGGCTAAAGAGCTGGGGTATAAAGAGGATCTTCAAGATGATGTTAGTCATGCACTGCACCAACAGATTCACCAACAAAACATCCAGAAGCAGCAGAGTATGCTGAAGATGGTGGACAACTTGACTGCAAATACAGCTGCGAAGGTTCCGACAGAAATTGATAAGTTAGAAAAAGAGGTCAAAAAGGACTATTCTAACCCCCAGAGCATACAGAAGACGAAAGAAGACATACTGAAAGAACGTAAAGAGGCTTATACTCAAAAAATGCTTCAGGAAAGAACTGCAAGGGTCGAAGAGGCAAGGTCGAAGTACGGATGGGCTGATGCTCTACAGCAAGCCAAGAGCTCGAGTGCACCCATGTCACTGGCTCCTAGTATCAGCAAACAGACAACTGCTATATCTGAACCCCAAATTTCAAAAGCCACTCTATCGAAGCAGATTACTCCTCAAGTAACTGCGACTAGCAGTGCTAATAAAATCTTTAGAAATATATCACTAGATAGTTCCGATGAAAAGCGGGTTAGTTCTAGCGACAACTACACCGTCTCAAATAGGACATCTAACTACCGAATGAGCTCAGCGCCATTGCTAGAAGTGCCTTCTGGTACTACCTACGACACTATGGATATAGGAGGTGTTGCCACCATATTGATCACGGATGGAGGGAATGGGATTGGTACCAATACTTTCACTACTGACTATGTATATGCTTTGGCAGGATTATGCTTTGTTAATGAAGGACAGACACTCACTATCCAGCCTGGTGCTGTCATCAAGGGCTATACTTTTCAGACCGAACCGAGTATGCTCATTGTAGCAGTGGGTGGTACACTTATAGCGAATGGTACAGAAACCAATCCTATAGTATTCACAGGAGAATCTGACCAACTCGCACCTCCAGCAAGTGCATCCAACCTATCTGTAAATTTTGACGAAAACACCAATGGTCAGTGGGGAGGGGTAGCCATTTTGGGAGATTACTCCATCAACAATGAGCTTTCCGTTTTCGAACCTTTAGGCGGTAATGGAAATCTGCCATTCGAATCTCGACTCGAATATGGTGGGGGTGAAGTGAATTTTGGAAACTCGGGAACATCGCTTACTTATGTTTCCATAAGACATACTGGGGAGATCAATGGAGTATCCGGATATGGAGGTATGCCAGCATTGACAATAGCTGGAGTAGGTAACGAAGCTGTGCTTAATCATATCGAAGTAGTTGGAGCTGCTGCAAATGCCTATAATTTCTATGGAGGAAACGCAGATGCAAGTAACCTTATAGCATATAATGTAGCAAATAATGGATTTGAAACTGATCTAGGTTATACCGGAAAACTTCAATTTCTCTTTGCCAAAGGTGTTGATGGAACCTTTGGAGAGCATCATGGAGGTTATCCTGAAGATATTGTTGTAGCAGGGGCTTATATCTACAATGCCACTTACGTTGGCGATGATGAATTTGGAGTTCAGCGTGCGGCTTCCTTTGACCGGAACGGGCAAGGACATTATTACAATAGTATTTTTAGTGATTTAGGTACCGGAGTGGTGATCGAATATAGTGATACTTCAAGTACTTCTTATGACGCATTTACTTCAGGATCACTTTTCATCAGTGAGAATATATTTCATAATGTCTCAGGAGGAGATTATTTAGCAGTCAGTGATATTTCTGATTTAGGATTCACAGGTGATCCTTATCTTGAAACTGGCGCTAGTGGTAATGTTTTGGATGACCCAATTCTTGATGCAGGCTTTGTTCCTTCCAATACTTACACTTTCGGTTTTTTAAATACCGGAGATTCCTTTTATGAGGTAACTGACTATGCTGGTGCATTCGCACCAGCCTCTACGCCATGGTATGCAGATTGGTCATTTACTTCCCAGCTGGCAGGAGGTTCAAGTTCGGCCACTGAGCCACTTACAGCACCTGACAATGTTATTGAAGACCCAAATAACGTCATATCTGTGTTTAATGACATTTATGATAACCCGCCGGCTGTCGATCTCAATCCGAATTGGGGTCAGGCAACCATTCAATCATTGGTCGATATTGGAGGTAATAGCGTTTCAAAACTCGAGAGCCTTAATTATCAAGGAATAGACTTTGGTCAGTCTCTTGATTTGACCGGTATGGAAACCATGCATTTGGATATGTGGACAGCCAATGCCACATCAGTTGATGTTTATTTGATAAGCGGGAATACAGTTGAGACAAGCGTAAGTTTGACCATCGTACCTGATCAATGGGAAGCATATGATATACCTCTTGCAGATTTTACAGGAGTAGACCTTTCGGATGTCATTCAGATCAAATTTGATGATGCAGGTGCAGGAGATGCTCCCACCATCTTTTTGGATAACATCATGTTTTACACATTGAATCCTGTAGTTGCCCCAATGTCTGTTTTACCGTTTGACTTTGAAGGAAATCCTAGTAAAAATGATTTCTTGGATTTTGAAGGAGGTCATCTAACTATACAAGCGAACCCAGCGCCAATGGGCATTAACCTTTCTGACTCAGTAGGCCAAATGATCAAAGGCCCAGGGACAGAATTTGGAGGAAGTTTCGTAAACCTTCAGTCACCACTCGATTTTGTTTCTAATAATGTATTTACCATGAAGGTATATACACCTGCTATTGGTACTTCAGTATTGCTCAAGGTTGAAAATATTGCTGATCCAAACATTAACTTCTCTCAGGAAGTATCTACCAACATTGCTAATGATTGGGAGGAATTGACATTCGATTTTTCGGGTATCGATACAGGTAACGGCTATGATCGAGTAGTCTTTATATTTGATCTGGGTATTGAGGGTGATAGTTCTTCTGCCTTCACATATTATTTTGATGATCTAGCGCTCAGCGGCTTTAATCAGCCATATGTGCCCGTTTCTACTTTGCCATTTGATTTTGAAACCAATCCTTCCTTTGATGATATTGATTATTTTGAAGGTGCTTTTATTTCTGTTGTTAGTAATCCCGATCCTTCGGGCATCAATACTTCGATAGAAGTAGCGGAGATAATTAAGGAGCCTGCTTCAGAGACTTGGGGTGGTTCTTTGATAAACCTTGCAAGTCCTATGGACTTGACTACCAATAACATATTTAAAGCCAAGGTAAGAGTGCCGTTTGCAAACACGCCTATCATTTTAAGGTTGGAAGATAGATTTGGCAATAGTCCGTACTATGAGGTTCAGCAGTCAACTACTTTAGCCAATCAATGGGAAGAGTTGACATTTGATTTCTCAGGAATTGACACCAACTATGATTATGACCGTGTAATCTTTCAATTCAATCCTGATACATTAGGCGATGGAGGTCCGAATTCTACTTATTATCTAGATGATGTTGTATTAGCTGGTTTTATTGCTCCGCCTGGAGCTGTTTCTACCTTGCCATTCGATTTTGAAATGTCGCCTGACTCTTTGGATTTTGAGGATTTTAGTGGTGCTATGTTGTCCATCATTGACAACCCTCAGGTAAATGGAATTAATACCTCTGGCAAAGTAGGTCAGGTAATAAAAGGTGTGGGTGATATTTGGGCTGGATCAATCATTAATCTGGCTGATTCTATAGATTTCTCAACCAATAAAGTTTTCAAACTTAAAGTGTTTGCACCTGCTGTTGGAACAGGAGTACTACTTAAAGTAGAGAACAGCAATGATCCTGATATCTTTTACGAGAGAGAGTTATTTACTACTGTAGCCAATGAATGGGAGGAATTGTCATTCAATTTTATCGGAGTTGATGAAACGCAAGGGTATCATAAAGTAATCTTGATTTTCGAAAACGGCATTTCGGGAGATGGAAGTGCTGCTTTTACCTATTTGATTGATGATCTCGAGTTGATTGAAGGGAATGGTGCAGATATCAATTTGAATGATTACGATGCACTAATTGCCTTAAGAAGTGCACTTGGAGGTGATTTGGTAGACAATTGGTTGGACGTAAATCCTCCTTCTTCTTGGCCCAATATTGATTTTGATGGTAGTGGAAGAGTAAACGCACTTTACTTGGACAATCACAATCTTTCTGGAGATGTGCCTGTTGAGCTAACAACACTTAGCGAGTTAGGATTTTTAACTATCGGAGGTAATGCAATTACTTCATTCCCAGAAGGCATGGGCAACCTTGATAAAGTAGGTCAGATTTATGCATGGGGTAATCAATTGACAACTTTACCAAGTGATATACTGGATATGTCCTCATTGTTTAATCTGGATTTATCAGGCAATCAGTTGACTGAATTTGCATTTTCCTCGGTATCATTGGGTGAATCAGAATTTTCTTTGCAACTAATCAACCTGGCCGGTAATCAGCTAAATGAGATCCCATCGGTAGTTTACGGATTGAGTTATTTGACAGAACTAAATGTAGACAGTAATTCTATCGGTTCGATTTCATCTGGGATATCAAATCTCTCGATGTTGCAGACGCTAAATATCGGTTTCAATAATTTCACAACATTACCCGCAGAAATTAGCCTTTTAACAGGCCTGTATAATCTATATGCTTACGGCAATAGTATATCATCTTTACCTGATTTGTCTTCGAATAGATCATTGCGAGAAATTCGACTTTGGAACAATCAGATAACCAATAACATAGCAGACTTCTTCGTCTTGGATTCTCTCGAAGTTTTAGATATCTACAATAACCAAATATCTGGAACGCTTGATGGGATCGGAAATATGAAAAGCATAAGAGAGTTTTATGCGGGCGTGAATCAAATATCTGGTGGAATACCTGCAGAAATTTCTTCGTTGACCGATTTGGTTGAATTTAGATTGCATGATAATTTGCTGAACGGCAACATAGCAGGAGAGCTTTTCGAATTGCCTATGATCAGCAACATAGAATTGTACTCGAATCAACTCACAGGAACCTTCCCAACAACCAATGGTTCAAGCTCTCTGAATTCACTTAATCTTAGCAACAACGCTTTCACAAGCTTTTCACCTTCGATCGGGAACTTCCCAAGTCTGACTTATCTCTCCTTAGAAGGTAATCAGCTAAGTGGATTGCTGCCTATCGAGATTTCATCTGATACTTCATTATTGGAGATTCATTTACAGTATAATCAGTTAACAGGAGGGATACCAGCAGAGTGGGGCGACCTCATTAACCTTGAAGGAATTTTCCTCACCGGAAATCTATTGGATCAGCCGCTTCCTGAAGAATTGGGGAATTGGTCGAATTTGAAAAGGTTGGCTATCGATCAAAACAAAATCCCGGGCGAAATCCCAGCCAGCTTTTCCAATCTCATGTATCTCGAGGGTATTTATATTTATGACAATCAGCTGACAGGCTTGCCAGATTGGAGTGCTTTGGAATTTCTTGGCGAAATCTATTTATTCAACAATTATCTTGGTTTTAATGATCTAGAACCATTGATGCAAACTCCAGCCCATACGTTTGGGTTTGAACCTATGTATCCTGGGTCTGATTCATTTGAAATTTTGGAGGTAGGTCAAAACTTGACCATCGATGCGCAGGTAGGCGGGACTAGCAATCGCTATGCTTGGTTCTTAGATGATCAATACCTGGAAGTAGCTGATACTTCTCATCTTGTAATTGAAAACTTTTCCAGAAGTGACGCAGGTACGTATAGATGCCTAGTTACAAATGATTCAATCAACTCTAGAACTTATCTAGAAATAGGTAGTGGTAATAGGACCTATTGGATCCAAATAGATGTAGCGGCTGCAGATTCTATGGCATTGGTTGATATATATCATGCTACCCAAGGTTATCAATGGAATGATTCTGAGAACTGGTTAAGTGCTCCTGTGGCTATGTGGGAAGGTGTGATCATTGAAGGCGGTAGAGTTACAGAGCTTGACTTAGGACTCAAAAACTTGATAGGTTCTGTACCACCCACTATCGGTCAATTAGATGCTTTGAAGAGACTCTCGTTCTGGAACAATCCTGAAATAGGTAATTTTGCAGGTGAATTATACGGATTATCCAACCTTACATTCTTGGATTTGGCGAACGTGGGGCTGAAGAAAATTTCACCATCCATCAACCTTCTGACCAACTTGGATACCTTATGGATTGGTGATAACCCAATAAGGGGCTCAGTGCCGAATGAGTTGTTTGACCTCACCGGGCTCAAATTACTTGATTTAAGAAACAATTCTTTTTCAGGAAGCTTCCCTAATGACCTGAATAGGCTCACCAATCTGGAACACTTCAATCTATTTGGTAGCACAGATATTTCTAGCATACCTGATGTGTTTGATCAACTTCCCAATTTGAAGAAATTGTACATATCCTATATGGACAATATGACGGGACCTATACCAAGTACCATCACTTCATTGTCCAATCTGGAAGAGCTAAACCTTTCAGGCACACCATTCACCTCAGGCCTTGAGCTTGTGGGTAGCTTGACCACTTTGAGATCATTGTGGCTATATGGAAGTCCGTTAGCATACACTTCCTTACCAAGTGAATTTTCTGCCCTTACCAATCTCGAAACCTTGGGATTGGGCTTTGCTGATTACTCAGCAGGTATTCCAGATGTCATCTGGAATTTCACTCGGATGAAGTACTTTCAAATGCCTGAATGTAACGTCAATGGACCTCTGCCAGCTCAATTAAGCAGTTGGGATAGTTTGATATTCTTAAACTTGCGGAACAATGGCTTTAGCGGTGGATTCCCATCTGATTTTAATACAGAGTTTTTGGAGCATGTGTTTTTTCATAACAACTCTATAGATGATATCTCAGCACTAGAAGGAGCCACCAATGTGCAGCGCTTTTTTGCCTACGGAAATAAGTTGGAGTTCTCAGATTTCTTACCATTCCAGTCTGCCATAGAAAGTGGAGCATTCTTCATAATCCAGAATCAACAACCAACCAATGGCGAGTACAATTACTTGCAGTACAATGTTGGCGATTCGATTGGTCTGTCTATGAATATTGGCGTTGATACGCTGACGGTGGTCGATTGGTTCAAAGACGGAAACTACATAGGCTCGGGTAAAGAGATTAGCTTGGGATTCGCTGCAAACCCAGATACAGACGGCCAGTATGAAGCAAACGCCTATCACAGTGTGCTCTCCGATCTCGGAGGACTACACCTCAATACAGGCATCTTGGATGTACAAGTAGTGGATTCAATTGATCCTTTGGATTCTGCTGCATTGATTTCCTTTTATGATAATATAGATAACGCCTCAGAAGTTCTTTTATCTTGGAAGAATGGCCCTGTTGAAACATGGGAGGGTGTCATTGCTCATGGAGGCAGAGTGTATGGATTGGCCCTGAATGGCCTTCAAGGAACCATTCCTGGAGCAGCAATTGCTAACTTGACCACATTAGAGTTTTTACAAATGTCAGATGGTGAGTTGACCGGAGAGATACCTACGGAGATTTTTATTGAATCATTAACTCATCTCGATTTAGGACGAAACCAATTGACAGGCTCCATTCCTGTAGAATTGAATAATTCGCCATTTTTGAACTTCATAGGTTTAGCGGGCAATCAACTGACTGGTTCCATACCTGAACTTACGTTACCTGACTTGAATCAATTTTACCTTGACAACAACGCCCTTTCTGGTGCTGTGCCTTCTTGGTTTAATCAAAACAATTGGGGTGGTTTAAGTTTGGATCGTAATAAGTTTGACGCCTTGCCTCAGGGGTTAGATACTGCATTGGTCAATGCTTTTTATGTCAATTTTGAATACAACAGTTTTGATTTATTTGATCTCATTCGCGCCTCGGGCAACTCTGTAGGTGCAGATGTATCTCATGGCGTCCAATCTGAAACACGCGCAATCTCATTTACAGGAGATGCAAATATTGGAGGGACAGTTACTTTGACAGCTCAGAAATTGCATCCAGATGATCAATTCACGTGGTTTAGTTACAATAAGTATAACCAGGAAGGTAATGCAGGATATGATTATATTACTTTTACAGGTAGTGATTCTACGCTGGTTATCGAGATTGATGGCGAACATGCACAGACTAATTACATAGCAAGCGTTGGTAATTTCAGTTATAAAAATGGTGGCTATGAATTCTTAACTAAGTCGATATCAGTTGATCCATATGACAAGCGCTATGCTACTGCTATGGAAGCTTCTCCTTTGGATGAATCATCCAAAGGGTCTAATCAGGCAGTTATAGGTATGCCTGACCTAGCTCCAAATGGTTGGGAGTGGGAGCAATCTGCTAACTGGTGGGAAAATCCATTATCACCGGATACAGACACACTAAAATTGATGTATGAGGATTCACCGATTCCTATCAATTATGTGAGATTATACGGCGCTACACCTTTAGCATTATTTCAAATGACATTAAGGGGAGCCTCAGGTGAAGAGCAAGTGATTAATGTCGGTTCTTACATCAATCATTGGGATAAGCAAATCGTCTTTCCAAAAACCAGTTTCGCTGTTACACAAGTAGATTTTGCTGTACGTGAAGGGGCAATTGACGCGATTGAGATAGGCGATACAGGTGAGGGTATAGAGGCTCCTGTATTAGATGATAGATATACCAGTATTGGTGAAGATCATTTATACATAGAGATTAAGCACAGTAATCCTTTGTCAGATTACATAGTTCTTGAGAGAAGCACAGATGGTTCCAACTTCGTTTTGGCCGATACACTCTACAGAGAAGGATGGCATTACCGACAGGTACCTCCGGGTAAATATTATTATAGAGCCAAAGCAGGCTATAGCAGCTTTGATCTGGTTTCAGGTTACTCCAATGTACTTGGAACAGGAAACTGTGAGCCAACTTTCCCAAGTGGTAAACTTTGGGCAGGATCGAGTCTGGCAAGCGGCAATTATGAAGGAACAACTGGTGAAAGATCCGAAGTAAGTATTACACCAATAGGATATGCAGAATTCAGCGTATCTGATGTAACTGCCGGTTGGTATGATCAATTTTTCGGATTTTATGAAGATCAAGTCAATTTGCTTCAAAAGTGCGATGTGTTCTATGGTTTCACTTCTGGAGGTCAAGTAGGAGATGTCAATTTTACTTATGAAAATGACACCTTATATGCCGAGTGGTACGATTATAACAATGGTGTTGAAGCCGTTTCCAAATTTTGGGTGACTGGTGACGCTCCTGTTATCACGGATTTTGATCCGGGTATACCTACCAATTTGACTTCCAAACTTGTTTCTAGTAAGAATATCGAGGTGACTTGGGATGTGAGCCATCCAGATGCTCAGTATATTGTTCAAAGATCGGTAGCCAATTCCACCCAGTATGTAAGCATCGATACAGTCTCGATCAATTCATTCTTAGATACCAATACTCTTGACAATAAGCTGTATTTCTATAGAGTTGTAGGCTTAGGAGGTGAAATTAGAAACAACCCATCTAATGAATCATGCATAGTTCACAAGCCTGCCATTTTCGAGCCTTTGAACAATATTGTAACAACTGATATAACAAGAACCAGTTACGGTGGTTCATGGGGTGATTTTGATGGTGATGGTGATGACGACTTGTATGTAGTCAATGCGTTTGATCAATCAGCTAATTTCTTATATGAAAATACTGGCAATGGTACTTTTAGAAAGGTCATTGGTTCCATAGCCACATCAGAGGAGGCATTTACGCGTTCAGCGTCATGGGGTGATTATGACAATGATGGTTTTATGGATCTTCTCGTGCCTACGAGAGATATCGGCGATCAAGTTTATCGCAATACTGGTAGTAAAAGTTTTGAAAGGAAAGGAAGCGTTATTACTGCGGCCACAGATTCCATTCCTTCTGAATCAGCTATCTGGGTTGATCTTGATCAGGACGGAAATCTGGATGTTATCAATTCTAATGGATTAGTTTTTACCAATGACGGTGCTGGAAATTTTGCTCTTACTTCAAGACTAGAAAACGACAATGGTATTTTAGCTGAGCAACCAATTCTCATTTGGACAGTGAGTAATGTGGATATTGACAATGATGGTGATCAGGATATTTACTTTACTGGAGATGCCGCCAATATGCTTTTCTTAAATGATGGTCTTGGCGGATTGACTTACGTCGAAAACGAGATATCCAACACCTCATTACTAAGTAGAGGATTTTCATGGGCAGATTTCAATAATGACGGATATATTGATTTGATCACTGGGGATAGAAGTACTGAACTTTTCGGTATCTATCTTAATATGGGTGACGGCAGTTTTGCGTTTTTAGATGCCGAAACCTTCGTAGTTGCATCCAATACACCTGTGACTGAAATGTTCGTGGGTAGAGGTTATAGTACTGCAGATTTGAACAATGATGGCACGATTGATATCGTAGGAATGTTAGACAGTAGAGCAAGGATTTTCTACAACAATGGTCAGGCAGAGTTCACCATGGTAGAAGAGGATGCTCAAACTTTCCCGTTGACCAGCAACTTCTCACATATATCTCTAGCTGATATCAATTCAGATGGGTTTGTTGATTTATTCCTGCCAAACCAGGCGTTTGAAGGGAATAATTTTATGTATCTCAACAATGGCAATGGGAACAATTGGTTAAGCGTAAGACTGAAAGGGATCGAATCAAATAGATCAGGTATTGGGGCGCGAATCAATGTGAAATCTAATAATGTTTGGCAAACTCAGACTGTTCGTACCATGAATGGAATCAGTTCTGGTAATAGCCTGACTGCTGAATTTGGAATTGGGTCTGCCGGAATTGTGGATAGTGTGGAAGTAGCTTGGCCGTCAGGGAAGTTCACATATGCACTCAACGTATCTCCTAACCAACTGCTCTCTATGGTGGAGATTCCTGAAGCATCTGGACCTACGGTCAACGTCAATGATTCCACAGCGTTGAGAGCCTTGTATGCTAAGAATGGAGGAGAAAACTGGGTTAGAAAGCAAGGTTGGTTAGTAGGCTCACCACTAGGTTGGGAAGGTGTAGATTTTGATGATAATGGTAGAGTGGTATCGTTAATCTTGAATGACAATAATCTTACTGATACAATCGCAGCTGCAATTACTTCACTTACTGAATTGAAAGTGCTGGATTTGAGTGGGAACAATCTCATTGGTCCAATGCCTAGTGATATTGGTAATCTTACGGCTTTGGAGAATTTGTCCTTAAATGAGAATCAACTTGATGGGACTATTCCTGCCTCTATAGGATCACTTGTCAACTTGCAGAACTTGGATTTGTACTCCAATAATTTCTTTGGTGAATTACCAAGAACCCTTGGAGGCTTGGTGAACCTAAGACAATTTGAGATTCAGAATAATGGATTCATTGGTTTCGTGCCAGCAGAGATAGGTACGTTGAGTAACCTAGCAATTCTCAGAATGGATCATAATGATTTTGAAGGAGCCCTACCTTCGGGACTAGGAGGAATGACCAGTCTTCAGGTGCTTTATGTGAATGACAACCATTTCACAGAAGGTCTACCAGCAGGACTTGGGTCGCTATCTACTTTATTAGAGTTAAAAGCACAGAACAACGAATTTTTCGGACCATTGCCGTCAGAGCTGAGTAACCTGAAAGAATTGCAGTATGTTGATATTAGCAACAATATGTTTACAGGAAGCATTGCTCCTTTAGTCGCTGGCCCTTATGTCTATTACTTCAATGCGGACAACAATCGTTTTAATGCAATGCCTGATATCAATACCTTCTTAGCCGATTCAATATTGTTAAGAAACAATGCGATCGATTTCGGGTTTTTCGAGCTTAATGACCGGTTAATTAAGGATGGAAGATTGAAATTGAATCCTCAGGCTCCTTTATTTGATCCGGTGGACACTTTGCAGAATGTAGGTTCAGCTATCGAGATAGCTTATGAGATAGGCGGTTCTTTCAATACCTACAACTGGTCTTTCAACGGTAGCCCGTTGACGAGTAGCACTGGTGTAGATGTGACTGATGCGATAGTGTTTATCAATAGTCCAGATACTCCTAACCAAGGAGTCTATCTATTAGAAATCACTAATAGCAATTATCCAGGAGTGACCTTGACTACAAGCCCGTTCACATTGAAGTTGTCTTCTTTGGAGCGTGATAAGCAAGCATTGCTGGATTTCATGGAAGCAGTTAACAAAGGAGACTTTCCTGTGACGTTAAATTGGAGTGAATCTAGCACATTGACTAGCGATTGGGATGGTGTGACAGTAGAAGGAGATAGAGTTACCGCGCTTGAATTGCCAGCTGTGGTTGATACTGATCTTAGTGATGGCAATCAAAGTCAAATATTTGATGGTTTGGTGCCGTTGAGTTTCACTGATTTGAGTGGGTTGAAGACTTTAGATCTTAAAAATCACTTCTTAAGATCATTCCCTAATATATCCAACTGGCCATCGATTGAAACTGTAGACATTAGCAACAACAGATTGGCCTTCAAGGATATCATTCCGAATGTGAAACTAGGAACCAAGATCACCTATATTCCTCAAAGGAGGTATGATGTAACTCTCAATGAAATAGCTCCTGCAGGAGACGATAAAATTGTGAGAATCAACATGAGCGGTACAGGGTTGCAGTATCAATGGAAGTTTGGAAAGTATCTTCCAGGCCAAGCCTTCAACAATGACGTTGTAGATATTCCAAATGCAAACTCACGTGTTTATCAGATTGAGAATCTTGATTTTGACAAAATGGGAACATATAGAGTGGATATCACACACCCTGACGTGCCCGGATTGACAATCACGAGTAGAAACCGTAATATTTTGGCTAGTACCGATGTGTTTGGTACTGCTTTCGCGGATGGAAGCAATACCCTTCTTACCGATGGTGAAGTGATACTTTTCCGTAAAACTCCAGAAGGCCCATATGTAGCGGAGGACACAGTACTATTGGACGGTGGCGGTGAATATGCCTTCCAAAATGTTGTTCTTGGAGATTTCATTGTCTTAACCAAGCCTGATCGTACAGTGTTTGAGAATACAATTGCGACTTATTATGAGCAAGCAGATTTGTTTGAAAATGCGACAGTACTGGAAGTTAGAAATAGGGTAGAGGGGATAGATATTCAGATGGTATTCTATGAAGAGCCAGAACCAGAACCAACAGGTGCTGACTTTGATGGACTTGTAGAAAGTGAATTTGAAGATGACTTTGAGCAAGATGAGGAAGGTAGTGGAAGGGTCAGTGCAAGACGTAAAGTGAAGAAAGCAGGTTGTTCGATGAGGCGATTTGTAAGAAGCGGACGTCCAGAAGAGGATGTGTATGAGCTTTACGCCTATGTCGAGTCTGATGACGAAGGACGATTCAACTTCGTGGATATTGAAGAGGGTAAATACAGACTCAATATCCAATACCCAGGGGTACCTATGGATCCTGACTCTGAGATTGAGTTTATAGTGGGAGGTGATAAGGAAAACCAACAGTTCTCATTGGTTGCCACTATTACCGAAGATGGAATTGTAGTAGATGCTGAGGAGGTGCTGTACACTATGAAACCATACATTAAGGATATTAACTTATTCCCTAATCCTACCGATGAGGTGATGGTCGCAGAATTTTTGGTGTACCGTAAGCTGAATGATCTTAAAATGGAGATTCATGATGTAAGAGGTGTCAAGCTTTTTGAGATTCCGTTAGCGCATCGTATGGGACCACAAGTCACCAAAGTTGATTTGTCAGAATATAAGTCAGGAGTGTACTTCATGGTCTTTACAGATGAGGCAGGTACCTTCAGACAACAGCTGAAAATAGGCAAAAAGTAGCTGACCATAAGATCTAAAAGTAGGGCAACTCGAAAGAGTGCCCTATTTTGTCTGAAAAATTACCCAAAACAGGGTATTGTAATCGGATCAAGCTGAGTCTAATTTAGTATCACGATTCAGAATCCAACTGAAAACGACACTGTCATAGTGGAGCCATCTTTTTTTAAAGGTGGCTTTTTTTATTTATTCCAAAAACCTTTTCTAGAAGTGGCTGTTAAACTAATCATGACAACTACGACGAAGCGAAAAAAGAAGGAACTTACTGCTGATGATTATAAGTCGGCATATATCACTCATCTACTTATGCATGGACAGAAGCCTCATTCTGTATTTTCCTTTGTCAATGAATTAAAGTCTACCGAGGCTCATTTTTATACTCATTTTAATTCATTTGGAGCTTTGGAGAGAACCATTTGGGCTGATTGGTTAGTCGCAACCACAGACGCGTTAGAGGCCGATGAAGCATATGCAGAATACTCAGTTCGGGAAAAGTTGCTTTCCTTTTATTACACGTGGTTAGAGACGCTTAAATCAAATCGAAGCTTTGTGCTCATGCGATTCGAAAAATTAGGGAAAACCGAGATTGATCCCGCTTTTCTCGAAAGTCTGAAAGTCCTTTTTAATGGCTATATCAATGACCTAATACTTGAAGGTAAAGACACAGAGGAAGTGGCGGAACGTCCATTTTCTAGTCAATACGAAAAAGTATTTTGGCTTCACTTCTTATTTCTCATGAAGTTTTGGTCCAAAGACGAGAGCGCAGATTTCGAAAAAACGGATGCAGCCATAGAGAAGTCTGTCAACCTAGCTTTTGATTTATTGAGCAAAGGCGCTTTGGACTCAATGTTGGATTTTGGAAAGTTCCTTTTTCAAAATAGAAAGTAGCATTACGAAGATTTAGTTGACCATTCCTTCAAATACATTTCAGGAAGGACTAATTGACAATACACCAATAATTAATTCCCTTAAAAGTGTTAATTGACTAACCTTTTGGATGCATTGGTTGTTGTATTAATTAAACAATCAATCCATGAAAGAGCAAGTAAAAATTCCGGTGGGAAAAGTTAGTAGAGCGGCCAAATTCGTGAAAACGGGAGCCAAAGTGGGAGGCAACTATGTAAAGCACTATGGTAGAAAAATAGTGGATCGGAATGCCACCAGAGAACAGCTGGATAAGGACAATGCCGAGGATATTTATGGATCTCTGAGTGAATTGAAAGGAAGCGCATTGAAAGTAGCACAGATGCTCGCTATGGACAAGAACCTGTTGCCCACTGCGTATCAGGATAAATTTGCAATGAGTCAGTATAGCGCCCCACCATTATCTTTTCCTTTGGTTGTCAAGACCTTCCAAAAATATTTCCAGAAATCGCCAGCAGCCGTATTCGATACCTTCACCAAAAACGCGATCAATGCCGCATCAATAGGTCAGGTACATAAAGCAACATTGGGTGACGAGACCTATGCTGTGAAAATCCAGTACCCTGGAGTATCAGAAAGTGTAAAGTCTGATTTGAAGCTAGTCAAGCCGTTTGCACTCCGTTTGTTTGGACTTAATGAACGTGAGCTAGACCAATACATGGATGAGGTCGAAGGTAAGCTCTTAGAGGAAACCGATTATATATTGGAGGTTTCTCGATCGATCAGAATTTCGGAGGCTTGTGGGCATATTGACAATCTGATTTTCCCGAAGTACTACGAAGACCTCTCAGCAGAGAGAGTCATTACTATGGATTGGCTGGAAGGCAAGCACATCAAGGAGTTCTTGGAGACTAATCCATCTCAAGCAATAAGAGATCAAATAGGACAGGCCTTGTGGGATTTTTATCACCATCAGATCCATCATTTGAAGGAAGTTCATGCTGATCCGCATCCGGGCAATTTTTTGATGAGGCCGGATGGTTCTCTTGGGGTGATTGACTTTGGATGTGTAAAGGAGATCCCTGAGGATTTTTATCAAGGATACTTTAAGCTGATGAGCAAAGACTTGATCGCAAATGATGAGGAGTTGATGCCATTGCTTTATGATCTTAATTTTATCTATGAGGACGATACGCCGCATGAGAAGGCTCTATATGTTTCGCTATTCAAAGAGATGACCATGCTGCTTGGACAGCCATTTCATTTTGATGAATTTGATTTTGCGGATGATAGTTACTTTAAGAAAATATATGACTTGAGTGAAAGACTAGGGAATATGAAGGAATTGAGAAACTCCAAACATCCTCGTGGGTCACGACATGGTCTTTATGTCAATAGAACCTATTTCGGGCTGTATCAGTTGCTCAACATGTTAGGAGCCAAAGTGATTACCACCAAACCAGACTGGTTGAAGTAAAGTCGGCTTTCCTTTCCGCAAGCTTTTGTTATCTTTTCCCTATGAAACAACTTGCGAAAACGGCTTTATTAATATTCATTCTGTCCTCTTGCGCTGATGCAGTAGTTGAAGAAGTAGGTTCCGAATGGAAATCTATCGAACGCGATCTTCAGACACAGCTAATCACCACACGAGATAGTGCGGTCATTGAGCTGCCGGAGGGAAGTTTCATGTTCACAAAGTCTTTGACCATGGATGGAAAGAAGCACCTAACCTTGAAAGGGAAGGGTATTGATAAAACGATCTTAAGCTTTGAAAGTCAAGAAGAAGGAGCAGAGGGCTTAAAGATCTCCAACGCAGTGAATGTGACGCTGGAAGATTTCACCATAGAAAATGCTAAAGGTGACAATATCAAAATTACAGATACAGAAGGCATTGTGATGCGACGAGTGAAGTCTCAGTGGACTGGTGAACCCCAAGAAGAAAACGGTGCCTATGCATTTTACCCTGTATTGTCCAAAAACATTTTGATAGAGGAATGTATAGCCATTGGCGCATCTGATGCGGGAATTTACGTCGGACAATCGGATAGTGTGATTGTACGGAATAATGAAGCATACTACAACGTAGCGGGTATAGAAAGCGAAAATTCAAAGTGGGTGGAGATCAGCAATAACTTCGCGCATGATAATACCGGAGGGATTTTGGTATTCGACCTACCGGGGCTTACGCAATATGGCCATACCACTCAAGTGATCAACAACAAGGTGTTCGATAACAACTTTAGGAATTTTGCTCCTGCTGGCAATGTGGTAGCCACCGTACCACCAGGTACCGGAATCATGCTGCTAGCAACTCGCGATATTGAAATCCAGAATAATGAAATCGTAGACAATCGGACCATAGGAGCTGCTATCATCAGCTATGAAATAGTAGAAGCTTTGGCGACCACAGACCAGTCTCAGCTCAATGAGAATATTGACAAATCAAGGAAGGATAAAAACTATGATCCTTACCCAAAAAACATCTATATCCACGATAATATTTTTCAGAATAGCTATTGGTTTGGTGATTTGAGCAATGATTTCGGGCAGCTTTTCTTATTGAAATTTCCTTTCTCCACTCCGGATATTATATGGGATGGTTTTGTTCCATCTGGCGGAAATGTAGGACTTTGTATTCAGCAATCGGATATCAAATTTGCCAATATTGATGCAGGAGGCGATTTTGCTGACCTAAGCACTGACATTACTCCATTTGAATGCGAAGGGAAGTCGATCAATCTAACACTGCTAGAATGAGATTATTAAAAATCTGTCTGCTCCTTAGCATTTGTATTGCATGTGCTCCTAAGAAAAAGAAGGTTGAGATAGAGGAAGTGCGCTTAGAGGCTGCAGAGAGTCAGATGGATTTTCCAAAGTTGTTGTCTGAGTGGGGCCTTTTTCTAGAGCCACTAAATCAGCTTGATCCAAAAGTTGGTATTTATCCTTATGATCTCAATACTCCTTTGTTTACTGATTACGCTAGTAAGTTGAGGTTTGTCAGATTGCCTGAGGGAAGCTCCGCCAAATATCACCCAAGTGAAGTCATGGATTTTCCTATTGAGACCATCTTGATTAAGAATTTCTTTTACCCTGCTGATATGAGAGTAGCGGGTGAAGAGCGAAGAATTATTGAGACCCGACTACTGATTCATCAGACATCAGGCTGGGAAGCATTGACTTATGTTTGGGATGACGCCCAAACCGATGCTGCCTTGGAAGTAGCAGGTCGCACAGTGCCGGTCAGCTGGACAGATGAATCTGGAGAGCTCAAGAAGGTGAACTACTCAGTGCCAAACCTCGTGCAATGCAAAAGCTGCCATGAGCTCTCAGCAAAGATGAGTCCAATAGGCCCTTCTGCCAGACAATTGAATAAGGGCTATCAATACGCAAGTGGGTTCATGAATCAATTGGACTTTTGGGCTCAGCAAGGTATTCTTACGCACTTACCAGAAGAAAATCAAAGACCTCAGTTGCCAGTATGGAATGACCCAAAAACTGGATCGATTGAGCAAAGATCTCGGGCTTGGTTGGAAGCGAATTGCGCACATTGCCATCGGACGGAAGGTCCTGCTAAAAACACTGGGCTCTACCTTACCTATAGTGAGGAGGATCCTTATAAGTTGGGTGTGAGCAAACCCCCGGTAGCTGCTGGAAGAGGTTCGGGAGGATTACAATATGGCATTGTGCCTGGTGAGCCCCAATCTTCTATTTTACTCTATCGGATCAACTCCCTAGATCCTGGTGTGATGATGCCTGAACTAGGAAGAAAGCTGCGGCATGAGGAAGGGGTAGAGCTTATCAGAGAATGGATTGCTGGCATGGACTAGTTTCTTGCATAAGGTTTTGAAGAAAAAGGCCTTCCCTTTGAACCATTATTTAAATTCCATAGTTTCGAAGATTGATTTAAAATGAAAGTAATATGAATGATATCATTCATGCCCCTTGGGCATGGTACGTTGCAGGCCCCATGATTACATTGATCATGGTTCTTATGTTTTTCTTTGGAAAAACATTTGGAGTGTCTTCTACCTTAAAAACCATATGCTCAATTGGGGGAGCAGGCCGTTTGGGAGACTATTTCGATGTGGATTGGAAATCTACCAGTTGGAACCTATTATTCGTCCTTGGAGCCCTATTGGGAGGGTACATCGCATCTACATTTATGGCTCCAGAGCAAGCCATCGATCTAAGCCAAAGTACGATTTTGTCCTTGCAGGAATTAGGAATCACGAACCCCGGAGAAGAATTTCTTCCTAGCTCAATATTTAGCTGGGAAAATCTATTGACTACTCAGGGATTGATTTTCATGGTTCTGGGTGGCTTTTTGGTAGGTTTTGGTACTAGATATGCAGAGGGTTGTACATCAGGACATGCTATCACAGGCTTGAGCAATTTGCAGTGGCCTTCTCTTGTAGCTGTTGTAGGGTTTTTTATTGGCGGCCTGGCCGTTACTCACTTCTTACTCCCGATCATCTTATGAAAGCCATCAAAATATTACTCGCAGGTATCATTTTCGGAATCGTATTGACAAAGGCTGAAGTGGTATCATGGTTTAGAATTTATGAAATGTTTCGTTTCGAATCTTTTCACATGTTTGGAGTCATTGGTTCAGCGGTGATCTTAGGGGTCATAGCCATACAGATCATCAAACGATTTGATCTCAAAGATTTTGAAGGTAATCCCATATCCATTCCGGAGAAAAACAAAGTGTTTTGGCCGCCACTTATTGGAGGTACTATTTTCGGTTTGGGCTGGGCATTAACTGGCGCCTGTCCAGGACCTATTTACATCATTATGGGAAATGGCTATGTCGTGTTCATCGTAGTTTTCTTATCTGCGATTCTCGGCACCTTCTTTTATGGGATGATAAAAGACAAATTGCCGCAAAAATAGATTCGTACTAAGTCTTAAAGTGGGTTTTGTTATCTTTCTGTCTTAACCCAGAAATGATATGAATTACTCAGAAGGAATGCTGCGCGAAGATGCACTTCGTGGCAAAACAATTCTCGTCACAGGAGGAGGAACGGGCCTTGGAAAATCCATGGGCACCTATTTCTCTAGGCTTGGTGCCAATTTGGTAATCACAAGCAGAAGACTAGAGGTACTGGAAGAAACAGCGAAGGAAATTTCGGATGCGACAGGCAATGAGGTCTTAGCTTTGGCCTGTGATGTCAGGGAATATGACCAAGTAGAGAAAGTAATCTCCGATACCAAAGAGAAGTTTGGGCAGATCGATGTTTTGCTCAATAATGCTGCTGGCAACTTTATCAGCCCAACGGAGCGGTTATCTCATAGAGCATTCGATACGGTAGTAGATATTGTATTGAAGGGCTCATACAATTTCACACTTGCTTTGGGTAAGGATTGGATTGAAAACAAACACCCAGGAAATATTTTGAGCATTGTTACAACTTATGCCTGGACAGGGTCAGGATACGTGGTACCATCTGCTTGCGCCAAAGCAGGCGTATTGGCGATGACCAGATCATTGGCAGTAGAGTGGGCTCAGTACGGTATCAGAGCCAATGCGATCGCACCAGGGCCATTCCCGACTAAGGGTGCTTGGGATCGACTATTGCCTGCAGGCTTGAAAGATAAGTTTGATCCTGCCAAGAAGGTGCCAGTGGGTAGAGTAGGGGATCATCAAGAACTAGCCAATCTAGCGGCTTATCTAGTATCTGATTTCTCTGCCTATGTCAACGGGGAGGTGATCACCATTGATGGTGGAGAATGGCTCAAAGGTGCAGGCGAATTCAATCAGCTGGATCAAGTACCAGAGGAACTTTGGGATGCGATGGAAATGTCCCGCAAGGGAGGATCAAAGCTCAAGATGATGTGGGCTTATATGAATGGACTCAGAAAGATGCGCCGGAGGTAACTAATGTTACCTTTTACTCCTTGGGGTCTGGTTACTATTGCGAATGATAAAATTTCTCAAGGCAGATAGTACCTTCAAGATGGTATTGATCATGAGCTTCACTTTAGGATTGGCTCCATTTGTACCTGAACCTCACATCTATGGCAAGCTCAAATGGCTAAGCGGTGGTGGTGTAGGAATGTCAGCTATGGATTATTTCGATTTGCTTTTTCATGGGACTCCATGGCTCTTGCTCATTTTATCTTTTGCCTTTAGGAAATTAGCAAAGTAGAGCAATCTGTATTGTCGGCTAATACCTTGTTTGATTAGGATTAGGTATTTTGCACCTACAATCAACCCCCTTTTGAAAAAATGAAAAATCTAATTTTTGCAACATTAGCCATTGTATTGATGTCTGGTTGTGCCAAACCACCCAAAGAAGAAGCCCAGTTATTTCTAGATGAGTACACCAATACTTTTCTTGATCTGTATTATAAATCAGCCCTTGCAGAATGGGACGCCAACACGAAAATCATTCCTGGTGATACTGCGAACGCTTTTAAAGTACAGAATGCAAATGAGGCATTGGCCAAGTTTACAGGTAGTGAATCTAATATTGCCAAGATAAAGGCATTGCTCGATAAGAAATCAGAACTGGATGAACTTCAGGTAAAGCAACTGGAATCCATGCTTTATGCAGCTGCAAACAATCCCGGAACCATACCAGAATTGGTGTCTGCCAGGATCAAAGCAGAGGCTAATCAAAATGAATTGCTTTTTGGATATGATTTTAAGATTGAAGGTAAGTCGGTTACTACTAATGACCTAGATGATATTCTGAGCAGTAGCGTTGACCTAGAGGAGAGAAAAAATGCTTGGGAAACCAGTAAAGGAGTCGGCTTGAACTTAAGAGATGGTTTGTCCGAGCTGAAAGAGCTCAGAAATCAGACTGTAGGAGCGCTCGGTTATGAAGATTATTTCGCTTACCAAGTCTCTGACTATGGCATGACCACAGAGGAGATGATTCAGACTTGTGATCAATTGGTTACCGATATCTGGCCACTGTATAGGGAACTACACACATATGCGAGATATGAGTTGGCAGAAAAGTTCGATTCAGAGGTGCCTGAAATGTTGCCAGCACATTGGTTGACAAACAGATGGGGGCAAGACTGGTCGGCCATGGTTGACGTGGAAGGTCTAGATCTAGACGGAATACTTGAGACCAAAGGATCGGAATGGCTGGTGGAGCAATCGGAAAGATTTTACATCAGTCTGGGTTTTGATCCATTACCAAACAGTTTCTATGAGTTAAGCAGTTTGTACCCTTTGCCTGAGGGTGCTGAGTACAAAAAGAATAATCACGCATCTGCGTGGCACCTAGATCTAAAAAACGATCTGAGAAGCCTTATGAGTGTGAAGCCAAATTCGGAATGGTATGAGACTACTCATCATGAATTGGGTCATATCTATTATTATATGGAATACACCAATCCGGAGGTGCCGCCATTGCTAAGAGGAGGTGCTAACCGGGCATTTCATGAAGCTGTAGGGAGTATGATGGGCTTGGCGGCCATGCAGAAACCTTTCCTAGAGGGTGTTGGCCTGATTGATGGCGAGATAGAGACAGATGAGACTCAGACTTTACTCAAAGAGGCGCTGAATTATATCGTATTCATACCTTGGTCTGCAGGGGTTATGACCAATTTTGAAAAAGACTTGTATAGTACTGATATGAGCAAAGAAGCATACAATGAAAATTGGTGGGCGCTGAAAGCTAAATATCAGGGTATAGTTCCTCCTTCAGAAAGAGGGTCGGAATACTGCGATGCTGCTTCCAAAACGCATATCAATAACGATGCGGCTCAGTACTATGATTACGCACTGTCTTTCGCTCTTCTATTTCAATTGCACGATCACATAGCTACCAACATATTGGGTCAGGATCCAAGAGCTACCAACTACTATGGCAACAAAGAAATTGGTCAGTTTCTCCATGAGATCCTTTCTGTGGGCGCTACTCGAGATTGGAGAGAACTGCTCAAAGAGACAACAGGTGAGGGCATCAATGCAAAAGCTATGCTCAATTATTTTTCTCCATTGATGGACTATCTCAAGAATCAGAATGAAGGGAGACAACACACTTTGCCCGAGAGTATCTAATAAAATAATTGATTTGGTGAGCCTCAGATAACATCAATGAGAAGCTGGTTCATAAGTCCAAACAAACGTTCATTTTGAAATAATTTCAAATGTATGAGGGACTTGGAGCCAGCTTCTTTTATTCTATCAGCTGTTACTCTTCAAGCCAGAGATTTCTAATTTTTTGTTGTTCCTCTGAGGGCTCACTGACAAACTCAATAAAATTCTTCTGAATCACAGGTACTTCGATAGCCTTGGCTTTGAGTTTCTTAGGTTTGATTTTACCCCTTTTTTCTCTGCCGACCAACATAGTGATCGTTTCTCCCTCTTTCACGTTAGCTCTTGTATCTGCCATTACCTGCTTGGCTGTCATCAGAGTAAATTCTTGCCCATTCAACTCCATGAGGACATCACCCACCTTCAATCCCATTTCCTTGCCGAAGGAGTTGAGGTTGGACACATCATCTATGATAAGCTCTTTGTCATCATTGAGGCCTAGCCCAAATCTACCTAGACTGATTTGTGTGGTTCTCTTTTCGGCGGCATAATCAATGCCGGCCCATTCTAATACTTCTTGCAGAGGCAGTGGCTCATTCCCTGCCACATGAGTGTTCAAAAACGTTCCTATTTCCGGAGAGGTCATTTGAGTAATCACATCAAACAATTCATCATCTTCAAATGAAGTTTCTTTCCCATACTTTTTAGAGAGTTCCTGCATCAACCACTGTAAGTTTTTCTCTCCGTTGGAGTATTTAATAATATATAGGTCAAGACAAAGTCCTATCAAAGCACCTTTTTCATAGACGTTTCGGTACATGTCCTCATAGGCGGGCTCTAATATTTTTTCGCTCATTTCAGTAAATGAGATTTCCGGAAAATTACTAGCTGTCTTAATTTTGGTAAGGATTTCATCGAGGAACATTTCCTTGGAAAATAAGTCATGTTTGACCTGTACGTGAATAGATCCGTACTCGGTAACACCCTCATACAACCAAAGGTGTTTGGACATTTTAGGATTGATATAATCAAATTCACCTATTTCTTTCGAGTGAATGTTCAGAGGTGTAACGATATGCAAAAACTCATGAGCCGCTACATCACGAACCTTCTTAGCGATCCTGTCGGCATTTCGCTCGCCAAGCGAGTAAACAGACGAATAGGAGTGTTCGAGTGCTCCCGTGGCTCCAGAAATGGGGTAATAATCGTAGAGGTAAATCAGATATGCATACCGATCTACCGGCAATGAGCCACCAAGGTATTTGCTCTGCGCGATCATGAGATCTTCTATATTATCCATGACCTCAGTGGATGTCAGTTTCTTATTGGGTGAGAAAACCGAGACTATAATCTCAGCATTGGCTATTTGTCTGGTGGTAGTATCTGGAATAGAATACATGATGGGCCCATCTGCCAAGAAATTGTAATCATCCGCATAGAATACGTCTAACTCGGGAGACTTCACTTCCTTCTTCAATGCAGTGGCTCCAAACAGTTCTTGAGTGTGTTTAATGGATAGTTCGTAAGGCAAAAACTTATGATTATTGAGATAACCAATAAAGCCAAATGTGTTGATCATGAAGAGGGAATCTTCGGCATTTATACCCGTTCCACCCGGTTCAAATACGATATTGTCTTTTTTGGATTTGTAGTTTTCGGTAGCATCCCAGGTATCATCTACCCAGTAGGTAATTCTATGCAATTCTCCTTCATTGGCAATACTCCAAATGTTGGTAGATGTTCTGTCAATTTCCAATTCATTTCCATCCATATCAAATGCTTTGAAATCAGAAACAAACCTTCCAAAATCTGAGATGCTATATGTCCCGGGGACGATTTTGGGCATATGATACTCCACATATTCAGCATCAGTTTTTGGAGGGTAAATGACTACCGGCAGCTTATCATCTTGTGCCATATTCAAATCTATTTCGACCAAGTATTTGCGTTCCTGACCTATACAAAGCGTTGAAATTGTGACAAGAATTAAAAGAAGAACGTATTTCATATGTTCGGTTTGATTTGAATCGACTAAATAAACGCATAGAACTAACAGACTTACAATGGTTTTATTTTAGAGGTAGTAACTATAGTTCAATGGTTGCTTCGTAAGCTGCGAAGAAAAGCAAATACAAGAGAATTGTAATCAATGTCTCACATCATATTCTTTCTATATTTGCGGTCGATTAAAAATTGCTATGAACGACGATCAATTCAAACGATATACCATTACTGCGGCGCTTCCTTATGCTAATGGCCCGGTGCACATAGGACACCTCGCTGGAGTTTATGTTCCAGCGGATATTTACGCACGTTTTTTGAGACTAACAGGTAAGGATGTAGCGTTTATTTGTGGGTCTGATGAGCATGGTGTAGCGATTACACTCCGTGCCAGAAAGGAAGGCGTCACACCGCAGCAAGTAGTGGATAAGTACCATAGTCAGATTAAAGATTCTTTCGAAAAATTTGGAATAAGCTTCAGTACTTATTCGCGCACTAGCGCCAAAGTTCACCACGAAACTGCCTCCGATTTTTTTAAGAGACTTTATGACAATGGTAAGTTCGATGAAAAGGCGTCAGAGCAGTTTTTTGATGCTAAAGAGAATCAATTCTTGGCTGATAGATACATCAAAGGGACGTGTCCTACTTGTAGCTTTCCTGAGGCATACGGCGATCAGTGTGAGCAATGTGGTTCTACACTGAGCCCTTCTGAATTGATTAATCCAAAATCAATGTTGAGTGGAGAGTCTCCAATCATGAAGGAAACTAAGCATTGGTATTTTCCGCTGGATCAGTACGAGGAGTGGTTGCGACAGTGGATATTAGAAGATCATAAAGAATGGAAAGTTAACGTGTCCGGCCAATGCAAAAGCTGGTTGGACAATGGTCTGCGCCCTAGGCCGATGACTCGGGATTTGGATTGGGGAATACCTGTGCCTGTAGAAGGGGCAGAGGGTAAGGTGCTTTACGTTTGGTTTGATGCACCAATTGGCTACATCTCTGCTACAAAGGAATGGGCAGCCAGAGAAGGTAAGGACTGGGAGGACTATTGGAAGAAAGATGATACCAAATTGGTGCACTTTATTGGGAAAGATAATATTGTGTTTCACTGCGTAATATTCCCTGCATTGCTAAAGGCTGACGGAGATTACATCTTGCCTGATAATGTACCAGCCAATGAATTTTTGAATCTTGAATCTAACAAGATTTCTACATCTCGTAATTGGGCGGTTTGGCTTCATGAATATTTGGAAGAGTTTCCGGATAAGCAAGACGTGCTTAGGTATGTGCTGACAGCCAATGCTCCTGAGACCAAGGATAATGATTTCACTTGGAAGGACTTTCAAACCAGGAATAATAGCGAGTTGGTGGCCATCTTCGGCAATTTCATTAATAGAGCGGTTGTCTTGACTCATAAGTATTATGAAGGAAAAATTCCGGCTAGGAATGAGATTCAAGATAGAGATCAGCAGGTGATTGAGGCTATAGCAACCTACCCTGAGAAAATAGAGAAAGCAATAGGGCAGTATAAGTTTCGCGAGGCATCCACTCACCTGATTGACCTGGCTCGGGAAGGGAACAAGTACTTGGCGGATACTGAGCCTTGGAAACTTATCAAAACCGATCCAGAACGAGTAGCTACCATCATGAACATAGCTCTACAGTTGGCAGGGAGTCTTACAATACTTTCCGAACCTTTTCTGCCCTTTACTTCTGGTAAACTAAAAGATATGCTTAATCAGACGGAGATTTCATGGTCTTCGGCAGGAGGAATTGATTTGCTAGCTGATGGATTGCAGATAAAGGAAGCCAAATTGCTTTTTGAGAAAATAGAGGATGACGCTGTAGAAGCGCAGGTTAAAAAACTTATGGATACTAAAATGGAAAATGAAGCAGCCTCTGATGAGGTGAAAGTACTTCCGGCAAAAGACCCTGTTACGTTTGATGATTTCATGAAGATGGATCTGAGAGTGGGGGAGATCAAAACCGCCGAGAAGGTAGAAAAATCAAACAAATTGCTAAAATTCTCTGTAGATACTGGATTAGATACACGCACCATTGTTAGTGGTGTAGCTAAGCATTTTACACCTGAAGAAATGGTAGGTAAAAAGGTCGTAGTGATGTCCAACCTTGCTCCTCGAAAGATTATGGGGATAGAATCTCAGGGTATGCTATTGTTCGCAGAGAATGTCGATGGTTCATTGCGCGCCGTGAGCCCAGATCAACTAGCTGAAAACGGAGCAGGTATTGCCTAATTGCATTAGGAATATCTCCCTTGACTGTCTAAGGCTAACTTGATGTGAGCAAGGTGATGATTGCAGTGCCATGCATAAGAACCTATAGTTTCCTTCAATGTGAATATGGTACCATGCTCTGGGTGAGCAAATGTGCGCTCTAGATCTTTGGGTGCAAGACTATTGAGCAAGACGACCCATTTGTGATGGAGACCTTCCAAAAGGAGCAGGGCATAACCAAGATCTGTTTCTAAATCATCCGCCAATTCTGCCCAAGCTACTTCGTCGTAAGGTTTTATTTTTGGCCGATCTTCTGTTATCGCCAATTTGAACCTCATTAGACTATTGAGATGACTGTCTGCGCAGTGATGCACGAGCTGCGTAATCGTCCAACTTCCAGTTCGGTATTTCCATCCTTGTTGTTCAGAGGTGATGCTGACTAGCATATCTTTTAGCCTCTGAGGGAATGTAGCTATCTCACTTATCCAATTGGCAATGTGCTCGGCAGTAATATTGTCAGGTACTAAGAATTCTCCAATTGGATAACGTAAGTGTTGGTCTGTGCTCATGTCCTCAATTTAAAAATGAAATGTTAAATCGTCTAGTTTCGTCGATTGATAACAAAAAAAATCTCCATGGTATCCATAGAGATTTTGTGATTGACTTTAAATGCTATTGTTAACTAGGCCTTCGATTTCTTTTCCTTTTTCTCTGCTTTTCCGAATAGGAAATTGATTCCGAACTTGAAATTCAGACCAGATGCTTGAGGGATATTCAAGGTGCCAAAAAGGTTGTCAACGTTGGTATACAACTGGAAGAATCCACCTCTAAGCATCAGGCCTACACCCATGTCAGCACCGCTCTGTGGAGCGATCGATCCGGTCACTGAGGCAGTTAGCCAATTGCCAAGATTCTGCATATAGCCCACTCCAAAAGCGCTTCTCATTTTTCCTTGAGTGAAGTAGTTGGAGATAGTGGCCTGCGCATATCCCTGCTCAGTCACGCGGTAGCTTCCAGATAAGAATAATCTTGTATTAAGACTAGTTCGGAATGAATTCGCAACAGTATCAATTTCTAGTGCGTCTATAGAATCCATCACTGCATCTGCTAGCGCATCGATCTCATCAAAAGAAGCTCCCTCTATGGTGAAACTAGTACCTGTAAATGAAGCAGTCTCAGAATCATCGGACCAATTAATGAAGCCCATGTCATTGGCAGCTAAACCTACAGAAAGTCTATCTGTAAGCTCCATCTGAACTCCCAAGTCAAACCCAAATCCAGTATTGCCATTATAAGCTGCATACCCAAAGTCTGATTCATCTACTAAGGCATTGTACCCCGCACTACGTGCAGTTCCCGATTTTAAAGCTACCTCTATAGAATAGTCATCTTCGCTAGTGTAAACAGACATATTAAGTTCGTCTTCTATACTAGCGTGAAAAACTCCAATTAGGTACTTTGCCCTAACTCCAATGGATGTTTTTTTACCTAAGATTTCAAAATCTCTACCATATCCCAGGCCTACTTCACGATAATAGGTCATGTCATAGGATAAGTCATTTATCTCATATTCCTCTCCAATAAAGTTCTTGTTTCCCTCCCAAAGGAAGTTGACAAGTTTGATAGGATAGAAGAGGGTAGCATCAAGACGTTCGTTGACAAACAATGTCACAAAGCCATTCTGGCCTGTTCTGAATCCAGCCATAAAAATGGTAGGAGTAAACAGCATGTTCATATAGGCTCCTTCCTTTTGCTCAGCTAAGAATCGGTTGACATCAATCAGCGTAGAATCACCAGTCGTGGTGAGAATATCCGTCATGCCGAAACTATTATTGACACTCATGTCAATTCCTGATATAACAGGAAAGCTCACAAATGAACGTGATTTTGGAAAAGCAGCTGCATTATAATTATTGTGCTGCGGAGTAGCTCCACCCATCTGGTAGAAGCTCAAGTTGAACTGGCCAAAACTTAAATTGGCAATTGCTAATAATGATATATAAAGTAATTTCTTCATGATTAATTGCCGTTTAAGTCTAATGAAATATCTCCCGCGATTCCTATCTTCAATTGAAGATCATAATCTGCAAACACCTCAATAAAATTTCCATTTTGACTATCGTAAGAATTAACTCTAACAACCACTTTCATTTCCGTGGCATTGACGAGCGCGTCTATCAATTGTTCGTCTAGTACCACATTGGTTGAGTTCTCAGATGGAGATGAAACTTTTCCATTTGCATTGTAGCTATCAGGAGCGGTGAATATGTCTTGGTTCAATAGTGAGCCAAGCACTACGCTATCTTCATCGAGCATATATAAGTCTATAGACCCGGTAAATGGCAATTCATTGACGGTATTGAATAGCATACTAAGCTCCTTGGTACCTTCCAGGTCTTCTGCTCCATCCAATTCAAACACTTCTTCATATTCAAATCCATCCATTTTCAGCTTAAGTGGAATACTCACTTTAGCATCCACTGCAATGTTTGATTCCTTCGACAAGAAATTGCTAGTAACATCTCCGCTATTGGTATACCCAACAAGTGGAAGTACCATGCTAGTAGGAGATCCTGCAAGGATATCCCTAAGGTTGGAATTTGTATTGTCAATAGACAATACCGATATAGCTGTGGTGCCGAAATTAGCTGTTTCGGGAGCTGATATTTCTTTGAGATTATCACCCATAAGCATCAAGTCATCGTCCTCAGCGTATGTGGCGTAAACGCTACCAAAATCGAGCGTTACTGGTATTCCAAAACTATTTTGTACCGTGAATTCGATATTAGGCGCTTCAAATTCTATCCCTTCACCACCTAGATCATCGAAGAAATCTAGATCCACGGATTGTTCTCCGATATCAAAGGTGTCCTTATCAAAGTATCCGAATATCACATCCAAATCAGGATTTTCCACTCCGATCTGAACAATCAACTCTTCAGTCCCATCTAGTTGATCTCCTTGACTCAAGGAAATATTAGCAGTGACCAATACCTCAAATTCGTTGACTCCATTTACAGGAGTGAGTAAAGATTTGTAGCCCAAGAGATCTTGAGATTGAGATGATTGCAATCTTGGTCCTATGTCATCTGTGAAGTAGATTGGATTAGCTGACGCAAGTTCAAGGAAAGAGTTAGTGCTGAATTCATAAGATATAGGAAATGGATATCTAGAATCCATGAACAAGGTAAAAGCACCACCTGCATAATAAAGTGAATCTACCTGCTCTCCATTAGAAGTAGGGAAATCAAAGGTGATCGTCTCTTGTATGGTAATGACCGTATCCCGAGGGAAAGGAATAGGTGTTGCACCCGGCCCTGGTATGGATTGAAATTTTGTGAAATCATCTATTTCCACAAAGTTGTCTCCTGCGCTAAACTCCTGCTCTATCAAATAGGAAAATACAATACTCTGATTTTCATCAATACTATACACCGTGGTGTCTTCGATGTTTTCTGTCAAGAAGTCTCCGAAAGTTACTGTATCATTGACCAGCAAAATGGCAATCCCCCCTTCATAGTCAGGTAAGTAGGTGTTGTTCAAGTCTGGCAGCTCATCCAAATTACATGAGCTGAGTAACGAACCGAATATTCCTCCAAAGAATAGCAATCGGATCATTTTGAAATTTAATAGCTGTTTCAAAACATTATTTTATTTGGTGAGAAACCCAAAATTAACGAGGTTTTGAAGAAGAAGCGTTGCATCTGGCGAAAACATGACCGGAATGCGTATTTTTTGATTGATGTATAGATACGATATTTTTTTAGGCTTAGGAGTGAGCCGGAAGAGCTCAAGAACCTTAATCAGGTCTTTTTGGTAAATTCTCGATAGAAGGTCAATCTTAAAATTTGATTAATTTTAAGTATTATCCTAACCAGATGAGGAGGTTTAACTTCCTTAATCTTATAAAATCCTTTGCAATGAAGTCATCCTATATTTTCCCGATTATACTGTTTTTTGTTATCGTTTCTTGCGAACCAAAAGAGGAGGCGAAGACTACCTTGATCAGTGGTGAAATTACCAACCCAGAAGGAGATATCGTGACATTCAGATTAAAGGATACCACGATCACTGATACTCTGGATGCCAATAATCAATTTGCTACAGAGCTACCCTTGCAGGAGGCTACTGAAATCCGTTTTGGTCATGGCGATGAGATTGCCATGATTTATATGAGACCGGGCAAGGCGATTCGACTTACGTTAAACCCTGAGATGTTTGATGAGACGCTCGAATTTAGCGGTGATCTGTCTGATGTCAACAATTACAAAGCGGCAATTGTCCTTTTGCAGGACTCACTTATTGGAGGCAGAGAGCTATACAGTTTAGAGGAGGAAGATTTTATTAAGACGCTTGACTCGATTACAGCCATCAAGCTAAACTTGCTTACCAAATTGGCAGTGGCGGATGAGGAGTTCAAATCATTTACTATCAATAATTCCAAATGGGAAGCAGCCAGTTCAAAGCTCTTATATGAAAGATATCATCCCTATGCCCTAGGCTTAGATTCGTTTGCGGTTTCTTCAGATTATTACTCATTTCAATCTTTATTGGATGTTTCAGATAGCTCTAATTTGAGATACCCAGCATTTAAGAGATATGTGGATGGTGCAGTAGAGTTGAGAGCAGCCCAATTGGATAAGATTCAGGGCTCAGAGGGCAACAATGATTACGGAAATTATTTGACGGCTCTTAATGAGATAGTGACCATTAAGTCTCTGAAGGCTGACTTGTTATATCAGCTCATTAAGTACAGTTACTTGACCATTGGTGAAGCTCATAGAGGCGAAATGATAGAAGCTTTTAATTTGGACAATACAGATGCAGAGAAGGGAGATGAGGTGGCAGAGATCGTCGCGAAGTTTGCTAAAATTGAAAAAGGCGTGACTGCCCCAGATTTTAGTTTCGTGAGTATTGATGGTGATACTTTGGGTATGGCAGACTTTACTGGGAAAGTGGTGTATATAGATGTCTGGGCTACATGGTGTGGTCCGTGTATAGCAGAACATCCAGCTATGGAGAAATTACAAAACCGCTTCAAGGATACACCAGTGGCATTTCTAGCCATCAGCATTGATAGTTCACCAGATCCATGGCGCAAAATGGTAGCTGATAGAGAATTAGGAGGGATTCATCTATATGCCCCTGGCGCATGGAGTTCTAAAATCAATCAGGATTATGTGATTAACTCAATCCCAAGATTCATTCTAATTGATCAGGAAGGAAAGATTGTGGATGCCAATGCTGCGAGACCTTCAGGAAATATTGGCGATCAGATAGAGGGACTTTTGAAGTCAAGCTAGAGCTTATCCAAGCTTATTTGATAGTCGTATTGCAAGTCTTCATTTAAAGTAGCAAGCGCTTTCTTGATCAATGCAATCTGTCGATCATAGAGATTGATCAAAGCAGTGCTTCGGTTGATGCTAGGTTCGAAATCTCTCATCTGTTCGCAGAAATAGATTAAAAGTTCTACTTCTACCTGCTTGTTCTGAGAGTATCGAATGAATTTTTTGGTAACCCTGAGGGTTTTGCGCATGCTTTTGGCGATGAAGTAATAGCTTGTTTTTTTTATCTGATTAAAAGCATCTTCTATTTCGTCTTGCACATTCAGGATATAAGAGTGAATATCATCTGCTTCATAAAGCAAATAGGTAAGCAGCTCCTTATTCTCCTTTTTGAATTTAGACAAGCGCAAACAAAGCTCTACCAACTCCTTGTCCGTCTTGTGTGACAGTTCTCTTTTTATTTCAGTAACTGTCGCTGCTTTCATGCCTTTACCACTACTTCATTGCCATTAAATTGGACTGTGTCTCCAGCTCTGAGTTTTCTTCGAATCCTCAGTTCAGGGTTTTGATTTACGTGTACGTCTTCGTTGAGAATAAACTGCTTAGCCTCACCTCCAGAAGCTACCCAGCTCATCACTTTTAGTAAATCATTAAGCTGAATGTAATCTTCGCCTGCCTTGAGCTTGAATTCTTCCATTGTTATTCGTTTTTGTGAAATTAGTCAAAAGAGCTAATCCATCTGTCATGAACAGCTTAGATTCAGAAATGACCTGCAAAAAAACAGAAAGCCCACTTCCTCAGGAAGTGGGCTTTCATTGTACCTCTGATGATCGGCTGATTACATCATGCCGCCCATCCCACCTGGCATTCCGCCTGGTATACCACCTGGCATTCCAGCTGGCTCTTCCTCAGGAGAATCAGCTATTACGCATTCAGTAGTCAATAGGAGAGAAGCAATAGAAGCAGCATTCTCCAAAGCCAAACGTGTCACTTTAGTTGGGTCAATGATACCCGCTTTGAACATGTTCACATATTCTCCAGAAGCAGCGTTGAATCCGTAATCGTTTTTGCCGCCTTTCACAGCATTCACTACTACAGAAGCTTCACCTCCAGCATTGTTGACGATTGTTCTCAAAGGAGCTTGGATAGCATTGTAAATGATTTTCACACCAGTAGTCTGGTCGATGTTATCCAATTCCAAGCCTTCTATCGCGCTAAGCGCTCTGATCAAAGCAACTCCACCACCAGCTACGATACCTTCTTGTACAGCAGCTCTTGTAGCGTGCAGCGCATCATCTACTCTGTCTTTCTTCTCTTTCATTTCCACCTCAGTGGCAGCACCTATGTAAAGAATAGCTACTCCGCCAGATAGCTTTGCTAATCTTTCTTGAAGCTTTTCTTTGTCATAATCAGAAGTGGTATTTTCTATTTGAGATTTGATCTGACCAACACGAGCTTGGATGTCTTCAGACTTACCCGCACCATTTACTACGATGGTATTGTCTTTGTCAATCGTTACTTTTTCAGCAGTACCCAAGTAGTCAAGTGTCGCATTTTCTAGTTTGTAACCTCTTTCTTCAGAGATCAAAGTACCACCAGTCAACACAGCGATATCTTCAAGCATAGCTTTTCTTCTATCACCAAATCCAGGAGCTTTTACCGCAGCGATTTTCAGAGATCCTCTGATTTTGTTTACCACTAAAGTAGCTAGTGCTTCACCTTCAACATCTTCTGCGATGATCAATAAAGGTCTTCCAGTCTGAGCTGTTGCTTCCAATACTGGAAGAAGCTCCTTCATGTTAGATACTTTCTTGTCATAGATAAGGATATATGGATTTTCCAATTCGGCTTCCATCTTCTCAGTGTTGGTCACGAAGTATGGAGAAAGATACCCTCTGTCAAACTGCATACCTTCTACAGTCTTCACTTCAGTCTCAGTACCTTTAGCTTCTTCAACTGTGATTACACCATCTTTACCCACTTTGTCCATCGCATCAGCGATCATCTTACCTATCTCTGCGTCGTTGTTAGCAGATACAGAAGCCACCTGAGCGATTTCTTCTGAAGTACTGATAGCTTTAGACTGTGATCTAAGGTTTTCTATGATTTTGGCAACAGCCTTGTCAATTCCTCTCTTAAGATCCATTGGGTTAGCTCCTGCTGCCACGTTTTTGATGCCGTGACCGAAGATAGCTTGTGTCAATACAGTAGCAGTAGTAGTTCCATCTCCAGCATCATCAGCCGTCTTAGAAGCTACTTCCTTCACCAATTGAGCACCCATGTTTTCGATTGGGTTTTTGAGCTCTATTTCCTTAGCCACAGAGACTCCATCTTTAGTTACGGTTGGAGCTCCGAATTTCTTGTCTAAGATTACATTTCGTCCCTTAGGTCCTAAGGTTACTTTCACAGCATCCGCTAGAATGTCTACACCTTTTTTGATGTTGTCTCTAGCGTCCGTATCGAAGAAAATTTCTTTAGCCATAATATTTTATGATTTGAATTTTTAATGTGTCTTTATGAAAAAAATTATGAATTAAAGTACTCCGTAGATGTCACTTTCTTTCATGATGAGGTAGTCTACACCATCAATAGAAAGCTCTGTGCCAGAATACTTGCCATATAAAACCTGATCTCCAACCTTCACATTGATAGGCTCATCTTTCTTACCAGTACCAATTGCAACGATCGAACCTCTCTGAGGCTTTTCTTTTGCAGTGTCAGGAATAATAATACCTGAAGCAGTTTTTTCTTCGGCTGCCGCTGGCTCCACTAGGACTCTATCGGCAAGTGGTTTGAAGTTTACTTTTGACATGTTATTAAATTTTATATTGGTGTTTTGAATAAATAATTTCTGACTTGGCTATAGCACTTTATGTGCCAATGCTATTATCCTTAACAAACTGTCAGTTTTGTCAAGTTGTTACTGACAAAATATCAGTTCGTGTCATTGAAATATGACATTCGCTGACAGTCTGCCAAAGTTGATTGTCTAAGTGTGAATTAAATCAGACAAAGAAGAAGCTGTGCAATGCTCAACCGTAGGTATAGACAAATAGAGATTCCTTCTTAGTAGACTAAAGAGGAAGTAGGGAATGCGGTGCTAAAAATAGAAAAGCTGATTTCTAGATGTGTTACCATCTTATGAAATCAGCTTTAAAAATATCTTGTGTTCTTCGCTCCAGATTCTGGAAAAAGCGGACGAATTTTTTAATTCGTAGAATCGCTATCCAAACCTAGGTCATTCAAATCGCTACCTGCAGCTGGTGCAATGTTTTGAGGAGGAAGTACTGATTCTTGTGCACTTTCAATATTCGGAGATGAAAGAGTCTGAACATTTTCTTCTATGAAGAAATTAGTAGAAAGAGTAAGAACCAAAAGTCCTATAGCAAGACCCCAGGTCATTTTTTCTAAGATATCTCCCGTCTTTTTCACACCCATAACTTGCTGTGCACCAGATCCTCCAAACTGACTTGAAAGTCCGCCACCTTTTGGGTTTTGAGCAAGTACAACTAGTATTAATAGGAAAGCAACAAGGATGATAATACCAACAATTAGCCCGTACATTCTAATTCGATTCGTTTAATTTTTTGATAATGTCCGCAAAGTAAATCGATTTTTCAGGAAATCGCACTATCAATGCTTCATATATTTGACAGGCTCTCTTTATCCTACCTTGTGCCACATAAATCTCCGCTAAATACTCTGACGCAACATCTGGATGTAGCTGTGTGCTGCTTTCAGAAAGGTCTGGTAGATTCTTTTTTGGTGTAGTCTTGGTTGGTTTAGAGATGCTAGGGTTGGTGCGAATAAATTCGCTGATTATCTGGTCATGCTCAGCAGTGTCTTTTGATGTGCTGGTTTTTTTCTCTTCTGAAGACTTGGCCTTCGAGGAGCTGACAGCAGCTTTAGATTTTGCTGTTGGTTTGGCCGTTTTAGTTGCTGCAGTTTTTTTCGCAGTTGTTTTTTTTGTTGCCGATGTGGATGCTTTGGTTTTAGTTGTAGCTTTTTTAGCTGCCGGTTTAGCAACCGGTTTTGGGGCTTCTTTTTTAGGAGTTGTTGTCTTTTTCTTTGCTGGCGCCTTCTTTGCAGATTCTGTCTTTTTTGTAGCTGTTTTAGGAGTGGTTTTTTTGACGTTAGCTTTTTTGGGCTTTGTTTCTTTATCAGCTGTTTTCTTAGCTACTTTCTTTGCTGCAGCTTTAGGCTCTTCCTTATTAACGGATTCTGTTTTCTTTTCTTTTTCCTCTGCTTTAGCAGTAGCTGCACCTGATTTTTTTGATGATTTTATGTCATCTCCATCTATTGGAGTTGCTGTACTAACTCGCGCTGACCTTGACTCTGTAATCTTCTTTACAGGTGTATCATCCTTTTTAGGAATTGTTTCTTTAGGCTCACTTTTCTCCTCAGCTTCAATTTTAACCGATTCCTCTTTTTTAGATGTAGCCCTTTTAACTGCTTCGTTTACAGCTTCGTCCTCTGCTAACTCTTCTTCAATTTTTTTGAGCTTAGCTCTATTCACCTTGAGTTCTTCTAGGTCTTTATAGAGTTCATTGATTAAGCTGTCAAGCTCTTTGTTCTCTGGTGCTATAGGAGATGATTCGTCTTCATGAGAAAGGTCGAGCACGTTTGGCTGTTCTTTCTCAGCTGCCTTAGCAGGAGGTGCTGTCGATTCCTTGGTTGGGGTTGATTTCTTTAAAGCTTCTGTTTTAAGCTTAGCAGTTTCTATACGATTGGTTTTGATAACCGCCTGGATGTCCCGCTCAAGGTCTGCTTCATGTGATTCGTGTACCTCCAATGGGTTAAGAAAGATCAACTTATCATTGAGAAATCTTTTAAGCAAAACCCTATCTGTGGCATATACAGCTGCAGTTCCAAGTCTTTTGCTTGCGTTTTTGTCCTTAAGCATTTTGCTTCCCTTAGCTAGGAGGGTATGTGCACCTTGGAAGTATGGCTTATCGTTAACGAGGGTCTCCAACTCCTGAAGTGATTGATTGTCGAGACCACTAGGGTCTCTAAGAAGTTGAACGAATTTTTGCTTATTCACAGGAAGGACAAATTTGGTGGATCATCTAAAATTAAGGAAAATTACCAATTTGCCACAGAGGCATTGAATATATCCAAGATTATCTGATCAAATATTTCTTCGACATAATCTTGCTCACTAGATGATAGATCTACAGAGTTGTCAAAATCTACGAAGAAAGAAAAGTTCTTATCAAAGTCAAATTCGTCATCCTTGGTATTGACGTAAGTCGCAGAAACCACAATGGTGATCCTAGACTGACTAGAAAAGTCCGCGTCATTATTGTTGCCTGATGCTGTGGCAGAAACAGGCGTAATGGTATAATTCGCAATAAATCCTTCCAGTTGCAAGTCACCATTATCCTCTACCACTGTCAAACTGGTGTTTTGTTGATAGTAATCCTTGATTGCCTCAGTGAAGAGGACACTCATGTTGGACGGTCCCAAGGTGGCGTTGTTGAAGAAAGTCTGGATAGAGATGGTCTTGACTGATGGATCAATGGAAGCACCTGTAAACCCATAAACACCACATGAGATAGGGAAGAGGCCCGCAAGAATGATGATGATACTAAAGACTATCGATCTCATATTGTTTGATTTTTCGGTAAAGTGTCCTTTCAGAAATCCCCAGATCTCTAGCTGCATATTTTCTCTTGTTATTATTCCTTTTCAGCGCCATGATGATCATTTCTTTTTCCTTCTTTTCCAGCGACAAGGAATCATCATCTTCAGTCTCATGACTGATATCTTCTATATGATATTGCTCAGAATCGTCCACATTGGAAGGAGACTCCAGGAGAATTGGGCTAGGTGATGGTTTGTAGTTGTGCTCTTTTGGCTCTGTATCCTCCATTTCATTCAGATCAGTAAATAAGCGCTTATGCTTAGATATCATTTCTCGACCATCATTTTGGTCGTCAGAGAGGATTTGATGGACAAGACTTTTCATCTCTGATACGTCACGCTTCATATCAAAGAGCACCTTGTATAGAAGGTCTCGTTCGGAGAAGTTTTCTGCGTTTTCAGTTTTGTCAATCAGCGCAGGCAGGTAATTGGTTGTTTTAGGAAGATACTTAAGCAGCGTGGGAGCATCTATCTCTCTATCCATCTCCAATACGCTCATTTGCTCAACCAAATTTTTGAGCTGCCGAATATTGCCTGGAAACCTAAATTTCCTCAATACCTGACTAGCTTCCTCATTCAGAAATGTAGGCTTGGTACGATATGTTTCTGAAAAGTCAGAGGCAAATTTTCTAAACAAAAGCAGTACGTCATCTTCTCGTTCTCTGAGCGCAGGTACTGGAATAGGTACAGTATTGAGCCTGTAATAAAGGTCCTCTCTGAACTTCTTATTATGAATGGCTGATGTCAAATCAACATTGGTAGCCGCTATGACTCTGACGTCAGTCTTCAATACTTTGGAAGAGCCAACCTTGATAAACTCACCATTTTCGAGCACCCTCAAAAGACGTGCTTGGGTGCTTAAAGGCATCTCCCCAATTTCATCTAGAAAAATGGTACCTCCATTAGTAACTTCGAAATAGCCCTTTCTTGATTCATGCGCTCCTGTAAATGCCCCTTTCTCATGTCCGAATAATTCCGAATCTATGGTACCTTCTGGAATTGCACCGCAGTTGATGGCGATAAATTGCCCATGCTTCCTAGCTGAAAGGCTGTGAATGATTTTTGAAAAAGATTCTTTACCCGCCCCACTTTCACCAGATATCAATACGCTCATGTCTGTGGGAGCCACTTGCATGGCTATCCTGATGGCATTGTTGAGCTTAGGGGAATTACCTATTATCTCAAAGCGCTGCTTTACTGCCTGTACTTCCGAGTCTGTCCTGTAGTCCATTAATCTATTACTTCTCCAAATAATGTAGCCGCCGTGCAATCATTGACTTTGACATTTACATATTGCCCTTTCTTGAAATCTTTGTTTTTGAAGATAATGACCTTGTTAGCCGTATTTCTACCTTGTAAGTCTTCCTCTGATCGCTTACTTGTGCCTTCTATAAGCACTTTGAATGTGCTACCAACGTCAAGCTTGTTTCTTTCGTACGAAATCTCTTGCTGTTTGTTGATCACTTCCTGTAACCTTCTTTTTTTGATTTCGAGCGGGATATCGTCTTTATATTTTTTAGCGGCCAGCGTGCCGGGCCTTTCGGAATAAAAGAACATATAGGAGAAATCATACTTGACGTAATCCATGAGTGAAAGTGTATCCTGATGCTCTTCCTCAGTCTCAGTACAGAAGCCAGTAATCATATCAGAGCTAATCCCGCAGCTTTCGCCAAGAATCTCACGGATAGCATCTACACGGTTGAGATACCACTCTCTATCATAAGTTCTGTTCATCAATTCCAAAACGCGAGAATTACCACTCTGAGCGGGTAAGTGAATATACTTGCAGATATTCTCGTAACGCTTCATGGTATGAAGTACCTCGTTGGTGATATCCTTCGGGTGAGAAGTAGAAAACCTTACTCTGAGATCAGGATTGACTTTGGCTACCAATTCTAACAAATTGGCAAAGTTGACAACAGTCTCAGGCTCACTTTTTTCCAACCTTGCTTTGTTGTTTTCCGATGGTGACCATTTGTAAGAATCCACATTTTGCCCCAACAAAGTGACCTCTCGATAACCTTTATCAAAAAGATCTTGAGCTTCAGCAACGATGGAATGAGGATCTCTAGAGCGCTCTCTGCCTCTTGTGAAAGGCACCACGCAGAATGAGCACATATTGTCGCATCCGCGCATAATTGAAATGAATGCCGTCACTCCGTTTGAATTGAGCCTTACTGGAGAGATATCTGCGTATGTCTCTTCTCGAGATAGAAACGTATTTACTCCTTTATTACCAAATTCCGCTTCTTTGAGAAGGTTTGGAAGATCGCGATAAGCATCAGGCCCTACTACCAAGTCCACAATTTTTTCTTCTTCCAGCAATTGAGATTTAAGACGCTCAGCCATGCAACCCAATACACCGATAGTAATCTCAGGATTGTTTCTTTTCAACTTATTAAACTCTGTAAGTCGTTTTCTCACAGTGAGTTCTGCCTTTTCGCGAATAGAGCAGGTATTCAGTAAAATCACATCCGCAGTAGTCACAGAGGAGGTTGTATCAAAACCATCTTTCTGTAATATCGACGTGACGATTTCACTGTCCGAAAAGTTCATTTGGCAGCCATAACTCTCGATATAGAGTTTGCGGGCTGATGAATCGGTGCCTTCTTTGGTGATTTTCACCTCACACGATTCAGCAGTATCAGTTTTTTGATCGAGTATCTCTAGGTCCTCTATCAATTGTGTCATAATCTAGGGTTATTGTAATTGGAAGCGCAAAGTTAATCAGTAATTCCCGTTAGTGACAAAATGTCAGTAAGATCTTATTGATCCTGTTTAGGCAGGGTGCGAATGCTTAAGCCAATATGAACGGTATTGTGTATAAACTTGTCTTTAGCACGGTCAATCACGCTGGATTCATCTCTATATGATAATTTCCAGTCAGTCCTGTCTATACTCAATTTGGCCTCCGTCCTGATGATGCCATTTCTATCGGATATGGATACAGGAAAGGCTATGTGCTTGTTGATACCTCTTAATTCTAAATTACCGGTCACGATGTGCGTAGGTTCTTCGGTGCGCCACTCTGCTGTAGTATCGATTTTAAAAGCTTCAATAGCCAAAGAATTGCCTTGTGACAATACCGTAGAGTCAAAAGGATAGATCTTAACAATATCGAACTGGGCGTTTGGAAAACTATCAGCAGCGAAGAAATCTTCATTCATGAGATGTCGATACAGCTTTTGCTGTTTTGATGTATCCTCTTGCATATCCATCACTTTTAGCCTCATTACGTCAAAGGTGATTTTCCCCGAAAGTATCTCTGTGTCATTTACCATCAACTGACCCTTACTCACTGGGATATATCCATTGTGCTGCCCAGTTGGTTTGCTTCCAATCCAAGTAGCAATTGAGTTGATTGAATCTAATTTGACAACCTGGGCATTCGCTTCCACTTCCGCCAGAGCCTTAGCGTTTTCAGTATCTAAAGTGCTGGTCTTGCTTTCAGAACTACATGATACCAGAATAGAGACAAGCGACAGGATAGTCAGCGTATTTAAATGATTTAATAATTGAGACATAAAAGAATTATGTTACTTTAAATGAAGAATTGATTTGACACAAAGATATGGCACTTATAAAATCGGTAAGGGGGCATTCCCCTAAAATTGGAGCGGAATGTTGGCTAGCCGAGAATTCAACGCTCGTGGGAGAAGTTACCCTAGGAGACCAATGTACTGTCTGGTTTGGAGCCGTAGTGCGTGGTGACGTGAATTATATTAAAGTGGGGAACAGAACCAACATTCAGGATAACGTAACTATACATGGTACGTTCGAAAAAGCCCCTACTAACATTGGAGATAATGTGTCTATTGGGCACAATGCGATCATTCATGGATGCACATTGGAAAACAATGTATTGGTAGGAATGGGAGCGATGATCATGGATGGGTCAATTGTGAAACAAGGAGCCATCATTGCTGCTGGTGCCGTAGTTTTAGAAGGGACAATCGTGGAAGAAAATTCGATCTATGCGGGAATTCCTGCTAAGAAAGTAAAAGATCTGGATGCTAAGAATAAAGAAATGCTTACACGTATTTCCAATAATTATATCAAATACGCTCAATGGTTCAAAGATGAAGAAAATAAATAAGCCGCAACCTCAAGAATATGATTCCTTTTATGCTGGGTATGTCCACAAAATTGGAGAAGCTTCTATTGTCCCATTTTTGATTAGTCAATTAGACTCTTTAACTGAGATTCTTGAAGGGCTTGATGATTCAAGACTCTTGTATGCCTATGAGGATAATAAATGGTCCATAGCAGAACTAATAGGTCATATTATAGATGTGGAGCGTGTAATGTCTTATAGAGTGTTGAGGTTTTCAAGGAAGGATCAAACAGTATTGCCTGGTTTTGATCAAGACCTATACGTGTTGCATGGCAACCATAACGATGTATCGAAGGAATCTTTAATAACAGAATGGAGAGGTTTACGTAAGTCCAATATAGAGATGATCAACCGATTGATAGAAGAGCAATGTATCTACACAGGCACTGCGAGTGGGGTGATATTCAGTGTTAGAGCCTTGATCTATATATTAGGCGGACATGCTGAGCATCATTTAGATATCTTAAAACAACGCTATTTACCCAACCATTAAAAAGTAAACATATGAACTTTCTTGTTAGAATTTTATTATCCGGTTTGGCAGTTATAATAGTCTCCTATCTTTTGCCGGGCGTAGCTGTAGATGGTTTTTTAGCTGCCATTATAGTGGCGGTAGTACTATCATTGCTAAATATGACCATTAAACCGATTTTGGTCATATTGACCATTCCATTGACCATTTTTACACTTGGTCTTTTCTTGCTGGTCATCAATTCACTGATCATCCTACTAGCGGACTCAATTGTTCCTGGATTTGAAGTAGATGGATTCTGGTGGGCATTGATTTTCAGCTTATTACTGACGATCACCAATGCTCTGCTGACTGACGTCAGCGGTGCTAAGGATAAGTAACTTTCTAGGTGAATTAGAAATAAACCGGACAGCCCGGGTCTTTCTTATAGTTTCTCAGCTTGATTCTATAGTTGACTAGAATTTCGTGAGAACCGCTAGTCTCTGTGGCTATTTCACTAGTGGTAGCATCATAAGCATATCCTACACGGAAATTTTCATTGAGAATTACCTGACCGATAAACGTGATGTCTCCCGAATTACGATAGCTTATTCCTGCATAAGCTATCCCATCAAATATGACCATTCCGGTTATGTCATACGCAAATCTGTTTTGCTCTTGCCCTCTCAATAGTACAGAAGGAGCCAATTTAAGCGATTTGCTCAATGGAATGATAACACCAGCCGTTCCATAATAATATCTGCTCTCGCGAGCATTCGATACATCGTTACCTGTTTCATCATAGATGAATGTTTTGTTCTCCAGAATGTATGGAACAGAGACTCCTACATACATCCATGGATTGGCGAAATAAAGCCCGGTACCGAAGTTCGGAGTAAACCTGCTGACCATGCTTTGAGGAAGGGCAGGGTCATCAGAAGTAAATAAGGAGATATCGCTAAAATTGGATTGTCTACTATCAAAACCGCCTTGCAAACCCATTGCTAGTATCCCGAAGCTCATTTTGATCTTATAGGCATAGCTTCCATAAAACGAGATATTCTTATGAACGCCAACTTGGTCTTTGGTTAATTGAAAGCCAGTTCCAATCCTATTGGACATGAAAGACGAATGAGCTGTGAGAGCCTGATAAGAAGGAGCACCTTCTACGTTGATCCATTGTTCGCGGTGAACTGCCACTACTGAAAGCACATTCAAACTACCTGCATAGGCAGGGTTGATTAACAGTCCATTGAATGGGTATGTAGATGTTAGTGCTCTTAGCTGTGCAGATCCTACGAATCCACATACTAACAAAACCAAAGCAATTATATATTTCTTCATGCTCATTATGATAAAGTTAACGAACTAATTCAAGATATCCTTGGATCACATCTGAACCATCGCCTTTGTCAATAAAGTAGAAGTAGGTTCCTACAGGGAGTTGTTTCTCTTTTCTACCTTGGTTACTAAAGCCTTCGAATCGATTGAGATCATTGTCGTAACCATTTACTTCATATACCAGAGATCCATCTCTGTTGTATATACTCACCCTGTTGTTCGGGAAGTATTCGATACAATCCATCATCATGAAATCATTGATATCATCACCGTTCGCCGAGATTCCATTATAGATTTTTAGCTCAGTAGTGATTTCAAATTCTCTGGTGTAGTCACAACCATTATCTGCTCTGAACCAAACTGACCACATTCCGGGCTCAGCGTCGATTAACTTAGGGTCGTTAGACACTGGAATACCTTGTGGGTTATACCAGATGATGCTATCTACCAAGTTAAACTCTTCGAATGCTATAGAAGCTTTACCAGTGAAGCTGTTGATAGCATTGCCCGCTGTTCTCAAACAAATGGACCCTGTAGTAGCTATTTCATACACTGGATCTTCAAACGCCTCACCAATAGTTATAGCCACTTTGGCTGATACACAACCAGTAGATGTTTTGACGGTTTCTACTAGATATGTAATAGAATCTAAAGTGGCCACATCGGAGCCTGTAAAGACTGGATTCAATAAATCATCTTGTATGTACCAGTTGAAGGTAAATCCTTCTGTTGTACCATTTGCTCTCGCGATAGCGCGACCGTTAGGATTTATACAGTGATCACGATCAGCAACTTTGCTAAGGCTAGGAGCAGGTACCGTCACTGTGGCGTCCATCATTACAAATTCCTGATATTCGATACATCCTGTTATCAGGTCAATAGCGGTTACCGTATATACTCCAACAGCTAGAGAATCAATATTCGATTCTTGTCCCGCTTTGATAGGAGTAAATCCAGTTGTGTCAGTCACCGAACCTTCATACCAGTTGAAGTTATATCTGAAGATTTCATCTTCTATAAATCCTATATGAGCTCGACCATTAGGTTGGGTAGGGTAGCATATTGTTACATCATTGATAATGTCTACTCTGAAGTCGATCGGAGTAACAAGATCTCTTACTGTAGCAATCAAAGTGTCTGATCTACAGAACGAATCTGTACCATCAATGACATAGAGGGTATAAGTGCCAGAGTTTAGACTATCAACTACTGTTCCTGTCCATTCTGCTTGAGATATATCAGGAGCATTAGCTCTTTGATCTCCTGAGAACCAGTAGAAGTTGTAGTTGCCAATTGACTTTCCATCTGGAATGTTGACTACCGTGGCGGCCAATACACCATTCGGATTGACACAATTAGAATTACCTTCAGAGCTTACAGATATCTGTAAAGGATCCGGATAATCATCAATCATCGTAAATGTAGCACTGATAGGACAGTTGGAAGCTACTTCTGTGATAGTCACAGTATAATCTCCTGCCGCAAGGCTGTCTGCAGTGGCATTATTTGATTCTACAATAGTACCTGTGCTATCTGCCCACTCAAAAGTATAAAGCGAGTTATCCTGAGAACCATCTGCTGAAACGGTCAAACTACCACTTGGATTTGATGGATCACAATTCCTCTGTAAACTAAATGCTTCCAATTGAATGAGCGGAAGTTCAGTATTGTCATACAATTCTATCTGATAAATGCCAGTGCTACATCCTGTGACATTGCTTGTAGCGATCACGTAATACTCATCAGGAAGCACATCATATCCAACAGAGTCAAAGCTCAATTGAGAACTTGACCCTGTATAGATCAATGAATCAGTAGGGTTACCTAAAGTAGGATCTCCGTTATAGAAATTGAACGTATAGTCAGACAAGTCACCAATATTGATTTGAGTCACTCCAAAGAATGCATCAGAATTAGAACACGTAGTTTGGCTTGCAGAATCAATGGCTATGATTCGAAGTTCTTCAGGCTCATTGGTCAGTGTAAAGAACGCATTAGAAGTACAACCAAACGAAGTGCTATATACTTCAACTTCATACCTACCAGCATACCTGCTAGTCAGAGTATCATTGGTTCCGATACTCGCTCCCGCATTTAGTCTTGTATTGTCATCCATTGGGTCAACTTCAAACCAGTTAAATGTATATGCAGTATCAATATGTATGTAACTGTCAGATTCATCTGGTATAACTTTTAATGTACCATTAGGAGTTGTACCGGTTTGAGAACAGGTAGAATCAGCTTCTACCTGAATGACCTGAAGAGCAGGGTAGAATGGATTGTTTTCCAGATCAAACTGAACCAGTTGCGATTCACAATTAGAATCGTTTCTCCTAATAGATGCGAAGTAAGTTTTCTCTGTTAAGCTATCCAACTTCATAGGTGTATTCGTATCCTTATCAGTCAATACTGTGCTGCCATCAGTATCATAATGAACCAAACTGAAATTGTCCACAATAAAGCTAGAATCGGAAGTGTTACCCATACTATATGTCGTTCCATTATAGATGATTTGTGTTACCACAAATGAACCATTGCCTATATCGCAAGTAAGATCCTTGTTTACTTCATATCTACTTAGAATTGGAATGATTGGATCATTTGTCACTTGGATGGTTTGTGTGGATGTACATCCCCCAGTTGAGTTATTTGTTACTCTTACCGTGTAGTTTCCTTCAGGTAAATTCTCAATGAAAGTGGTATCATCTCTCTCACTTAGCAATGTCTGAACTTCTTGACCAGCAGTAGCGGCATTACCTACAAACCATTCATATGTATAGTCATTACTAGGAGGGGTGTTACCATCCAAAGTAAATATCTCCACTCTTCCTTGATTGATGGTTCCAGAGGTACAGTTAGCATTTGGAGTCATCACCAATGAATCGATCACTGGATCAATGCTTTCATCGAGAATGATGACAGAAACAGTACTTGAAGAACATCCTGTTGCTGCACCTACAGCTACGAATGTAATGGTGTCAGGTCTCAATCCTGTTAGGTCAGCAATAGTTGCTGGTTCGTTCAAATTCTGTGGAAAACCAGCTTGACCAATAGCTGAAGAGATGGTCCAGTTGTAATCGCTAACACTTCCTGCAGCGCCCTGGAAGGTGATATCATTATCATCTATGGTAATGATTCCATTGCCAGTGGTACCGCAAAGCGTATTATGAGTCACCTGAGCATCTGGAATGTTGATGGTAGGGTAATCAAGGTCTTCTATTACCTCGAAAGTCCTTTGTGCTGTACATCCCGCAAATGGGCTTACATCATCATTTTTCTGTATGGTTACGGTGTAGTATCCAGCACTTAAGCTATCAAGTGATCTTTGGTCTCCTGATACTGCGTAGGCACTTCCGTCTATAGCACTGTTTCCGTTGAACATTTGGTTCGCGGCATTCACTACAGAGTCACGATACCATATTACAGTATATTCTGCGATATCACCTGTCGTACCATCTGCTTCAGTGATAGCGAATTCTAAAGATCCAACACCACGATTTCCAGAATCATCACAGAAAGTGGTTACTGTTTTCGAAACGAAATTAACGGTAGGGTCATCTTGGAAATCTTCGATTGTTATCTCAACATCGGTCTTACTTACACAACCTGTCACAGTATTGGTAACTACTGCCGTGTACAAGCCGGCAGAAAGACTGTCTAGTCGGTCGTTCGTTCCCGTGCTTGAAGAAATTCTACCATTTGCAGGGTCAGAGAAAGCAACTCCATCCTTAGTCCAGGAGAAGCTGTAGTTATCTATGGTATAGATGCTAGCAGTGTCTTCTTGAACTTCCGTAATTTGAATCGTTCCATTTGGTGATTCACAGTTGAAGTTATTCGTGCTGGTGATACCAGTACTCGGATTCACAAAGATTACTGTAGAGTCTCTAAGCACTTCAAATGTCGCCGTTTCCTCACAACCAAGATTGGCGGTGCCCCCGGTTTTTCTTGCGTAAATGGTGTACTTACCAGTACTCAATCCAGTAATATTCAGAATGTGGGTGCCAATTGCAGCCGTTCCAACATTTGCTCCGCTCGCAGTACTTGCATTGTCATACAAGAAATTATCATCGGTATTGGTAGCTACTGATTCTCCTCTATACCATTCAACTATATAGTCAGTCAATGTTACGTTCGTGCCATCAAGCTGAAGGAGAGCTGTTAATGCCCCATTTCCATTAAGGTCATCAGTGCCATTGTCACAATACAGATCATCTACGCGTGTAGATAGTACGGCTTTAGGAGTGATGGATATATCATCAATGATGAATTGATGTATTGCCTCATTACCAGCATTTGGACAACCAGTTGCATCTTTTTGAATAGTGACGTAATATGTTGCAGGAATAAGTCCTGTTACCTCTCTAGCGTCAGTATCACCGTTGTTAACTGTTGCATCTGAGGTGTTCAAAAACGTCACCAAATTTTCTGTATCAGAGCCAACAGACCCTACTTGTATTGTAAGGTCTTTGTCTTCATACCAAGTAAATGTGTAATTACTTGAGGCATTGTCCTGAGTAGTTCCATTAGGTTTTGACTCTGTCACATTGATGATCTCTAAAGCTCCGTTATTTGGACTACAATTAGTGGATGGAGTTAATGTGAAATTAGCTGCATTATCTATATCTATGGATAGTTCTGGAACGAATTGAGTGATAGTCACAGCTTGTAGAGGTGAGCTAGCACATCCAAGGTTAGGAGATAGGTTGTCAGTGATTCTTACGTAGTAAGTACCTTGAGGCAAGCTATCTACTACATTAGCACCCGC
>JAGDZO010000032.1:0-1557 GCA_049115815.1 Cyclobacteriaceae bacterium | reverse complement strand
ATGCAGTGATTGGCTATAACGCTCAGCTATCGGGCGTATGTCCGCAGCTAGTGAATAGCACTAAAGTAGTGAAATCTGCCGAAGCTCACAACGGTTCCAAATCGCACTGCGCTCTGAAAATCAAAAGCTCCTGCGAGCTGATGAGGGTAGAAAGCACTGCCGTTTCTCAGCGACAGATTCACGGTCGAGTTGCACCGAAACCAGCCAGAAAGCACCAAGACATATGCCCGATCAGCGTCTGTTGGCGATAGTTTTCTACGAACTGGATCGTTCAAATATTATGGTTCGTCCGTCGGTCAATAAAGCAATTTTGAACCACTCATTTCGTGTTGATTCGAGTGTTACTTCAATGCTATTGAGATCAATTTTGGATGTTAGTTCGTCAAAATCAGTTGTTATACCAATTCCATATTTAGAAGTGTCCAGTTTCATTTTCGGTGTTTCAAAGAGCTGCGTTCTGAGTTGATCATAATCTTCGTTTGAAAGTTCAACTATAGCCGCTGACCAGTAATCTCCGTGAAGATCTGGGTATGATGCATTCTTAGCCAGAAATTTGGCTGAGTTCGGAAGTTCTAACCCTGTATTCTGTTCAAATTCGTCTTCATAAAAGCTGGTTGGAGGGAATATGGCAATATATACCAGATATAATGTCCCTGCTACAACAGCAACTGTAACGATGTTCCCGATTTTCGGATGTCCCTTTTTTGTTAGCCACTTCCTAATTAGAAGAGATATTAGGGTTGGAGTTGAAATAACCACCAACATAAAGAGTAACATAAGAATTATGAAGATTTCTGCGCTCATCTAATTATCGCCAATGATAAGCTATCGGTTGTATGCCCACAGCTTGTAAAGGGCACTAAAAGTAGTGAAATCTGCCGAAGCTCACAACGGTTCAAAGTAGCACTGCGTCCCAAAAGATAAAAAATCCTGCGAACTGCACTTGGTAGAAAGCACATCACTTTCCTCAGCGGCTGATTCACGGTGATGTTTGCACTGAAACCAGCCAGAAAGCACTTTGGCATATAACCGATAGCGCCTGTTACCCACTGTTTACTTTTGAAATGATTGTTTAATCGTTGATTCAATTCGTTCAAGGTCGTTAGATGTAAGTAACCACCTAATGAGAGCTGCCAAAAACAATATTGCAGAAATTCCGATTGCCAAACTTGATTGATCGTTAACCAGAATTATTAAGATTATTAATGGAGTTATTGCGTTAATAACAGTCCAGTAAGCATCGTCTTTGATCTTAATGTTGATTAAAGTTCCTGTGTTTGTCTCTGTGAGTTGGGCGATGATCCTGTATTTGGTTGTTGGAAAAAATGAACTTCCAAGTTGGACGGGTAAATTCACACTAGTTTCCGTTACTTCCCTTGGTTCAAACTCGTCAATTCGAGTTCTGGATTGATGTGTTCGGCAAAAATCAAGGAGGGTTCTCAAGCTTTTAGTTCGGTTTAGCTCAGATGCAATCTCCAAGTTTCTAGTTCTGTTGAATATTTGATTAAATAGGCTCAATGCAAATTATAGTGGGTAACGTCAAGCTAGCAGGAGTGC
>JAGDZO010000031.1:0-25136 GCA_049115815.1 Cyclobacteriaceae bacterium | reverse complement strand
CTTCGTCTCAAAGTCTGGAGAACTTAAAATAGTCAAGTCGCCTGTTGTGCCATTGATACCGAAACTTGCTGCATCTGCTCCCCTAATACTGTAAGTCAACGCACTTGCATCTGTAGCTACTGCCGTGTAGATAATGCCACTCGCTATGTTCTCATCTATTGCAACAGTCGTTGCACTACTGAAGTTTGGATTCGTTTCATCGGTTGTGGTGAAGTTGATCGTCGTATTATCTCCTACGCCGACAAAATAATTCCCAGATTCATCTACTATAGCAGTAGCGGGAATCTGCACTGCATAGTTGGTAAGTTCTTCAAGATTGGCCGAAGGAGTAATGGCTAAAACATTATTAGTAATGCTTGCCAGAGCTCCCGGGCTTGCAGCGTCAATCGTAAAAGTTCCAGAATTATCCGTTACGTCTGTTACGATAATTAGCCCAATATCGAAGGCTATATCTTCGTCAAAAGTGATCGAAATAGTGGTTGCTGTAGGAATACTCGTATCATTATTTAATGGCGACACGGAACTGATATTCGGAGCAGTATTATCATAGGTTAAAGAGAATTGCGTAGCGGCATTACTATTGTTGCCGGCTATATCATTCGCAGCATTAGCTGCTATGTCTACTGTAACTAATCCACCTGCACTAGGTGTAATATCAGCTGAGAAAAGACCCGTGGCTGTTGAAATGAACTTCTGAACTCTATCGTTCCCTTCGTCCGCAACGATCAAGTTACCTGAAACATCTACATCTATTCCTCTAGGGAAACTTAATTGGCCATCTCCACTTCCTTGAGGAGAACCAAATTCAGAAATAAAATCACCACTCAAAGAGAAAATTGATACTTTATGTGCGTTTCGGTTAGCTATGTAAAGAAATGCACCATCTGAAGCCAATCCATCGGGAGACTTGAGTTGTCCTAATCCTGTACCATCTACTCCGAAACTGGATATAAAACTTCCATCGGTGGTATTGAACATTCTAATTTTAGAATTTGGCTCAGAGTCAGAGACATATAGTGTGGTTCCAACCACAACTAGATCTTGTGGGTAGATGAATTGATTATCCCCTGATCCATTGGTTCCCACTTCGTCCTGGAAAGTACCTGCCGAATTGTACTTCATGAATTTAGAACCAGAATAATCTGTGATATAAATATCACCTGTTGGCTTATCCACTGTGATTCCCCATGGCTGGTAGATTTGGCCAGCTACTACTCCAGAATTAGTTGAAATCCCGATAGAAGTAATAAAGGTTCCGTCATTCGCGTATTTACTGATTACCGAATTGGTGTTATACTGAACTATATAAATATTATTGCTAGCATCTACAGCTACATCAATCGCCTGCGGCAGTGAGATTGATTTTTGGAAAACTCCGGCGCTATTGAATTCCTGAACTTTGCCGTTGATTTGATCAGCTACCCATATGTCGCCATCATTATCTATCGCCAAGCCTGTAGGGAAATTGAATTGTCCATCTCCAGCTCCTGTACCTCCGAACTGTGAATCATAGGTATAATTTCCTGATTCTACGACATTGGATGCCGATCCATTACCAACTGTGAAATCACTCGCATCAAACCCTATAACTGGCTCACCAAAATCAACTGTAATGGTGATCGGGTTATCATTGGTTGGATCAGGACTAGTAGAAGAAATTACAGGTGTGGGACTTGTACCATCGTAATCAATGCTCAAGGTATTGGAAGCCGTATTGTCATTCCCTGCTAAATCTTGAGCCACAGCACCATTAACATCTACGGTAACCAAACCATCCGCTGTAGGCGTGATAGTAGCTACATACTCACCCGAAATGGTGAACTTTTGAATTCTGTTACCCGAATAATCTCCTACATAGATCCAACCATTGGCATCATCAACCACTATACCGTAGGGGGATGAGAATTCTCCATCTCCAGTACCGTCGCTACCGAAATGATATAAATAACTTCCGGCATTATCAAAAACCACCACACGCTTATTAGTTACATCGGCAACATAAATGTTAAGGTTGGCATCCACATCTATACCATATAAAGTAGACATAGGAAATCCTGCGCTAGTCCCTGTAAATGATCTAATAAAGGAACCTGTATTATCTATGATATCCACTTTATCAGAACCTGCTGCAATATATATATTGCCATCAGGGCCGGTGGTCATACCCCAGGCATCTGCGAAGGCACTATAAACAATGCCAAGGTCAGTCCCAGCATTTGAGATCTTTTGAATGTCGTCATTGGTGGACAATCTTTGCGCTACGAAAAGATCATCATTAGTGTCAAGAGTCAAACCTATTGGTCCATTTGGAGCACTATAGGTTGCAAACAAAGTTCCGTTGGTATTGAAGACTTTAATTTCGTTTGTACTATACGCACCAGCCCAAACCTTACCGTCAGAAGCAACCGCTACACCGGTCGCCTGGCCAATACCATCAAAGTTCAGCAACCAGTTTCCATTTGGATCAAACTTCTGAACTCTATTATTGTCTCTATCAGTTGTATAAAGGTTCCCTGCAGCATCCAAAGCAATTTCCTGAATTAGATTAAACTGCCCATCTCCAGAACCAGGAGAACCCCATTGCGATAGGTAGTCTACTCCATTAAATTCCAGATTGCTTGCACTACCATTCCCAACAGTAATATCACTTACATCAAAGCCTGTCACCTCTTCGTCAAAAACGAAATCTACAAGGAATGAAGAGTTGCTTGTTGGATCTGGTTCGGCAGAGGAAATCGTAACTGTAGGAGCTATTTCATCAGCGTCTGTGATAGTAACCGCTACTGTCAAGCTTGCAACATTGCTAGCGTTATCCGTAGCAATTACATCCAAGTCATAAACATTATCTGTGCCATCATCCAATGGATTCTCAAAGTCAGGAGCAACATTGAAAGTCAAATTACCAGAGCCATCAATACCGAAGAAACTTGCGTCTGTACCGCTAAGACTCCATGTCACAGATTCTCCTGTAGTATAAGTCTCTACAGTAGTTGTATTCTCTGCAACAGATGGAGCTGCGTTTCCTGAAATAACCGGTAGTGTGAGATCAGCTGTGATTGTAAACTGTGTAGCGGCATTACTATTGTTGCCGGCTATATCTGTGGCACGACCACCATCAATATCTACCGTGATAACACCATCGGCTGTTGGTGTAATATCAGCTGAAAATAGCCCTGTAGCAGCTGAAATGAACTTCTGAATCCTATCATTTTGGGTATCGGCTACATACAAATTCCCAGAAGCATCAATCGCCAGTCCTCTTGGCTCATTAAACTGACCGTCACCACTCCCGGTAATACCAGCATTATATTCGCTGATATACTCCCCATCTTTTGAATATATTAATATCCTTCGGTCATTTCTTGACTGCACATATAGTAAGGTGCCATCAGTAGCAATATCGTCAATGCCTGAAAACTGATCAGGTCCCGAACCTGTTGTTCCCGCTTTTCCAATGAAACTACCAGTCGCTTTGTCAAACCATTGAAACCGATTGTTATTATCATCTGTCACATAAACCCTATCATCCAAAAGCATAATATCCGTTGGATAATTAAACTCCCCGTCATTTGAGCTAAAACCATTGCCAATTTCATAAATCAATAAGCCAGATGAATTAAACTTCATGAACTTGTTTTGGGAATAATCGGTGGTATAGATGTCCCCTGTAATCAGATCGACTGCAATTCCACTCGGATTTCTTAAATTACCTACACCTAGTACTCCTCCAGCTACTCTTTCAACAATTAGAGCGTTTCCTCCTTGAGCCATGACATAAATTCCGTCATTTGGTCTCGCCACGTATACACTATCATTGATGCCAATGGTGACCTCCGTGACATTATTAGATGTAATTGATCGAATGAAGGTGCCCGAGCTAGTAAATTCTTGCACTCTATTGTTAAGCCTATCTGCCACCCAGATATCTCCATTGCCATCTAATGCGATGCTATAAGACTCGTTGAATTGTCCGTCTCCCGAACCCAAGCTTCCAAACTGTGAATCATAGGTATAATTTCCTGATTCTACGACATTGGATGCAGATCCATTACCAACTGTGAAGTCACTCGCATCAAACCCTATAACCGGCTCACCAAAATCAACCGTAATGGTGATCGGATTATCATTGGTTGGTGATGAGGACGCTGAGGATATAATAGGGGTAGGCGTAGTTTGGTCAGATTCGATTGCAAACTGTGTTGCTGCGAGATTCGCATTGCCAGCGGCATCCGTGGCAACTGCTCCTGCTAAATCAACCGTAACCAGACCATCAATAGATGGAGTAATTTCTATGGTATAATTCTGACCATCCAGGTTCACCAATGTTCCTGTAGTACCATTACCCACACTAAAATCACCTGCAACAAGCCCTGTTACTATTTCGCTAAACGCTACATCTACGATTATTGGACTGGCATTGGTAGGATCACTTTCGGAGCTTGAAAGCGTGACTGTAGGTGGTATTTCATCCGCGTCTGTGATCGTAACCGCTACTGTCAAGCTTGCAACATTGCTAGCGTTATCCGTAGCAATTACATCCAAGTCATAAACATTATCTGTGCCATCATCCAATGGATTCTCAAAGTCAGGAGCAACATTGAAAGTCAAATTACCAGAGCCATCAATACCGAAGAAACTTGCGTCTGTACCGCTAAGACTCCATGTCACAGATTCTCCTGTAGTATAAGTCTCTACAGTAGTTGTATTCTCTGCAACAGATGGAGCTGCGTTTCCTGAAATAACCGGTAGTGTGAGATCAGCTGTGATTGTAAACTGTGTAGCGGCATTACTATTGTTGCCCGCTATATCATTCGCAGCATTGGCTGCTATGTCTACTGTAACTAACCCACCTGCACTAGGTGTAATATCAGCTGAGAATAGACCTGTAGCCGCTGAAATGAACTTCTGTACCCTATCGTTACCCTCATCTGCAACGATCAAGTTGCCTGAAGCATCTACATCTATTCCTCTAGGGAAACTTAATTGACCATCTCCACTTCCTTGAGGAGAACCAAATTCAGAAATAAAATCACCACTCAAAGAGAAAATTGATATTTTATGTGCGTTTCGGTTCGCTATGTAAAGAAATGCACCATCTGAAGCCAATCCATCAGGGGATAATAGTTCTCCAACACCAGTTCCGTTCACTCCAAAAGAGGAAATAAATGCTCCCGTAGTAGCATCGAACCTGCTAATTCGAGATACAGGTGCTGAATCAGAAACGTAAACAACATTACCAACAACCACTAAGTCCTGAGCTCCATTCAATTGACCATCCCCAGTTCCTGCACTTCCCACTTCGTATTGTAAGGTTCCTGCACTGTTATACTTAAGGATTTGTCCTTGACCGTAATCAGTTATATAAATGTCTCCGTTGGTCTTATCTACAGTAATACCCCATGGTTGATTGATTGCATCAGCCCCTGCACCTGAAACACCGATTGAACTAATAAATGCTCCGGAATTATCATATTTGCTAATAACAGAAGTGGAATTGTACTGAACTACATAAATATTATTGCTCGCATCCACTGCTACATCAATTGCACTAGACAAGGAGATTGATTTCTGGAAAACTCCCGCACTATTAAACTCCTGAACTTTACCATTGATCTGATCAGCTACCCAGATGTCACCATCATTATCGATCGCCAAACCTGTAGGGAAATTGAATTGACCATCTCCAGTTCCTGTACCTCCAAACTGTGAGTCATAAGTATAATTTCCTGATTCTACGACATTGGATGCAGATCCATTACCAACTGTGATGTCACTCGCATCAAATCCTATAACTGGCTCACCAAAATCAACACTTATGGTTATCGGATTATCATTGGTTGGTGATATAGCCGCTGAGGATATGACAGGGGTAGGCGTTGTTTGGTCTGATTCGATTGTAAACTGTGTCGCTGCTTGGTTAGGGTTACCAGCCGCATCCGTCAAGGTTGCCGCATTGATATCCACAGTTACCAAACCATCGCTGGTCGGGGTAATGCTAGAAGTGTACCCTTTGGCTATATCAAATCGCTGAACACGATTATTGTTGTAATCATTAACATATGCCTGTCCATTATATACATCCAGATAAGTAGTGAAATTAAGCTGGCCATTACCAGCTCCAACTGTACCGAAGGACGCATAATGCACTCCAGTATTGCTTAAAATTTGAATCCTGCTATTACTAAAATCACATACATATACCAATCCTTCTTGGTCTACATAAACATCATAAATATTGCTAAACTGACCATTGGCAGATCCCGTGCTTCCAAACTTCCTTATGAATGCCCCCGATTTATCAAATACCTGTACCCGGTTATTAGCTCCATCAGCAACATATAAATAGTTGTCAGGTCCAAATGCAATACCTCTTGGAGATGTTAGCTGACCATCACCCGTTCCAACAGACCCAATATGCCTTAAGAAATTACCTGAATTGTCAAATACCGAGATTCGATTGTTACTGGTTTCAGAAACATAGATATCACCATTTGATTCATCTATTTCCAATCCAGCAGGGTTGTCCAGTTGACCATTACCTGTACCCGGCGAACCTATAGTTAAGATTAGACTTTGACTTTGATCGTATACCGTGACGTTATCTGTCCCTTGATTTCCTACATACAAGTTTCCTGAATTATCCAATGCAATAGGCAATGCCGTAGAAACAGACGTAGTATAAGAAGCTTGAAGAACTCCTGCAGCATTGTATTTTCTTACTGCTGAAGCATCTCGTTCAGCAATGTAATAATCACCATTGGATTTATCCACAGCCATTCCAGTTGGCACATTGAATCCACTCTGAAGTATTGATTCAAAAGCGACATTTACCTGATAAGAAACGGTACCGGCATTACCATTGGTTACAGAAATATCTGAAGCATCAAATCCAGTAACCGATTCGTCGAATGCAATTAAAATTGGAATAGACGCAGCATTCGAAGGATCTGTCTCAGCGGAAGAAATAGTAACTGTCGGACTAACGATATCCTTAATAGCCGTTGTTGTGGCTGGTGATCCAATATTACTCGTCCCATCAGTCAATGTTACACTTAGGGTAATTGTACCGTCGGTCACTCCGCTTAAGTCAATGCCACTGATTTGATCCGTTGCTGATGCAATTGTTCCAGAACCTGTAACATTGGTAGCATCTGCATCGGTAGTAAATGTATAGTCATAAGTAGTACCTATTTCAGCTCCTGCAAAAGTGAAACTGATCGCATTTTGATTGGTATTGTTGATAGCTGCTTGGTCAATGCTGACAGAATATCCCGTAGGAGCTGTTTGATCTGAAGTAATAGAGAATTGACTTGCTACTAAGTTTGAGTTTCCACCGCCATCAGTAGCAACTGCTCCAGCAACATCAAGACTAATCACCCCATCCGCAATTGGTGTGACTACTACGGTGTAGTTTTGACCATCCACGTCTAAGAATGAACTCAAGGTAGCATTGCTCGGTGTGATGTCTCCTACCACAAACCCAGTTACTACTTCACCAAAATCTATATTAGCTGTAAAACTTGCCGCATTAGTTGGATCAGACTCAGCTGTGGTAATAACAGGAGTCGGTGGAGTTGCATCGATCGGATTTATATAAGTAAGTCCGCGAACTCCCAAGAACTGATCATTACCTGGGTCACTCAGGGTGAAGGATGTAATCGCCACAAAATTAACTTGTGTGACGTATGTGCCATCTACTACTGAGTTCACAGTGACGGCTGAACCCGTATTTGGTGTAATGGTAATGTCTCCTCCTGAAGCACCCGGATTGAATGCATCATCATATGACCAATCAATGCTTGTAACCGTAACCGGATTGTCGAAAGTGACCACTACGTTGACTGCAGTATTTCCAGAAACATTTCGGATTCCTCTTGGGTCGTCCCAAGACATAGATCCATTAGGGCTATTAGAAACAGTAATACCAATATTAGGAGTAGAAAGGGTATTAGTACCTGTAAAAAAGTTTCCTCCAGCATCACGAGTTACTGTTGGCGTTCCACCGGCATTATTAACATGAGCTGGTGTCATAAAGTCAAAAGAGAACGGTATTTGATAATCAATACTGAACTGGGTCGCTGCTACATTATCATTACCGGCAAGGTCAGTAGCAACTGCTCCATTGATGTCTATGGTCACGGTACCCGGCCCAGTAGGCGTTATGTCTGCAGTGAAGAGTGTATTGTCGGAAGTATTGAAATTGGAAACTGTTCCATTTGAAACTGAAACGTCTGAAGAGATGAAATTTTGAGCTTCCTCATCGAATGTAATCGTAATAGGGAACGGTGAGAGGTAGGTCGTTACAGATTCACTACTATTGATTGCAACTGTAGGCGCTGTGACATCAGGAACAGCAGGAGCCAACGTAGGACCTGTCGCAATCCAATCAGATGACGTTCCCAAGAAATCAAAATTCGTTAGCGTTCCAATGTTGGAGCCTGCACGATCAGTTAAAGTCGTTCCAGAAGCATCTTCAAAGTCATAATACGCTACAAGGCCTGATTCATAACCGTTTAACTCCTGATCTTTGAAGGTACTTATTTCGGATTGCGTTCTAGCATAATTCCAAATCCTTACCTCATCCATTTGCCCGTTGAAGAAAAGTGTCCCTCCCCTTTCTCCTAATTTAAATTCAGCGGTTGTAGATGTCGTAGTACTACCTGTTAGCGTATTTTCAAAAACTGTAGTGGTTTCCTCAACTCCATTAACATATATTTTCACTCCTGAAGCATCCGAACTACCATCGTAGGTAAACGCTACGTGATACCAGGTATTAGCGGCAAAGGTAGTCCCTCCGTCAACCCTTATTCTATCGCCAGGATTACTCCTTTCAAGTACAAAAAGAATTTGATTAGAGGCATTGATCTGGAAGCTGTATCCTTTTAATGTGCCATCTCTTCTACTGAATATCACGTTAGACCCTCCTAGCACATCAAGATTGATCCAGGCTTCTCCCGAGAAGGCATCTACATTGTCAAAATCAAGTTCAGTGCCAGTACCAGCCGTTACATAATCATTCGTCCCATCAAAATCCAATGCGTATTGAGGCAGTTGATAGTTGATAGAGAACTGGGTAGCTGCTACGTTATCATTTGCTGCCAGATCTTGGGCAACTGCTCCCGCTATGTTCACTGTCACATTCCCAACAGTGGTTGGCGTAAGGTCTGCAGTGAATACTCGGTTATCAGATGAAGCGAAATTGGAGAGTGAACCATTGGTCACGCTAATATCCCCTACTGTGAATCCCGTTACCTCTTCGTTGAAAGTGATTGTTATTTGGAATGGATTATTTACAACCTGACCATTGATCTCATCTATTGAGGAAATAAATGGTGAAGGTCCAAGCAGATCAATCGAACTATTGAAGTAAAGATTACCGACTCTTGTCGTATTCGAACTATTAAGGTTACCAACAAGAATTAAATCTAAGTCTGTATCACCATCCGCATCAAAATATTCCGCCCAAGCATTGTTATATATTGGTTCAAAAGAAGTGCCCGTAGCTAGCGTATAACCTCCCACCCCATCGTTGATGTATAGATTTGAAGTTGCAACATTGCCGCTCGCAGATCCGGTAATAAAAATATCAGGACCATTTACTCCATCGATATCTCCGAAAATTCCTCTCCCTGATGCAACTCCCGTTAAAGAGTTGGGTGATATTGCATAGCTGACGCCTGACTCATTTGTGGTGTTGAAATATAGCGCAGCAAAAGACCCACTACCCGTTAGCAAGACGTCAGCTAATCCATCTCCATTTGCATCACCGAACTCAACACTTCCACCATTGATACCCGAAAACGGAGTTCCAGCGACCAGCGTGAAATTAGCTGCACCATCATTGGTATAGAGTTTGGTTACATTCTGAAAAGATGCATTAATACCATTGATAATAACATCAAAATCTCCGTCATCATCCACATCGGCATAGTCAGCATTTCCAGATGACACACCATCAAATGCTAATCCTGTCTTCTCGGTGAAAGTTCCAGACCCATTATTGAGATAAATCTTGGTAAATGCTGTCTCACCACTTCCAAATGCAGTGCGTCCTGTAAACAGAATATCATTTGAGGCATTGCCATCAAAATCCGCAATAGAAATCGAAGCATATAAACCAGCGATAAATGGTGAGGTCTGAACATAACCCCCGACCCCATCACTGAGAAACAAGCGAGTATATGGACCGTTGGATCCCGTCTGACCCATAATGACAATATCCAATTCATTGGCTCCATCTAAATCTGCAATGGCAACCGCAGCATTATACAAGTCAGGAAGTACAGCGCCAATTACATTGTCTTTAACAAATCCACCATTTCCATCATTTAAATAAACCTCAGTAGATACTCCAGTGGCTGCAGAACCTGAAATGATCACATCTAAATCTCCATCACCGTCCAAGTCACCAGTGGCGATTGCTCCACTTCCTGCTCCACGAAACACCCCGTCAAACACCCCAGTCACTGGAGTAAACACTGGAGTGGTCACTGCCACATTCAAAGCGGAGACTTGTGAGCTAGCCACAGATAAGCTATTGTTTGTCTCCACAACTCCTAATATATCATCCGTGATACTGGTAAAGGAGAATGTCCTTACACCATAGGTTACGGGGTTCGTTGAGTTACTATACTGGATGCCATCAATAATGCCTTCCCATGTGGTTTCACCTACTCCAACTGCATTAAGCGTGATGGTGGCAATATCTCCGGAGACTGTCACCGTTGGAGTAATACTATTAGTTGCAGTTGCAGATTTAACCCCTGCTGCTAAATCGAACGTAGATCCGTCCAAAGTTATCTGCTCTGCAACTCCATCTCTAATTCCTGCCACTGTCAATATTACTTCCGTGAAATTCTGCGTACCGCCATCCTGATCGTTGAGGTCAGCAGATGAGAAGACATTGACTGCTGATCCTCCCTCTGTAAAGCTTGGGTTCAATGCAGTCAGTGCATCAAACGTAGGAGTAGCATTGGAAGGAGCCGTAGTTGTAAACTCTAGTAAGACCGGCGTTGAAATCGTATTACCAGATGCATCCTGTGCAACCACATATAGATCAAAGGCTGTCAGCGCATTGAGTCCGGAAATGGTGGTTGATCCTGCAACACTTGCCGAAACAGCAAAGTTTCCAGCATTGATTGCTCCTGTGCCGTTGATCACGTCCCCAAAACCAGGAGCAGGGAAGCCATCAGCATATACCCCCCAGTAAATAGCCCCGTCCTCATCAATTGCGCCCTGAAGGTCAACTCCTTCCCCTGTAATGTTAGCTGTAGATGGATATGTAGCCTCGAAATTTGGAGCGATCGCATCCAGATTATTTCTTTGGACAACTAAGTTGTTTGCGCTATTTAGGTAAATAAGGTCTGGTTTTCCATCACTGTCTAAGTCAACAGAACCAACTTCTCTCTGAGATACTGCTCCTCCGGATGTTGTAATAGCTAATACAGGTGCAAAGCTAAAAGTAGCGCCTGTAGTTGTATTGTTAAAAATACCTATATCACCGCCAGTATCTGCAACAATGAAGTCAGGTTTGCCGTCTCCATTTAAATCAGCCAGGTCGCTACCATATGCGCTATGCGTGGATTTCGCATAGTCCTCTCTTGTGGCAAAACTTATAGTTCCCGGAGTGCCATCATTAATTAGTACACTAGCATAAATTACCCCACCTTCTGGTGTAGCTATGACATCATTCTTGCCATCACCGTCTAAATCACCCACTGCTATGCCGGCAGGAGCCGCGCCGGTTGAAAAATTCTGTCGGGTATCAAAAGTCATACTACCTAATACGGTAGTTGTATTTCTGAATACACTTATACTACCATTTTGATAGGTTGCAACAACAATATCTGACTTATTGTCTCCATCAATATCACGTATCTCAATCCCCCAATAGTTGGTATGCGGAGTGGCTAGATCTAGCTTAGACGCAAAATTTATCACGCCATTTGAGCCAGTATTTAAGAAAACAGATACTGCTTGGCCACCATATGTACCTACCGCAATTTCAGGTTTTCCATCACCATCTATATCTCCGATAGCCACATCTCTTGCACCAGTTGCAGTAGCAAAACTCACCTCAGTATCAAAGGAAATTACTCCTACACCTGAGGATGTATTGCGATATACAGAGACCATACTGTTACCATAATATGCAGCAACTACATCTAACTTACCATCACCATCAATATCTGCAATTTCACACCTCTGTGAGTCACTAAATGTGGTTGCAATGTCTTGTCTTGTATCGAAACTAATTGTACCATTTACACTCGTATTCCTAAATACAGAAAAATAATTCTGTCCGACCATAGATACTACAATATCTGGTTTCCCATCACCATCAAAATCACCATATGCTAGTCCATATGGATTGGAACTAGCTCCAGTAGAGAAGTTCTGAGCACTTTCAAAATCAGCAACACTAATATTACCTGAACTAGGTGAAAAGGTTGGAATAAAACTCAAGCTACTGCTTGCCAATAAAGAAGCACTGCTATTCAAAACAATGATAGGGTCGTTAGAGGCTCCTGAAGGTACAGTGACTGTAAGACTAGTAGCATTTCCTGCGGTTACTGTCGCCTGAGTTGGACCGAAGTAAACTAAGTTGTTCGAGAAGGTAGGATCAAAATTGTTTCCTGTTATGGTCACGGATGAACCTGGTTCACCGCTTACAGGGGAAAATGACGTAATAGAAGGCGGAGCGGTGGTTGTCACCTCAACCAAAGCTGGGCTTGACTGAAGGTTTGGACTACCCTCATCATCCTGAGCTACTACATAGACATCATAGTCTGTTCCTGGAGCAAGACTCGTAAGATTAAAAAATTCGTTATTGTTAATATTGGTATAGGCAGCACTTCCTGAAGTGATTGGACTTCCTCCACCACTTGATTGTAAAGCGGCCACTTCTACAGATGTTGGAGTTGCTGCTCCATCTGCAACTACTACATAAAATACCGACCCTTCTTCATTCAGATTATAAGCAATATCAAAAGACGAAGGAGTGATATTCTGTGGTGCAGGTGTACCAGCTTGGAATAATGGTGGGAATACGTCATTGTTATAAGCTGTAGAACTTACATACCCCGGACTATTTTGCAAAAACCCTGTTACGCCATTACCTGAAAGGTCGATAAGGTTTCCAGATGTCTGATCGAAAGAATAAGAAAGCAACAAGTTACTCTGACTACCGATGGTGGTATACGCACTGCTATTAATCTCTTGGCCAGTTCGCTCAATGTTCCAAACCCTAAGGTTATCTATCAGTCCTGGATAGTGACCATCTCCGTTGAAAGCATAGTCACCCGCACCTAATTTGAGATCAAGAGCAGTGTTGTTTAGTGTGCCAGTTAAAATTCCACCAGAACTTCTCAACTCTCCATTGACATACAGTTTTATATCACTTCCACTTGTCCAAGACATAGCCACGTGCGACCAAGTACCAGTTGGAATGTTTCCCGCTATTGGTAGAATTGCAGTATTGGAGTTGGTTCCAACATCGAGTGCAGCAAGAAGCAACTGCTCAGAACCATTACCAGCCGTCCAGAATACAAATGTATTACCACCAGTTCCAGAAAGATTCCCTTTTGAGAGGATGGCATATCCATCATTAGATGTAACACCAGCTTCAAACTCTGACGGGTTCATCCAAAATTCTACAGTCAATGCTGTGGATCCGTCAATGACACTAACATCTCCAAAATTGATGGATTGGTTAGTGCCATTTAATGAAATGGCATTTTCAGGCGGAGCAGCTGTAGTTACATCCACCAAAGTAGGACTACTTTGCACATTAGGCGTGCCTTCATCATCGGCAGCAACCACGTAAACATCGTAAGCTGTAGAAGCTGTAAGACCTGAAACATTCGCTGTTTCGTCTATTGCAATACCAGTAATCGCAAAGCTTCCAGCCGCTAGTTGCCCTGTTCCTCCACTGCCTGTACCAGCCTGAACTTCAGCGGTTGTTGGCGCAACAGCACCATCGGCAACCACTACATAGTAGGCAGTACCTAATTCATTCAATTGTACAACCAAGTCAAAATTATCTTGCGCTATGTTTTGCGCCTGAGGATAAGTAGCTTCAAATGAAGGGGCAATTACATCCGCAGAAAAAGCTGTAGAAGAAACATATACCGGAGCGCCCGACACGAAACCATCGTTTCCATTGGAAGAAATGTCCAGCACATTACCACTGGTGAGGTTGAAGTCATAAGATCCTAACAACCCTGTACCAGCAGTGAGGTAGTCGTATACATCTGAACTTATGTCTGTTCCAGTTCTTTCAACATTCCATATTCGGGCATTATCTATTTGCCCAACAAAATGGCCTGTGCCTGACACTGATGCTCCTAGTCTAAATACGTTAGAAGTATTTCCTGGTCCACCTGGAGTAGCAGCACCTGTTGTCTGTTCCTGACCATTGTAATAGACCTTGTAGACCGACCCGTTCTTGGTCACAGCGACATGTGTCCAAGTATTTAATGCAGGTCGGGTAGCCACGGAAACCCCCTGTCCCAAAGCTGTGGATCCCCACACAAACAAATTACCTTCTGATAATACCAACTGAAAATCAACTGACCCGTCATAACTCATAAATATCCGTTGATTATGAGTCGTTGTTACGGCGTAAGAGGTAGGGTAAAGCCAAGCCTCAAAAGTGAAAGGATCAGCAGAATTCACTGCTGCAAAATCAACATAATCATTCGTGCCATCAAATGAAATCGCATTCTCCGGAACTGTCGCCGTAATACTAAAAGTAGTTGCTGCGGTATTGCCATTTGATCCACCATCAGTAGCCACTCCTGCTGCTACATCCACGTCTACCTGCCCATCAGCCGTCGGGTAAACATCTGCGGTGTATGTTGTTCCTGAACCAGCAAAATTGGCCAGGGTTCCATTGGTAACTGTTACATCAGTCGTCACAAAGCCAGTCACGGATTCACTGAAGGTAAAGGTTACCGGGAATGGGGCTAAGGTCGTTGTGCCAGATTCAGAGCTGGTGATAGCAACTGTTGGTCCAGATACATCAGTAGAAAGTGCTGTGGATGATGCATAGGTTGGAGAACCATTAAGTGCGCCCAATCGACTTCCTGCAATATCAATGGCATCTCCCGATGTTTGATTAAAAGGTACATTCAATACGAGATTGTCTCCTACAGGGCTGACTGAATTCAAATTCGTCTGAATTTCAGTCTGGCTTCTTGCGTCTCCCCAATAGCGTACCTCATCTATCAAACCATTAAAATACCAAGCTGACGCTTCGCTTACTCTACCAATGACAAAATTTTGACCTGTAGATGGGCTTATAATATTTGCTGATGTAATTATGGATTGACCATTCAAAAATACCTCCTGACCACCAGCACCATTACTTACTAAAGCTACATGATTCCATTCACCAGTGGAGATTGTACCTCCAGTAGCAACTAGCCCCTGGCCGTTCCATAATTCAAATGTGCCTAATCGAAGATAGAGTGTCCACCCATCTGATTGTCTACGGCTAAATACAGCATTATAATTTGAAAAATCTGTGCTGTATATCCAACCTTCAACAGTAAACGTATTAGTTTGAAATACCGGATCATCATTAAATACTACAAAGTCCGTTGTGCCATTTAATGAAATTCCATTCTCCGGAACAGTTGCCGTGATGCTAAAAGTAGTCGCCGCAGTATTACCATTTGCATTTCCGTCAGTAGCTACACCTGCAGATACATCTACATCTACCTGACCGTCTGCAGTTGGATAAATGTCTGCTGTGTAGTTTGTGCCTGATCCGGAAAAGTTAGCAGCCGCTCCATTAGTCACGGTAATATCTGATAGGACAAAGTCAGCCACAGACTCATTGAATGTAATCGTAACTGAGAATGGAGCTAAAATTGTGGTTCCAGATTCTGTACTTGAAATGACAACTGATGGACCGGTTAGATCTGTTATTAGTGCGGTCGAAGTTACCCAGTTGGAAGTAGATCCTGACAAAGCAAAAGCACCAGATAAAACACCTGTATTCCCATTACCTGTCATGTCTGGTAGGCTGTTTATTCCAGTATTTGTTCCTCCGGCAATTCCCTCATCGTACTTATAGTAGGCCAATAATCCTGCTTCATTACCTAATAATTCAGTTTGGAAATTGGCAAGTATTTCTGCATCTGACCTAGTGGTACTCCAGATTCTCGTTTCATCCAGTTCACCTGTTATAGTTGCCGAATTAGCCTGAACATTTGCCCCAATACCAAATACACCATTATTTAATGGCACATTTCCGCTTGCCGAAGCAACCGTATTCGTCAATTGACCATTGATATAGTATCTGGCATTTACTCCATCGTATGTTACTGCTATGTGGTTCCATTCTCCCGAACCTGATAGCGTAGCGGAAGAGGTGCCGCTCAACCCTTGCATGTTGTGCGTTCCACCTGATGCAATATTCCAAGACAAACTCGCATTGGTAACTATGGGCTGCCCACCTACTGCTATGTTGTCTGGCTTATACCAAGTTTCCCATGTAAAGTTCTGCGTGCCTTCATAATCAGCAATGTTTACCTGTGTCACGGTAATCGTTCCATTTCCATCGCCGTTAAAGTGCAATGCATTTCCAGAATTAACCATGAATGGTTTAATCTCTGAATACGGACTGGTCACACCATTCTCGGTTACCGAGATTCGGTATTGATATTGCGTACCAACGACCAATGTCTCGGAGATGGCATAGATTGAATCTATAGCATCGCCTGCCGTCAAGGTGGTTGAATTCAGGACTGTTGCAAAGTCATCATTTGACCATTCGATATCGATCTGATCTGCAAATGAGATAGCTTCCCAATTGGCTGTGAAGCCAGTAGTTGTAGCTGCAGTAGCATTGTAAATGGTAGGAGTCATGGCGCCAGAGCTCACCCAGTTAGATGTAGCACCACCTGTAAGGCCAGTGAAATTGGTTAACGTACCATCATTGCCACCGGCATAATCTATGAGTGTGGTTAATCCAGAGTTAGTACCTGCTGGAGTTCCTTCATCAAAGCGATAGTATGCTTCAAGGCCAGTGTCATTACCTACAAGCTCTGTAAACATTTTGCCTTGGATATCAGCTTGGCTTCTAACAACAGACCAGATTCTTACTTCATCTATCTGACCTTGAAAAGGTCTATTGACCGTAGGAGTCGCGTCTCCACCAAAAATAAGGTTGCTACTAGCCGAACCAATTGAAATAGAAGCTGGTGCAGTTGTGCTCAACACTCCATCTACATAAAACTTAACATTTGCACCGTCGTAAGTCACTGCTATATGATGCCAAACATCATCATTAATGGCATTCCCTGTATCATGAATCCATGCGGATGAACTACCATCACTTATATACAAACTAAGCTTTCCATCGCTCAGATCTCCACCTAACTCCAATGAGAAACCTGAATACTGCGGATTAATATTCAAATGACTAATTATAGCGCCATTAGATTCAGAAGGTGCGATTTTCACCCATGCCCCCACAGATAAACTCGTGCCGAAAGTTATCCCCATATCGTTGAGAATAACAATGTCATTCACCCCATCAAAATTCAAGGCGTTACCCGGATTAACCATAAATGCTTCAGAGACCACATAACCACTCTCAGCAGCGCCAGCATTATAACTTGATTTAGCACGGTAATAATACTTGGTATTAGGAGCTAGAGCGACACTTACAAACCCTTGACCTGAAGTGCCCACAGATACATCTTGCGCTACGAACGACCCAAATCCAGGATCTGTACTCACATCTACTATGATGTCATCCGCACCGCTTGGTGCTGTAAAATCTACGGTTAATCCACTCTCGGATACACCTACGGCATTGAAGATAAATGGCGTTTCTATAATTGTTGATGGCGTGAAAGACGCTCCCACAATATCCCCATCAATAGTATTTACTGATCTATCTACTATTTTGGTTCCTGCATTCTCATCGAGCGGATAATAAGCAATTAAGTTTGCTTCATCGCCCTGTAGACCATTGTATAAGTTGTCTTGTAGCTGTGTAGCTGTCCTGTTAGTATCCCAAATTCTTACTTCATCTATCAGACCATCAAAATATCCGTCAGTTGTGGTACGTACTCGAGCTCCTAGTGAAATCTCTCCATTTGGCGGAGATCCATCAATCGTCCCTGAACTACCATCGGCTACCCCGTTGATGTATAGCTGCGCAGTTCCTCCTGCCTTTACCACGGCTAAATGACTCCATTGATTTAGCGGTATGGCTGTTGACGAAAATATCGTTTGATTAGTAACATCACTTTCTCCATACCCTACAATCCCTGCGGTAGTGATAAAAATTTCTCCACCGGTTGGATTAACAGAAGTATTTCCCCTCCAGTAAACCCATGAAGATGACCCGCCGAAAGATCTCGGATAAACCCAAGCTTCTAAAGTAAGACTCGTGAGAACTCCGAATGATTCTGAAGCATTAGTGTAGTCATCCGTTCCGTCAAAACTCAAAGCACTACCTGCGAATGTTTCTGTAGTAGCAAACTCTACTGATGATTGACTAGTCACGTCTTCAAATCCATTGACTGCAGTTACCCTTAAGAATTTTCCGGTTGTTGCTCCAATGGAAACGGTACCTGATGTAACATCGGCGGCTGTTGTAGTAAGAGTGGCCACATTGGAGTTGAAATCATAGTTGTCTGCAGATTCTATCAGGAAGCCTGTTTCATTACTTGAATTGTCTGTCCATTCCAAGGTCACCTCTGTACTACTAGATGAATATGCGATAACTTCCGATGGTGCAGGAGCTGGCACTTCAGTCCACAGAAAGACGCTTGCACTGCCTGTTTCGCTTACCACTACCAAGTCTGCCTTACCGTCTTTGTTAAAATCTCCGGATGCTACTGCAGAAGGATCTGTGACGTTCAATGTCCCTGAGTTAACAAACCCTCCAATACCGTCTCCCGTGAGTAACGTTGCAGTACCACTTCCATAGTCTGCGACCGCTAAATCATGATTTCCATCTCCGTCTAAATCCACCGCCTCAACATACCACGGTGAAGTACCTACAGTAATTTCTGTTGTCCCGGTAAAGGCACCATTCCCATCACCGAAACGAACGCTTACCGAATTACTCCCAGAGTTGGCAGTAGCAAAGTCTAAATGTGAATCATTATTGAAGTCACCAAGTGTCATATAGTAAGGGTTGGAACCAACACTAATTTCAGTAGTCCCTGAAAACGCCCCATTACCGTCACCTAATCTCACACTGACAGATCCTCCGGATTCATTCATAGAGAGTAGATCTGCATACGAATCTTCATTAAAATCTCCTACAATAACAGCAGCAGGAGCATCCCCTACTGAAACGCTATTCCCAGATAAAAATGTCCCACTCGGTGTACCTAAATATACAAGCAAGATGTCTGCATTATAATTGCCAGCAACTAGATCTGTAATCCCATCATCATTAAAGTCCCCTGTCCGGACAGTCCATGGCTGAGAGCCTGTACCAACCGTTAGATCTTGAGCACCACTGAACGTACCATCACCTGCTCCTAAAAGTACCCTGACATCTCCCGAATTGTATCTTGCAAATGCCAAGTCTAAAACACCATCACCGTTAAAATCTCCTGATGAAGGATAATAAGGTCCACCTAACGAAGTGATGCTCGTGCCGGAAACAAAACCACCAATGCCATCTCCTAAAAATACACTGGCTGAGTTACTACCATAATTCGTAACCACAAGATCCAAATCACCATCCTTGTCTAAATCGTCAGTAAGTATTCCATAGGGTGTGGTTCCAACGGTGAGGTTCGTTGGAGTTGTATAATTCAATTCAACTGGGCTGCCTGAAGTGACTGTGAATAATCGATCACTCGAACCGCTAATTGACGAAACTGAATTTGCGGAATAACCAGAAATTATGTCTTGAACTTCAATCACTCCCAGTGACCGCCCACCATTCGGTAAAGTAAAGGTCAAAGAAGTAGTATTGCCTGCAGAAGGCACCACTTCAATTCCACCTACCCTAACTACATTATTTGATGTCGTAGAATTAAAATTCGTCCCTGTAATAATGACTGAACTTCCAGGATTGCCTGATGCAGGGGAAATAGATGAGATTGTTGGAGCAGGACCTGTCACCGCAATCGATATGTCTCCAGTTATCGTCCAAGAATATGTGCCCGAAAGCGTAGTTCTGGCAGCATCTCCAGAAGCCGAATATCCAATTCCACTTGCTCCTAATGACACATTCGAAATAGGCGTTTGAGCAGCCCAGCCAATAAGTGTATTGTCGTAGTTAGTCACACTCATACCAGACAAAGACAACATACTAGGCATTGTGAGTGAAGCTCTATTAGTATTGGTGACATCCCATGAACCTAAATCCTGATCAAAAGCAGAGGCTAAGTAAAACATGTTGTTCATATTGGTCACTGCTCCTACATCCCACATGCTTATATCTTGATTGAACAAAGCGGCCTCAAAAAACGTCTCGCGCATATTCGTCACATTACTCACATCCCAACTTGATAGAGATTGATTGAAAGGAGTATAGGAGAATGTATTCCACAGACTAGTAATTGTCGACACATCCCAGTGGTCTATAGATTGATCAAACGAGCTACACTCGCTGAACATATATTCCAGAGTAGAAACTCCAGATAAGTCTGGCGCATCAGTAGCAGGCACAGTAAGGTTGTATGCACCCATAAACGCCGAAGCAAAAGAGGTCCATTCAATATCTCCCCATTGCTCAATGGTGATCAACTTCTCAGCCTCCGTAGCTCCAATCAAATAAATACGAGGGAAGTCTCCATAGATTTTGACTCGGTAAAGTCCAGCCGATGGAAAGTTTACTACTTCATCTTGACCTGCATTTAACACTGAGCCAGAATTGCTTGAATTTCCTACCTCTTCCCAAAAAATATCATAATCATAATCAGCTGGACTACCGGTAGTCCATAGACCTATTTGAGTATCTGTTGTATTACCAGGGTTGTCCGTTTGCCATGTGGTGATGAATGGTTCAAAACCAACGTAAGACTCACGATAACTTGCTCCAGTAATATCCCCATCATTAGTATTGGCAGATTGATCAACTACTTTGGTTCCTCCATCTTCATCAAAGGCATAATAGGCAATCAAGTTGGCATCCTGCTGATTTGGTGTAGTGAATCGATCTGAGAAGTCTGTCTTGGCAATATCCCAAACCTTAAATTCGTCGATGGCTCCATTCCATGCAGAATTGAAGGAATTGGAGTTACCAATCACAAGATCGTTTGCAGTAGTCGTAAAACTAGTTGTAAAGCTATCATCAAGTACACCATCTACATACATACGTAAATTAGTGCCATCATATGTAGCTGCTATATGATACCATTGACCTGCATTCCAAGAAGTATTGCTGGATGCCGCCATGTTTAAAGATGGATCGTAAATTCTAATGGTTCCGTCATTTTCGCGATTAAAAATAACCGTAGGTACTCCAGAAACATAGTCAAACAGATCAGCTCTCGGCGAAGCAGAATTTAAGTAAGCTGCTGGCTGAATCCAGAACTCATAAGTATAGTTGTTGGTAGGGGCAGTTAATGAAGTAGCTCGTACATAATTACTGACTGACGAAGAAAAATCCATTGCAGTTCCAGGAAAATTATCTGTAGTACCAAAACCAACATTAGAATAACCACTCTCTTCTCCTCCATTCAAAGCTTTGACTCGGTAAAAGAAAGCGTCTCCTGCAGCCACATTGTGATCATAGAACAATGATGTGCTTGCCACGACTGCCACTTGAGCCACATTGGTGGTAAACCCATAGTCATCGGCCTGTTCAATTACATAATCTGTGGTACTTATTTGATCGTGGAGCCAATCCAATCTTAATTGCGTGTCTGATGTCTTGGTTACCACTAGTTCTGTAGGTATGGAAGGAGTAACTGCGCTAGTTCCTGTGATAGTTGCAGCGGAACTAACAAAATTGGAAGTGGTTCCAGTCAAGGCGAATGTTCCAAGAAGAGTACCGTCATTACCATTCCCAGTAACATCACTCAAAGAACTAATGCCCGAATTATCTCCTCCAGCTACTCCTTGATCAAAATTGAAGTATGCCTCGAGACTGGACTCTGAACCAGTAAGTGAGTTATTGAGATTGTTTTGTATTTCCAGCTGTGACCTTGCCACACTCCATAGTCTCACATCATCTATTTGACCGTCAAAATAATTGGCTATAGTAGCCCCTTCGCCTTGTGCACCAATTCTTAGAGGAACAGAATTGTTCAAATCAACATTTGAGTCAAAATAAGTAGACCCTTCGATGTTCCCATTTAAATAAAGCTGAACAGTCCCGGAAGTTCTAACAGCAGCTACATGATACCATGTATTGATAGCCAAAGTAGTAGGTCCTGTGATGTGCTGAGAATCCATAAACCAAATTAGATTGCCTGCATTCAGTGCCAACATTGGATCTTGTCCTAATCCTCTGTGCTTAGATACTATGACTCTATAGCCCGTAATATTCTCTGGATAAATCCACGCTTCCCAGGTGAAATCAGCTGCCACGTTAAATGTAGTTTTCTCGACATAATCTGAAGTACCATCAAAGTCTAAAGCATTTCCGGCAAATCCAGGAATAGAAACTGTTGCCACATCAGAATAACCACTATTACCTCCAGCAAGTACTCCTTGCAATCTGTAATAATAAGTTGTACCTGCTGTGAGCCCTAAGTCGGCATAAGAATCTAAGTCAGCAGAAAGATTAATCGTTGTAGCCGTACTGAAATCAGCGTTGACATCTCGCTCTAAGATATAAGCGGTTTCACTCTCCATGTCAGTCCAACTAAGGTCTATTCGAGTAGACCCATTGGCAGTACCTAATAGGTTTGTTGGGCCAGTAGCACCTGAAGCAACAAAGGCTGATCCTGTGATTGTACCATTGTAGGCGTTGACGCTTCTATCAATGAAGGCAGTACCTCCGTTCTCGTCAAATGAGTAATAAGCGGTAAGGTCAGTTTCATTACCAATGAGTGGAGCAAAGCGATCGGAAAAATCTGTTTTTACACTATTCCAAATCCTCATTTCATCTATGACCCCTTCATAAGCGGCTCCTATGGTGTAGTTCAGTGACGCTGAAGAAGTACTTGTAGGCATGGTTAAGTTAAATGACAAAGCCTGTTGCTCACCATTTAGATAGAGTCTAAGCCTCTCAGCATTGTTTGCGCCTGATCCATCATATACCAAACCAACATGGTAGTACTTACCTGCCTCAATCAGGTCGCCATTGGTATTGGCATAGCTATTCGATCCGTTTTCTAAGATGATCTCAAAATCATCAAAGCCTGATCGGCTACCATTACTTGTTCCAAAGTAGTTTCTTGAACTTGACCCAGTTCCATTGTTGTTAATGAATTGATATTGACCCAGCACGTCTACTTTGAACCAAAATTCATAAGTAAAGCCGTTTGTCCCTTGTAATTCTGGAATAGCCCCTATGAAAACATCATCTGCAGTTACAATATCAATGGCAGTTCCAGGATATGCTTCTGTCGTTGCAAACTCAGTTGCTGACACCCCAGAGCCAGAGCCATTACGCGCGGTAACTCTAAAGAAATATCCCGCGTCTGTTCCTATAGACACCAATTGATTATCAGCTGTTCCTGCAGCAACCTGACTTCCAACTATTGCAGCAAAGTCATCTGTTGCAGACCATTCAATGAGATAATCATCGTTATCGTTAGCTACGTCGATCCATTCTAATTGAATTTCGGTATCAGAAGATTTGTAGGCAATGACATCTGTAGGAGCAGCTGGCGCTACGCCTGATTGCATGGCGGTTGAAGCTAGCCAGTTTGGTGACGTATTGGTACCGCCAGTACCATTCCATGTTCCGTCGTTACCATTTCCTGATAAGTCTGGTAGAATAGTTCCTGAGGTTTCGTCGAAGCGGTAATAAAACTCCAAGCTTGCCTCATTACCTGTGAGTGTGTTGTACAAATTATTAGTAATCTCTGTTGGCGTTCTTACCGAACTCCAAATTCGAAATTCATCTAACTCCCCTTTAGCAAAGGAGCTAGGTAGGGAATAATGACTCGCTCCTATGTATGCCACAGTTGGAGAGATATTCTCAAGGAAGTCTCCATTTTGTGCTGTGCTTACTGAATATGTAGTAGACTCTACACCATTCACATAGATCAAGTAATCTGTACCTGATGCTACAATGGCGTAATGATTCCATGTTCCAATATATGCAGCGGTATTTGCGTCCAGAAAGTGAGCATTCGATTGATTACCAGAGTTGTAGAGACCAATGGTCATTATTTCATTAGCAACCCCCCCAGTAAATGCACCATATCTTATGAGCACTTGGTTAGTAGTTCCAACGCCATCTCCAATCGAGAGAATTTCTTCTATTGCAGAAACTGGGTCATTTGGCGATTTATACCAAAACTCAATGGTCACCGGAGAACTTATGTCCAAAGAACTTATATGACTAGATAAATCCACATAGTCATCCGTTCCATCGAAATCCAACGCATTACCTGGAGTAACCATAAACTCAATAGGATCCGAATAAGGGCTCGTAAAAGACCCGTCTGTAAACTTCAGTCGATAATAAAGCTTTTGATTGGCGTAGCTCGATAAATCTTGTGCAACAAAGAACGAACTTCCTGTAGCATTCGAAACGGCTATATCTGTAGCAACCGTAGATGTGAAAGCCTGATCAGTAGCAAAGTCAATCAGCACAGTTTGGGCATTTGCAATGGCCTCCCAATTGGCAGTAAAGCCATTGTCTGATGCATCTGTCGCTTGGTATGCAGTCGGAGCTTGTGCGCCAGAAGTATTAAAAACAGGGTTGTTGTAAGAAATAAAGAATGGTGAATTTGCAACAGGGTTTGTTGTCCAGTTCTCTGTCACCGTAAAAGTGTTGGTCTGTGAGGTGAACGTTGTATTGTTAGTATTCGTGGCTATAATTCGATCTTCCTTTACTACGGGATCATCGTCGCTTATGCGAATTAGGCTACCGGCCATATCATCACTTGCACCATAGTCAAGTACACTTCCCGTTCCTGCGATGTTGGGCTGAGATGTGACGGAATTGGCTGTGGAACTTGACACTACCGCAAACTCCCCGAAAAGCTGACCATTGTGTCCATTGGCGCTTTCATCCAAAAGCAAGT
>JAGDZO010000030.1:0-22729 GCA_049115815.1 Cyclobacteriaceae bacterium | reverse complement strand
GCACTCCTGCTAGCTTGACGTTGGCACACATATAGGAGTGCATAGAGATAAAAATTATGAGAACGCAATTATCAATCTTATTCTTTCTACTGAGTTCAATGATGTACGGTCAAGTCCTAGATTTGCAACCAACAGTAGGAACTACACTTGACTTTAGTGCTGAGGCAATAGCTAAATTCAATTCTCCTGAGGCATTTGAAGAATGTGGACAGGTCTACAAAAAAATGAATGCCGATGGACGGAGTTGGGAAGAACTTACTAAGGAAGAAAGAGATATACTTAAGAACTGCGACGAAACAAAGGAAAGCATTTGGAGAACTGAAGGAGGTGGATGTAGTTGGTATTGTGGTATGGGACCAAAGAGTGTTGAAGCATCATCTTCTTTATCGTCTCAAGGAAATAACACTTATGACCCAAAGAATGCACATGATTTTAGCTACAATTCTGCATGGGTTGAAGGCGTAAAGGGGTATGGAATAGGCGAATACCTGATTTATACCTTCACACCTGAAAACCCACGAATCAACACTATTAAAGTAGTTAATGGTTACGTTAAAAGTAGAACAGCTTGGTCTAATAATTCCCGAGTAAAGAAGCTCAATATGTATGTCAATAATGAGTTATTCGCTTTTCTCAACTTACAAGATGTACGGGCAGAACAACATTTTTCTATTCCACCTATCGGAAACAGAGGAGGATCTACTAATAAGAGATTAGGGCCGAAAGACGATTGGACGATTAAATTCGAAATAGCAGAAGTATATAAAGGGACTAAGTATGATGATGTAGTTATATCTGAAATTTTCTTTGATGGTCTTGATGTTCATTGTTTTACTGCTGGAACACAAGTGCTTTTAGCCAACGGAACGGAATCAAATATTGAAGATTTGACAATTGGGCAAGAGGTGATGAGCATGAATAATTCAACAGGCAAACTGGAACCTTCTGAAATTCTTGAATTAGCTAGTCCAACTCACACGAACCTAGTTGAACTCACTTTTACAGATGGCCGAACAGTTGTAGCTACTGAAGATCATCCTTTTTATGATGGCGCAAGATGGTTATCACTTAATCCCAGTAAAACGCAGGCTGACTACAATTTTGAAGAGGTATCTCAGTTGGCGATTGGTATTAAGCTACAAAGCATTGAAGGAAATATAGAATTGGAATCAGTCAAACTAATTCCTAAACTTCAACGAACTTACACCATCGTGAAGCTCAGCCGAAACAAAACATTCGTTGCAAATGGAATTGTTGTGGGAACGGAAGAATTACGTGTGCCAACAAATGATATGGCACATGCCTCTACTGAGTAATTTGATACAGAAATGCAAACCGATATTTTAGTAAAGATTTAAAAAGTCCGGAGGCACGTGCCATATCTGGGCGTTATGTGGAATACTACCCAGAACCAAAATCAGCAAATAATCAAGTGAATAAGAGAGTAACCGATCTAACCAAGGACGAAATAGCTGAACTATTCCCTGTTTTACTCTTTCCTCCTAACGAAGAATGGAAAGAGATTTACGCTCGTGAACGGGATTTAATACTTAGCCAACTTGGCGACAAGATCATTCGAATAGAACATTTTGGAAGCACTTCGATTCCAAACATAACTGCAAAAGACACAATCGATATTCTGATTGAAATAGATGAACAGGATAACTTCAGTGACGAAATCATTAACAAGTTAAGAGCTATCGAATATGACTACATCCGACAAAATGAAGATGGTATTGAACATATGATTTTTGTGAAGGGATACGGGCCAACAGGAGAAAAGGGCCAAACTTTTCATATACATATGGGGCCTAAAAATCATAGAATTTGGGATCGGATCTTCTTCCGCGACTACTTAACTGAAAAACAGGATATTGCTGACCAATATGAAGCCCTGAAAATTGAACTTTCTGATAAGTTCAAGTATGACAGGGTTGGCTACAGAATTGCAAAAACTGAATTTGTGCAAAGGGTAACTGAACAGGCAAAACAGCACTATCAAACATCCACATAACAATATGTATGAGGCATGTGCTTAGGTGCTTTCTACCAGTTGCATTAGGACTCGACCGTGAGTCTGCCACCGAGAAAGTTTTGTGCTATTTGGAGGCTCTAGCTCGCGGGATTTTTTCACTTCAGCACGCACTGCTTTCTACAAACTTTGGAAGCACCGGCAGACTTCACTACTTTAGTGCTGTTCCCTAAGTGAGAGCACACGCCTCATACATGGACGTTACAGATAATCACCTTCATGGCGCAGATAATGAAATCGCAAATAGAATCGGAACTTCATCGGCTCGGTGAACTTATCGGAGCGCAACCGAACCAACTCCCAACTATTGACAACTCACGGGACTCTAAACCGAACATCTCATTTTCGGCAAACGGAACTGCTTATTATGAAGCACATGAACGGGGTAACGAACTTTTTAGCTTTCCTGCTTTCGATTTGGAACATCTTATGTTCATGGCTTTTAAAGACATAACTTTTTCAATGGCATTTGAACATGAACGCAAGAACCGGAACCCAAACGAAGACTCAAGGCGTCAACTCTTTTCGAAGCAGATTGAACTCTTGCGAACGCTCAATTCAGAATGGGCTGAACGAACTCAGAAGGAAATTGATGCAACACTTCGAACTGCTCCTTTTGACGACCGACTAACTACAAAGTAGAAAAAGACTATCTGTAACAGGCGCTATCGGTTATATGCCAAAGTGCTTTCTGGCTGGTCTCAGTGCAACTAGACCGTGAATCTGCCGCTGGGAAAGTGTGGTGCTTTCTACTGAGCGCAGCTCGCAGGAGTTTTATCTTTTGGGACGCAGTGCCACTTTGAACCGTTGTGAGCTTCGGCAGATTTCACTAGATTGTGCTCTTTACGAGCTGTGGGCATACAACCGATAGCTAGACGTTATAATCAATAGGTAATTAGCCAGAGCAAAGAGCTCAATTTGATAAACCAAAGATTCTCAATAGCCTACTTGCCGCCAGCTCAATAGTTCAACATTCTCCCAAGTTTGCACTGCGTACCTGACAATGACCAGTCCGCGTGAAGTTTCTAGTCTGCTACTCCCACTATCTCACTTCTTTAGATCAAATCGTGCTGTTGGATTGATCCTCCCATATTATCTAGCTAAATTCAGTTTTCCATCAGCACGAAAGCTTAACAACTAATGCAACTTCGTCAGAAAAAGGTTAGTTATCTGCCAAGTCCTGCGATGCGCGGGAACACATATTTAGTTCATTGATAATTGAAGAAATGAAGCAAGAAAATTGCATTTTGATCATAACAATCGCTAGCGCAAATACGCACAATATTCCATAGCAAAGTCTTGAGATATATCGATCCGTAAAAGCTATTGCCATGCCAAGTTTGAATGTAAACACCAATTCATTTAATTGGAGCCGAAAATCATATCTCGCAGTTTTTCATTGCAAATACTGTAGTTTCAATAGCTTTTACTACTTTGCAATCTTTAAGTCAAGCATGCGTACTTGCGCTAGCTTGGCGTTAGAGAGAATATGCGAACTTCCATCATAGTCATCCTTGGAATACTGATTTCGAGTCTTTCATTTGGACAGTGTCAGTACACCAACCCAACTTCTGAACTTGGAATTGGGCTAGTGGAATATGACAACTACAACCATCGAACTCCTGTATTTGAAGTCTTTAACGACCCTGAATTGACTGACAAGTTCTGTTCCTGGAACATTTACGATGAAGAAAATGCATCTCCATTTTGCGCTAAGTACCACAAACCAGACTATGGTATTGCTCAAGTAATTGTTTTGGATTCACTTGACAAGTCTTATAAGGTTATAGTGAACGAACAAGACATAAAGTATGTGCCCAAGAACATCAACTATGTGTTTTGGTCATGGGAAGAATACCTCACTGAGTCACATGGGATTAGAAGAAAAATTGAAACTGAGCGGTTTAAGAATCAACCTCTAAAGGCCGAACCAAACAACTCTGCGGATGTTGTGAGTCTACCCAACGAGAGATTTGAACTGTTTTGTGTCATGGAAGTCAGAGGAGATTGGATCAAGGTTAAGTATGATTGTTTCTACAACTCAAGCCAAAACCCTCATGAAGGAATGCCTTGTTCAAATTACATTAACGAATGTACTAATTCTGCAACGGGCTGGCTCAAGTGGCGAATTGGTAACGAAGTAACGATCGACATTTTCTTGATGGCCTAAAAAGAACTCTCTCTAACAGACACTATCGGTTATGTGCCAAACTACCTCTTTGCAGACTTCAGTGGAACTTGACCGCTCCCAGTGCACCTTCTGAAAGTTCATCGCTTTTAGAAAGGTCTGTGGTTCTGGATTTTTACTTGTGCAACGCAGTGCCTTGTAGATGCCGTTGTGCTTCTGGTGCACTTCCGCTATTTTAGCTGTACTTGCCAACTGTGGGCACACAAACCGATAGTTGAGCGTTATCAGTAATTTTTGCAACTCCAATGGACATTTCTTCACTCATTTTTTTGCTGCTAGTTGGTCTCGTGATTCTTTTCATGATATCCATTCCATTTGTAGGATTATATTTTTTAAACAAATGGCTAACTAAGAAAGGGTTGCGATGGGTTGGACTAACAGTCACAATTGGATTTTCAGCATATTTTGGGTATTCAGCTTACACGGCAATCTATCCAACTGATGAATTCTATCTTGGTGAGTTCAAAGAAGTGACTTTGCGAGAAGCTCCAAAAAGCATACAAGTAACTCGAAAGACTGCATCATACCCAGATTTCCATGGAGATTATTGCTCAGCATCTATACTAACGCTTGACGAACGCGATTATGAACAACTTCTTATCGAACTGAAGAATGACGAGCGATTATCTATCGAAGACAGAATTTCTGGTTCTTCGGAACTGGATGAAGTGCTAACTTCAGAACAATCTGAACAAATAGAGTTTGGTTTTATTAGAAGCAGACCAAGCGAGACTGACCATTATCGGTACATCGGATTCTTGAATGACGGCCGAACAATTGTAATCCATCTCTGCGTAACGTAAAATACTGATAACAGGCGCTATCGGTTATATTCCAAAGTGCTTTCTGGCTGGTTTTAGTGCAACTCGACCGTGAATCTGCCGCTGGGAAAGGTGGTGCTTTCTACTGAGTGCAGCTCGCAGGATTTTTTATCTTTCTGTGCGCAGTGCTACTTTGAACCGTTGTGAGCTTCGGCAGATTTCACTAGATTGTGCTATTCATTAGCTGTGGGCATACAACCGATAGCTTGACGTTACCAGCAATCACCACATCGCATATGAACTCACGAATAGCAGGCGAACTTAAACCTCTCGAATATGATGAAGACATGTTTGAAAGTGAGCCAATTGAAATACCGTATTTTGACAACAACAAACTGAACGTTGGATTTGTCGAACCGAAATACGAACCGTATTTGAAAGAAGCGGACGAAGTGTTGGAACGTTTTCTTAAGCTGAGTCGTTCTGCAAGACTTGAGAACAGCAAGTTGGTACACAACTACTACTCCGAAACCCTTAAACACGGGTATTGTAAGAGCCTCGAACTAAATTCCATTTCTGACATTTGGAACTATGTAACTCCAAATGAAATACTCATCGACTGGGAAGATCATGGCAAATTTTATCTTCAAGTATCATGCGGATGTGCCTGGGAAGAGGAACATGGACTGCAACTGATATTTAAGAACGGAGAACGTCTAACTAGAGCAAGTGGCCATGATGGACACTATGAAGACTAATGAAAAAGATAACACAGATTCAGCAAGGCGATTTTTTTGCATTTAAAGCAACAGACGGTAATTTCAGATTACTATTCTGCACGAGTGTATTCAAAGAAACAAGTCCTCATTACTTCACATTTGCTGCAACCAACTACAGTCAGACGAACAAGCCATCAACTGAATCCATAATTGACACCAAGTTTTATGGAATTGGGAATAGACGAGATGAATACTTCAAATATCCGAACGATCAACTTGTTAATATGTGGTCAATCCATCCTGAGATTAAACCTAACTTTTTAGGTAGTTACGGTCTAACAATTTGGAGGAAAGAATTCATGAGTTTTAGAGACAACTTTGAACTCATTGGCAACTTCGATATTGTTAACAACCTTGACAAAAATGGGAGCGGCAGTATGAATGCCAGTGATATGGCGGTGCTTAACAAATTCTTCGTTAGCAACATTACCGAACTCATGGAACAACGTGGACAACATCTATTTCAAACCAAAGCGATACTTAGAAAGTAAAGCTGGTAACAGGCGCTAAGCCCAATCGGCTTACTTAGTTGTTTGCAAAGGGTGTCTGAATCAGATACTTTTGAGGTATTTGAAAGGCTGAGCCGACTGTGCTTAGCTGATCGTTGTGGGCAATTTAAAAACACGAAAATGGAATTAAAAGAATTTGTCAAACAGACCATCATTCAAATAACAGATGGAATTAGAGAAGGACACCAATATATTGAAGAAAACAACTTTGGTGAGGGCGTAAATGATGGAAAATATAAAGAGGTAAATTTTGATGTTGCTGTCACATCAAATGAAGAGGCTACTACAGGAATTGGTGGGAAACTATCTGTTGCAAGTGTTTTAAGTATGGGAGGAAAAGACGAAACGACAAGTGCGGCAACCAACTCAAGTAGAATTCAATTCAAAATATACTTACACGTAAAAGCGGGAAAATAATATGACTCTTTGTACCGCTTGGATTAGAAAAAATAAGGACGCTGAAGAATTAATGATTGCAACTGATAGTCGCTTAAGGTCATTTGGTTCTTGGGATTGCAATCCGAAAATTTTTACATTTTCAAGAACTGACTGTGCAATGTGTTTCGCAGGCGATACGACTTTCGCATACCCTATGATGATTCAAATCAAAAATGCGATTGATACAAATCCAAAAATCAAAAGTAGATTTCAAAGAATAGGAGTTTTTAAAGGTATTCTTATTAAAATAATGAATGATATGCTTAAGCATAAAAGTGATTATGAATTACCTGAAATTAAATTTCTCTTCGCAGGTTATGATTGGCAAAAAAGTGAATTCAAAATTTGGAAAATAGTTTACCAAAAAGGGATTGAAAAATTTACATCACATAAAATCAAATATTGGAGAGGTGTAGAAGGTGATAAAAAAGTTGTTTTTATAGGTGATTACGTTAATGATGCAAAAGCTAGACTTATTGAGAAACTAAAAGAAAACGGAAACCTAATGTCAGGTGATTTAAATTATGAGCCTTTACAAGTAATATCTGAAATGCTAATTAACGGACAAAAGGATAGCAAATACTCTGACATTGGTGGTTCACCGCAATTGATAAAACTATATAAACATTCTAATAGGACTCCTATTGCAATAGATTGGACAGAAAATGAAAACAAACATATTTCGCTGCTTGGGCGACCAGTAGCTGAAAGTAGTTTACTAAATCCTATTTTCAATCCATTTACATTGGAATATAGGAATTCAAATAAATTTTATTAAAAAAACTACCCACAACACGGTATATAGCAAATAGGGCGTTCGATGCTATTCGGAAGTTCCGTGCTATTTGTAAACACCGCCAAATCGTTGATTTGGCTTTTAAAATGAAAAAGATAAAAACAAAATACAACGTTTTGGCTCAGTGCAAACCTGAAAGTTTATCGCTTTCTACTACCCTACTTGCCATATACTAAACGTTGTAGAGCATGAGCGGAACGAAAAAACTTGACTCCTTTGATCGCAGACGGGCAGGAATACTGGACTTGGCCGCTTGGATAGTTCTTCTGAACGGTCTAACTATTCTACTGTTCGCAGTAACTTCCAACGAAACCGTGATACTTATCGCTGGATACTTGAACGCATCAGCTTATGTGTTTTTTGTTTCCAAGGACATATTTCTTGGACACTCAGTTTTCAAACTTAGTCACGGAATTCAAATTGTTGATTCAAGAACTGAACAACCAGTAACGGAACTGCGAACCGTGATTCGTAACTCAACTCTAATTTTACTTTTCCCTATCGAATTTCTGGTTGCAGTGGTTTCTCCCCAACGAAGAATTGGAGATTTGATCGCAGGAACTAAGCTTGTTTCAACAGACAATAAGCGGAACGCTATCGAACGCATACGAACATTCCAACTCGCTGAACTAACAAAACCGAAAATCATAGCATTTCTGGTTGCAGCTGGAATAGCAGTTTTATCATTTCAACTCCTGAAACTTCTGATAAAGCTCGTGTGAAGACACGCTCTACAACATTATGTATAAGGCATGTGCTTCCGTGCTTCTAGTAAATCACAGTGCGTACATCACCGTGAATCTGCCTCTGAGGAGAGTTTTGTGGTTTCTACTGGGCTTGGTTCGCAGGAGTTTTCATCTTTCTAAACGCAGTGCTTTCTGATACTTTGGAAGCACCGGCAGATTTCACTATTTTGCTACTTTGATCCAAGTGTAGGCACACGCCTCATACATGGACGTTAGCATCAATACATACTAACCTAAATCATGAAAAATAAACTCAAATTAACTCTTGGTGGAATAGGCGGATTCATCGTGATCGCTATTTTTTCTCAACTTGGAGGTGAAATCGGCAAAAAGGCATTTACCGAATTTACTAAAACTGAAATCGATATTAATAAACCATGGTTTCGGAATGCATTGTACGGTTTCTCATTTGAAACTCCAGAAAAAGTTAAGAAACTTGCAGTCGAGAAACCACTTGGATATGAAGATTATCTTAACATTTTCGAAACTCATATGCTCGAACATGGAGACTTGATTGTCTTCTTTTTGTACATGGATACGAATTTTGAGGATTATGATACTGAGGTTGGATTACAAGGGTCTATTCAGAACTCAGTGAATTCTTTAGAAGGATCTAATCTATCTCTTGAATATTCAAAGCCAGAAGGTCAACTAAATGATTTAATCGCCAATGGAACGTTCAATTGGAGAGATAAGGAAATGTTAGCGAGAGGTTACATTTACTGGAATGGAAACGGGAAGGTCGTTGTACTAGCAACTTACATTCCCAACGAACAAGGTAACACCGATATAATTGACAAGATTTTTGACAGCCGAAGGGTTGCTTTCTAACCACAAATACTGATGCTAACAGACGCTGATCAGGCATATGTCTGAGTGCTTTCTGGCTAGTTTCAGTGCAACTCGACCGTGAATCTGCCGCTGAGAAACGGCAGTGCTTTCTACCAATTTTTGCTCGCAGGAGATTTTTACTTTCGAAACGCAGTGCCATTTGGAACCGTTGTGAGCTTCGGCAGATTTCACTACTTTAGTGCTATTCACTAGCTGTGGGACATACGCCCGATAGCTGGTCGTTACCTTTCATTCTCTACATGAACGCATATTATAAGATTGTCGTATTAACCGTGGGTTTCTTTGTTATTGGCTATTTGATATGGCCAATGTTTTTTGAACTATCAGTTTCGCAAGCCAAAACTCCAGGCATGATCATGAACACAAGAGGAAACAATGATTTCTACGATGGAACTCTATTTTGGCTGTCCTTTGGATTAATTCCCTTGCTCCATTTTGCGGTGAACAAATCAGTAAAGGGTAAATCCCTAAAACAAGAATTAATCACTTTTTTTGTCATTGCTTTTTGCGGACTTCTCTTTTGGCAAGCTAGATTATTGCTAACTGCCTTTGAAGCTAAACGAGCTAACTTGGGTGTAGACCCTGAAATAATGTTTGAGTATCCAATTAACGAACTCCAACCCCAACTATATTTCGCTATAGGGATTATTGTCGGAACTGTTCTTAGCTGGCTAACACTCAGAATGGTCAACATCAAGATGAAGAAATAACGAAAAGGTAACAAGCGCTGAAAGTGCATATGTCTGACTGCTTCTAGCAACCCTCAGTGCGACTTGATCACAAAGCTGCACCTTCTGAAACTTCTGTGATTATCAGCGCTTTTGGTGCTTCTGGATTCAGACTTTCTCAACGCAGTATTTCATAGAAACAGTTGTGCGGGTGGCGCAGCTTTGCTAGTTTAGTTTTCCATCAGCAAAGTTCGGGACATACGCACTTTAGCTGTTCGTTACCTTCAATACCTCCATGAGAAACTTTCTGCTGTTAATCGCCACTGTTTTAACAGGATGCTCAACACAACTGACTCCTGAACAAGAAGTGATCAATGCAACATTCATGGATATGGTGGGAACCTACTACTACAATGAACCTCTTCCTCCACCGCCATACAAACCAACTCATCCTGACTCTATTTACAACGAAATTGAGGGAGAAATCGAACTAACCATTGAACTTGATGGGGAGGTTTATGAACCTAAGGACAGCTTAACTCTAGCCAAAGAATGGGAACTTGAACGAGATAGCTTATTAACAGAATTCCACAATTTCGATTGGCGGCAATATGAAGAGGACTCTATCGAATGGAACAAACTCCTAAATAATCCAACAAGAGACAGACGAAACGTTGTACTAAAAGTCTATGATTCTTTGATTAATCCGAACTTAGACTTGACAACCAGACTAACTGAAAAAGGATTTCGAGCTAACATCAACCTCGAGGATTCCTGGAGGCAACTACTTATCCAACTTGTTGATAATGACCTTAACAATGAATACTTAAAGCTCGAGAAACTTACCAACGTAGGAGATTATCAAATTCACCCAGTGAACTTCGAACCAACTGAACAGGATCGTGTGGCCGCAACCTTAACATTTTCAAGAGTCGTTTTTAACGAAGATCGAACTATGGCTTGTTACTACTACAAAGAATTCTGTGGACCTCATTGCGGATACGGCTACCTAGTATTTGTCGAACGAAGTGCGGGAACGTGGAAACTCAAAAAGAAACATCAAATCTGGATTTCTTAAAACTGAAGGTAACATACGATATGGGCGCATGGCCTTACTTAGCCATTTGCTAAGAGTCTGCAAAACATCCCGCTTATCGGCCGCCAAGAGACTGAAGTGCTTTCTACTGGCTTCTGCTCGTGGGAGTTTTTAATCTGTATGGCGCACTGCGTACTTGATACTTTGAATGCACCGGCAGATAAGCTACTTTTATCGGAATTAATTAAGCTCGGAGGCCACAGCGCCATATCTGGGCGTTATCCGCAAGGACTCCCATGAGATATATTATCATAACTTTATCCGTACTCCTCCTTTCCTGTTCAGAGGAATTGACAAATCGCTACGAAGTGAGCAAAGAACAAGCTGAACAAGAGTACGAATACCCAATTGGACTTAGTATTCGATACCCGAAGGACATCAAACAAGAAGATGTTCAAGGTGAAACCATCAAGTCAACATGGGTCGTGTTATTTGGTGACAATTTTGACTTATGGATTTCTTCATTTGCGAGAACTTCTAACTTCCCTCGTGAAGGATATTACGAAATAGAGACAAAAAACATATTGAACAAAGATCCTGAAGCCGAGATAATGGGAACGTCACAACATAAATTCTCAACCTTCGAAATTGAATTCATGCATTTCAGAACCGACAATTGCTTAAGTGGCGACAAATGCAACGGTTATTCCGCTGGAATTTTTAGTTATAAAGATTACACTTTCCAAATTCAAGTAGGTGAACATTTAGCCTCAACCTCAACAACTGAAGATTTTATTTCCGAAGGAACTAAAGCAATTCTCAACTCTCTGGAAATGAAATAACCAGCGGATAACAGTCGCTGATCAGGCATATGTCTTAGTGCTTCTAGACTACTTTTCTGCGACCAAACCGCAAAGCTTCGCCTTCTGAAGGTTCTGCACTTTGAGCAACTTTTGTGCTTCTGGATATTCATTTCTAAACGCAGTATTTCATAAGAAACAGTTGTGCGAGTGGCGCAGCTTTACTAGCTTAGTTTTCCATCAGCAAAGTTCGGGACATACGCCCGATAGCTGAGCGTTATGTGGCATACCGCACTATGAAAGAGACTCCCTTTAAGTACCACATTCTACATTTTCTCTTTTTCCTGACTTACAACTTGTATGCTGGAATTACAGGAATTCAAGGTGGATCATTCTATGGAATAATCGGAGGTCTTTTAACTTTTGGACTGATGTACGGCTTAACTCTGCTATCAAGTCACTTACTCAGGAAGTTCTTCAAAATCAAGGAACTCTGGATATCATTGTTAACATCTTTTATTCTTCTAACTCTTTTCGTAATTATGAGTGGGCCAGACTATTTGGCTCAATCGGCGGTAATTGCAGGCCTTTACTTTCTAGTATTTGAACTAACAAGACTGGGCTTACTGTCAACGAAAAAAATGACTTTGCGAGCTGCTATTGACCTAATTTCTGGACTACTACCCTTTGTCATTTTATTTCATTTCATTCTACTTGGAATTGGATTATTAGGCGAACTACCAACGGCACATGATAAGTTTAACTACCTGATATTCGGAATGTACAAAGAACTGGCTCTTCTTGCCTTTGGAGTCCCTATTTTATCGGTTGTCTGCTACATACACCTCAAATCTTCTAACTTAAGAACAGTTGTTACTCGATCACTCTCTGCATTAGCCCTAATTTCAACGTTGTTAGCAATTTCAACTTCTTCATATATTTTCATCAAAAGAAGCGTTGGAAGAAATCAACTAGTAAATAGCTATATTCAATATGATCAAGAAGAATTCAACTTGGTAACCTCAACTACTTCCAAGATTCTCAGAACTGATCCCTACAACTCCAATGCAAGATTTCTTATGGCATGTAGCCTAATTGAACAAGAGGAATTCCAGAAGGCAAGAAATAACCTATCTGAGATCATAATGAACCCAAATACAGGAAGGTTAACTGATGAACAAAATGAACTTATCTATCATAGAATGTCTCTGTGTGACATCCGCTTGGGAACAGCAACTGATAAACAAAAGAGCAGTATCTCTGAACTGATTCCAGAACAGGCTTCTAGGCTATCCCGAACAGTTCTGGTAAAAGACAAATAAAGCCACATAACAAGTGCTAGCACGAATGCGCCAACTGCCACTTTACAGACTTTAGTGCGAACATCACCATGAATCTGCCTCTGGGAAAGGTCGGTGCTTTCTATTACTTCAGCTCGCAGGATTTTTTCTCATTCTTGACGTAGTGCCATTCTGATACTTTGGAAGCACCAGCAGATTCATTAGTTTTATCGGAACTTGCTAAGCTCGGGGCGCACTCCTGCTAGCTTGGCGTTACCTATAACCTTACTGCATGAACGAGAACTTCTTTTCAAAAAAGATGGCTACCAAAACCACGAGTGAACTGGAAGCTATTCTGAACGACAAAGGCAAATATCAAGAAGACGCACTTTTAGCAGCAACCTGGGAACTTGAAAAACGAGGATCCGAAGAATACAAGGCTGTTGAGCAAGAGATTATTGAACAGAAGACAGAACGCGAAGAGAGAAAGAAGAAGGAATCAAATTACACTGATGATCCCAACGCTCCACAACTTTACCCTAAATGGTCAATTTGGGTAATTTCTGTTTTGTTCACTCCCTTTATTGGAGGGATTATGATGGCCATGAACTTCAAGCGAACGGAGAACAAAAAGCAAATTCCAATTGTGCTAACATTCTCCGTCATTTTCACAGTGTTAGTTATTGTTAGTGTGAACTTCCTAAGATCAGAGTTCGCTACAACAACTAATTGGACAAACCTTTTTAACCTTTTTGGCGGAGCAGTCCTGAGTGAATATTTCTGGAAAAAGGAAATTGGAACAGAAACGAAATACCGCAAAAGATCGCCTTTAATTCCGTTTATTATTTCAATAGCCGTAACTGCATTTTTCATTTGGGCGGCAACTCTGTAATAATGAAAATGGCTATAGGTAACAAGCGCTAGCACGAATGCGCCAAAGTGCCTCTTTGCTGGCTTCAGTGCAAACATCACCATGAATCTGCCGCTGAGAAAGGTCGGTGCTTTCTACTTGGGTTGGCTCGCAGGATTTTTCTCTTTCTGAACGCAGTGCCACTTGGATACTTTGGAAGCACCGGCAGATTCATTAGTTTTATCGGAACTTGCCATGCTCGGGGCGCACTCCTGCTAGCTTGGCGTTAGCCTTCACTTATGCAACTCAGAAAGACCAACAAACTCATATTTTATACTGGTCTAACTTTCTTGATTTTGGGAACCATCCTGAACATAGTCATGATTGTTGCTCAGACATGGCCGACCTACCTGTTCTTCGTAATTATGGGGATAGGACTTATCTTCATATTACTTGGAATTATCAAAACTCCGATTAACATGGTAATTCAACTATCCATGATAGCTATTCCATTCATAGTAGCCATTTATCTAACAAAGAAGAATTCACCATCTAAAGACATATTCCTGATACCCGAAGGATACATTGGAAAAGTAACAATAAACTATGACCAGAAAGATGGAACACCAATTGAATTTGAGGATGAATGGAGAATTTATCGAATACCCTCAGATGGGGTCTTGAACAGTCAATTCCAACTCAAAAATGGACGTATAGACCTCACAACTGCTAAATACTTCTATTTAACTCAAAGGAACGATCGAACTCTACTAAACGAATTTTGTGGATACTGCGATGAACCTGATTCAACTTCAATCCAAGTGATCTATGGCTCATTAGGAATAGGCGGAAAAGGAGCCTTTCAGGACTTTTTTGTTAACTCTCCAGCCTCTCACTTTAACAAATAAAGCGCAAAGGCTAACAAACGATGATGGCGTATGGCCTTGCTTAGCCATCTGCAAAGTGACTGCTTAACATCCCGCTTATCTGCCGCCAAGAAGCTGAAGTGCTTTCTACTTACTTCTGCTCGTGGGAGATTTTTATTTGTGTTGGCGCAGTGCGTATCTGATACTTTGAATGCACCAGCAGATAAGCTACTTTTATTGCAATTAATTAAGCTCGGAGGCCACAGCGCCATATCTGGGCGTTATGTCCAATAGTTCTCCATGAAACATTTGCTTTTCACATTTACCATTCTGGCTGTTCAACTTGCGAACGCTCAAGAAATCGTGAAGGGAGTCATCATGCCAACTGAGGACTTTGAAGGTTGCTGCGTCTATATTCCGAACTCTGGTCTAACAGTTTACGGAAACGCACATGGCCCTGAACTTGGACGACTGGTTTTAGGCGAACCTGACAACAACAACGAAGTTTATTCTGCTTTTTTAGAAGTGAACGGTGAGCGAACTGAATTCGGATACCCGAACCTTGAAATGGTCGGATATGAGATTATGGCTATGACCTACACCGCATTTTCAAAAGCTAATTTCATTCAACTTGAGAACGGCCACTGGCTGAACCTCGAAGAACTTCTTGCCAAGAACTTAACTCTCAAAAATTGGATGAACTACATCATTGAAAAAGACACAGAATGGTATGCCAACGATCCAGGGCTGAACTTAAGGACCGGGCCTTCAACGAACTTTGAAAAAATTGCCACCTTGAAAGGAGACCTATGGGGCATTTCACCAACCAACGAAACTAACGGGAACTGGTGTAAAGTAACTGTAACTCATTATCGTGAACATCCTTGCTCGGGTAACGACAACTTGATAATTGAAACCTTAACTGGCTGGATTAAACTCATCTCGGACGAACAAACACCGAACGTCTGGAACTACGGAAAAGGCTGCTGAAAACTGGACATAACAGTCGCTCATGCGCCATGTGTCATAGTCCTATTTGAAAGCTCATCGGGACTCGTCCGCTACACCGCCCATTCTGAAACTTCACCTCCCGCCCCACCTTCCTTCTTTCTGGACTTAGACTTGCGGAACGCATTTCTTCGTAGACACTTCATCGGTGTTGGGCAGTTCCGCTATCTTTAGCGTGATCTAGCTAGTGTCGGACACACGGCGCATAGCTGGTCGTTAGATTTAATATGCGCATGGATAACATCAACGTAAAAATCAAATACACAATTCTTATTGGAGGAACCCTTCTGACTTTTGGCATTATAATTTTCATAGCCATCTTTAGGTCAGACCTTTCAACTTTTGACAACTACCTAAAAATTGTCTCAGCGGGGGTAACAATCACCACTTTGATTTATGCTGCGCTAAATGTTCACATGATTCAAGAACATAATCAAAGTCAGATCACACTCAAAAAAAAAGAAGTTTCTTTGTTGCTAGTAAGTCAATATAATACCCCAGAGATGACAACCTTATCGACCCTGAGTGCTCAACTCAAAAAGGATGTGGAAAAACTAGAAGCAAAGGAAGTAGCTGATTATCTACAAAAAAATAAGGAATCTAGAAAGGCTATGGTGGCTACAATGAACTTCTACGAAAAACTGGCAATTGCAATAGACCAAGATTTGGCTGATGAATCATTACTTAAAGAATTCTTCAGAGGAATAATACAAGATACTTATAATGTCCTCAAAGCTTATATTGAGTACTTGAGGAAGGAACGCAAAAATCAAAAAATATTTGACAGGTTTGAGGAGCTTGCTATCAAATGGAAATAGAACTAAATCTAACAGACACTATCATCCATAAGCTTAATGAGCTGCTTGCAAAGTGCATTTGAATCGGATACTTTTAGAAATATTTAAAAAGTTCAGCTTACGGATGATAGTTAGGCGTTATCGACCATCTGCACATCGCATATGAAGTACCTAATCATAATTATATTTCTCCTTCTTGGCTGCTCAACTACTAAAGAGTCAGATGACAACATTCTGAACTCCAAGAATTATAAGAGGTACATTTTTGCAAGAGGAAATACATTCTATTCAGGGATGAAGATTGATGAATATTCAACACTTCCAAAGCTTGATCCTGCCAATATGTATTATTTAGATTTTCATTTTGCCGACTTGACCAACTGGGAACTAATTGAACCTGACCCGAACTTCGGTAACTATCAATTCTACAATTTGGCTTACTGGTTTTTAGGTTACGGAGAAGGTGATTCTAACTATGCTGATGAATCCTTAATTGTTTTAACTGACAAGGAAAGTGGGAAGCCTCAATTTGTAGGAGTAGTTGGTTTCCAAACTGACATATCAACAGACGCAATCCTAATAATTAAAAATAGTGGTGAACGCTATATTATGGACGTACCAAGTATAGGAACAACACAAATTGATTCTGATTCAACTTTTGATATTAACGAATTCTTAAACGAACGCAGATTGGTGGAACGAAATTTCCATTCAATTAGAAAGGAAACCGCTTCAATGGCTTTTTTCGTAGAACAGGTCGATAACATTCGCTAGCAGTAATGCGCCAAACTGCCATTTTGCAGATTTCAGTGCGAACATCACCATGAATCAGCCGCTGAGAAAGGTCTGCGCTTTCTACTGACTTCAGCTCGCAGGATTTTTCATCTTTCTGAACGCAGTGAATTCTGATACTTTGTGAGCACCGGCAGATTCATTAGTTTTATCGGAACTTGCCAGGCTAGGGGCGCACTCCTGCTAGCTTGGCGTTGGCGGTAATATGAGCTTCACTTACATACAATTCGAATCGCCTAACTCTGAGGCTCCTAAAGAACAACCGAGCAAATTCAGAACTTGGTTTGAAAACTTCTGTGAAAAGTATTTGCCTCATTTCATCCCTCGAGCTAACCCAGACTTTGATCAACTCATTGATGGGGTGACTCATTGGCAAGTCGAACTGAATAACCAAGGAATACCTGAACGAGAGATAGGACTTTCTCCTGACGGTGAACCTATAATGATCATGCCATGGAATAACAACTATGGATACTGGACAGATAACAATCTTAAAGAGAGTGACTTCAGTAACTTGTTCGAGGTAACTAATCTTGAATATGAAGCTTTCAAACTTAACTGGTATAGTTTCGGGAGCATTGGTTGTGCGAGCTGCTTCAAGTCAAAGATTTCAGAATTTATTGACGAACGAACATGGCTTGAATTTGATCTTGAACTCACCAAGAGACTTGGTAACGGAAGAATGCAACACGTCAAATCAGTCCATGACGGAATTCCAGACATGGACGGTGAATACACTATTTACCAATGTATGAACTGCAAAACGAAATGGAAACTCAAAGAACCTTATGATAGAGGTGGCGGATACTTCAGACCTGCCTAAAAACTACCGCCAACAAGCGATATGGACGAATGGCCAAACTGCCTATTTGATACTTCTCAGCAACACGCCCGTGAATCTGCCCATTCTGCTAGCTCATGTGCTTCTAGCCACTTTTTACTTTCTGGACTTAGACTTTCAGATCGCAGTGCATTGTGGATACTGTTGTGGGGATTGGGCAGTTTCACTACATTAGTGCTCTTTAGAAAGGATATGGCCACTCGCCATATCTGATCGTTGTAGAGCATCGCTGAACGCATAATGAACGAACACAAAATCAAGAAATACTACATTACTCTAACTGCCATAAACTTGGTGATTGCGTTGATTTTCGCATTCCTCCCGAGCGAATTTGAAATATCCGAACGTTTCGCGCTTGCAATTAAAGTCAACATTCTATTTCATGTAACCTACCAGTTGATAAGCCGAATTTTCATTTGGGTGTATGAACAAGCAACCAAGGATCACCTTAACGATTTAAGGTTTGCAATTAAGTTCTTCATGGGGTTTGCAATTGCGATAATGATTTTGCCTTTATTGTCAACAGTCTTCGTGATCAAATCAGCCATCTTCGAACAAGAATATCAACACCTATTTAATCTCATTTTTCTCTCAGGAATGGTTCTTGGCGGTTATTCCATGAGGTCAAAATTTAAGGCTAAACTTACTCCAAGAACTACTGTCTAACGAGCTACCTGAACGACATCCGAACAATTAAGGATGAAGGAATTTTCTTCTGAACTTCCCAAAACTGACGAAAGAGACGCTCTACAACATTGTGTATGGACGCATGTGCGAACTGAGCATTTAGCCAGCTTTGGTGGAATTCGACCGTGAATCTGCCCCTGAGGAAACAGATCTGCTTTCTACCAAGCTCAGTTCGCAGGAGTTTTTCTCTTTCTGAACGCACAGCCTCTTGGATACTTTGTGAGCACCGGCAGATTCACTATTTTAGTGGTATTAGCTAGTGGAGCGCACACAGCGCCATACACGGGCGTTAGATGCCAGACGTGCTAAGAATCAAATGAGCAGTAAAAAGCAAATTTTAGTGGAATTTCAGTCTACGAAATCTGAACTGAATAGACTGTTTCGAGACTTAGAACTGATACCTGGATCTCCTTTGGATGAATTTGAACATTTATCAAACCAACTTCTATCGAATCTTTGGAAAGGAGCTGATGAATCCAAGATTTTCAACATTGTCCGAAGTGAATTGATTTCTAGATACGGACTTTCAACTACGGATGAAGACGTGCAACAAATTACAAATGAAGTACTTGAACTCTGGGAAACTCGAAATCCGTAGAAACCTAATTTTTGCGATACTAGTTGTTATCACTTCTTGCGGACGAACTCCCAGTGAAGATCGGTTTGAACAGGCAACTGGCATTCCAATCCCTCGTGACGTTGAAGTATTGAAAGACGAGTATCAAGACATGATACAAGATTATGCAATTGAATACTCGATAAAACTGACGACTTCACAAGTGGCAGAAATATCAAACTTGATCCGCGCCTCTGACATATTTAACCCTGTCATAGGCACTGAACTAACCGAACAACAGTGGTTTACAAATGAGTCAGCCAACACTGTTTGGTATCGAACCAACATCGGATATTACTTTGCGAACAGAAACGACCGAACGGGTGTAACTGCCAAGCTTGACACATTAACGCTTGTGATGGAATTTTCTGAGTGGTATGACTGAAAAATCCGGCATCTAACAGACTGTATGAAGGCATGTGCTTGAGTGCTTCTAGCAAATTTTGGTAAAAACATCACCGTGAATCTACCGCTGGAGAAATTTTTGCGGTTTCTATCAAGCTCAGTTCGCAGGAGTTTTCATCTTTCTAAACGCAGTGCTTTCTGATACTTTGGATGCACCGGCAGATATCACTATTTTGCTACTTCGATCCAAGAGTGGGCACACGCCTCATACATGGACGTTATCTCCCATCACCTATGAGCAGAGTTTGTTTGATAATCATATTTTCCTGCATTACACTTCTGAACTTGAATGCTCAAACGAAATTGGTAATTCGTGACCTAAAAGGAATTGAATGGGAATACGACGATCGATATTCATTGCTCGACTCAAATGAATACTTTGCTTACTCTTTCTCTATTGCAGATGTTAAGGAATCGAACGGCCAAATTTCTAACTATTTGAACCGATGCGACTGTCGAACTAAAGGAGACACTGTCAGCATTTTTATTCATAACATTTTAGCTGAAGGAGGTGTCGCAGTAGTTATCAACTTATACGAAGACTCATGGAACTCCTACGTCCAACATTATTCAGATATACCAGAATTCAACAACGAATACTTTCGCAACTACCCACCTGAACATTCGGCATTATTTTTAAATCGACCGAACTTCAACGTTGGAGATATCATTTTTGGAAGCATTGACATAACGGCTCTGAATATTGAAACCTTGAACAAAGGGGAAATGAACTTCAAAGGCAAATTCCAATGTGTAATTATGAACAAGAAGGGAGATAACAAGCGCTAGCACGAATGCGCCAACTGCCACTTTACATAGTTCAGCGAGAACATCCCCATGAATCAGCCGCTGGGAAAGGCCAGTGCTTTCTACTTGGCGCATCTCGCAGGATTTTTCATCTTTCTGAACGCAGTGGTTATTTGATACTTTGGAAGCACCGGCAGATTCATTAGTTTAGTGCTTTCTGCTAAGCTCGGGGCGCACTCCTGCTAGCTTAGCGTTATGTACCAACCGCGCCAATCCAATTATTTTTGAACCACAAACGAAGAATATCGCTCTCAATAATTCTAAGTCTGACGCTATTGATGTTAGTATTTGGAATGTATTATTGGCAACAAATTAGATTTTGGGTACCTATTCTGAACATGCTCTTGATGCTAATTTTCGGAATTACGGTAATTGGCAAACTCCTGTCAACGGGACTAACTATCATTAAAAATCTAAACGAACTAACGCTTAAAGTCTTCATTCCCTCTGCCATCTATTTCGGAACATTGTTACTTGTTTTTTCCTATCCAACTTGGCTGAACCCCGAAACATATTTAAGCCCAATAAAGTATCGAGGCTGCTACGAGGGAACTGTCAACACTGGAACAATCTTTTTCCGAGAGTCAGGTGACTTTGAGTATCGACACGTAGGATTTATGGGTAGCACGACCTTTGAAAAAGGGATCTGGCAACAACACGGAGACACTTTAACAATAGCATATAATAACGAAGTGCCAAAATTTGTTGGAGACACTTTACTGATGACCGAAGATTGGTTTTACCGAATTGAGGGTGACTCCCTGGTAACAAATAGACTTGGATTCTACAGAGGATTTTGCAAAGGCTTAAACTAAAGTCGGTACATAACAATCGCTAGCACGAATGCGCCAACTGCCACTTTACAGGCTTTAGTGCGAACATCACCATGAATCAGCCGCTGGGAAAGGGCGGTGCTTTCTACCCAGTGCATGTCGCAGGATTTTTCCTCTTTCTATGCGCAGTGGTTGTCTGATACTTTGGAAGCACCGGCAGATTCATTAGTTTAGTGCTTTCTGCCAAGCTCGGGGCGCACTCCTGCTAGCTAGACGTTATATGGCATGACTGCAATGGGATTCAAAGATTACTTTTCAAAAAAGACGAAAAAAGGTCAAAGAAATGAGGAACTTCCTCATGAACATAGTGACTTCCCAACTTCCAGTAATCCACAAGGTCTGTGCCCTAGATGTAACAAACAATCTAGTTTTGAATATATCGGAGAACTTCCAGCGACATTTGGAACAGCAACCACCATAAGTCATGGACAAAATACGAAAGACTACTATGACAAAGTGAGTTCTCTCGTTTGTCGAAACTGCAATCAGCCAACTATTGTAATTGAGGAACGTCTGATGGGAGATTCAAACGATCCAAGTGAGTTTACAGGTGGAGCAATTACTTGGAATGGACTATTCTGGTGGCCGTTTCACAATCTCGAAAAAACTGAATCTATACCAAGTCATATCCAATCTACTTTGAACGAATCAAGAACTACACATGCAGTTAAATGCTATAGATCAGCTGCTGTTATGGCTAGAAGAACTCTGGAAGCAATCGCACATGATAAGGGTGAATCCAATGGAACTCTTGCAACCAAACTCAATTCATTAACCGAGAGAAAAATTCTCGACTCAACACTCTCAGAATGGGCGAAAGAGGTCCGGCTTATTGGAAACTCTGGAGCTCACTTTGATTCGATAGATGAGGTTTCCGAAGATGACTCTAATCAAATAATTGTATTCATTGAGGAACTCATAAAATACATTTATATCATGCCTGCTGAACTAGAGAAAAGAAGAAAAAAGGCCAAATAACAATATGTTTTAAGGGTTCGCATAATCTCAAATGGAATACGTTCTCGGAGGAATTTTCATAATTGGAATTATCGGCTTGATTGCAACTGTCATCAAGTATCCGAAAGACGTAGGTAGGGGAATTCTCGCAACTCTACTTCTGCCATTCGAACGAATGATGGATTTCCTGTCATTGCTACTTCTACCCATTATTCTTATTGTGCCATTTATTGAAGGACTCCTGGGTGTGAACTTCTTTACGAAACTGATTGACAGGGAATCAAGAGCAACTAAAAAGAAAACAACTCAGAAGAAGGATATCAACTTCAAGAACTGATGTTACCCCAATGTTTAGGACGGGTTTAGTATCATTTTAAGTTCAATA
>JAGDZO010000029.1:0-1257 GCA_049115815.1 Cyclobacteriaceae bacterium | reverse complement strand
GGACTTGCAACAAAAAACTGGACAATTAGTTAAGCGCACTTTGAATAATTGGTTTTACTGTATTCATCTGGTGTTCTATATCCCAGATACGAATGTTTTCTTTGTCGGTTGTACCAGATTTCGATGAACTCAAAAATCTCTGATTTAGCCTGAAGAATACTGATGTATTTGCTTTGATAGACCATTTCTGATTTCAGTATTTTAAAGTAGTTTTCGGCTACAGCATTATCCCAACAGTTCCCTTTTCTACTCATTGATTGTATGACTGAGTGTTTTTCAAGTTCCACTCTGAAAATATGAGATGCATATTGTACCCCTCTGTCTGAGTGAAAAATTAATTGTTGCGTAATTGGTCTATTGAGAATAGCCATTTTCCATGCTGACAGTATGCTGTTCTCTGTAGTCATGTCTGTACTTAGTGACCATCCAATGATCTTCCTGTCAAATAAATCCATGACGATGGTTAGGTACAGCCAGCATTGAGCAGTTGAAATATAGGTTATATCAGATACCCATTTTTCTGCTGGCCTGAGAGCTGTAAACTCTCTATTTAAGTGATTTTTAACGACAGGGAAGTCATGTGAAGAGTCCGTAGTGTTTACTTTGAATTTCTTACTGATAATACTTCTCATGCCATTAAAACGCATTATCCTGGCCACACGTGGACGAGATATTTTCCAACCATTTGACACCAACTCATTGGTTATCTTGGGACTACCATATCGGTTTTTGCTCAACTTATAAACACGTCTAATTTCTGCTGTAATCTCTTCAGTTTCTATTTGTCTTGTAGATGGTTTTCTTTTCTGCCAATCGTAGTATCCACTTCTGCTTACTCTAAAGACTCTACACATCCTCTCAACGCCAAACTCAACATGATACTTCATTATGAATTCATAGACTTGACGTCTCCCTTGGAGAAGATGCTGACAGCCTTTTTTAGAATATCTCTTTCTAATTGAGCCTCTCTAAGCTCTCTTTTAAGCTGCAAGTTCTCTTTCTCTACCTCTGTTAGGTTGGCATTGCCACGACCAGAAAAACTGCCTTCTTTCGACTCTTCATATTCACGTTTCCATCTTCTGACCAACTCAGTTCTAATTCCTAGTTCCCCAGCTACTTCTTTGGTAGGCTTACCTGATAAACACAGATTAACTGCCATTATTTTGAACTCCTTATCAAAGTTCCTTCTTTCTCTTTTCATCTATAGTAAATTTAGCTTTTACGAGCTTAACCTACTGTCCAGTTAAATGTAGCAGA
>JAGDZO010000028.1:0-24935 GCA_049115815.1 Cyclobacteriaceae bacterium | reverse complement strand
ATAGTGTATGTGCCGCAGAGTGAAGCAGTGAGATTTGAAGTAACGCTGTTGTTTTGACTATTGAGGTCTTGATCTCCATTGGGAGATGCAACTGTGACTACCACTTCGTTAACTCTGCCCTCTGCGAAGTTGAAACTGCCAATGGTGATGTTTTCTAAAGATTCACCGATTGCTAAATTCCCAGTCCATTCATAAGCGGTCTGGCTTACACCTCCCACTGACCAGTTGATGGTAGCAGATGTAAGGGTATTCGCTCCGAAGTTGGTAAGCGTGAATTGAATGTCTTGGTTACCTGCTCCAAAAGGCATATTCGGATTGTCAATTTTTTCTAATGCCGCATCGAGAGCTAGTGGAGCATATACCTGTACATTGTCCAATGCCCAATACATGGAATTATTTCCTGACCAAACAAAACGCACTTTTGAAGCTGCATTGTTACCGGCATAAGCTGAGATGTTCAATTTGATATTTTCAATGCCCGATGAGTTGGTCGAATAAGTTTCTACCAAATTCCAAGCAGCACCGTCCCAAACTTCTATTTCCCCTTGACCACCATTGTCTCCTACAAATACATGGTCAAAGATCAAGAGTATATCTGCATTGCTAGAGCAATCCAAAAAGGGTGTTTCTAATGATACCTCCTCTGGGGAGCCATTGTTTGATTGCGTCTGACCATCGAAAATGGAAAACTTACCTACAAATGGAAACTCAACCGTTCTTTGACCAAGATTGTCAAACCTCCAAAGATCTGCTGCGCCACCGGTTACGGTCGTGTTAGTCCAATTACTCGGTGGTGTTGCTTCGGAGGCTGAAGAAAAATCCTCGTTGAGAATATAGGTTTGAGCGCTAAGCTGAAATGAAAAAACAAAAGCTATAATTGGTAGATATCGCTTCATGACATGGTGGTTCTTGTGCAAAAGGAAATTTAAACATATCGTTTCGGTATATGAAGCGTATCCCAGATGATCTCATTGTTAGGTGATCAAATACCTAAATTTGGGTACGAAATCGGTGTGAAAATCTAGACTAGTAAGAAAAAATTCGGCTGCACCTATAATTGAGGCTGCATTTCTTCTGGTTTAATGCGTTTTGGAACCGTCCAGTTTCTAACACAGTAATTATCGAATTATCTATGATAATGACTTCATTAGGAACAAAGCATACCTAAAACCCACAAGCTGTAACCATGTTGGCTATCTGCGCTCGGGTGAGTTCGTCTATGTCTGGGTCTGTGGCCATCAGGCCTCTAAATACCAATAGTGTACCTGAAATGATCGCTACTGGGGTGATCATTTTGGTAAAGTTGAAGCGTTTGTAGGTGACACGCTTGGAAACAAAAAATAGCACCATCAAGAAAGGGATAGTACCCAAGCCGAATGACAGCATATACAGAATACTAGAGCCAACACTTCCAGCCATAATAGCTCCTGCAGCGGCTAGGTAAATCATGCCGCAAGGAAGAAATCCATTGAGCATACCTGCGAAAAACCATTTGCCTTTTGTATGATATCCGCCAATAAGGTTTGTCTTTACTCGCTGATAAAATGGCGAACGTTCGTACCAGCCTTCTACAGATCTTCGGAATCCAGGAACAGCATAAAGTGTGATGATTCCAAGTCCCAAAACTACCGAGCCTAGTTGTTGTACTTCGAAGAATAATAAGGAATGGCTAAGCAGTCCAAATAAAACGCCAATGACAGCATAAACCATCAGTCGACCAAAGTGATAAATCGAGAATGACAATAGTTGTTTGCCTGCTTTTTCACTGGTGAAGGTGATCATAAGCGGACCACACATGCCTACACAATGTAGACCGCCTAACAATCCTATGGCCAATGCGCCTATCATCTAATGAATACTTCTGATTCTTGATAATATGCCTTTTCCCCTACTTTCCAGTTAACCTTTACTTTGAAGTGCCCTTTGATCAAATCATCCTTATTGATCTTCTGGACATTGGAGTCATTGAGCGCCAAGGCATACTCCTTATCAAATAAGGCTCTGGATGGATGGTAAAAATGAATCTTGCCAACAGCTTCATTGAAGGATTCTGGAAAAAGTATTTCAATTTCATCCTTGTTCTGCTTTAGCTCTAGTGATAATCCGCTATTAGCTAAATTGGATTTTTGCTCTATTTGATCTTGAAAAGCCAATTCATCAAGGTAGTACGTATCGGAAACCAAATCTATGTTTTGCTGAAGCCCTTGGACTACCACATAGATGATGAATGACATAAAAAGCACGAACGAAACTACGACACCATTACCCCAATTAAACTTCATAACTAATTATTTATCAATGTTTTATATCTTTTATTTCAATCAGATTGCCGGACCCAAAAACTTGGTATCCACAGTCTCAATCAATTCTCCTTTGGAGTACACTCCAATCTTAATTTTAGAGCTCATTGTACTTAATTCACTAGGATCAATGACAACAAATAATGCTCCTTCTCCTATTCCTTGTTTCTCCAAAATGAGATCATCTCCCACCATTTCCAAGCTTCCTTTTGGCTCAATCAAATCGAACGTAATGGCCATATCCTCATTGGTTTTATTGACAATCTTGAGCTGATATAGATTGCTGATGGTACCATCCGGACGCTCTTGATACATCATACCAGGAGTGCGAAGAATGCTCGTTTCGAAATCAGACCTGATGATCAGTAATAAAATCAATACGCCAATCAAGACCATGAGAACGGCAGTGTAGGCCTTCATTCTTCCAGTTAGTCGGAACTTCAACTTCTCGACAATATTCTCCTCAGACGCATAGCGAACCAATCCTTTTGGTTTACCGATTCGGTCCATAATTGAATCGCACGCATCTATACACGCCGTGCAGTTGATACATTCTAGCTGAGTCCCATTTCGGATATCTATTCCGGTAGGACACACATGCACACACTGATTGCAATCAATACAGTCTCCTTTACCTAGTTCTTCTCTATCCTCTCCTTTACGGAATTTGCCTCTATCCTCTCCGCGCACATGATCATAGGCTACCACGACACTTTGCTTGTCGAGCAACACACCTTGCAGTCGGCCATATGGACAAATCTGGGTACATACTTGTTCGCGCATGCGGCTAAATACTCCGTAGAAAAGTCCAGTGAGTACTACCATAGAGATAAATCCACCAATCTCCTCTGATGGACCTGCTTTTATCATTGACCATGTCTCATCTACACCAATGATGTATGCCACGAAGGTGTGCATGATTAATACGCTGACGGCAAGGAAAATGAGATGCTTGGCTCCTTTCTTGATGATTTTCTCCTGATTCCAATCTTGTCTATCGAGCTTTTTTTGAGCCATGTAATCGCCCTCAATCCAATACTCTACTTTTCGGAAAACGAATTCCATGAAAATGGTCTGAGGGCAGATCCACCCACAAAATATACGTCCAAATACAACCGTAAAGAGAATCACAAAAACCACTGTGGTGATCATACCTACCACGGCTAGAAAAAAATCTTGCGGCCAAAATACCTGACCAAGCAAAATAAATTTGCGCTCGAAGATGTTGAAAAGTAAAAGAGGCTCACCACCTATGGTCACAAAAGGGCCTACCAACAAAATGGCTAGCAAAATCAAACTCACCAATTGTCTATAATTGGTGAATTTGCCTTTTGGTTTTTTAGGGTAAACCCAGATTCGCTTACCGGAGGCATCTACCGTAGATAGATGATCCCTATATGACTCCTCAGCTTCTTTGTCCTTGTATAGATCTTCGATTGGTGTTTCCATTACATGGATGCCTCTACAATTGCGGGCTCTTCTACACTTACAGAATCTGATTCTACACCATCTGAAGTTCGCTCATAAAGCTCCCCCTGAGGTTCTTTTTGATTTGGAGGATTGGTACCTTCTAGTGTAATAATGTAGCTAGATACCTGCTGCATTTCTTTCGGATTGAGTTGTGCTTGCCAGGCTATCATACCTTTTGAAGGTACGCCATATTTTACAGTCTTAAATATGGAAGCTATGTCTCCTCCATGAATCCAATATTTATCCGCGAAATTTGGACCTACACCACCCTCGCCTTGCTGGCCATGACATGCTGCGCATTTACCGGTAAAAATCTCCTGACCTGCGATAAGATCTACTTCTTCGTCAAGCGCAGTGACGTTACTTTCGTCAATGAGGTTATCAAGAGAGGCTAAGTAAGTCTCCACTTCTATTTTGGCAGCTGCCATATCTTTTTCATATTCGGCGTTTTGTAGATCTCCTGAGCCAATTACATGAAAATTGATCAAATAAATGACTCCAAATATGATAGTGATATAAAATCCATAGAGCCACCACGGTGGAAGACTGTTGTCCAATTCCTGAATGCCATCATAAGAGTGGCTAGTCATTACTTTGTTTTCCTCCTCTATAGGTACACTATTATTGAGTTTGCTCCAAAGCGACACCCAGAAGCCTGGCTGAGCAGCTAATACTGCTTTTTCCTCCTCAGATTTCTTATCAAAAAGGATCGCCTTCATTGCGTAAAGCGAAGTAAACAACGCCAACAATGCCAGCACAACCACAAGCGCCGCTACTGACAATACGATCTCAATCTGATTCTCAGCATAGAATGAAGCCGCAGAATCTTGTGCGTTGGATATCAATGGAATACCAAGGCTAGCGAGTATAAAAGTGATTGATTTGTTCCTATTCATGATCTACTTCTTTTGAGTCTAAAGGAATTCTTGATATTTCGTTGATCTCAGCCTTATCTGCACGTGCGATGTAGATAAAGAGCCCAACAAAAAAGACAAAGAATATAACGAGTGAGATAAGTGGGAATATCTCTATTCCCACTATGGTCTCCATATGATGTTTGATGAATTTCAGCATGATTACTCTTGGTTTTCGGTGAGGTCTAGTTTCCCAATATCAGTCCCGATTCTTTGCAGATAAGCAATCATCGCAACGATCTCCTTCTCTGGCACTACTTTGACACCTTGATTGGCTAGTTCTGCTGCTATTGCAGCTGCCTGCTTCTCAGCATCCGCCAGTGCCTCTAGCTCATAGCCTTGCTCATAAGGCACTCCCAGAGTCTGCATGGCTTCAATTTTAGCTTGTATGCTCTCCTTGTCCCATTCCTGCTCAAACAACCAAGGATATGGCGGCATGATAGATCCTGGTGACATACTTGTAGGCTCTAGCATGTGATAGAAATGCCAGCTATCTGGATATTTACCTCCCACTCTGAGCAAGTCTGGCCCTGTTCGCTTAGATCCCCATTGGAACGGATGATCGTACACAAACTCTCCAGCCTTGGCATATTCGCCATAGCGCTCAGTTTCTGATCTAAATGGTCTAATCATCTGAGAATGACAGGTATAGCAACCTTCTCTAATGTAAATATCTCGTCCGTTGAGCTCCAGAGGTGTGTAAGGTTTCACACTCTCGATTGTCGGTACATTGGACTTGATCAAGAAAGTAGGAACGATCTCTACAATACCTCCAATACCCACTGCTATCAAACTCCAAATCAACAAGTTGAAAGGTTTCCATTCGAATATTCTTCTATGCCAATGCTCAGATCTAGCCGGCACATATCCCTTAGTCAATGGTGCCGCTTCAGCTTTGGTTTCATGAATGAATGTTCCAGATTTAGCCGTCTTGATGAGGTTATAAACCATCACAATAGCACCCGTGAGATAGAGGGCTCCTCCAAATGCTCTCAACATATACATCGGGAGAATTTGGGTAACAGTCTCTAGGAAGTTGCTGTAAACCAATGTGCCTTCTGGAGCGAATTGTTTCCACATCAAGCTTTGTACAAAACCTGCCCAGTACATAGGAAGTGCATAGAAGATGATTCCTAAAGTACCTATCCAGAAGTGAACGTTGGCGAGTTTGGTAGAGAACAATTTGGTTCCATAAAGCTTAGGAATCAAGTAGTAGAGCATGGCAAAGGTGAAAAAGCCATTCCATCCCAAACCTCCAACATGAACATGAGCTACAATCCAATCTGTAAAGTGGGCGATAGCATTGAAGTTTTTAAGCGAAAGCAAAGGTCCTTCGAATGTGGCCATACCATAGCAAGTGATTGCCACCACGAAGAATTTCAGCACAGGGTCTTCTCTCACTCGATCCCAAGCACCACGAAGGGTGAATAAACCGTTGAGCATACCTCCCCATGATGGAGCAATAAGCATGATAGAGAATACCACTCCCAATGACTGAGCCCAATCAGGCAAAGCATTGTAAAGCAAATGGTGAGGTCCAGCCCAGATATAGATAAATATCAACGCCCAGAAATGTACGATAGATAGTCTGTATGAGTAAACCGGTCTATTGGCTGCCTTAGGGACGAAATAGTACATCAACCCCAGATAGGGAGTTGTCAGGAAGAATGCAACAGCATTGTGTCCATACCACCATTGTACCAAGGCATCTTGCACGCCAGCATACCATGAATAACTCTTGAAAGCGCTTACAGGTAATTCAAAAGAATTGACAATGTGCAACATCGCTACGGTAACGAATGTGGCTATAAAGAACCAGATGGCGACATACAAATGGCGCTCTCTTCTTTTGAGGAGGGTACCGAACATATTGATACCAAATACAACCCAAATCAAAGCAATGGCTATATCTATAGGCCACTCAAGCTCGGCGTATTCCTTACCTGTGGTTAATCCCAAAGGCAAGGTGATGGCAGCAGCCAATATGATGGCTTGCCATCCCCAGAAGTGTATTTTGCTAAGCAAATCACTGAACATCCGGGCTTTGCACAAGCGCTGAAGTGAATAATAAACACCAGCGAAAATTCCATTTCCTACAAATGCAAAAATCACTGCATTGGTATGAAGTGGTCTGATTCGTCCGAATGTTGTGTACTGCAAGCCGAAATTGAGTTCAGGCCAGAAGAACTGACAAGCAGCCAGGAGGCCAACTGTCATGCCTACTAATCCGAAAACGGTCGTAGCAATAAGAAATAATCGAACGGTGCTGTTGTCATAGTAGAACGTGTCTAGTCCACTACTTCCCTTTTTTTCGTCTAGGGCTGCTTCCATTGATAGGTTGTTTTGGTTCGTCATCAAATAAAATTCTTACAGAAGGGGTATAATCATCTTCGTACTGGCCACTCTTTGTCGCCCATATAAAGGCGATTAAGAATCCTGAAGCCACTACAAGGCTAAATCCGATTAGTATGATGATTACACTCATTCCGATAGCAAGATTACAAGGACGAGTCAAGGCAAAGCATGAGGCTTTTCAATAGAAAAACTGATTTATATCAGGAATTGGGTTGTTGGGCGGTTGGGCGGTTGGGCGGTTGGGCGGTTGGGCGGTTGGGGTGCTACGCTTTTGGGTGGGTAGGTGTTTTGGTTTGGTAGGTGTTAATGTTGGAAGGTGTTAAAGTTTTAAGGTTGGATAGGTGTTAAAATGTTAAGGTTGATTGAGTGTTAAGGTTCGAGTAGTGAGATGGTGTATTGGTTGTTGGGATGTTGCGTTGATTTTGGCTATTCCTTGGTTTAAAAATGTACCGTTCCCTAATCCTTTGAATGCTGAAGACTGAGGGCAGAATTCCGAACCTCAGCCCTCATTCTCCATTTTCAATTATCAGTTATTTAAACCGTCATTCCACGAAAGCGACCGAAGGAAGCTTATCGGGGAATCTCTACACCCACTCAGACAGATCCTCTTCTCCGCTGCACTGCTCAATGGAAGTACTGAACTAATCAACTTTACCTCTGCAAAATCTCGATTTCCACTCTCCTATTGACTTTACCTTCTTCTACATCTGAGGTCACTACCAAAGGCTTGAAATGTCCATAACCTACGGTTTCAATTCTAGACTTAGATATCCCTGATTTGACCAGATACTTCTTGGCAGACTCTACTCGCTTTTCTGACAAAACCTGATTCTTCCTTGCGCTACCGCGTCTATCAGTATGACCTTCCAATAAGATTCTCATTGAAGGCTGAGCATTCATTACTACCGCAATCTTATCCAGTTCATCTTCAGCTTCAGGTAGGAGATCTGCTTTTCCGAGATCAAAAATTAAATGCTCCAGAACAAAGTGATCGCTTTTTTCTATGAGTTCTGCTATTTCATTTTCTACCAAAGGAATTGTGTCAGTATCTACCGTGTTTACATTCTCAATTTCAAATTCAGTATTGCTCACTGGCGGATCTGATTTCGAAATTCTGGTGAAAGAAATTGGCTCATTGATTCTCTTTTGATTTGAAGGTGGTGGACTTTGAATGGTCAGTGTTTCTGTATTACTTGATTGATCTGAGGTTTTTGAAAGGTCTAAAGTCTTGATCTCAGTTTCGTTATTATCAGAGATGTCCGAACGACGATTGTACGTTTTCACATTGTTGGTGTAGGTCTGAGGAGTTTTCTTTGGCTCTGTTATAGCTACTTCTAGATTATTTTGAGAGTGATTGTAGTTCATAGAAGTACTTGTCAAGCAATTAGACCAAACCACTTTATAGTTTCCGTATTTCGCGAGAGGAATCTGCCGTTGATTATCAAAAGCCAATTTCTCTCCATCCAAAAACCATTCTGTCTTGTACAATTCTCCATAGCAACCTGACTTCACCAAAGTGGTATTTAAAAATTGCCCCGCGCCTTTTTGCACATTTGTTAAGGTGATTCGTTTTTCAGGATCAGGGTTTCCAACCTTTATTACCGCGAATGCTTTGTCTTCCGAGCATTCTGGTCTCATCTTATTGTTTTTACATGAGTAGTCTAATGTGGCTCCCATGGTAACATAGTAGATACCATCTTTCATTGGTGCTTTGAATCTGATTGAAGACTTTTTACGATTGAACTTGTAACCATAGAAGCTATTGGCGCAGACAGAAGCATGCCCCCTGATACCCCAATAGATCTGCACAATACAAGCCGGACAGTAATCACCGTTCTTTCTAGACTCCACATTTAGATTGATATCAACTGATTCACCAGGTCTGACAGCCAAGTAAGTAGTCGTTTGGCCATTCATCTTCACATTAGTGAAGGTCACCTCTCGTGTTGCATACTGGATTTTCTTTACCGAAGGTGGAATGATATTGTTGCACTGTCCTAAGGCGTCTTGAAAGACTAAAGCGAATAATACTATGGAGCAAAGAATGATGTTTTTCATATCGGGACTGGAATCATGTTGAATAGCAACGAAGATAATCGAAGGAAAATGGTTTTGGTTTTATGCCGCGGTTCATTTCATTCGGGTTGACATGAAACTTGCGAACCACATCACTCTGCGAAAGTTGAGGAACGAAACATTGATCCCGTCATTCCACGAAAGCGACCGAAGGAAGCTTATCGGGGAATCTATACCCTACAAAGATAGATTCCCTTGTCTGCGCGACCCGGTCTCCGCTGCGCTGCGCAATGGAATGACGAAAGAAGAAAAAGATGCCGCTCTACGTTTAGTCGTATACAGACTTCCAAGGTTTTTAAAACCTTGGAAGTCTTCATAAATAATATCCACCCCGTCATTCCACGAAAGCGACCGTAGGAAGCTTATCGGGGAATCTCTACACCCACTCAAACATATCCCCTCTTCTCCGCTTCGCTCCGCAATGGCATGCCGAAAGAAGAAAAAGGTGCCTCTCTATGACTAGGCGCATTTAGACCTCCGAGGTTTTGAAAACCTCGAAGGTCTTTTTTTACATCTCAGCCAAGACCCTCATCTTCTTAATCAACCTAGCAGACTCTTCAAAATCTAGTGTCTGCTGGCCATCAGAGAAAGCTTTCTCTGGCTTGTCGTGTATCTCGAAGATCACCCCATCTGCTCCTGCGATGGTGGAAGCTAAGGCAACTGGTTCCACGTAATCTCTTATACCCACACCATGCGACGGATCTGAGATAATTGGCAAGTGTGTTTTCTCCCTAAGTATCGGTATCGCATTGATATCGAAGGTGTTACGAGAAGCCTTTTCATAGGTTCTGATTCCGCGTTCGCACAATAGCAGCCTTTCATTTCCTCCCGCAAATACATACTCAGCACTGTACAGCAACTCATCAATAGTCCCTGAAATTCCTCGCTTGATCATCACCGCCTTATCCACTTTTCCCAGTTCATCTAGCAGGTTGAAGTTTTGTGTATTTCTGGCGCCCACCTGGAAGATATCGACGTAATCGTACATCTCCTCTATCTGTGAAACCTGCATCACCTCGGTCACTATCTTGATCCCAGCATCTTTAGCTGCCTTATACCAAAGCTTCAAGCCATCTATGCCCAATCCTCTAAAAGAATACGGCGAACTTCTAGGCTTGTACACGCCACCGCGCATAATTCTTATGCCATTCTCCTTCAAGTGATTGATCGTCTTTTCTATGTTCTCCTCTCCCTCTATACTACAAGGCCCAGCCATCATCGCGAAATGTCCATCACCTATCAAGACACCATCACCCAAGTCTATGACTGTCCTATTGACTTTCCACTTACGTGAAACCAACTTGTAGTCATCAGAGACGATATGGATGTCTTTAATTCCACCAAGATGACCTATACGACGTACATCAAATCGTTCTTTTCCAATCCCGATGATGTATTCGCCCATCTGCGTTTTCACATCATTTGTTTTGTATTTGAGAGAAGTTACTTCAGTCTTGAGTGCTTCCCTTTGCTCGTTGGTGATGGTGGGTTCTAACTGGATGATCATGATTTGGGTGATTTAATGTTTTGAACAAAGTGTTGAATGGATGCTGATGTTTTATCAGCAGATAGTTGTTTGATAAAGGCACTACCTACTATCGCTCCGTCAGCATATTGGCAGGCCTTTGTAAAGGAATCGTTATCAGAAATACCAAAACCAATCAACTTGCGATTTTTAAGTTTCATAGCCGCTATGCGTTTGAAGTATTCGATTTGTGTATCGCTAATTCCAGACTTAGCACCAGTGGTACTCGCCGAAGAAACCATATATATAAAGCCCTTGGACAATTCATCAATCTTTCGAATGCGTTCATCAGAGGTCTGAGGCGTGATCAAGAAGACGTTGTATAATCCATATTTTTCCAACACCTCAGCATACATCTCTTCGTATTCATACATCGGCAAATCGGGCAGAATCAATCCATCAACGCCAACTTCATTACAGCGTGCACAGAACTTCTCAAATCCATATTGCAAGATTGGGTTGATATAGCCCATAAGCAATACTGGAACTTGCACAGTAGGTCTCAGTTCGGCAAGTTGATCTAGCAACTTGGCAATCGACATCCCGTTTTCCAATGCTTGATGTGAGCTCACCTGAATGGTTTCACCATCCGCTATTGGATCTGAAAATGGCAAACCTATTTCTATCAAATCCGCACCAGCATCATTCAAAGCCTTCGCAATAGTCAATGTGTCCTCCAATTCGGGATGACCTGCGGTAAAATAAACGTTTAGCAGGTCTCGTTCCTTATCTATAAATGCCTGATCTATTCTATTCATATCTTAGTTCGTTAGGTGGTTGGGTGATTAGGTCTTTGGGAAATTAGAATTTTAGGTTTTCTTCTTTGAAGTCATTCCGTAGAAGTCTTGGCCTCCTTGAAGATTTAGTCAGAAATAACCGCTATTCACTTTTCATTTTCAATTCCCCGTTCTCAATTATCAATTCCCCCATTCTCAATTAATACTTCCCCCATTGGATATAGGTCTCCAAATCCTTATCGCCTCTCCCTGACAGGTTCAATACCACAATATCATTCGGGTTAAATTTCACTTTGTGCAACGCCCCCAAGGCATGTGCTGACTCTACTGCCGGGATAATTCCTTCCAATCGACTCAACTGAATACCTGCAGTCATGGCCTCCTCATCTGTTACACCATAAAACTGCGCTCGGCCAGAGTCAAAAAGATGGGCGTGGAATGGACCAATCCCAGGGTAATCCAATCCTGCCGAAATACTATATGGCTCAACTACCTGTCCATCAGATGTTTGCATGAGCAATGTTCTACTTCCGTGCAATACACCTTCTGTACCCAAAGCTGTGGTAGCCGCAGATTTGCCCGTATCATTTCCCATTCCCGAAGCTTCAGCTGCGATCAATTTTACTTCAGGTTGATCTAAGTAGTGAAAATATGCACCAGCAGCGTTGCTTCCTCCTCCTACACAAGCAAAGACATAATCTGGATTTTCTCTACCCTCTTTTTCCTTTAGCTGCCATTTGATTTCCTCGCTTATTACGCTCTGAAATCTTGCAACCAAATCTGGATAAGGATGTGGACCTACCACAGAACCAATGATATAATGCGTCTCATCTGGATTATTGATCCAATGGCGCATGGCTTCATTGGTGGCATCCTTCAAGGTCTTGCTACCGCTAGTTGCAGGGCGAACCTCAGCACCTAGAATCTTCATTCGCTCTACGTTAGGCTTTTGACGAGCCATGTCAATCTCACCCATGTACACGATACACCCAATTCCCATAAGCGCACAGACAGTAGCTGTCGCCACACCATGTTGTCCTGCTCCAGTTTCCGCTATGATTCGTTTCTTATTGAGAGCTTTCGCCAATAAGATCTGACCAATGGTATTGTTGACTTTATGCGCTCCAGTGTGGCATAGATCCTCTCTTTTCAGATAAATCTTTGCGCCAAGCAATTCAGACATCCGGCTGGCATGATAAAGTGGCGTTGGACGCCCTACATAGTCTTTCAGCAGGCTGTCGAATTCCTTTTTGAAGGCAGGACGATTCATGATCTCGAGATAATTCAGTCTTAACTCCTCCACATTAGGATAGAGCATCTCCGGCACGTATGCCCCTCCAAATTTCCCGAAATACCCGCGATCGTCTACCAAGTATTTTGATTTCACCTCACTCATATCAATTCCTTTAATATTCTAATTCTTTCAATGTCTTTTAGTGCTGGAGCCAACTCAAATTTGCTATTCACGTCTATGGCATGCAGCATTGGCAGATCCATCGATTTGATCGTTTCAATATCCTCCAATTCAATGCCTCCGCTTAGAAAAAACGGCTTCCCTAGTTCGTAACCGCTTAAAATCGTCCAGTCGAACTTCCTTCCGCTTCCTCCATGCTCTGGAGTTTTAGTATCAAATAAGAAGAACTCCACATAAGGCTCATAGGGCTTCATTTCCGCCAAGGGCAATTTGTCTTGCACTCCAAAGACTTTAATTAATGAGTAACCTCGTTGTTTCAAATCTTTAACAAACTCTATCGATTCGCTTCCATGCAACTGCAAGTAATCGAATTGATATGTCGCGTTAAGTCGCTCAATATCATCAATTGATGCATTGACAAACACACCAATCAATGAAGTTTCCTTCATCTCAGGCAACACTACATCCGTAGCGAACCGCTTGCTCTTCTCGTAAAAGATCATCCCCATGTAATCAGGCGAGAGTTGTATCAACTCGCTGATATTGTTGGGTTCGCGCATGCCACAGACTTTTAGCTTCATTTGGCCTTTAGTGCTTTTACTTTTTTGATAAACTCAGCGCAGGCTTTTTGAGGACTTCCTTTGTGCATGAATGATTCTCCAATTAAGAATCCTTCATATCCGCATTCTCCCAATTCAATGAGCGATTGAGGGTCACTCAGTCCACTCTCAGATACCTTCACAAACTCGTTAGGAATCTTAGATGCCAATGCCTTAGAGACTTCAATCGAAGTTTCGAAAGTGGCCAAATTACGGTTGTTAACTCCCAGCAGATCAATTGGCTCACAAAGACTCCTATTCAGTTCATCCTCATTGTGCACTTCCAGAAGCACTTCCATGCCCAAAGACTGAGCAAAATTCCCGAATTGCTTGATTTGCTCAGGTGTCAAACAAGCAGCTATCAACAGAATCACATCCGCACCAATCGATTTGGCTTCTAGTATTTGATATTCATCAATGATGAAATCCTTTCGAAGAATAGGACAAAAATTGAAGCTTCTAGCCGTAATCAGATCTTCATTCTTACCTCCAAAATATTTCTCATCTGTGAGCACCGAAAGTCCGGAAGCTCCTGCTTGCATATACCCAATGGTCGTTTTCTCTACTTTAGCAGAGGCATTGATGATTCCTTTGGATGGAGATTGGCGTTTAAACTCAGCAATAATACCAACCTTGTCTTCTCGCTGAATGTAAGACTTCAGACTCACTGGCTTGCCACCAAAGTAAGTACTCTCTTCCAATAACTTCACCGGGTATAGACTCTTGCGACGCTCTACCTCTACTCGCTTATCTGCTACGATTTGATCTAGAATACTCATGATTTGTTGACTGCTAAAAAGTTCTTAAATGATTTGAGTGCATTACCTGAGACCAATGACTCCCTTGCCTGCTCTATTCCTTCTTTGATTGATATCTGTTTGCCTACAGAAATGGCCATCCCTGCATTGGCTAATACCGCCTCTACCTGAGCCTGAGTTCCTTGATTACTCAAGATACTCTGAAAAATAACCGCAGCATCTTCGATTGTTTCACCTCCATGAAGCTGCTCTTCTGTTAGTCTAGATAAGCCGATATCTTCGGGCTGATAAACTGCCTCTTGCTCATTGGTAATCGCCTTAAAACCACCGGTCAATGATATTTCATCATATCCATCCAACGCATGCAAGATCACAAAATGTTTGTCTGTATTCTGATACAAGTATCCATACAGCCGTGCCAATTCTAAACTAAATACTCCCACAAGCTGATTTTTAGGAAAGGCAGGATTCACCATCGGCCCCAACATATTGAAGAAAGTCTTGATGCCCAATTCCTTTCGCACAGGCCCTACATTTTTCATGGCAGGATGAAACAATGGTGCATGAAGAAAACAGATGCCTGATTCGTCAAGACTTTTTCTGATGACTCCCAAATCATTGGTAAATGAAGCTCCCATACTTTCCAATACATTGGAAGAACCGCTAACAGACGATACACCATAGTTACCGTGCTTCACTACGTTCTGTCCCGCTCCTGCTACTATGAATGAAGAGATCGTAGAGATGTTAAAAGTATTTTTCCCATCGCCTCCTGTACCACAAAGATCTATTGCATTGTATTCATCCACGGGTACTTTCACGCAAAGTTCTAGCATCGCATCTCTGAATCCCTCCAGTTCTTCCACCGTGATGCTTCGCATCAAGTAGACAGTCATAAAGGCCGCAATCTGACTGTTATTATACTGCCCTGTAGCTAGATTTGAAAGAATCTGAAAAGACTCTTCTCGACTCAAGGACTGATATTTAAAAAGCTTATTTAAGACGTTTTTCATTTTGATATTGCTAACCAGTTTTCAATCATTTTGATTCCGTGCTCAGTCATAATAGACTCAGGATGAAACTGCACTCCTCTCACATTATGTGTCTTATGGCGTATAGACATGATGTTTCCAGATTCCGCCAAAGCGGTAATTTCTAAGTCTGCCGGCATGCTTTCGGGCTTGATCGCCCAGCTGTGATATCTGCAAACTCCAAATGAATTAGGAATATCTTGATAAAGTTGATCTGTAACCGCTGTGAGTTCAATCTTCGTTGCTACGCCGTGAAATACCGTAGGTAGATTGAAAAGCTCAGCTCCATATGCCTCACCGATAGCCTGATGGCCGAGACAAACTCCCAAGATATTCTTAGTCGAACCATACTTAGAGATCACCTCTGGCATAATGCCAGCATCTGCAGGAAGCCCTGGCCCTGGTGAGAGCAAGATACTCTCAAAGCCTTCGGCATAATCCACATCTATTTTATCATTTCGGTGAACCTCCATAGATTCGCTCAGGCCCAATTCACGCAATATGTGAACTAGGTTGTATGTGAACGAATCGTAATTATCAATGACTAATACCGTCTTCATCAGTTGTTAATGTTTTCAGCCACCTTCATAGCAGACTCCAGCGCTGCTAGTTTATTATAGACCTCTTGTACTTCGCTCTCAGGATCTGATTTAGACACTATACCAGCACCTGCTTGAAAAAAGAGGTTATTTGCCTTACTGAGAAACGTTCTAATCATGATGGCATGATTGAAATTTCCAGAGAAATCCATGAAGCCAATCGCCCCACCATAAAAGCCTCTGGCTTGGTTTTCATTTTCATCAATGAGCTGCATTGCACGGTATTTTGGAGCACCTGATAAAGTACCAGCCGGGAATGTGCTTGCAACAATATCTAGTGGATCTACTCCTTCTCTAAGTTGACCTGTCACTTTTGATACCAGGTGAATAACGTGTGAATAGTATTGTACCTCTTTATAAGTCTCTACTTTCACCTCGTCAGAGCTTTTGCTTAGATCATTTCGAGCCAAGTCTACAAGCATAATATGCTCAGAATTCTCTTTGGGATCCTCTAGCAGTTTTTTAGCCAGTTCTGCATCAGCGGCATCATCACCTGTTCGCTTGAATGTCCCGGCTATTGGGTAGATGACCGCTTCAGTTTCATTCACAACTATCTGAGCCTCAGGAGATGAACCGAATATTTTGTATGACCCATAATCGAAGTAAAAGAGATATGGTGATGGATTGATAGATCTCAGCGCTCGGTAAACTTGAAACTCATCTCCTTTGAATTCGGTGCTAAACTGTCTTGAGAAAACCACTTGAAAAACATCTCCCAAGTCGCAATGCTTGATCCCCTTTTTGACTCGATCCAAAAACTCTGAGTCTTCAAAATTCGAAACTGTTTCGCTCGACTTTTTGAAGGAAAATGAAGGGATGTTTTTCTGATCAATTAAGTTGAGAATTTCTTCAAAACCAGCATCGTTAGGTTCATCCAGATATGCTTCTATTAGATAGCATTCATTCTTAAAATGATCAAAGGCGATGATGTATCTAAAGACGTGATATTGGACCGTAGGAATAGTTGATGTCGACTTCTGCGGATTATCAAAGGAAATATCCTCAAAATGCCGCACAGAATCATAAGACATATATCCGAAAAGTCCAGTCTGAATGAATTTTTGAGCATTGGAGGGTATATCAAATTGATTTAGGAAACCTCTCAGCTCTCCCATCAATTGTCCCTGTCCTTCATTCAACTCCCCTTTTGATGTCGCTCCATCGGGATAAAATTTGGAGATGCTATTCTCTTCCAATTTGAATCCCGCTATCGGGTCACAGCATACATAACTGAAGCTATTATCTGACCCATGATAATCCGAACTCTCCAACAAAAACGAATTGGCAAACCGGTCGCGAACTTTTAGGTATAGGCCAACAGGCGTCACCATGTCGGCAAGGAACTTCTTCTGCCTAATTTTTAATTGATACTTCTTTTCCATTTCACATTTAATCAAAAAAAAACCCGCTGCGAAGAGCGGGTTTATATTATCTATATCTTAATACATACCAATGCTTTTCACAATTCTACTTGAATCATGTGCCACCAGTAATATGCATTCATTTTGTTCATGTGGCTAAGCTAGTACAGATGACGTATTATGACAATTGTCTTGGATAAAAAAACTCAAGATTTTTTTCAGCCTCAAACTTTCTTGAACAAAACCGATTTATATAAAGGACTGATTGAGAGTTATTCTTCTGAAAAATATTTTATCTTCACAATATGTTATCTAACGAAATACAGTTAAGCATTCTTGTCCATTTGTCAATGGCAGATAATTTTCTTGCCGAAGAGGAAAGTAAGCTAATTCATTCCATCGGTGAGCGAAAAGGAATGACAAAAGAGGAGATTGAATTGGTTATAGATAATCCAAAGCCAATTCCAAACCTCAAGGATATTCCACCAGATGAAAAGTTTGGATATCTATATGATGTAATTCAATTGATGAAAGTTGATCGAAAGGTGCACCAAAGCGAAATTCAGTTCTGTGAAAAACTTGCTCTGGCGTTTGGATATAAACCAGGCGTAGTGGCTGATCTTTCGGCTTACATCTATTCTGATCCAAGTATAGCTACTAAGAGGTCTTACCTCAGATCCATTGCAGATCAGCATCTCATCCCAATGAAAAAGAAATAAGAATAATAGACTAGAAGTAAAAAAAGGGTTGATCCAGACGGATCAACCCTTTTTTAATGAATTTTAAAACTTATTTTGACTTGATAGCTTTAGATAGATCATCTATGATCTTCTTTGATACTTTTCTCGGATTATCCTTTTTGAATTTATCCAATGCTACTACTGCTTCTTCCGCCTTTTGATACAACCCCTCAGGATTCTGATCATTTGCGAAACTTCCTAAACACCATTCGATTTCAGAAACTAATTGCTCTTCTATACTCAAAGTGTTCAATTTGTCTTTTGCCGCTATTAGCGAGCTTTTAATTTTCAATGCTGACATGATCGTTATTATTATGCGATTATTAGTGTTAGGCAAAATTAGAAGTAATTTTATCTAATATTCAAGCATTTAGTAAAATACTTATGATATTTTCAACGAATATGCCAATTCATTGAACAGCAGCCATCAAGGAGATCTTTCTGTTCATGACATAAAACCACAAAGGTGGGCAAGCTGCCATCATCATCATACCCGGGTATCCTGTTGGCATCTGAGGACTTTCATCCATATGCCGTAGCACCTGATATTTCCTACTAGCGATGTAGTGGTGATCCGAATGTCTTGATAGCTCAAAAAGCATAATTCTTCCCACTATATGATCGGAGTTCCATGAATGCACGGGCATGACTCGCTCGTAAACATCACCTTTCTTCGATCTAGCTAGACCATAATGTTCTATATAGTTGACGGTCTCAAGCAAAAGAAACCCAACTACAGCCGCGGCTATGAAATAAAGCATGATGGCGAGACCAAAAAACCAGTAAATAACAAAAAGCAATCCACCTTGTATGATATGAAAATGTATCATTTCATTGCTGAAATGAAAAACGGGCAACTGCTTTTTGGCAAGCCTCTTAGTCTCTAGCTTCCACGCAGATAAGTACGCGAACACCACTGATCTCAACCAGAAACCATAAAGTGATTCGCCCAAGCGGGCTGAGGATGGATCCTCTTCAGTAGATACATTCTTATGATGCCCACGATTGTGCTCTATATAAAAATGCATGTAGAGAGATGTCATCAATAATATTTTAGCCATCCATTGCTCCGACTTTTTCTTCCTATGTCCCAGCTCATGCGCAACATTGATTCCCAAAACACCACAGAGCATACCCATCCCTGTAATTCTCCCAATGATAGTGACCGTGTCAAGGTTTGGTTGAAGTAAAGACTGCAAAAAAACGAATAGCAGCGCTAGCTGAACAGGCACCACCGCATAAACAAAGAAATCGTAAAGCGGATTATTGAGCCTTGCTGCCTCCTCTTCTGCTGAGAGATTGGATGGGTCTGGTTTGAAAAACAATTCCAATACAGGAATAAGGATAAAAGCCTCAATGACTGGTAGGTAGGTCATCCAACCCTCTGATCGAAAAGATATAAAGGCCAAAATCGGTAGAGAAAAGACGCTGAGGTATTTCAAAGATCGCATAATGGGTGGGGTGTAAGTAATACTGGGTCTTAGAACTTCATTTTCCCGAAAGGTATCAAATATGCGGCAGTGAAACCAAATACGTATTGATTAGTCAGATCAGGCAATCGATCAGATAGATCCTCATTTTTGATCACGCTGCTCAGAGAATAGGTGAAAAATCCATCCAAATGGATCAATCCAAACGGAAACTGGTGCTGCACACCGAGAGACAATCTGCCGCCATATCCAAATTTATTATCTCTCCCTTCTTGGTAAGTGTAGAATTCTACGCCGTTTCCGATGTTATTAAGATCTGGGTCTGGAGACTTTTCGTGCTGCACCAACAGTTCAGCATAGATTCCTATGGTGACGAATATTTTGGTATTTCCCTTCCCTCCATAAATCAATGCCTCTACTGGTAAATTGGCATAGGAAAGCCTCGTACGATGCGATGGCTCGTCTGTTACAAAAATCTGTCTCCACCCTTTTCGCTCAAAACCAAGACCTGTCTGCAGACCGGCATTCAAAAACGAAGATTTGGATTGATTGGTAAACAGTTTGAGCATCACACCACCATTGTAGCCAGAAATAAATCCTGCGTTCAAGAAGGTATTGTATATCGTGTGCTCAATGTACACCGTACTTACCTGACCTCCTCCCTTCACTCCCACGAATCCCTTGATCTGAGCCTGAGCACTTAAGATTCCTATTGTGAGTCCGATAAGTAAAATGTTTTTTTTCATTCAATGCGTTGGATGCTTAAATATTGAGCAAAAATATAAATAAAAAAGGCAGCAGAGAATCTAATTGTACAGTCTAGTTATTCTGTTGGCTGCTAGCCATTGATTATGATAAAGTATACCTAAACCAATAACTCCTCACTACTCATTTACCAGCCACAGTTATGGGTCGACTCTTTACAGTGTTGGCTTTTTTTTATTCACTTATATAATTGAGCATAGGTAAGTAATGCTATGATCATTCTTAACGTGAAATTATTAGATTCAGGAATCGACTTTAGAATGAGGTTGAATTTGGGAGCGGATTAATTATCACTGAATTAGATTTATAGCTATGAAAATCAAATTTGACATGATCGGCATCTTCGTTAGTGACCTTGCCAATATGGTAAGATTCTACCAGGAGATCGTTGGTATAGATATAGACTGGGATGGTAAAGGTCCGTTTGCGGAATTCAAGCATGAAGGGATTCGCTTCTCCATGTACGAACGCAAGGAGTTGCCAAACCTAATTGGTCAAGAGCCCTCATTCCCGGTAGGGATCAACGGTTCCTTCGAACTTGCCATCAATGTTGGTGATCCTGAGCACCTGGATGATTATTTTGAGAAACTGGTCAAAGCAGGTGCAACAGAAATCTACCCTCCAAGAAATGAACCATGGAAACTTAGATCAGCCATGATAGCCGATCCGGAAGGAAATCTGATCGAGATTGCTTCTGATTTTTGGGCGTAATGATTACAGCGTTAGCTCTGGGTATTCGCTCCAGCGCGTTATCTTTTCTTCATAGAGTGCATCAAGCGACATCTGTACGCACTTAGAAGTCTGAGCTCCAGACATAATGTCTGCATAGACCTTTTCCCCCTCTACTATAGATCGGTAAAATTGCTCTAAAGCCTGTAAGGTGCTATCATCATTGTTCGCATCTATTGGTGCTCCTTTACCAGCTTGCCAAGCTTGTGCTGTGGCTCCACTTACTCCGTCTACTATCGTAGTTTTCCGCTGATTGTTTTCCAAAAAGATCTGAGCCCGGCTGATACCCAAATCGATCGTGCCTTTTCTTCCGAGAACCTTTACTTGATAACCATTGAAACTATTGGTGGTAGTACAAGTAAAGCTGGCGTCAACTCCAGATGGGTACTGAAACTGAAGGTGAATATTGTCATAGGTCTCTCTCCCATCTTTCCAGTGATCAATCCCCCCAAAACCAGATATTTTAGCAGGCATCTCTTTCAATACACGATTGATAAAGTCGATCTGATGGGAACAAAGCTCTGCTGTCATTCCGCCAGAATACTCCTTGTACATCCTCCAGTTGATCATGCGCTCCCATTTAGGATCAGGGACTGGTCTACGCCAATCTCCATTTCTATTCCACTGGCATACAAAGCCCGTGATATCGCCCAAGTATCCTGACTGAATGATTTTCTCAACCTTCTGATAGAGGTCAGAGCTATTGTATTGGTGACCTGTCTGGAATACAAGGTTATTGGTAGCCTTATAGGCATCCAGCACCTTCTGAGTCTCGGCTATTCCTTTGACCAATGTTTTTTCACAGTAGATATGCTTTCCTGCGTCCAATGCATCCAGACAGACCTCATCATGGAGCCCAAAGGGCACAGCAATAATGACGGCATCTAGTCCCTTGTGTTCGAGTAAAGCCCTGTAATCTAGATATCCTTTGGCACCCGAGATGGACACAGCTTTATCTAGTCGAAAAGGAATCACATCGCTCACCGCAACTACCTGTATATGCGGTACCTCGTTTAAAATATTGATGATACCAGTGCCTCTATTTCCTGTCCCAACTACAGCCACATTTAGCTTTTCCTTACCTCCCTGGAATGCCTGAAGGCTTGATCCTGCTCCTAGGGTGCCAACGGCGGCAAGCGCACTCAACTTGATAAATTCTCTTCGTTTGGTCATTTCAATTCCCAGCCGGGTTCATAACTTCTCGTCCATAACTTATTCACATCTGCATCCGTGGTTCTACCAGTGGTGCTATCTACATCAAAGGTCTTACCAGTTCTATATGCCAGATTAGCCAACAAAGCTAAATGATTACTCTTGACAGCATCGGCTATCGGAGCATTTAATGCTTCTTTACCTCTGATAGCCCCTAATAAGTTAGCTACATGACCGGTCGTGGTATTACCTCCACCTCCAAGTGCCAAGCCGGCTTCATTGGTCTTGGCGCTTTCTCTGACCAGTATACCTCCTCTGTCGTAGAGTTTGTAACTACCTCTGTCGACCAATACAGATCCTTTAGTACCATATATCAATGTTCCCCTGCCTGTTCCATACGTATTATATCCGTTTCGGCTTTTGCCGTCCCAATTGATCACCTTGTTGCCAGGGAACTTGAAAGTAGCATACATGGTATCATACATCTCCCAGCCATCGTCCACAAAATGATTTTTGCTAGCATCAACTGATACTGATTCTGGAAACTCCAATCCCATAGCCCAACGTGCCACATCCAACTCATGAACGGCATTGTTACCTGTCTCGGCTGTTCCCCATTTCCATCCATACCAGTGCCAATTGTAATTCCAGATATCATGAAAATATTCTTGTCTTGGTGCAGGTCCTTGAAAAAGATCCCAGTTAAGATCTTCTGGTGCCGCCTGCTTTACCTGCTGGGGTACAGCCCCCCTTTGATTACTATAGATCGCTACAGCCTTGTATGGTTCACCAATAATCCCACCCTTGATCTCCTTAATGATATCTATTGTATGCTGTGAAGAACGCTGTTGGTTTCCCATTTGCACCAATTTGCCAGTTTCTTTTTGACGCTCGACTAATATCTCTCCTTCACGCGGATTGTGAGAGCATGGTTTCTCTACAAACACATGCTTGCCTGCCTCCATGGCCATGACCGCCGCTGGTGTATGCCAATGATCCGGAGTGGCTATGAAGACCACATCAACATCCTTATCCTCCAATACCACTCGAATATCTTCTTCTTCCTTGTAATTGTAGGAGATCGCATTCTGCAGTTTTTTCCGGAAGGAAATAACCTGAGATTTTTTGACATCACATAGATAGCTCAGCTTGGTGTTATATTCCTCTCCAAGAATGGGAATGTAACCTGGAGCTCTACGCCCAAGCCCCATAAAACTAAGATTCACTCGATCATTTGCACCTAAGATCGAATTATAACTTGATGCTTTCATGGCAAAACCCAATCCAGCTGTGACCAATGCACTTTTTTTAATAAAGTCTCTTCTATCTGTCATACCTAATATCTTAAAATTCTCTGATTTTTATACTTCTAAAACTCACTTCATCCCCATGATCCTGTAGCAGAATCACACCTTCTGGCCAACGCCCAAAATTCTCCCAGTCTTTGTATTTGCTGTAATTAACCAACGCTTCAAACATCTGAGAATATCGATCGTACTCGACCACTTTTTCGTTATTGAGCCAATGCTCTACTTTCCCGTCTTTACTCACAATTCTGGCCTTTTGCCATCTTCCAGGTCCTTTGAGACGCCATCTAGGCACTTCCGATTTGCTAATCAAATCATATAGTGATCCTATGGTGCGGTTACCAGCAACACCTTTTTTAGCATCCGGGTGAACTTTGTCGTCCAATATCTGAAACTCACAGCCAATCGCTGATCCTGCCCCTTTATTCAACGCAGGGTCCACGAAATATTTTATCCCGCTATTCGCTCCCTTGGTAAACATAAAATCGAGCTCCATCTCAAAATTGCTATACTTTTTGGTGGTGACGATATCGCCAGGGCCGGTAGATTCACCTCCATCTGTCTTGGCTACAGTGAGTACACCATCTTCAATGTTCCACCCTGATTCTGGGAATTCATCCAGCTTGGCTCCTCTCCATCCTTCAGTAGTTTCACCATCCCATAGCAGTCTGAAACCTCTATCCATTTCCCATGCAGTCAATTTGTTTTTAAGGTGACTGATTTGAGGTACTGTAGGACTCGGAGTATTAAGATACAATGCTACGTTCTCAGTTAATATTCTGATGTTTTTCCATTTCACTTGAAAGCCGTCTTTGCTTTCATCAATACTATGTACTTGCAGTCCGAAAATCCCTTCAGAAGTCATATCATCAATAAGCCAGCTACAATGCACGCCATTGACGTAAGTGCGGATATCATTGCCAAGACACTCGATTCTGATGGTATTCCATTTGGCTAATGAGAAAGCATCCATGCCAGCAGGATTCCTACTCAAAGGATTGAGCCAGCCGCGTCTTCCTTCATCATAGATCCCAGCGGTCCACGCACGACTAGTTGGATCTACTTCGCATTGATAGCCAAAAACTCTATCTTCTTCGGTCTTGATATTGCTCCTGAACTGAACCCCGGAATTGAGGTCATTGGGTAACAAAATGTCGAATTCTAGAATAAAATCAGAGTAGGTCTCTTTGGTACACAAAAACGAATTGGGTGAGTTTGTGACCGCAGTACCAACGATCATTTCATCCACTACACTAAAATCAGCCTTTCCTCCATGGGTTTCCCAATTTTTCAGGTCTTTGCCATTAAATAATGGCTGCCAGTCTTGCCCGTAAAGGAATGTGGTAGCGAATAGTAATACGATAGAAAGTGCTCTCATTTAATCATCTAATTTTATTTGCAAAGGATAATTGATAGTCCGAAGCATGCTCGAACAAAGCCTTAAGATAATATATTCTTTAGGTATTTTTTTATCAGATTCCGACATCTGAATGATTGGAACCATCGTCCGTACTATTGTTCAGTTTATACCCAGAATTTGATAATTAATCAATCATTCAAATTGGAAAAAATGATGTTACCCCAATGTTTAGGACAGGTTTAGTATCATTTTAAGTTCAATAATAGTAATAATTGCATTGTTTAGGCTGCTTCTTTTCGTTGATAATAATACA
>JAGDZO010000027.1:0-1889 GCA_049115815.1 Cyclobacteriaceae bacterium | reverse complement strand
ACAAGTGATGCAACGACCAATGAGCTAACGATTGACACGACAGGACCAGCAGATCCGACTGTGGCAAGTCAAACGACTAATGATACCACTCCAACCTTTACAGGAACGGCTGAAGCGAACAGTACGGTTACAGTTGTAATAGGCGGAGCAACTTATACGGTTACCGCAGATGGTAGTGGCAACTGGAGTTTAGATCTTGGATCCGCGACACCAGACTCTGGCACACTCGCGCTTAATGAAAATGGCACGAATGAAGTTGTGGTTACGAGCACTGATGCTGCGGGCAATAGCACAAGTGATGCAACGACCAATGAGCTAACGATTGACACGACAGGACCAGCAGTTCCGACTGTGGCAAGTCAAACGACTAATGATACCACTCCAACCTTGACAGGAACGGCTGAAGCGAACAATACGGTTACAGTTGTAATAGGCGGAGCAACTTATACAGTGACTGCAGACGGAAGTGGAGATTGGACATTAGATACAGGCGTAGCGACACCAGACTCTGGTACGCTTTCACTCGATGTTAATGGCACGAATGAAGTAACTGTCACCAGCACAGATGCTGCAGGCAATAGCACGAGCGATGCAACGACCAATGAAATAACGATTGACACGACTGATCCAGTAGTTCCAACAGTAGCAACTCAAACGACCAATGATACCACACCAACCTTAACTGGAACGGCTGAAGCAAACAGCACAGTGACCGTGGTAATAGGCGGAGCAACTTATACGGTAACCGCAGATGGAAGTGGAGATTGGAGTGTTGATGTTACAACAGCCTTAGGAGAAGGCACTTTTGAAGTGGCCGTTACGAGTACGGATGAAGCAGGAAATACCAGTGTTGATGTTTCGAATCTTGAACTCATCATAGACATTACTGGACCAGCACCACCAACAGTAACAAGCCAAACGACTAATGACACGACTCCAACAGTAAGTGGAACAGCAGAAGCGAACAGTACAGTACAGGTTGTTATAGATGGCGTGACTTACAACACTACAGCAGATGGTAGTGGAGATTGGAGTGTTGATGTTGCAACAGCCTTGGGAGAAGGCACTTTTGAAGTGGCCGTTACGAGTACGGATGCATCGGGTAATGTAGCTACAGATGTGACCACTGAAGAACTGAAAATAGAGATTGCTTCAGATTCCGACGGAGATGGTATTAGAGATGAAGATGAAGATACAGACGGAGATGGCGATCTAAGCAATGATGACTGTGATGGTGATGGGACACCAAATTATCAGGATACAGATCCATGTGATAGCGATGGAGATGGAGTTTTAGACCCAGAAGACACCAATGGAGATGGCAGCCCTTACAATGATGATTGTGATGGAGATGGAGTACCAAACTTTCAAGACAGTGATGCTTGTGATAGTGATGGAGATGGTATCAATGATGTAGATGAAGATCTCAATGGAGATGGTGATCCAACCAATGATGATAAAGATGGTGACGGTACACCAGATTACCTAGACAATGATGATGATGGCGATGGTATACCTACAGAAGACGAGGATACTAATGGTGATGGAGACTTTACCAATGATGATTGTGATGGAGACTCAGTAGCTGATTACTTAGATGCAGACAGTTGTGATACGGATGGCGATGGTATCAATGATGAAGATGAGGATACTGATGGCGATGGCGATCCTAGCAATGATGACTGTGATGGCGATGGCACACCAAACTTCCAGGATACAGATCCATGTGATAGTGATGGGGATGGATTACTAGACCCAGAAGATACGGACGGAGACGGTAACCCATATAATGATGATTGTGATGGAGATGGTGTTCCAAACTTCCGAGATGCTGATTCATGCGATAACGATGGTGATGGTATTGACGATGCGGAAGAAGACACTAATAA
>JAGDZO010000026.1:181-434 GCA_049115815.1 Cyclobacteriaceae bacterium | reverse complement strand
AATGATGCTGTCTCTACTACCGGGTCTCCTACATTTAATGACCCATCTACTAAGACTACATTGATAGTCAATGTTCCATAGCCCAATCCTGATATATCTAATGGACCAATAAACTCTGTCGCATTTGATACACTGCCCGTGCTCGTAACATCAGTGCCTCCGCCATCACTACTTACTATCACATCATAGGTAGCTCCTACTTCGGCTCCATCTATCTGGAAGCTTAACTCATCGTTGACATTGTCTACAGATA
>JAGDZO010000026.1:0-168 GCA_049115815.1 Cyclobacteriaceae bacterium | reverse complement strand
CGTAATGCTATAGCCACTAGGTGCTGTTATATCTGGAGCAGTAAATGATGCTGTCTCTACTACTGGGTCTCCTGCATTTAATGACCCATCTACTAAGACTACATCAATAGTCAGCGTGCCATAACCCAATCCTGAAATATCTAATGGCCCGATAAACTCTGTCGCATT
>JAGDZO010000025.1:0-119445 GCA_049115815.1 Cyclobacteriaceae bacterium | reverse complement strand
CCTAAACATTGGGGTAACATCACTGTATCGATATGAATGTTGACATGGTGGAGATAGATGTTAGAATGACCAAAGACAGTGTTTTTATCCTGATGCACGACGATACAATCGATCGTACAACAAATGGTTCGGGAAGGGTAGAAGAAATGGCTTGGGCCGAACTTAAGGAGCTTAGATTGATCGATCCATTGAAGGCGGTCACAAATCATAAGATTCCAACTTTAGAACAAGCGCTAAGTGTTGCGGAAGGAAAGATTCTTTTGAATTTGGATAAAGTATATGGTCATATCGATCCAATTACTGTGTATCTAAAAAGAAAAGACTTACTGAGTCATGTAGTGTTCAAAGGATGGATGAAGACCTATCAGGACTTTCAGGATGATTTTGAAATACCCTTAAATGGTATTCATTTTATGCCTATTGTTTCACTAGATGAGGAAAACTGGAGAGATATAATCGATAGTTATTCAAAAGAGACAAGTCCTGTAGCTTTTGAGATCCTTTTTAATAATGAAGGTGAAAACGAGGAAGCTGTTCAAAAGATCAAAAGCCTAAATTCAAGAGTTTGGATTAATTCCTTGTGGGCGACGTTTAATGCGGGTCATGACGATGAAAGAGCTGTTCATGATGTTGAGGGTAGTTATGGTTGGTTAATATCTCAGGGTGCGTCCATCATACAAACAGATAGGCCCAAACTACTTTTAGACTATATCCAGTCACACGGAATGAATAGTGAAGACTGAAGAGCTAGAGATTGAAGGCAGGTTTTGGTAAAATCAGACTCATATGAGAAAACACCTACCTCAATTGATGATTTTTTCAGACTCAAAAGCGTCTCATTGACTGAATCTTTGTAATCATTATTAACAAAACGAAAAGCGAAAATGGTTACAAGGTTATTTAGACAAACACTAGCAATTATTGCCGTATTAGGAATGATTTCAATTGTTTCTTGCGGAGATGAAGACGGCAGTCCAGAAGTAGAACTTGCAGCTCCTACGATATCCGTAGTTGTCCCGGAGAGCACAGAGGTACTAGTAGGAGGAGCCTTGGTTTTTACGATCAATGTAGAAGCCGAAGCAGGATTAAGCAGTATTAATTTGGATGGAGCAAACATTAAAACGTATACCGGCACTGAGAATTCAGATTCATTTGTATATGAATATAGCTCTGGAAGTAATGGTGATTTTGATTTGGTATTTTCTGTAGAGGACGCAACGGGAGTTTCTACCTCTGCTGCAGGTATTTCTGTGAATGTGGTCGGTGATTTAGGGTTCCTCATTGCGGATTTTGCTGGATCCACTATTTCCTCAACGACCCTTGCTTCGATTGATCCTGATTATTGGGATGCAGGTAGAAGCATTGTGTCTTTCAATGTTACAGGTAATCTAGACGATGTTGCTTCACACGAAAATGTAGGCAGCCAATTTACCGTAGAAACGGGCGCTGATAATCCTGATCCTGATCCTGAATTGATCTATGCCGGGAAAGCAATGAAAGTGACTAAGCAACCTGGAGACTGGGGTACAGATGGTTGGAGCCATATTATTTTAGATTTTGAATCAACCTTCAGAACCTCTTTGATAGACTCTCTTCCGCAAGTGAATGCCGAACTCAATGGTTTGACTCAAGGTAAAAAAGTCATACAGATAGACGCCTACTATGATGATACTACAGATCCGAATATCAACTTCGATGATTTTAAATCCAAAACCGGAATATTCAATGCAGATGCTACTAAAGGATATCTAATCGATCTAAGTCTAGTCAATAATGAAGTCCATCGTTTCAACCATGATGGTGGCGGATTCTATATTGGATATCAAGGCTATATTACTGAGGCTAACACTTGGCAAACTATTACTTTTGATGCGCTTGATCTTGGTCGCGTTGCAACTTTTTGGGCATCTGGTGATGAGACGACAGCATCACCCACCTCTGATAATATTGATGGTGTAAAAATCATTCCAGGGGGAGGATATGGAGATGGACAATCCTCGATAGCCATTTACTTTAGAAATTTGAGGATCGTTGATGCAGATTGATCCTAATACACTTCTTCTTCAGATTTAGTAAATTGAAAAAGCCCAATTGGGCTTTTTCTGTTATTTGATTATGAGAATTTTCATCATCGTCTTTTCCTTAGTTATCTCGTTTTTTGGCTTTGCTCAATCAACAGAATTATTCTATTCAGTCAATACTACCAATGGATTGTCAAGCAGTTCTGTAACCTCTATCGTTCAAGACAACTTAGGTTGTATATGGCTCGGAACCAAGAATGGTTTGAATAGGTATAACGGAAGTGAAATTCAGATATTTAACACCCAAAATTCGAATTTGACCTCCAATGACATTTCTGCTTTATACTTTCATTCCGATCAACTCTTAATAATCGGAACGGTCGATGGTGGATTGTTCATAAAGAAATCTGGATGGATCAAACCCTTGAAAGATTCAATGAATTTGATAGGTGAGCGCATTATTGAAATCAAGAGTTACCAGGAGGATCAAGTCTTTATCATATCTGAAAATGGAGCGTTTGTTTTGACTATTGAGAAAGGTCTCGTAGTAGCTCAAGAACCAATTATTCCCAAAAACCTAAAGCCATATACGATTATTGAATCAGCCAAGGGTGATTATTGGGTAGGTACATCTAATGGTTGTCTTTTGCGCTATAACTCTCAATTCGTGCTTAATGAAAGTTATTGCATAAACGAAGAGCCATTTAGTGGCGATATCATTTTTTCTTTAAATGAAAATCAGGAAGGAAAGATATTAGTCGGAACGAAGAATGAGGGATTATTACTCTTCGATCCTGCAAATGAGGGCTTTCAAAAAACGGCAATTGACAATACCATCGTAAGAGATATTCATGAGACAAGTACAGGAGAACTGTGGATAGCAAGTGATGGAAATGGATTATACAGTAAGTCGGAAGGCGGGAGTTTTGTTGAGCACATTCATATCAATGGTAGCAATAGTTCTATTGCAAGCAATGCTACTTATACTGTTTTTGAGGATTTACAATCGAATCTATGGGTCGGTACCGCATGGAATGGAGTAAGTGTGTTGGATAGACACTCAAAGAATTTTGAGTTTTATTACAGCGATTTTGAAGGGGAAGAGGCTAACGGGGTATTGAGTATTTATGTGGAGAATGATGAAATCTTGTTTGGAGCAGACGGAACAGGGCTAAGTGCTTTTCAAAACAGCTTCGATTTCAACCTGCCTGCTACTAATTATGTACAAATGATCCAAAAGATGTCAGATGATTCCTTTTGGATTGGTACTTTTAATAATGGTCTCTACGTCTTCAATGGTACCGAATCATTCAATTTTAGAGTGAATGATGATTATAATTCTATTCCATACAATGATGTAAGAGATGTAGTGGCATTACCTGATGGTCAATATCTATTAGCTACCTGGGGCGGAGGACTGAGCTTGTTTGATTTTGAAAGTCAGACTTTTGGACAGGTCAAAAACCTTAAAAGTGATTCTGCGCAAATCATTCCTATCAATGTTGTCACCTTAGAGGAGGACAAAGATGATGTTTGGATTGGAACTTTTGGAGAAGGGCTCTTCACCATGAATAAGACTACTAAACTTTTGACAAGAAACCCTTCGCGACTCAAGAACATTATCTCGTTAAAGCGCAGCGAAAACCATTTGTGGGTAGGCACTTGGGGTAATGGGCTTCACAAATTGGATTTGCAATCGGATTCAATACAACCTGTAGTTACTGAAGATATTACAAGTAATGAAACCATTGTTTCTATTCTAGATGATGGCCATGATGGGTTATGGTTAGCCACCAAAAGAGGGATCAATCACCTGAATAGCGAGCATCAAAGTGAAGCTATATCTGAGTTGAGGGGTGAGTATCATATCAATTCTTCATTTAGGTCTGACGGAGGCACCTTGTATTTTGGAAGTACTCGAGGTGTGATCTCTTTTGACAATGGCATTCTTGAAATTGAATCGCTTCTTCCGAAAGTATTGATAGAAAATGTAGCTCTTTTTAGCGTCCCTATTTCTGACACTTCTTCCTATTATACTAATGAAGGTTTACGACTTCCACATGACCAAAATACGCTCACTTTCGATTATGCCGTCCTTTTATACCCCAACGCTGGTTCTATATCTTATCAGATAAAATTGGATCCTTCTACATCTGATTGGGTGGATATGGGAAATCAGCGATCAGCTACGTTCGCCAACTTGACCGATGGGGAATATACTTTTCAGGTAAAAACAGATATTCAGAATAGTGATGTGTCCTCTATCGATTTTGTCATCCTAAAACCATGGTGGAAAACGGGCTGGGCACTTGCCTCATTTACCTTGCTATTTGTGATATTACTTTATCTGTATCAGCGATATGCGGCGAGTGTAGAGAAACTACGCGGTAACCTTCGAATTGAGCAACTAAGCAGAGAGAAGGAGCTAGAGATCAATAGGATTAAGCAGAAGTTCTTTATTAATATTTCTCATGAAATCAGAACTCCTCTGACGCTTATTCTAGGAGAGTTGGAGGGGGTTTCTGAGAGAATAATAGGAGACAAATCAATGCAAAGTTCGATTACCAAAGTGAAATCCAATGTCAATCACATGGCACATTTAGTCAATGAGCTTTTAGATTTCAGAAAACTAGAGTCGGGCAAGGTGAAACTCAAGGTCTCTGAAGGCAACTTCGTGCGTTTTGCAAAAGAAATATTCCTGTCATTTAAAAATCAGGCTGAGACCAAAGGGATTGCCTATAGCTTTCGTACGTCCCAAGACGAGATAAGCCTTTGGTATGACAGGGATGAGTCTGAAAAAGTACTTTATAATCTACTTTCTAATGCTTTTAAGTACACTCCTTCCGGTCATAGTATCCATATTGAACTCTCTCATGATGAGCAATTCGTCTATGTAAAAGTCATTGATACAGGCAAAGGAATAGCCAAAGAGCAATTGGCAAGTATTTTTGATCGGTTTTATCAAAGCGATAATGCTCAAAAGGTTGAGGGATTCGGTATCGGACTATCCATAGTCAAGGAAATAATAGCCCTACATGGTGGGGAATTAGGAGTAGAAAGTACGAAAGGTAAAGGCTCAACTTTCACTGTAAAACTTCGTAAAGGCTCAGGTCATTTTGATACTTCTTTTCTTCTTGAAGAGAAACCTGATAGCGAGGAAGTCGCTCGCTATACGACCGAAGAAACTTTAAATCAGGAAATCCTGATTGCTAATCAAGAAACCCTGATTCAGATAGTAGAAGATAATGAAGGTATTAGAGACTTTATCAAAGCCTCTTTCTCCGGTGAGTACAGAACCGTAGTGGCAAGCAATGGACAGGAAGCAATTGAGCAGATGAAGAATGAACTCCCTGATTTAATCATCACAGACGTTATGATGCCTGTGATGGACGGGATTACATTCTTGTCAAAAGTAAAATCCGATCGTATTACTTCCCATATCCCAATAATCGTTCTGACAGCTAGAACAGGTCTGATTTTTAAGAAAGAAGGATTCGATATGGGTGCAGACGATTACGTTACAAAGCCTTTCAATAAGTTGCTCTTACAGACACGGGTCAAAAATATTCTTCAAAATAAAGAGCGCTTAAGAACGAAAATTCGCAATGAGTTTATTACCAAACCAAAAGAGCTCGATATCAACTCACCTGACGAGAAATTCTTGTCAGAGCTGTCAGATTTGGTAGAACAAAACTTGAATAACCCGGAGCTGGGCGCTGAGTATCTTGCTAGTCAAATGGGGATGAGTCATTCGGTCATCTACAAGAAACTAAAAGCACTCACAGGTTTGAAAATAGTAGAGTTCGTAAGAGATTATCGTTTGACACAAGCAGCCTCATTGCTAACTGACAAGGGGTTTAGTGTAGCCGAGGCTTGCTACAAAGTAGGTTTTAATGATCGCAAATACTTTTCTCAGATCTTCAAAAAGAAATTTGGATTGACTCCCACTGATTACGTGAAAAACCATACTGAAAAGAGTTAAACGAGTTTACACGACCAGAATAGCGAAATCGTCACCCTTCATTTTGTTTGGTTAATGTGAATTTTGAATCATTCATATTCAATCAAAACATAAAAATGAAAAAGGCATCTCTTAAGCTCACCCTTGTTGGGATCGCATTGATCTGCATGTTTTCAGTAATTTTTTTAATCCTAACGAGCTATCTATGAAAGATTCTATTATCTACTTTTTACGTTTGTTTCAGCTTGAGCGTGATCATGTTCTATGGGTAGGATTAACGCTAACCATTGCTTTATCAACTGGTTTCCGAGCAAGTGCACAAGTAAGAGGACGTGTAGTCGACGATACTGACGGTTCGGGCTTACCTGGAGCGACTATTCTTGTTTCCATTGACGGAGTTGGAACAGTCACTGATTATGAAGGTAATTTTACCTTAGATGTAAATCCAGGAACCACCTTGACAGTGAGCTTCATTGGTTACAAGAAATCTGAGGTTATTACTTCCTCCGAATTCATCAATATTCGACTCCAACCCGATATCGATGCTCTCGATGAAGTGGTAGTAATCGGTTATGGTACCCAAAAGCGAAGTGATATTACGGGTTCGGTAGCTTCCATCAGAACAGAGGATCTCAACCCCGGGCCGGTGGTGTCCGTGAGTAATTTTCTACAAAACACCGCTCCGGGAGTTGTACTCACCCAGTCAAGTGCACAGCCGGGCGGAGGCTTTGATATTAAGATTAGAGGGGCATCATCTGTATTAGGTGGGAATGGGCCTTTGTATGTTATTGACGGGCTTCCCATAACAGGGGGTGGAATACAACCAGGTTCATCGTCTAGATACAGAACCTCACCTCCGAGAAACCCACTGAATGGCATTAACCCTAGAGACATTGTATCTCTGGAGATACTCAAAGATGCATCTGCTACCTCTATCTATGGGGCAAGAGGAGCCAACGGAGTAGTACTGATTACCACGAAAAGAGGGTCGAGTGGAAAAATGACTGTGGATTACAGCGGGTCGAGTAGTATTCAAGAGTTGGATAGAAGGTACGAAATGTTGGATGCCAGTGAGTTCGCAAGAGTGACTAATGAAGTGTACGTGGCGAAAAATCCGACAGCAAGTCCCATATACACGCCTGTGTTCATCAACTCAGCAGGTAAAGGAACTAATTGGATCGATCAAATTACCAGGCTCGGATCGATTCAGCAACATCAAGTAGGTCTTACTGGTAGTCTGAAGGACGTGAAATACTATGTTTCTGGTAATTATTTTCTTCACAATGGAATTGTAGACGGGTCGCAACTAGAACGCTTTACTACTAGAGCTAACGTTGATTATGCGGTGAAAAAATGGAAGTTATCTGGTAGTGTTTTGTTATCCAGAACTAACGATGCTCAGATTCCATTTGGCGGAGGAGGAGGGCCAGAATTTGCCGGTTTATTTGATAATACCCGCCTATGGTCTCCATTGCTCAATCCGCGTCAAGACAATGGCGAATTTTCACTTCATCCTGTAAGAGTCGAGATTCCAAATCCATTGTCTCTGTTAGATATAGAAGATGATACCAGAACCAATCGCGTTTTGACCTCCTTTACCGCAGAATATAACCTGACCAGTTCTTTGAGCGCCAAAGTGAATTTTGGTTTGGATCAATCCAGTTCGATCCGGGAAGGATTTATTCCGACTACTGTTATCAGAGGAGAGCAAGCAAATGGGGAGGGTGAAATTAGTAATGCGGCAAACACCAATATTCTAACCGAGCTCACTCTAAACTACCAAAAAACAATCGCGGATGGACATGAGCTCAGTGCTTTGGTAGGATATACTTATCAGCAGTTTGATTACGAAGGAGACAATTTCTTGTTTTTCAACTTTGCTGATCAAACAACCGATTTTGAAAGGCTCACGGACGTGGATACACTTTTTGATCAAAACTTCAAGGAGCGGTCAAGACTGCTTTCCTATCTAGCAAGAGTCAATTATACGATTAAAGATAAGTACCTGTTTACTGCCAGCTTTAGGGCGGATGGTTCGACACGATTTGGTCCAAATAATAAGTGGGGATATTTTCCCTCAGGTGCGTTTGCATGGAAAATTCACAATGAAGACTTTTTCGATTCAAGATTTATTGAGCAGTTGAAACTACGAATAAGCTATGGACAAATTGGTAATCAAGAGATAGGAAATAAGCGATCACAATCTCTTTACAATATCACAAGAAGAACGGTGTTTGGACAAAATCCAATGCCCATTACCGGCTTAGCAGCCCTGCGACCAGACAACCCCAATCTTCGATGGGAGACTACAAGTCAACTTAATATTGGGATTGATTTTGCATTGTTGAAAAGTAGAATTTATGGGTCGATAGATATCTATGAGAAGATCACCAATGATGTTTTATTAGACTTTCAATTACCTGGGACTTCTGGTTTTGAGGTGGTCACCACCAATGCAGGAAGTATTAGAAACCGAGGCTATGAGCTCGCTCTTACTTCAAGGAATATCGTTGGGGGTTTTAGTTGGACAACTTCCTTCAACCTCGCTTTCAATCAAAATCAATGGAGAGACAGATCCGGATTCTATCCTGAAGGCGAACAAATCGCTGTAGAAAATGGCCCATTGGGTGGAATCTATGGCTACCAAGTTGCTGGATTGTTCCAATCGGAGGATGAGATAAATAATAGCCCCGATCAATCAGCGGTCGCTATTCCTGTACCGGGTACATTTAGATATGAAGACGCAAACGGCGATGGGGTCATTACACCAGAGGATCGGGTATTATTGGGACAATTCGATCCTGATTATACCTTGGGTTTAAACAATGCACTTAGCTATAAGAACCTTGATCTTACCTTCTTTTTTCAGGGATCAATTGGAAGAGAAAAAGTGAACTATACGCTGGCCTATCTAGAGGATGCCGATGATATCACGGAAGGGTTTAATAAATCGGTGAATGTGCTGGGCAGATGGACATCAGAAAATCCAGAAGGAACGATTCCTGGTATCGACGGAATTGTTGGAGGTATTTCAAATAACAGCCACTATATCGAGAATGCTTCGTTTGTGCGATTGCGAAATGTTACCCTCGGATACAATTTCAACGATCTCAAATGGGCCAGTAACCTGAGGATCTATGCGGATGCTCAGAATCTCATTACGATTACTCCTTATTCGGGTACTGATCCAGAAACAGACGAGTTCAGGCAATACCCAAATGCCAAGACATATACATTAGGGCTAAATATCACATTTTAATTCATCCTGCTATGCATTTATATATTCAGAAAACGAGAGTCGTACTTTTAACCGGAATCTTATTATTGACAGTTTCTGCTTGTGAGTCATTGCTAGAAGAAGACGTATTCATCGATATAGCCTCAAATAATTTTTGGCAAAACGACGATGATGCTGTGAAAGGAGTGAATGCGATCTATGCCAAACTAAGAGCGGATGGATCAGTCACAGGAGGTGGAGGGCAGCAAGAAGGCTGGGGAGGATTTGGCTATGGCCAGACCTCAGTATTCAACTTCTCCCAAGTTCAGACGGACGAGCTGTTTATCAAGTGGTCTAATTTTGATGGCTTTGCCAATTTTGCCCTGACACCCTCTAGTTATGGAAGTTTTGCTGATCTTTTTGGTGACATGTTTGAGGGGATATTCATTTCGAATAATGTGATAATCAACGTAAAGGATAATAGTAATCTGTCAGAGCCAATGAGGAACAGAATACTCGGAGAAGCGTATTTTGGAAGGGCATTGTTTTATAGCAAAGCACTTAGTCTCTATGGAAACATCCCTCTTATTACCGAACCTAATCCAGACCCATTGGATTTACCAGAACAAGCTGATCCCGCAGCGATCGCTCAATTAGTGGTAGATGACCTGACAGAGGCAGCCCACCTACTTCCTGAGACTTACCCTTCAGAAGATTATGGTCGATTTACCAAGGGGGCTGCTTATGCTTTGCTCGCACGATTTCAACTCAATCAAAAAAATTGGTCAGGTTCTATCGCAGCAGCAAGAGAGGTCTTCAACCTCGGATATGAGCTGTCTTCTGTTTATTCAGACATTTTTGCTGTTGAGAATCAAGCCAATCCTGAAATCATTCTCACCATTCCTTGTATCGCTCAGCCAGGAATAGGAAACACCATGCTTGCTCATACAGCAGAACCAGACTATGTAACTGGGAGCTGGGGAGGACATTTAGCACAGGATGCTTTCTACAATACTTTTGATCCCGCTGATATGAGAAGGGCGCAATTACTAAAAACCTACACTAACGTAGCAGGAGAGGTTAAAACCATTGCAGAGGGAGCTATTATTGCTAAGTATGCAACTGACGATAATCGTGTAGGTGCGAACGCAGGTAATGATATTGTATTGCACCGACTGGGAGAAGTTTACCTTACTCTGGCAGAGGCACTCAACGAGGAAAATGGTCCGAATCAAGAGTCAATAGATCTAATTAATGCGTTGAGAGATCGAGCATTTGATGATGATCCTACAAAACGCATTCAGCTTAGCGAGTTTGCAAGTAAGGAAGAGTTGAGAAGTCATATATTAGACGAGCGAAGTTGGGAGCTATATGCAGAGAACTACCGTCGAGAAGACCTAATACGTCATGGTGAGTATATCTCAAGAGCAAATGCCCGAGGAATTGATGCAGCACAACCACATCATGTGCTATATCCTATTCCTCAGGTAGAAATCGATCTCAATCCTAAATTCTCTCAAAATCCCGGTTATTAATATGAATAAAGGAAGTGTCATAATCTTTAGTTTTCTTTTCCACTTGATGTGTATTAGTGACACCATAAGCGCTCTGGATTTCTATGTAGGGGCGGATTTGTCATATGTGAATGAACTAGAAGATTGCGGAGTGATCTACAAAGACCAAACGGGCGAACTGACTGACCCTTACCAGATTTTTGCCGACGAGGGAGCTAATGTCATTCGGTTGCGTCTTTGGCACAACCCCGAATGGACCAACTACAGTAATCTTGAGGATGTAAGAAAGTCAATAAAGCGTTCGAAAGATGCTGGTATGACCGTACTCTTAGATTTTCATTATTCTGATTTTTGGGCTGATCCTGGTAGAAATTGGCGACCTCAAGCTTGGGAGGCCATAGATGATGATCAGATTCTTGGAGATTCACTTTACGATTACACCTTTCAAGTACTCAAATCACTTGATGAGGAGGGGCTGTTACCAGAAATGGTGCAGATTGGAAACGAGACGAATGGAAACATTCTTATCAAACGTGAAAATGCTGACATAGCAGGGACTACTCCCGGTCTTTATCCGATAGACTGGAACCGTCAGTCGATGCTTTTTAACAGAGCTTTGGAAGCCGTCGTTGATATCGAAACACTTACTCAGCAAGAGCTGAAGACAGTTATCCATGTAGCGAACCCCGGCTCTGCCACAAGTTGGTTTGATGCGGCGTTCGCCTTTGATCTTAAAGATTTCGATATCATCGGTCTAAGTTATTACCCGCAATGGCATGAGATAGACATAAGGGGTGTTGGTGATTACGTTCGGGATTTAAGAGAGCGCTTTTCGAAGGAAATAATGATTGTAGAGGTCGGATATCCTTGGAATACTTCAGGAATTGGCGATAATGCTGGAAACGTTCTTGGTACGTCTAGTCGTATGAACACGCGTAGTGCCTTCTCGGAGGAGGAGCAGAGAGATTTTCTCATTGAGCTGACTTGGCTGGTGAAAGAGAATGGGGGTTTGGGGGTGATTTATTGGGAGCCAGCCTGGGTTTCATCGTCTTGTCAGACCTATTGGGGTACAGGCTCTCATTATGAAAATGCTACTTTTTTTGATTATGATAACACTCTCCATGAGGGAGGTATACGATATCTGTCTTATGACTATTCACATATGCCCGAAGGGCTTCAGGAACAAATTATTGTCTTTAAAGTCAATATGAAGCACATAGATACACAAAATGGAGTGTTCATTACTGGGGATTTTACAGGGGAAGATTGGCAATTCGTAGAAATGCAAAATGAAGAGAGCGATGTTTACTTCACAGAGGTTCAAATTCCCGGAAGGACGGAGGGCGCTTTTGCTTTTTATAAAGACGACCAATGGTCGAATCAGGCCATTGAGCAGGTACCTGAATTCTGTGCAGTGAATTGGGGTTCTCATAGGAATTATGCGATAAAGAACACCTCAAGGACCTATGAATACGCATGGAGTAGTTGCAATTCGCAACTAGTAGCGCAGCCTTTACATTTCCCAAATGATGTTCCCAAATCACTAATCTATCCCAACCCAGCGAATGACTTTGTTACCATAGATGTTGCTGAAGAGGTAGTTGCTGTTAAGTTATTTCATATATCAGGGAAGGAGTTGACTCTACCTAAAAGTAATGGCGAGACCATTTGCATAGAAGGGTTTAAATCAGGCGTTTACTTCCTGGAAATTATTTTTCCTTCTGGAAGTCAACGGGTGAAGTTGCTTAAGCAATAAAAGTATGCGATTAGCACTATTTGTTTTTCTACTATCAAGAAGTTTTCTGACATATACTCAGGAATTCAATGTGCCAGCATACTTCCATAAATACGCTGAGAAGTATCCTGATTACATCGTAATGAAAGGCAGTGATAAAGTAAAATCAATAGCGCTCACTTTTGACGATGGTCCCTCTGATGCAACTTCGCGGATTCTCAATCTCCTTAATGAACACCAGATCAAGGCTACCTTTTTCTGGCAAGGTACTAATCTGATCCAGCATCCTCAGACAGTGAAAAGAGCTATCACGGAAGGTCATCTATTGGCTAATCATAGCTGGAACCATCCTAACGGTAATGCTATGGTACCTGATGCTCTGTGGAATAATCAAATTGCTCCAACCAATAAGGTATACGATTCACTCTATGGCGTAACTATCGAGTATTATCGTCCTCCCTTTGGAGCTATTTCAGAGGAGCAATTGATCTTTTTAGCGAAGCGAAATATTGCCACAGTCCTTTGGTCACATTCTACCTTGGATTGGGATGGAGAAATGAATACGAGTGAGGTGATGATCGATCGATTTCGGAAAGAACTTCACTCTGGAGCAATTGCCTTGATGCATGATGTGGATTTCAATAACACATTAAGCGAGAAGCTTATTGCTCTTGAGCTAATGATTGAGCATGGAAAAAGCGAAGGCTTTCAATTTGTGACAATAGATAAACTAAACGAATTATGACAACATTTAGATTGCACTTAATTTATGTAATGTTATTATCTACAAGCATTAGTTTACTAGGTGGATGCGGTGAATCCGATGGGTCAAATTTACCGGTTAATATGCTCGACACTACAAATGTAGTTGACTCGATTGAGGTAATTGATCTTGAGCCACAAGGCCCTTGCACTGCACTCTTTCCACCAGTAGATACTATAATTACTTCTCATTCTTCATGGACTAAAACGAATTTTTCAAGTCGTATCGGCATGTTTCAGCAAGACACAATCGATGAAGGAGATATTGTGATGCTGGGAAATAGCCTGACAGAACAAGGCGGAAACTGGTCAAATAAACTTGGGGTCTCTGATGCGAAAAACAGAGGTATTTCGGGAGATAATACGGATGGTGTACTCGCACGACTGAACGAATTGATTTGTAGAAATCCATCCACTGTGTTCTTAATGATAGGTACTAATGACTTATGGACTAGCTATACTGCCGAAAAGATTGCGGCACAGATTCATTTGATCGGAACTACGCTCAAACAAGAATTGCCGGATACGCATGTTGTGATTCAAACGATTATGCCCGCAGCGCATGGCAATGATAAAAAAGCGAAACTTCTTGCGATAAACGATCTCCTCCGAGGCTTTGACGAGAGAATCTACTCACTTGAGGACACACATTTACATATGTCGAATGAGGAAGGAGATTTACCACAAGCGTATACGACTGATGGTGTCCATCTGAATGAGGCTGGTTACACGAAATGGGCCTCTTTTCTTAAAGAAATCATTGCGGCACATAATTAGGATTGAATCTAAAATCTAAATGATTTATAAAAACACAGATAGGTCAATGATCCATTCATTAAAATTGAAATTCTCAATGCTCAACATACATAGGTATCTAGTTTGCTTTTTGGTTCTTTCGTTCTATGTAAATCTGTCTTTTGCACAGGTGAAGAAAGGCACTTATGTCGACAAGCAAGGAGTGATTAGATGGGGAGATAGTAAGGAAGAGGTAAAGGGTTTTGGAGTAAACTATTCGGTACCCTTTGCTCACAGCTATCGATCGGCTAAGCGGATGGGAGTGGAGATAAAGCAGGCTATGGATAATGATATCTATCACTTATCAAGGCTTGGTTTCGATCTCTACAGATGTCACTTGTGGGATACTGAGATTAGTGATACACTTGGAAACCTTCTCGAAAATGAACATCTGGATGCGTTCGATTATCTGATGGGAGAACTGAGGAGTCGCGGGTTCAATTATGTGCTTACGCCCATTGGTTATTGGGGGAATGGATGGCCAGAACCCGATGAGTCTACTCCAGGGTTTTCGTTTAAATATGGTAAAAACAATAGTCTTACCAATCAGATGGCTATCAAAGCTGCGCACAATTATCTCAAGCAATTACTTAATCATGTTAACCCATACACCGGACTGGCTTATAAAGACGATCCAAATGTGATCGCCTTTGAGGTGAGCAATGAGCCTCATCATTCAGGGTCGGCCGATTCGGTGGAATTGTTTGTTAGTAACATGGTTAACGCGATGAAATCGACAGGAACGACAACCCCAATTTTTTACAATGTAAGCCATGGCGTACACTTCGCTGAATCATATCTTAAGGGAGGAGCTGAAGGAGGAACCTTTCAGTGGTACCCTACTGGATTAGTCTATAATCGCGAATTGAGTGGTAATCTTCTCCCAAATGTTGATAATTACGAGATTCCATTTGACAGCATCATGCGCTCAAATAGCGCTGCAAAGATTGTCTATGAATTTGACGCTGCAGATGTCGGCAGATCTTATATCTATCCCGCCATGGCAAGAAGTCTTAGAACTGCGGGTATTCAGGTAGCAACTCAATTTGCTTATGATGCAACCTTTTTGGCTCATGTAAATACGGATTACAATACGCATTATATGAATCTAAGTTATACACCTCAAAAAGCAATTAGCCTCATGATAGCGGGTGAAGTATTTCATCGGATTGACCGATACGATACTTTCGGAAGCTACCCAGACAATACAAATTTTGGTGATTTCATGATCGATTATGAATCTGACTTGGCATGCTATATTGGGGAGGAGCAATACCTATATACGAATAATACTAAGCAGTTGCCTAAAGATGAAAGAAAACTAAGGCGTATTGTGGGATATGGGGATTCTCCACTGATAAAATATGATGGGAGAGGTGCTTACTTTCTAGATAAGCTCGAAGATGGGATTTGGCGTCTTGAAGTGCAACCCGACGCTATTTGGGTACAAAATCCGTTTGGTAAAAATAGTCCCGATAAGCAGGTTGCTGCAATCAAATGGAATGAAAATCAAATGCGATTCAACTTAAAGGAATTAGGCCAGGAGTTCAAAGTACGTGCCTTGAATGGTGGTAATTATTTTGAGACGCAGGTTGTCAATGGTACGTTTTCAATTAAACCCGGGGCATATTTGATTTCCTCAGACAAGGTCAAGACTAAGTTGAACGCAAATACTCCTTTTGGATTTTATCGGCTTGGAGACTATTTCGCTCCTGAAGAAAATGTCAGTCAGAATTGGCTGATCCATGAAAGCAAACAACGATTGAATAGGGGTGAAGATGCCATGTTTACAATTGAGTACATAAGTCAACATCAACCAAAAAGTATAACGATGGTGATCCAATCTCCAAGGGTCTGGGAAGAAATCCCATTAGAGCAGGTGGATCAATACACCTATCAAGGAGTATTGACAAAAGATAATTTGAACAAGGAGGGTTTTCTCTATTATGATTTTGTAGTGGAGACTGCAACAGATGAATTTTGGACTTATCCGACCAATCGTACTGGTCACCCCTATGATTGGGACTTCTATGATCGAAAGCGATATGTGGCTGAAATATTGAATATCGAAAAGCCCTTATCTCTTTTCGATGCTCATAAGGATTCCGAGCGGTTAGTCAGAAAATGGTTGAAATCAATCAACCTGCTGCCTAGTGGACACCCCAGTTCATCGGAATTACACATTTCTGTGGCTAATCTGAATGAAAAAGATTGGGAAAACCTAAATGCAAAACCACTTAATGATTTCTCATTTAAGCACTTTATAGATGCTGATATTCTCGAAAACCAGTCACTTCTCACTTCCAAAAAGGTGTTGGGGATCAAAGCCCACTCATTACACAACAAAAAATGCAAGTTCCAAGTCGCACTTGTTACTAAAGAGGGAGTTTCTTATGGAAATGTCGTCACTTTAGAGTCACAGACTAAAGAATTACGGATTGATCTTTCTCAGCTAATTAGGGTCGAAACTGTCACCTTACCTCGCCCATATCCTTCTTTCTTACCCTATTGTTTTGATCCTGGCGATACCTCAGATTTTGATAACACCGATATTGAGAGCATTCAATTCTCAATAGGACCAGGAATTCCTAGCGATCAAATGGATGAAACGCACGGTGTTGCTCTTGAAAGTGTCTGGCTCGAGTGAGCGAAATTGAATGAGAAAAATCTACTGAATTCTATCTGTTATTATTAATGTCATTTAAATAGCCCCAACAACTTCACCACTTGTCCAGATTAGTTCGGGAGTCGCAGAATCAAAAACTGATAAACCGGCCTGGAACGCGTTTTTTGTCAATTGCTGATCTGAGTATTGGAAAAAGATCCTTATTTGTTTGAATTTCATCTATGATGATGAGTTGATCTTGGAATTCTTTGAAGTAAGTCTCTTTAATGGCCAATTTTTCCGCATCTTCAGGGAACTCCAAGTCTAGATTGATAACTCAAGAAATTTCCGGACCTAGCTTTTTTATAAGAGTTATTTTTCCAACTTGTCTAGGCCCGGCAAGACCAAGTAAGTAAAAATTAGCCATTACTTGACAGGATTTCTTATTCGACTTTTATCTAAATCGAATATTAAAATCGCCAATTAACCATGAAAATATGGAATGATACTCCGAAATTTCATGGTTATACTAGAAAATGTCACGCTTTAAAAATGAACGTTTATCTAAGTGCCGACCCTGAGCTGCGTTGTTAAAACAATATGATCTGTGGTAAGCTATTGGGTTAAAACCAAAAAAAAGAGGACCAGGTGAAACACCTAATCCTCTTTGAACCTAACCTAACTTATAATTTCAATGTTGATTAGCCATTGTCATCATCTTCATCCTCCTCCTCATCATAATCTTCTTCATCCCAATCCTCATCTTCCCAAAAATCACCTAAATCAACCACTTCGAACTCTCCATTTTCTGTGTATGTCACTATGTTGTCACATGTTCCATCACCATAGTCGATGCTATAGGTTCCACTTTCTCCTTCAAACGTATAACTGCCTGATTCTATTCCTTCTACCGGAATCCAAACATCCGCTTCATCCTCGCATGCATAGCTGTATACCAATGGAGCATCAACTGTAGAGTGAAATTCTTCTCCCGTATTCAATACTACGGATTCGTTGTTAGATTCGATGATGAACCCATTTTCATCTTCACGTTCCTTACCATCTGCTTTGTATTCGGTTTCTACCGTAATCTTCACCTCATTGTCGTCTTCAGTGTACTGGAAGTCTACATAGATTTCGTTTAGGTCTAGGGTAAACTCATACTCCATAGAGTAATCCCAGTCCTCATCTTCAAAGTCTTCATCATCATAATCCTCATCAAAGTCCTCATCATCAAAGTCAAACCCTTCCCACGTACCATTGAAACTCTCTGTACCATTGATGGACCAATCCTCACCTCCGAAGTTGTCAAACAGGGTAGTGGCGCTAAAGCTATTGTCTGTGTATGAACCTGTTTCTATCAGCTTGCCTTTGAACAATTCACCATCAAATTCACAACCATCTCCAAAGTCAAGAGTGAACCGGTAGTTTCCAGCTCCATCTTCTTCCCAAGTTTCAATAAAGCAATAGTTAGGCTCATTGTCAGTGGAGTCATTTGCAACTCGTGCACTGCTATTGGCCTTTTGGCCATTTCCTTGTTTAAGGCTTGACATCAACTGCATAGGAGTGGAGGCATTGGTTCTACCATTAGCGCTCCCTGATACATTTCCAAATATGGCTCCTATTGGGCTAGCGAAACCAGCATCTCGGACTCTGCTGATTGCTGAATTAGATCCTAGAATTCTAGAATTGATTTTAGAATTATTCTCAATATCATCGGTCTTAGGAGTTACACCATCTTGTGGCTCTTCACATGACCAGATCAATGAAGCGATTGCTACCCATACTGCTGCAAAAATTATTCTTCTCTTTTTCATAGTAAGTTTTATTTTGTTTGGTAGTGATACAGTGGTGTCAAAAAATACCCTACCTACAATTAGAAAATATTATGAAAATATTGAATTAAATGAAGTTTATGAACTAGCAATGATGCTAAAAAACCGTCCTAATTGAGCGTAATGACGATTTTTTTAGAACTTCAAATTGAGAAAAATATTTGGGGTAAAACCCAAAAGATAGGTGTCCAATGCGACCACTTCTACAAAATCTTGTTCATCGTCCGCCGAGATGTCATTGTCAAAATCGTAATTGAAAGTGTACCGTCTTGACTTAATATTAGCCGTATTAAGCAAGTTGAATAGCGTAATTCCAGTTTCCAATCTGGTTTTCTTTATTTCAAAGGAATATTTCGCTGCTAAGTCTATTCGTGAATAAGGACTCAGCCTTTTCGAGTTGATTTGATCCAAATTGTAAAGTTCGTAGAAGTCCGGATCGTCTTCACTGAAGCTCTCGTTGGCTGGAGTATACGGACGTCCTGAGCCGTATAGCAGTAGGCTGGAAATTTCCCATTTCCCTATTTTCCAGATATTACTGAAGTTGATTTCATGCCTTTGGTCTTGTCTTGAGGGATATGGATTGTTATTGTTTCTATACCAAAACTGATTATTGGACCTTGCCAATGAATAGCTAATCCACGAGGTGAATTTATCCGTGCGGTATTTTATAAAAAGATCTAGCCCTTCTGATTCATTAGTACCAGATAGGTCAAATTCATCTATGTCAGGATCTTCTATGATTTCTAGTGGTATAAGTTGGAGGTCATCCAAAATCCCGTGGGTTGTCTTCTTGTAAAACTCCAGATCAATACTCCAATTGTTTTTAGTGTAGTTACCGCCGAATATGAAATGGGTAGATCGCTGGACAGGAATGTAATCATCATCACTCAGAGCAAAGTATAGCTGCTCGCTGTTGTTGAGTTGAGCAAGTGACAACTGGGTGACAAATTGCCGATGAAAGGATGTTGCCCCCTTGATTGAGAGATTTTCATTAATAGTAAACCCGACATCTAAGCGTGGTAACAGAAACCAATCTCCGGTTGGATCATAGTAGGTGCCACGAAGGCCAAAATTGGAGAATAAGCCATTTTTCTGAAACCTATAATTGCCAAAAAGGCTAAGAATATCAGCTTCGGTATCTAGCGTATCAGTATATATCTGATCATCTGAGAAATCCAATGAATAGCTCTCAGAGGTATTGTAAAGCGTCTCTATTGAGTTGTACTCCAAACCGACTGTCAATAAATCTCCATTTTGGATTTCAATTTCATGGGTTGATTTCAGCGTGAAATCACCAATGGAGTTGGATACTTCGTAGGTGTATTGATCTATGCTTGAGTTAGCCTCAATACTATCCTCGCCCAGTATCAACTCATCAAAAAAGAGAAGATCGACATTAAGAGACTCATGTTTTTCATATGCTGATAAGCTCACCATCACATTACCATACCAATTATCATTGAATTGATTTTTCCAGTCAAGACTGAGTCCATTATTGGCCCAGTCAGCATTGTCTATTACGCTGTATTCGTATAATTCGTCTTCCTCTTCATAATCAGCCTGATAATAATCACTGCTGTGATAAAGGTTGGCGCTTATGACTGAATGGTCGTTGAGCCTATGGTTAATCCTCGCATTCAGGTCTCTGAATTCTATAGAAGGGGAGAGCTCCAGAGTTTCGATCTCGGGATCGATGGAGTTGATGAAGCCTTTCCTGTTGTTTGTCAAGAAATCACGATAATTATCCGAATCGACAATGCTGGAGAGCGATTCTCGCATCCCAATCAGGAAGGAAGTTTTTTTACCTATAGGAGATTCTACATAGCCATTAAAAGACAATAGATTGAGTCCTAGTCCTATTCTCAATGAATCAGTAAATCCAGTTCGGCCCGTTACGTCTATCACGGAAGATACCCTGCCGCCATACTGCGCTCCAAAGCCTCCTTTCATAATGCTGATGTTGTCCACTACGTTGGGGTTGATGGTGGAGAATACTCCGAAGAAGTGATCAAGGTTGTAGAGCGTCATTCCATCCAATACGATCAGGTTTTGAGAGAAGGTGCCTCCACGCACGGCAATGCCCGATGCTGATTCATTAGTAGCTTGTATTCCCGGTAGGAGCTGAATGGATCTGAATACATCCGTTTCACCTAGCATGGGCAGTACATTGAACCTTTTGGCATTCATGCTAAAAAAGGATGGGCGAGTTGCTATCTGACTGCTCTCAGTAGAATTTAGAATGATCTCCTGAAGAACGAGCGGATTTTGTTCGAGCGTCAATGAAAGGTTATCGTCGAGTGGATCAATATCCATTTCCACCTCCTCGTATCCCAAATAGCTAATCTTCAAGGTAAGCTTCTTTTCTCTTGGAGGAAGTCTAAAGCGACCGTTCTGATCGCTGATGACTTGATGATCCTCAGTCTGGATATGAGCAAATGCCAAAGGAGCTCCAGTTTGACTGTCATGTATTTGACCAGATAGGGCACTAGACTTTTCTTTGCTTTTTGTCGGAATAATCAAATAAACTCCATCCGAAAGTTGGATTCGATAGGGGAGATCCTGAAAAACTTTACTGATTAATTCAGCTTCAGAATTGGCACTGATTCGATTATTGATTCTTAGCTGATTTAAACCTTTAGGATTGTAGGAAAACTTGATATTGTGCTGGGTAGAAAGTTGCTCCACCACTTCTCTCAGCGACTTATTGGTGAAGTCAAAATCATATGCAGACTGAGCTGTAAGCAGTAATGCCCACCCCAATAAGAGACATACTAATGAATATCTCAAAGCGGACTTCATTCACTTTCTTTAATCACAAATCGTTTTTCACCGACCATCTCGTACTCGTAACCTAACGGTAAAAAGACCATGTCTAATGCCGTCTCCACGTTTTTGTTGGTGAAATAGCCAGAGAATAGGATGTCTTCCGATTGCTGAAAGTCTATTTGAACGTCAAATTGTCTTTTCAATTCGTCCAAAACATCTGAGATAGGCTGCTCACTGTAGTAAAATTCCCCTGTTTTCCATTTTCCCATTAGGTCAGGAAGTCGCTCGTATTGTTTCACGGTATCAGATTCCAGCAGTACGATTTGGCCAGGTGTAATATCTTGGTTGTACGCTTTGGATGGTATTGATATGTTCACTTTCCCCGTTTTGCAAGCCACTTCGAATTCCCCTTCTCTATCAAATACATTGAACGACGTACCCAAGACCTGAACATTTCCAATAGGGGTTTTTACTAAGAATCGACCACCTTTCTCCACTTCGAAAAAGGCTTCTCCTGTCAATTCGACTTCTCTGTTCCAGTCTTCTGAATAACTCAGTTGAGAATTAGCGTTCAGAGTGGCCACTGAGCCATCTGGCAGAGTGATTTCTTGGCTTTGGGCTATGCTGGTGCTATGGTTTATTGGAGAGCCACTGTCCCAGAAAACGATGGTAAACGCTATCAAAATAGTGACCGCTGCAGCTATTCCACTATACGCCCAAAGGTTGACTGCTGGCTTTTCTTCAGTCTCTTTTCCAGAAATCTCATCCTCGATGGCTGACCATATAGCTTCCTTTCCTCTTCCTTTTGGAAGTTTAGCATCAGCACTTTTCTTCAAAAACTCAGCAAATTCATCCTCAGTTTTGTCCGTTTCGTGGTTCAGCAGGTCTCTATATTTATCTACCTCACTCATTATATTTTTACGTCTAGTTGGTCTTTAAGTATTCCAATGGCTTTACTCATTCGTTTTTCAACAGCCTTAACACTAAGCGATAACCTGTCGGCAATATCGGCATATTTAAGATTGTCAATTCTATTCATTAAAAACACTTCTCGACATCCTTCCGGCAGTGAGCTCAGTGTTTGGTTTAGTTTGTCTTCAAACTCCTTTTCTTCCATAGTGAATTGAGGAGATTTGTTTTCGATATGGGCACTAGGCGCAGAATCGCTCTGATGCTTCCCAACCACCTTTTGATGATTGAAGTGATTGATCATGAGATTGTTAGCTATTGTATAAAGAAGACTTTTGACTGTTTTCTTTTCTATTGTGTCGCGCTTCTCCCATACCTTAATAAAAACCTCTTGCACCAAGTCTTCTGCTAGGTCTATATCTCCAGTTTTATAATACAAGAACCCTCGAAGACTATCGAAATAAGTTTCGTAAATCTCCCGCAGTTCGTTCTTTGTAAATGTCTTTAAGGCTTCCATTCGGCTAGACCAAATATATAGCCATAGTATTTGTTTTATGAAATGAATACAGCTCAATCCCAAAATACCCTACCGATTATTTTGAAATCAACGTTGATGATAGATCAGACTGGTCGCGAACAGGAAGATGAAGGTAGTATGAAAGATTATTGAAATGATACTCAGTATGTATGGTTAGCAGGATTTGAATGGGCACGCCTAGTGGGGCACGCCCAGTGCTGCGACTTGTCGCAGGTTCCTTAATTGGAAGGGCATAAAAAAAGGATGATTGAATAAACAATCATCCTTTGTAGTTCGTCGGGGTGGCAGGATTCGAACTAACTCACTTAACCACCTATTTATCAATGTTTTACAAAACTGCCTATACCACTGTTGACTCCTTGTTGACAGTAAAAATTAGCCTATTTTAGTCTGCTTTGACCTCCTTCTAAGGTTACCTAAAGATAGTAAATTTCGGTCTCAAAGGGGTCAAATCGAGTTAAAAGGTAGCGGATAAAATGGTTGTTTAGTTATACTGAGATTAGAGTCAGTCTTACATTAATCATCAATAATGCGCAAAAAAACTTTACTCCTTCAACACCAATTTGATTGACTTATACTCAGTTTTGAATAGTCATTACTTACTGATACTAAATGAGATCATTTTAACATAATTGTAATTAGTTAAATTGTTTTCACTAGTATTTTCAATACATTTCCGCTTAAATCACGACTTTTTAGTGAATGTTTAACTCCGAATAATGGCGAAAAACACCAAAATAAGACAACTGAATATTGCGAAGCCTTTTGAAGGATCGTTCGAAGATGTCTATTCGGAGTACTTCAAGCCTTTGTATCTATATGCACGATCTATGTCAAAATCGGATGATATTGCTAAAGATGTGGTATCAGATGTTTTTTTTAGTCTATGGAAATCAAAAACCGATTTAAACCAGATCAAAGAACTCAAATCTTATCTTTTTCGATCTGTTAAAAATCAAGTTATCAGAACGCTTTCAACTGATCCTCGACGCTTTGACAGTATTGATACGGAAAACTATGTACATCAAATTGAAATGATTAACCCAGAGGAAGTTCTTCTTGCAAAAGAACTTCTTTCTTTAATTGAAAAGGCTATCCAGCAATTACCTGATCAATGCCAATTAATTTTTGATATGGCAAAGAACAAACAGATGAAATATGCAGAAATTGCTCTTGAGTTGGGTGTTTCTGAATCTACGGTTAAATCTCAAGTATCTCGAGCCGTAGCGGTGCTGCGACATTCTATTGAAGAGCAGTATAACAACGAAAACTCTCAACCAGTCCGAAACTATGGACTAAGTAGCCTTATTTTGATAGCAATACTTTCTATTTAGGTATTTGCTAATTATCAAATTTTCATCAAAATCCACCATTGTCATCATTCATCGCATTTAATTCGCATGATATGTGATGATATTGTAATTATTTTAACTTTTATCAACCTTTTTCGGCTCCAAGTCTCTTACTATTAAACAAAGAGACTTTCAGTGAATCATTTAATAACTAAATATCTTGAAGGAGACCTCACATTGGATGAGCAGCATGAGCTGTCTAAGTGGCTACAAAGTGACGAGAGGAATGCTCAAACTTTAAAGACGATTAAAGCTTACTGGAATAATCATAAGGATACCCTTCATGCTGAAGAACTCGAGGTTCGATTAAGACTGCAACAAATGATGGGGAACCAAGCCGCATCATCAACTAAAGAAAACCACAATCCATCATGGAAAGGAATTTATCGAGTTGCTGCAGTTATCGCAATTGTATTATCAGCTGTTTTTGGTGTCCACAAATACATTTCTATTGATAGTTCAGAAAGTGAGATCGCAGCAATTAGACTTATCGAAAAAGTAAGTCTCCCTGGTCAAAAAATAATCACAAAGCTTCCCGATGGTACCACTGTAAAGCTTAACTCAGATAGTAAGCTTATCGTGCCGGAGAAATTTGAGGGAGACAGAAGAGAAGTGACATTAATTGGAGAAGCATTCTTCGATGTTTCCCGGGATGAAGATCACCCATTTGTGATTAAAACAGAAAAGCTTGATGTCACAGTTTTGGGCACTTCTTTTAATGTTAAAGCTTATGGTTCACTTACACCAGAGGTCGCTGTTAAAACTGGTAAAGTTGCGGTTCGAAGTTCCAAAAACGAGATGTTAAAGCTGATTCCTAACGAGATGGTGAGTTATTATAATGATGCCGAGTTACACAAAACGATAATTTCAAATAATCACAACCCCTTCGGTTGGACAAATCAGCAACTTGTATTTAATGACGAATCTTTGAATAACGTGCTTGAAAAGATATCAAGGTGGTACGGTATCGAAATAGAGAAACCTGAAGGATTTAAAACAGATCGGAAATATACGGCTACTTATGATAATCCTACGATTAAAGAAGTAATGGAAGTATTAACCTATGTCTATGATATTAAATACCAATACAATGCGAAGGAAATGAAAATTCTTATTCAATGACCTAAATAAAAAAAAGAGAGCTGAAATACTTTGGGGAAAGTCAGCAGCTCTCTTATGCAATAGTTTCAGTCAATTAAACCAAAACCGTATGAAAACAAAGTTATACAAAATTGCATTCCACATGTCGAAGTTTGGAATTTACATGCTAATCATGTTACAGACCTTGACGATGGTCATGGCTAATGGGTCTTCTGCTCAGCGAAAGATGCTCGAGGAGATAGATGTTGAGTTAAGGTATGGAGATGAAGGTGTATCCATTATCGAACTATTCGAGCACATCGAATCACTTACAAATCTTAGGTTTGCTTATTCGCAAGAAGAAATGCAGGGTAGAGATAAAATCATTGTCTCTCAAAAATCGAATCTAAATGATTTGTTAAAGACCGTTTCTGTTCAAGCTGGTGTTTCATTCAAAAGGGTGAATGAACAAATTGCAGTAACGGTTGCAAAATTTGGTGATGACTTACCTGATCTTACTGAACAAGTGGTTATTCAGGAGCTAATTCAGGGAACAGTAACTGATGAAACAGGAGAGACACTTCCAGGTGCTACGGTAATGGAAAAGGGAACGTCCAATGGTACAATTACTGATATTGATGGGAATTTTAGTTTAGATGTATCCGAAGGTGCCACGCTTATAATATCATTTGTAGGTTATTTACCAACAGAAATCAAATTAGACGGTCAGTCAACGATTAATGTTTCCCTTGCAGAAGATGTGTCAGCATTGGATGAAGTAGTAGTCATCGGGTACGGTACCTCTGCCAAGAAAAACCTAACAGGTGCTGTTGTTTCTCTTGATGAAAAGCAAATAAACAATCTTCCTAATGTTGGCTTTGAACAGAACATTGTCGGTCGGCTTCCTGGTGTTAATATCCAGCAAACAACTGGAACTCCAGGTGGAAACGTGTCTATTAAAGTTAGAGGTACGGGATCGATATCGGCAGGAAATAGTCCGCTAATAGTTATTGATGGTTTTCCAATATCTGATAGTTACAATTCTGCCACCGTACAGGGTTCCAGACCTGGTAATTCCACTAGACAAGAGAATCCACAAAATCCACTTTCCTCTCTAAATCCTAATGATATCAAGTCAATAGAGGTATTAAAGGATGCATCTGCAGCAGCTATTTATGGTTCTAGAGGTGCTAATGGAGTTGTTTTGATTACTACTAAATCTGGATCTACCGGTAAATCTCAGTTAGCTTTCAATGCTTACTACGGTATCCAGCAAGTCACGAACACCTATGAGATGATGGACGCTTACACTTTTGCTGAGCAAAATTATCTATCCAGAGTCAACGGCGGTTCTACCTCTGGTTATCCACCAGAGTTCATTCCATATTTGAATGATGAACCAGGCTTGGTCGATACCGATTGGCAGGATGCCCTCTTCAGAACAGCTCCAATTCAGAGCTATGATTTATCAGCAAGAGGTGGTACAAAGAATCTTAACTATTACGTGTCTGGTAGCTATTTTGCTCAAGATGGAATCATACTTGGGTCTGGTTTTGAAAGGTTATCCGCTCGGGCCAACCTTGACGGGAAAATAAGCGATAAAGTAATTCTTAAGGTCAACTTTAATCCGACATACACCAAAAGCCAACTTGTGCCTGCAGAGAATCCTTATTTTGTGGATGGGGTGGTTAACCTTGCATTACTTTCAATCCCAACTGAGTCTATTTATAACGCTGACGGGTCATTTAACTTTCGTCAAAATACGGCTGCAGGATCAGGGCCTTTTGTAAATCCCATTGCTATAGCTGAGGGCATAGAAGACGAACTAGATCAGTTTCGATTATTAAGTAATTTCAAACTAGAGGCAGAGATTATAAAAGGCTTTAAGTTCAACACATCTTTCGGGGCGGATATCAATAGCTTTAATAGAAGTTATTACAGACCCTCGTGGATACCAGTTAGAGGAGCAGGATTGCCATCAAATCCTAATGGAAGAAACTTCACAACGGATGTGCTTAACTGGACCAACGAAAACACCTTGACTTACAATCTTAATTCGGGAAAACATGACCTAAACGTACTTGCGGGATTTACAGCGCAAAAAGAGCAAATAGCCAGAACAGGCCTCTATGCCAATAATTTCCCCAATGATCTTGTGACTACACTAAACGCAGGGATGGTCACTTCAGGATTTAGTCAAATACAAGAATGGTCGTTGCTTTCATACCTTAGCAGAGCTATTTACAATTATGATGGCAAGTATATAATCAACATGTCCATAAGAAGGGATGGGTCGTCAAGATTTGGTGAAAACACAAAATGGGGATTGTTTCCTTCAGGGTCTGTAGGTTGGAGACTGTCAGAAGAGTCTTTTTTTCCTTCTATGGATTTCATCAATGACGTCAAACTGAGAGCGAGTATAGGTGTAACTGGAAATTTTTCCATACCTAATTATGGAGCAGTAGCACTCATTGAATCTGCTAACTATATATTCAATGATCAAGTAACTAACGGACTGACAACAGGAACTTCTCCAAATGCAGATTTATCATGGGAGAAGACCACCATGACCAATTACGGTTTGGATGTGGCTCTATTCGACAACTTGATCACTTTCACAGGTGATTATTTCATCTCCAATACCAAAGACCTATTACTTAATGTACCTGTGCCGGGCTCATCGGGGTTTTCTAGTTCGCTTCAAAATATAGGAGAGGTGCAGAATAAGGGTCTTGAACTTGGTCTAAATTCGAGTTTTGATATTGGCAAGGTAAACTGGTCTCTCAATGCCAACATTGCCACATTAAGGAATGAAGTGATTGCGCTTGGCAAAAGCGGTGAGCCAATCATCACAGATGGAGGTGTACCAAGTACACATATCACCCAAGTGGGCAGCCCTATTGGATCTTACTACGGTTACAAAGTCTTAGGTGTGTTTCAAAATCAAGAAGATCTTGATAGCTATCCTAGTTTTAGTGATAGCAATATTGGTGACTTTAAGTTTGAAGATGTAAACGGAGATGGTGTGATTTCACCTGATGATAGAACAATAACCGGAGATTTCTTCCCAGATTATACGTTCGGATTTTCGAGTCAGCTTACATTCAGTGGGTTTGATCTCGGATTCTTAATCCAAGGTTCGCAGGGTTTTGAAGTTTTACATTTGGCTCAACGTTATTTGAGTTCATTACAGACTTTCAGTAACTACCGCGCAGATACTTACGCAGATGCTTTTCTATCAGAAGAAAACCCTGGTAGTGGTAAGGTTTATAGGCCCAATTCTAGCCCAACAGGTAATACGGACGCCATATCTTCCTATCATGTGGAGGATGGATCATTTGTGCGGCTAAGAAATGCCACAATAGGTTACACATTTGGTTCTAATCAGGCTGTAGACTCTAAACTCCCTTTTGAATCTTTCAGAGTATATGTGACCGGGCAGAATTTATGGACGCTAAGTAACTACCCAGGTTATAACCCGGAGGTAAATATGAGGCCGAATAATCCACTTTCCCAAGGAGAGGATTATGGGACTTATCCCCTTGCTAAATCTGTGATTATTGGAGTTAATATCAACTTTTAAACCTGACCAAAGATGAAAAACTTAAGAAATTTACTTCTGATTATTTGTGCAGTTTCGGTTTTGGCATGTGAGGACTTTATTGATTTACCTCCACAGTCTTCACCCAATGTTGCAGCTTTTTATAAGAATCAACAAGATATAGAACAAGCCGTAATTGCGGCTTATGCAGCCTTGCAATCGAGAGGTGAGTATGCTCGGAATTTCCTATACTTCATGGAAGTAAGGTCAGATAACTCATATGTAGAAGACCTGACGAAAGCAGCAGGAGAAGAGGGTAACCTCGATCTATTTAGAGAAGCCACCACCAATGGCTATTTAGAAACCGTTTGGAATGTTTGCTACACTGGAATTCAGAGATGCAACATAGTCCTTGGAAGAATTGACGCTATTGAGATGGACGAAGACCTGAAGAACATCCGTAAGGGTGAAGTCTCTTTTCTTAGGGCACTCACCTATTTCAATCTTGTTCGCATTTGGGGCAAAGTGCCGATAGTTACTGATGAGCTAGTTAATGTCTCTGAAGCTTTTAGTCACAAGAGAGACAGTATCGACGATGTATATGCCCTTATTTTAGCTGACTTGGAATTTGCTGTCGATAACCTTCCATCTTCACAAACTGATATAGGGCGTGTCACAAAAGGAGCAGCTTTAACCCTATTAGGCAAGGTTTATCTCACACGACAAGATTGGAATCTAGCGGCAACCACCTTATCGCAGGTGCAAGGCTATTCGCTGCTTCAGAACTATGCTGATGTCTTTGATGTAGAGAATGAGAACAATTCAGAGTCCATCTTTGAAGTACAATTCAAGTCCCTCAGTGATGGTGAGGGAAGCCTGTTTTTACGATTACATACGCCTTTGAACAATACTACACTTCTTGGCGGAATGGGGGCCGGTGGTGTAGGTGATAACTTGCCCACTCAGGATCTTTTTGATGCTTATGACAATACTGACTTGCGTAAAAACGTGACTATTGGATCTCTAAGTGATGGAAGATTACATACCAACAAATACAATGGACTTCCTGCTGATACAAATGATGAGGATAACAACTTCATGGTGTTGAGATACGCTGATGTAATACTCATGAGAGCGGAGGCATTGAATGAAGTTGGATATGTGGCAGATGGAGAAGCTTTTGATCTGTTAAATCAAATACGAAACCGTGCTGGTTTATCGAGTTTGTCTTCTGCTGAACTAACAGATCAGGCTAGTTTCAGAGATGCAGTTCTTAATGAAAGAAGATTAGAGTTGGCATTTGAAAATCATCGCTGGTTCGATCTTGTAAGAACCAATCGTTTTGTAGAGGTGATGAATGCCTATGACGAAACTAGAGCGCCAATGGTGGTAGAAAGTCACCATCGCTATTTTCCAGTGCCGCAAGGTCAAATTGACATCAGTCCCGGCAATATTTATCAAAATAATGGATACGAGTAATCCATTAATTAGCAATAATTAAAACTTAACATAACAATATTATGAAGGCAATTAAAATGTTCCTTTTATCAGTCTGTACACTGGTAATTGTTTCGATAACTTCTTGTGAAACGGATGATCCAGCTCCTGTAATACTTGATCCCATCACCAACTTTACAATAACCGAAGGGATAAAATCCGTATCTCTAACATGGGATAAGCCAGAGGGTGATGTGATGAGCTATATTATATCGTACGTTCCTGAAAACAAATCAGTGGTACTGGAAAATCCAGATTCTACTTCATTGGTAATTTCCAATTTGGTTGCTGGTACTGAATATTCTTTTAGCATAGTTTGGTTAAATAATTCGGCCAAGTCATCTCCTGAAGTAACATTATCTGCTACTCCGAATGCAGCACCTAAGCTGACATTTGAAGGTGACCTTACAGTAACGAGTCAAGCCGAAATTGATGCCATAACGGAGTTGTACACTGATGTAACAGGTAACCTAACCATTGGTGGAAGTGAAGCAACTGACATTAAAGACCTATCAAAATTAGGAAGTATTCGTGAGGTATATCAAAATATGATTGTTTCGTCTAATGCAATTTTAACTTCATTCTCCGATCTCAAAGACTTGGAATCAGTAGAAGGTGATATCACTATAAATGACAACAGCATTTTAGTGGATTTTTGTAATTTGTCAGTAGCACTTGCTGAGTTCGATGGGCAGTTCACAGTGACTGGAAATGCCTACAATCCTACTGTGGATCAAATATTGGATGGTGCTTGTAAATCTCCAGACAATATTTTCATCGGTGATCTGGTATTAGAAACGCAAGCAGATGTAGATGCTATTAAAACGAAATACACGAAAATTACCGGGAGACTGAAAATTGGTAATTACGCAAATGGTGATATTACTGATCTTTCCATATTAAATAATGTAAGGACAGTGGACTATTTGGAGGTAGATGGTAATAGTCTTCTAGAGGATCTTAGTGGCTTGGAATCCTTAGATTCCATCATTACTGGCAACTTGACTTTGCGAGAGAATTTGAAGATTAAATCGTTAAAGGGTCTTTCATCTTTGACCTATTTAAGAAACGATATCGCTTTTTGGAATAATGCCAAGCTAGCATCATTGGAAGGTTTGGAGAATATGACTTTTGTCGATGAAATATTCATTGGATATACTGCAGGTGCAGAAGAACGCCCTAACCCTCGGTTAACAGATTATTGTGGGCTGACTAATTTGGTTTCCTTAAATCTGGCCAAAATTCAGGGGAACAGATCAGTAATCAATGCCAATGCTTACAACCCCACTTTTGAAGAGATAGCCAGTGGTACATGTGCGACTGATCCAATTGAAGATAATGTTTTAGAAGGAGGATTGCGAGTAAATACCCAAGCCGAAGTGGATGCCCTACCGCAATACACGAAGATCACCGGGGAATTGGTTGTTGGATTGGATGCTGCTACCAATGATATCACAGATTTATCGAAATTTTCAAAATTGAGTGAGATCGGCGGTCGTCTGATCATACAAAGAAGCCCAATGATAACTGACTTGACAGGCTTTAGCGCTTTGACCGCAATTGGTACTGAATCAGTTCAAGAGTTGGTCGTACGTCAGATGGATGCTTTGACAACTTTGGATGGTTTACAGGCATTGAAATCTGTCTCCAGAAGGATTGGCATAAGGGAAAATCCAATACTTGAAACACTTGAAGGATTGAATAATATTGAGACGATTGGCGAGAACACCATCACTATCGGTGCTTCCTGCAGTTCTACAGAAGCTGACCTTCCAAAACTCACAGATTTTTGTGCCTTATCAGGCTTAGTTAGTCGGATAGGTGTCTCCACTTTGGAGTCAGGAGGATCCTGTATCAACACTAACAATGCACTCAACCCTTCATTTCAAGATATCCTGGATGGAAATTGCGCTGCAAGCGGGGAGTTGGTTTTGGAGGGTGGTCTGAGGGTAAATACACAAGCTGAGGTGGATGCCCTTCCTGCTTACACTAAAATTAGCGGAGAGTTGGTGATTGGATTAGACGCTGCGACCAATGATATAAATGATTTATCCAAGTTCTCCAGATTGACAGAGATAGGGGGCCGTTTAATCATTCAAAGGAGTCCGCAAATAACTGATCTGACCGGGTTTAGTGCCTTGCAGGCGATCGGAACAGGATCTGTTCAGGAATTGGTCGTAAGGCAGATGGATGGGCTGACTACTCTTAATGGATTACAAGCCTTAAAATCTGTTTCCAGAAGGATCGGTATCAGGGAAAATCCTGAACTTACAACGCTCGAGGGTTTAAATAATATTGAGACTATTGGAGAAAATACTATCACTATTGGTACCTCTTGCGACGCAACTGATGCCAGCCTTCCCAAGCTCAATGATTTGTGTGCACTCTCTGGTCTAATAAACCAAATAGGGGTAGCTACACTGGAAGCAGGAGGTTCTTGTATCAATACCAATAACTCATTCAATCCTTCATTCCAAAACATTTTGGATGGTAATTGTAGCCAATAAATCCATGGTGAGATTACTTTGTAGTTTTATTATAATTTCTCTTCATATTTCTTGTTCCTCCTCTTCAGCTGAAGAGGAGGAATCAAGGATTATAACTGAAACTGATTCTACAGAGTTTGAAACCATCCATGATATATTTCTTGATGAACCAAATGGGTATGTGATGGCAATGGCACATAGAGGAGATTGGAAAAATGTGCCCGAAAACAGTATTGCAGGGATTAATAACTGTGTGGCTCTAGGAGTAGATATTGTGGAAATAGATATTCAGAGAACCAAGGATAATATATTAATTCTCATGCACGATCAAACGCTTAATAGAACCACTTCAGGTTCAGGTAACGTTTCGGATTATACATGGAATGAAATTAAACTACTCCGTTTGAAAAATCTTGATGGTTCTCTTTCATCAGAGACAGTTCCTTCGCTCGCGCAGGCATTGCTAACTGCGAAAAATCGAATTCTCGTTTTTATAGATAAAAGCTATGATCATTTAGATTTGGTTTATCACCTTTTAAATGAAACTGGAACTATTAGCCAAGTATTAGTAGATGGAATAGCCAGCGACGAGCAGTTTAGAATAGACTATACCGAAATTAAGGGTGATATGAACTTCACACCCCGTATTGGCGTGGGGCAAAGTATCGCATACATTGATAGTCATCTGTCAAATGAAAGCAACCGTTTCCTATTCCCTAGTTGTAATTTGATATTGTCTGAAAATGAAAAATCAACTGAACTACTGGCATCTAACAGATGGATATTACTCTCTACATTGACTTCATCAGCTTGCTCAGAAGAATTTGAGTCCACCTGGGGGTGGGCAATTAATAAAGGTGTGGACATAATAATAACGGATAAACCCAAGGCATTACTTGAGTACCTAGAGAAAGGAGGATGGAGAGAATGAGATTAATTTTTAATTTCTATATAGTGTTCATATTATTATTCATTGGGTGTCGATATACTAATGATAAAGTTCAAGTATTGCCAAATGCACATGCTCATAATGATTACGAGCACGAGAGGCCACTCTTTGATGCACTGGAAAATGGATTCATTTCAGTAGAAGCTGATGTGTTTATGATTGAGAATAATTTATGGGTTGCCCATGAGCGACCTGACACCCTCAATGCTACAAAGACTTTGGAGGCATTATACCTTCAGCCATTAAGACAGAGAATTCAGGAAAATAATGGATCTATTTATAGTGGATATGATGAGTTCTTTTATCTGATGGTGGACGTGAAAACCCCCGCAAAGGAGAGTTATCCTCTTCTTAGAGAAATATTATCGAAATATGACGATATAATTTCTGTGATACATGATTCAACAGATCAGGATAAACCTGTTAAGGTTTTTATTACAGGCTTTCATGGAAGACCATTTAAGCAGATTTTGAACGATTCGATCAAGTATGCAGGAATAGATGGACGACCAAATGAATTGGAGCGGGGCATTTCGTCTGAAGTAATGCCCATCATCAGTCAAAACTACAATAAGTATCTATCGTGGAATGGTCAAGAGGGTAATCCCGACCCTGAAGAGCTATATAAGCTAACGCAAATGATCGATAAGGCTCATCGCGAGGGCAAAATGGTAAGACTATGGGCAACACCCGATAATGAATTGGTCTGGACTTTCTTGCTTGATATAGGTATTGATCTTATTAATACGGATGACCTTTCAGGACTCAATGGATTTTTAACTAATCGCTATAAACAGGCCATTAAGCCCTAATTTATTTTCTTATATGAGTATGATCAAATATTTAGTACTCCTAATACTTCTGACTCCAAAAATATCGTGGGCTCAGAGCGTCCCAACATTACCAAAGAATGTAATCATCATGATAGGAGATGGTATGGGCTTATCTCAAGTTTCATCAGCATTTTATTATCAAAATAAAAAATCAAATTTCTCAAGATTTAGGCATGTAGGGCTGATTAACACTTCTTCTGGGAGTCATAAAATTACAGATTCAGCAGCTGGAGCCACAGCATTCAGCACAGGGGTTCGGACTTATAATGGAGCAGTTGCCATGAGTCTGGATACTTCGAGAATCGAGACGATTTTTGAAAAATATGCTGATCAAAAATCATTGGGAATAGTAGCTACATCATCTGTCTCGCATGCTACGCCTGCTTCGTTTTATGCTCATGTAAAATCCAGATATGAATATGAGAATATCGCGACATATCTTCATAGTTCTCCAATTGACTTTATTGCGGGCGGGGGACATAAGTTTTTTAGTCAGAGACAGGATAGCTTGAATTATTTGGATAGCTTAATTTCATATGGTTTCGAAGTAGACACAGCTAATTTGAAACAGTCAGAAACTCATTCTATTGAGTCTAAATATGCATACTTATTAGCGTCGGATGGTCTACCGGCTGCTCAAAAACGTGGGGACTTTTTGAATGACGCAACGAGTATTGCTTTGGACTTTTTGGGTCAGGATAATAGAGGGTTTATTCTAATGATTGAAGGATCACAAATAGATTGGGGTGGTCATGAGAATAAAGCAGATTATTTAATCAATGAACTGCTGGATTTTGATAAAACCATAGGATCAGTTTTGGATTTTGTAGACACAAATCCTGGCACATTGGTCATAGTTACCGCAGATCATGAAACTGGAGGTTTTACCCTTGGCGCAGATAAAGCCGACGGTATGAAAGGAGATTACAATAAAATAAATCCCACCTTTTCAACAACAGGTCACTCCGCAACAATGGTTCCTGTGTTTGCTTATGGTTCAGGAGCAGATACTTTTTCTGGTGTTTATAGAAATTCGGATATCTACCATAAAATATTCTCCTTGCTAAGTAAGAATACGAAGTAAAAGATACCAATGATACGTGCTAAAGTTTAATGGTTCAAACCTTGGAATAATTGGGAATCTCAAAATTGAATTTTTTAAAACATACCTAAAATATAGAGCGAAGTTGAGATGTCTAATGCTCATTTTATTTTATTTGGTATTAGTTGAGATCGCTAGTGCACAAAGTTCATATACAGGATTTTTTCCAGAGGCTGGGATCACCAAAAACTTTGGGGATCGGTATGGAATCTTTAAAATTGAATCACAGCACGAACTTTATAAGTTCAATGCAGAAAAAGAAAGAGGTTTAGATTATTTCCATGATAGAACAGACCTCCAGGGATTCATAGGACATCAACTAAATTCTCATGTTAAGGTAGCTGTTGGGTATCAATACCGTATTCAGCCAAGTATGAACAACCACCGATCCATTCAGCAAGTCTCATGGAAATCTAGGCTATCAAGGCCTATTATTGATCACCGTATTCGAGCTGACCAAACATTTGAAGTTAATCAGCCTTTCCAATGGCGAATCAGATATCGATTTTCATACATTCATTCTTATTCTGAGAGCAAATATTTGCTTCTTTCTAATGAGCCGATTTATGCTCTAGAAGGTGGTATCAGTACATATGAAAATCGTTTAGTTATAGCGTTCGGTCTTAAACTACCAAATGGGAGCAAATTACAGGTCGGCCCGGATTATCGGATAGATGCGAGGTTTAGTGAACCGATTAGAACAAGATTGTGGTGGAAGGCGGGGTGGTTTATTGTGCTATAAGAGGAAAAATATAGAAATCAAACTTTGCTATATCAGATAAAGCAAGTGAAATTATAGATGTAATATTCAAAAACAACATAATGAAACCCTTCATTCTAGCCTCTATTTTCTTTCTATTATTTCACCATGGATATGGCCAAAATAAATCCAACCTCGACTCTTTGTGGTCAATATGGAAGAACCCTATTCAAGCTGATACTGCCAGGCTAAATGCAATTCACAAAATCATTAAAGAAGGGTACGAAAACAATAATCCTGATAGCGTTTTCTATTATGCTCAACAGCAATTCGAATTGGCGAGCAGTAAAGGTCTTAAAGTACATCAGGCAAGAGCCCTTTCAAACAAAGGCCTGTCTTTTCAATTTGACGATTACGATAAAGCTTTAGAATTCTTTGAACTTAGTCTGGAATTATTTGAGGAAATAGGTGATAAAATTGGTCAGGCATACGCATTGAACCTGATTGGAATGACATACAGGAGAAAAGGAGATTTAGAGTCAGCGACTGAAATACTTAATCGCAGTTTGTTTTTGGCCAAGGAGTATGGCGATAATAGTGACATTGCCATCCGATATATAAATCTAGGTAATGTTTACGGTCAGAGAGGTAATCTTTCTCGTGCACTTGATTTATACCTCCAATCCATTCTCTTTTTTGAAGAAGCTGGAGATCAAAAAAGTTTGATTATAGCTTATAATAACCTTGGTGGAATTTATCTAGAAACAGGAAGCATGGATAAAGCAATGAAGTATCTTTCTCTAGCATTAAAAAAGGCTCAGGAATTAGAAATCAGATATTTTGAATACATAGCTTTAAAGAGCATTGGATCTTACTATATGCAAATTAAGGAATATGACAAAGCCATAAAATACCATTATAGTTCAATGGAATTCGTTGAGTTTGACAAGGATTATGCTAAAGTATCATCATTAAATACGATTGGAAAATGTTATTTCGAAAAAGGAGAATTAGACCTTGCAACTGATTATCTAAGGCGCGCTTTGATCTTAGCCGAGGAGCTAGGCGATATTTCTGGAAAAGCGATAGCATTATTTCGTCTGGGATCAGTTAAGTATGAATCACATAATTATAGTAGTGCGATAAAATATGCTAAGGAAGTCTTGGAAATATCAAAGAGGAGAGGCTTTTTGGAACTCGAAAAAGACGCCTCTTATCTGCTGTATTTATGTTACAAAAAAGTTGAGGATCCTGTTCGTGCACTTAGAATGTACGAAATATGTATAAAAGCGAAGGATAGTTTGCACAATGACGAAAAAAACAGAGAGTTTATTCAGGCAGAATCAGAGTATATATTTCAAAAAGAAAAAGACTCCATCCAATTTGCCAATGAAAGAGAAAAACTGATATTGAATCAAGAAATAAAAGAAAGAAATACTTTGCAGGTTGCCACATTGGGAGCAATTGTGGCGCTACTGATCCTCCTTTACATTTTATATCGATACTATCTGTCGAAACAGAATGCGAATAAACTGCTCCAAGAACAAAACAAAGAAATCAACATTCAAAAGAAAGAATTGGAGTCTCTGGACCATACCAAATCGCGCTTTTTGGCCAATATCTCTCACGAATTACGAACCCCACTAACCCTTATTTCAGCGCCTTCACATAATCTCCAAAACCTATCCTTACCTGCTGAGGCATTGAAAGACGTGCAGACCGTCATTAGGAATACTAAGAAATTGCAAGTTTTAGTAGACGATATACTCGACCTTTCTAAACTTGAGTCCAATAAGATGGAACTCCGAATACGAGAAACACCGATCAGGCAAGCACTTAAGCGAATCACTGGCACTTTTATTCCTTTGGCTGCTCATCTAAATATCAATTATCAGGTGAAGGTGAATATCGATGCAGGCATTTATCTAGGTCTTGATGAAGAAAAACTGGAAAAGGTAATAGGTAATTTGCTCTCTAATGCCATCAAGTATACGCCAGCAAGAGGCCTTGTGACGACCAATGCCAAGTATAAAGATCAAAAACTCAGTATTGAGGTAGTTGATTCCGGTGCTGGAATCCCGGAAGGAGATTTGCCACGCATTTTCGATAGGTATTTCCAAAGTGCTCAGCCTGAAGCCCCACTTCAGGGAGGAACAGGAATAGGTCTGGCCCTTGCTCAAGAATTTACCCAACTTATGGGCGGTAAGCTAACTGCCCAAAATGTACAAGGCTTAGGTGTTAAATTCTTACTTGATATCCCATGTGAGGCTCGCAAAGCCCTGATCTCGGATCGAAATAGGGTTGACGAAGTGGAAAGCGACATTGTGGATTTGAAACAGGACGCTTTTTTAGATACCTTCAGTGAAAAATCTCACAGAATACTGGTGGTGGACGATCATCTGGAAATGCAACAATTCATTGCAAGCCTGCTTAATAATAGATTTGAGGTGGGTAAAGCAGTAAATGGCAAGCAGGCTCTTGCATTAATGAATGAAGAGACATTTGATCTGGTGATCTCCGACGTGATGATGCCAGAGATGGACGGATTTAGTTTTTTGAGTGCTCTGCGGGCGGATGCTAGATACGTCGACCTTCCCGTAATCATGCTAACGGCGCTCAATGATGAAGGTCATAAGCTTAAGGCTTTGAGCTTGGGAGTAGATGAGTACTTAGCAAAACCATTTTCACCGAATGAATTATTAGCTCGCGTCTCCAATATGTTAATGCGACATGAGGTACGTAGAGATATTAAGGGTTTGATCAAAGAACATGGAAGGGACGAAGCAAAATTAAATTTGGAGCCGCAAGAAAATGAGCATAAGTCATTTATTGTACAAGTAGAAGAGTTGATTGAGGAAGAGTTGGAAAACGAAGGGTTTACTTTGGAAAAGGCAGCTGATCGTTTTCATCTGGGCGAACGACAATTTAGAAATCGTATCACCAAGATCACAGGGTTATCACCAAAGAAATTCCAAAGGGAAGTAGCTCTTCAAAAAGCTCGAAAATTACTCGAACAAAGAGTTTATGATAATCTTTCAGCTGTAGCCCGATCCGTTGGTATCCGCCACACTACACGCTTTACAGAATACTACTATCAGCGATTTGGGAGTGATCCACGCGGATACTTTGATCAATATGCTTCGTAAATTTTTCGCTTAGCCTAGCTTGTACATTTCTAGTAAAATATCAGGGTCGAGAATTTCAGAGATAAGCCGGCTCAAGTGAGATCAAATAGCCCTTTTGTGTAAGGTTGTTTAAGAAAAGAAGAGCTATAAGTTTAGGTTAGTTCCACCCCGATCGAAACGCAAGAATTATGTAAATCCTTTGGGGAATCGATGACTCAATTTGAATAGAATGAGAGCAATCCTAGTGCAATCTTGATTTACTAATTGGGTAGTTGGTGGCGTTTAATCCAATTAAAGATAGGTAATAGAGATAGGGAGATATGACCATTATTCCGTTTTTGACAACCAGTTTCCGTTTTTGACAACCAGTTTCCGTTTTTGGACATTGATTGCTGTTTTTAACATGATGGAATTGACAATCAATCATCAGTTTTGGAGCAAATCTCCTTATTGAACATACATAGCGCTTTCTTGAATGTGTGGTGATGCTAATTAATAGTGCGGGATTTCATAGTAATAACCAAATTAAAATTCTAATTATGAAAAAATTGCTACAACTAATCAAGCATAAGAGTTGTGATTCTGGAAGCCGACTGGTGTTACGATATATGCTGTTCATGTTAATTACCTTGACATCCTTTCTTGATGTATCAGCCCAGTACACAGGAACCTACAATTCCCCAAGCGACTGGCAGATAGCACTCATGCATTCCATTAATGATTACAGAGCTGGCCTAGGATTGGTCGCTTTGCCCATGTCCGCAGACATGACTAGAATTGCCGAGCTCCATGCCAAAGATGCCATAGAGAACAACCCTTGCGGGTTGACCTCTTGTACTCATAGCTGGTCCTCGAACGGGGAGTGGGCGAGTTGGTTTAACGGAAGTGGTGATTGTCTATCTTATGTCGCAGATCCATCGAAAGGTTACCCCAATACGGTCGGGCAGATTTGCACCGGGCCTTGGAATCATTCGGACTGGACTATAGAGCAGTTTGCAGATACAGCAGTCAATAACTGGCATAATTCACCTTCGCATCGTGCAATATTACGGACTCCATGTACTTCAGGGGATTGCTCGATGGGATTATCCTATTATCAGAATGATGAGTACAACACAAAGCGATTCTATATGCTCTTGACCACAGATGCGACTACCAATATCATCCCGGCAAGTGCAGGGTATGGATCAACCTGGCCGAACCGGGACAATGGTACTGAGGCGTCCGGAGGTACAGGTACAGGTGGTGGTGGGAGCACTTCCTGCGACTGTCCAAACGATATGGATTGGACGATCAATGGAGCTGATATATTCAATGCTAACTCAGGTAATGTAGGAATTGGTAATACTTTACCATCAGAAAAGCTAGAGGTGAACGGAAACGTGAAAGCGACAGCATTTATCGGAGATGGTTCTCAACTTACCGGTATTAATAACGAAGGAAATTTCGGCCAACTGAAACCCCATACAACCTACTCCGATTTTAATGAAACCGTAGGAGGAAATAGGTGGGGTTGGAACTTTGTGATGGGAAATCTCAATGCTCCCAATTCCATTTCAACCCAATGGTATCGTTTTACTGGTGCAATTGGTTCAGTTTATACTAACTATCATTTGGATCTTGCTTTTCCAAGATTCAATCAACAAAATGCAGGAGTATGGATGCGTGCCTATGAAAATGGTAATTTTCATAGCTGGGTACAGGTCGGCTCAAAGATATTAGGTGATTTTAGTGTCGGTGGTAATGCAACTGTTGCAGGTAATGCCAGCGTAACTGGGAGCGTCAACGCGGACCTGTTTGTAGGAAAAGGCTTGTATGCCCTAAGAGGAAATACTAGCACGGATTTACTGGGACTACCTCAGGTTCGATTAGGATACAATGGCACACAAAACTATTCCCACGCTATTCGTACACGTCACAACAGTGGTAGTGGGGCCAATAACGCAATGGATTTTTTTGTATGGAACCGAGGAGTCGATCAGATATCGGAGGTCGGTACCAAGCATGTGATGACCCTTGATGGGGCAGAGCAGGGACGGATAGGTATTGGTACCTATGCTCCCGCTGAGAAACTTCATATCAAAGGCTCAATACTCTTAGACGCCTTCAGACCTGGTGAAAATAGAGGTCTATTTTTTAGGGAAGGTTTCAATTTGCAGAACATATACAACCTTTCTATCCTAACATATGATCATAACGAAGACAATCATAAGGATGGGTTATCAATAAATGGTTATGACGGTATTTCGTTTAGTACCTTCTCTAATGAAAGAAATGAAAGAATGCGTATCGCACGGAGTGGTAATGTTGGTATTGGAACCAATAACCCTCAACATAAATTAGACGTGGCAGGTACAGTCAAAGCAGATGATTTTGTAGATTCAGCTGGTAATAGTATAGTAGGTGGAGGGCTTTGGGAGCCTGAAGAGCGAAATTTTGAAGGAAATATTGGATTTGGTCAAAAGCCTACTGCTGTAAGCAAGATATTATGGGATATTAGACATATCGTGGCAGATAATGAGTTGGGTTTAGGACAACTTGCTCTGTGGTCTAATGATCAGGCACATCATCTTGTAGTGGGTAATAGCGGTGTAGTGATCAATAGTGTAAATCCTGGGACTTATTCACTCCAGATTTCTAATGGGAGTGTTGCTGTTAATGGTGCTGTGAGTGCCAATCAATTCTGGCTTGAAGGTTCACCTTTTGCGTCATTTAATAGTACAACCAATTCGGTTGATTTCAGCATGCCCACTGCAATCGGTGGTCCATTAGTGTCCGGCTCAATGCTCTCTGTCGATGGCAGGGTGTACATCTCAGAAGAAGGTGGAACAGAAGCTGGGTTCAATGATCAATCAAATGCGAATTATCAAGACTTTTTGCTCTGGGTAGAAGAAGGGATCGTGAGTAATGATTATGCTATAGCGGAAACCACTGACTGGCCGGATTATGTATTCGACGAAGCATATAAAATGAGCTCAATTGAGGAAGTCGAAAGTTATATCCTAGAGCAGGGTCATTTGCCCAACTTCCCAGCTGCTGCTGAAGTGGAAACCATGGGTTACACTGTCGATGACATGACCAAGAGGCTGGTAAAGACCGTAGAGGAAATGACCTTGCATAATATCCAGCAAGAGAAGCAGATCATAGCGCAGAATAAGCTCATTAAGAGCTTGATCAGTAGGTTGGAGGTATTAGAGCAAAGTAAATGACAGGTAGACCAATGAATATTATAAAATACAAGTTTCTAAAAAACTCGATAGTGTCGGTAATACTCTGTGTCTTGTGCAGTTTTGTCTGCCTAGGCCAAGATCCTGGTTGTCCCCCGGGAGCCGAGTGTTACACCTTTGACGCGCGAATGGACCTTCAGGAAGCCATGCTGTTTAACCGTCCGGATATGTTCTTTGATACTGGAATCCAGGCAGAGTGGTTGCCCGATAATTCGTCTATCAGGATAGACGTCTACTCAAAAGAAGAAATAACCTGGTCTTCCGGAATAATTTGTACTAACACTCATACAGATAAAATATACCTCTTTGGTGGAGAGATAACGGAACCGACGACATCTACTCGCAAACTAGATCCAATTTTGGAAGATGGCTCGACGGTGCAGGTAAAGCTATTCAATGACTGGAGAAAAAAATTTATTGGATGTTGGTCTTCGAATCGGAGGGAATCTTTAGAGGTACTGAGTCACAATGCCTTGCTTTATTATGACAAACTACAAGAATTACAATATCAATTGAATGGAGGGGGCTTCTACGCTCTCAGTGATTTTAACTCTGTAAATGTAACTATTCGGGTATCTTTTACGGGGGATGCTTCTTTTGGTGATATCTTGAGTATGTCACTTCCTGCAGTAAATGAAACTGATGTTTATGATTTACTTTCTTTAGGAAATTATACAAATCCATGTTATGAGAGTGCTAGCAATCCTGGATGTCAAGCCGTAGCTGATTGGAAAGATGTTAATACTCTTGAAGGTAAGAAGACAATGGTGGTTGCACACCGCGGGTATCATGGGATGAGGGGGGTGCCTGAAAATAGTCTGGCTGCCGTACAGAAAGCTTATGAGGAAAAATACCGCTACATAGAAGTTGATATAAGACGATCAAAAGATGATTATCCTTTTATTTTTCATGATGATTTCCTTGGATATGCAACGGACTTCAATTCTTTAAACAACTTAGATCCGAATTCACACATATCATCACATAATCTGGCAGAATTACAAATGTGGAAGTATCGAACAAGATATTGGGACGAAGTTTACAATTCAGCCACGAATAGTAATGGTAAAACTGTTAATGCTAGGGTGGGTACTGTAGCAAGTTCGGCTAATGTTAATTCGTTAGCAGAAATCTACGATTACATCAACGGAAAAGATATCATGCTCTACTTAGATATTAAAGATGTGCCGACTGAGGAAAATCTCAAGACTATGAAAGAGTGCTTGAAATTGGCCATTGAGAAAAATGTATTACATCAGATCGCTGTAAAAATGATTCGGACCAATGCCGGGGCACCCCCAGATAAGCAACTCGTGATGCCTGTCAGTAAAGCTGAAGAATTACTGGGAAGCTATTATTCAATCCTAAAGGATAATCTTAATATCCATATTGTAGATTACAGACCTCATGAAGAGACTGCATTTATTAATGATTGGATTGGCCAGGGAAATGTGGTGGGATTTGAGTTTGATAGTAATGTGTCAGGATGGAATACTGGAACGAAAACTTCCTTCTTCCAAGCACCAGCTTTCGATAGCAAAATCTATAATGGTTTATCTGCCTGGGAATATACAAAGACACAAAATATCAGGACAGGATTATGGTCTTCGGGCCCTATTGATCCAAGAGGTAGGCCTGGTCATGACCCATCTAAATGGAGTTTGGGGGGTGCTATGAACAGGAAAATTGAAAATAGTCAACATTATGCGGATATCAGATCACGATTTGAAATACAAATGGTCGTACTGCCTGAATATGTGACGCAAGACCGACCCAATATTTGGATCAACTATCTACAGGCTGTTAACCAGTTAAATTCCAAAACATTTAGACCATGAAAATTAAACATTTTGTAGCTGCAATTTTGATCATAAGTGGTCACCACCATGTTTTTGGTCAGTGTGATCCAGTATTTGATATTTCACCATATCTGCCGGCAAATAATAACTCAGAGTGGTCTCATTCGGGGATAGACGGGGATTATTTTACCTGCAATGAAGAGAACAATGATTATTCACCAAATCTTGTTACCGGATCATCAGGTGTCAATATTTCCTTTAGTTACCAGATTGAGTCTGCTGATTTTCCTTCAAGTAAAAAAGAACTCATGGCCATATATATAACGTACCCAGAAAGTCCAATTGTAGATAGGAAATTATTGTCGATTGCTATTCAGGGGCAACAATTATTGGTTGATAAGTTAGTCATGCTGAAGCCTTGTTTGGCATGGAGTGGCGCACATTGTACCAATTATGCTGTGCCCCAATATGGGACCATGACCTATAGTACATGGGACGATCAGTTTCTGGAAGACATGACAGGTTGGATTGATTTTTACTACACGGATAATAAGATAAAGATAATCTACAGACCGGGTCCATCAGTCATTAATGAAAAAGTTGATTTCAACTATAATGGGTTAAACCTTTCAGGTATTGTCGAAAAGTTAGAAGAGTTTGGAACGCACTATATGAAGTTAGTAATTCCAGCCAAGGACGGAGTATTGTTGACTGATATGGCAGGTACTTTCGGCAATCAAATATACGATTCATATGCCGTTATATCTAAATTAGACGATAACGGCAATGAGACATTACCTAACAACAAAAGTCCCAAAACAAACTTGAAACAATCCGGAGGTTCAACAAGAATGGCCAGCGGTGAAGGAACTGAAACAGTCCTTTCAAAGGAAGAGCAGTTGGAGACAGACATATTCGTGTTTCCTAACCCAAGTGAACAAGTATTCAATATTAACTTATCCCTTATGAAAGAGGGTGAGGTGAGTTACGAGGTATTTGATCTTTCTGGCAAGTCTTTATACGTTGAGGTGCTAACACTGCCTGAAGGAAATGCCACCATTAAGATAAATAGCGAGGGACGATTAGCTTCTGGCGTGTATATGATTGAGGTCACCGCTCCGGGGATAAAGGAGACCAGAAGGATCATAGTAGAATAACAAATAGTAAAGGTCTGTCTCAATAAAGCCGAAAAATCACGTACGTTCCGACTGATAGGAGAAATCTATTTAATTGATAATCAATTACTTATTTTAATAGATTTCTTTTAGGTGACTGCCTGTGGACTTTTTTGAGACAGCTTTTTTTTTATTTCATTATTTAACAAATTAATAATTATGAATATTCATTTCAGGATCACAGGATTACTGTTGTTCTTGCTGACCAGTTTATCAGCTACTGCTCAGGATATCAAAATAGGCTATATTGACTTAGATGCCATTTTCCTCAGCATGCCGGATATGAAAGCTGCGGATTCGCTAACTCGTGCTTATGAGCAGCAATTACAAGCCACTCTCACTTCCAAGTACCAGGATTTTCAGGTGAAGATGGAAAACTATCAAACAAATGGTCAGTCTCTGGATGAAGTAGTTAAAAAGGACATGGAAAAAGAGCTGCAGAACATGCAAGCCCAGATAGAACAGTTTCAAACTAATGCGAATCAAGCTATCAGTCAGAAGAAACAGGAATTGCTGACGCCCCTGAGACATAAGGTAAAGGAGGCAATCAATAAGATTGCTGAAAGAGAGGGATTTACACATGTATTTGCCTCAGATGGTACATTGGTGTATGTGAGAGATGAGACAAGCAACTTATCTGATTTAGTAGCCCAGGAACTGGAATAAATTTCAAATAATAGCTGATTAATTGGGAAGAAAAACAATCAGATTATGAGAAATCTCGGTTGCTATAAATGCTGATCATATTTATTATCATACAAATTCGCGCGCTCAGAGCATTCATGATCCGGATTGGGTGGAGATGGCAAATTACACACTTTATACATCGGTAATGGATCTGATGAAATGATTGTTCACATTGGTCATCAGGAAAATCTGAGTTGTTGGAATACCATAATGTTACTTAATCTCTCTGTCGAATATGGTATGTCTACGGAAGCTGTCTTCATAAACAACCCAATAGACTAACAGGATTTTTTCCATGAGCAATATGAGCTGCTTACGCTGGAAGAAATCGAAAATCATATTACAAAGAAAAAGCACTTGCCTGGAGTTTCCTCGGAGAAAGATGTAATTGAGCAGAGAGCTTTTACGACCAACATCAGATAAACAAACTATCGCTTCAGAATATTGAGGAGCTGACACTGTATTTAATTGGCAAGATAAGGAGATCCAAAGGCTGATGAAAGAAAATTAAACTGACACGTTCACTCAGGAAGTTCGCAAATTAGCTTTTGGCCCTACTTTTTACTCATTTTGTTAGTGGCATATTCACAATCCAGAGAGCAGTTTGAAGGCATTGATTGTATGAACAGATCCGCCAATCTACTTTCTAAATGCTAAAAATTCAGTCTGTAAGATAAACTTTCAAAGGTTAGGGACAACACAAGACGAAACAGGTACAGGTTTTCTGGTCAATAATACTAATTTGGATGAGTATGTATGCTCTTGAAGGTGGTATCAGTACATATGAAAATCGTCTAGTTATAGCGATCGGTCTTAAATTACCAAATGGAAGCAAATTACAGATTGGTCCAGATTATAGACTTGACGGAGCATATGGAGATAAGCCTAGAACAAGACTTTGGTTAAAGGCAGGCTGGTTCTTAAGCATAAAATGAATTAATTCAAGATTATGAGTAAAAAACAAGAAGTTGACATCAACATCCGGATTGACTTGGCCAACCTTCAAGCTACACCGAGTATCAACCACTCTTTTAAGAAGATCGAAACATCGCTGACCGTAGCACAGCTTGGCTATCTCAGTAAACTTTTGATTGATCAAGGCTATCTCACCAATCAAAGTAAAACAGATATCCTAACATCGCTCGCCGGTAATTTTTCAACAAAAAATATGCAGGAGATATCCTTGAAAAGTTTAAAAGCTAAATACTATTCAGCTGATCAAAGTACCAAGGAATCCATTAAGAATATGCTATTAAACCTCCTCAATAACCTAGATGAATGAGTTACATGAAATTAATCGAGCTCCTTGGTTATACAACTAGGGACAACCATCCTTTAGCAAATTAGCTATTTCACGTTGTTTTTGTAAAAATATCAATTGAGAACTCACTAGTATTAGGTATTTTTACAGATACTGATATGTGTATCATATTGATTAGCACAACGTTGCGTATGGTTGTTGAAGTGAGGTAACTACTTTAGTTAACCATTGTGGGTAATTTTTGTCTCACAATATGACAACCTACTCGCAATATCGTGACTTATGAACTAGTGCAACTTGATCAGGTTATTCGGGTGGATTTAAACCCTTTGAAATTTGCGAATAATCCATTGCAATCCTCCCATTATGACCATTGGCTGGCGAACTTAAATACTGAAGTAACGCGCATAAAGAACGCATTTATTGTTGCTGTATTCGGTTCACAACCCGATCAATTAGTCGAACGATACATCCAATTTCATCAATCTAAAATCATTGGACTTATTGATCATTTGCTAGATTATTTGTCACCAGAGGAGGCAATCAGTATTTACGAGCATGATGATCTCAAAAGCATCGTTAATCTCTACAAGCAGGCTTATACCATCCTTGAAGACCTACTCAGTTACTTAGAGAAACATTTCTCAAAGTATTTCAACCAGGATACCAAAATTCCAAAAAGCTATGCCAGCATAGCAGCGAGGGATTTTAGAGAATTGATGCTTGATATTGAATATTCACTGGCTAACTCATTATTGACAGTAGATGTCGTACGAAACGTATTAGACCCACTTCAGAATTTTATTCAATACCATGACACCAAGGAGACCACTTTCAGAGAGATCATTTACTACAAATTGTTATTACAGAAGCTTCATGGAATGAATCCAGTACCTGAGAAGCCTGATGAAGCCCAATTGGAATTCATGTGCTCCATGATTTACCTCAATTTCAATTCTTTCAAATTCTTCGGTCAATGTACCGAATACATCAAAGCAAAGTACCAGGATAAAGACAACCTCACAGATCAACTCGAAGCATTAGCCTGGTGCGCCAAAACAATTAACCAATGTCAGCAAAAACCTGATGTAGCATTTAGACCAAATAGAGATGCATTAAAATCATCCCTTACCTCATGGATAGAAGAGGAGATGGCCTACCTCGAGAAGAAAAAGCAACTATCACTCAATCTACCTTTCGACAAGCTAGAAGGTCTTACAAATGATTTTAAAATCAATACAAGTCTCTCAGTAGCACAGCTGGCTTACCTGATCAGAATACTCCTCGAAGAGAAGGTATTGATAAACAGAAATCAAAGTGAAGTCCTCAAGTTCTTTGCGCAATTCACCAGGACCAAAAAGGCTGAAAACGTATCTGCAGAGAGTCTCCGAACGAGGTACTACAATGTAGATGCTTTCACCAAGGAAGCAGTCAAAGACATCACAATCAAACTCCTAAACAACATTCGAAAAAAGACCTAATCTGCGAGATCCAGTCCATTCTTCTCAAAATAAGTAACATATTCGGCAACCATACGGTAATTGAATCCTTTTATTTTCTGCAGCTCCTCAATTTTGAATTCCATCATCTCATAGAGCGTATTGAAGTCATTGGCTTTGGCCATGGCCTGAAACTCACTACTCATGTTTAGAGAAGATATCGGTTCATGAAGGAGCTTGTCTGTGGTATCCATAGTCTAATTGTCATTTCACCACAGCCACAAAAAAAGTAGCGTGGGACATCAATCTACTGGCACTAGAGGTACTGGCATACCCACCACACACAATAAACTGAGCCCACGCGTAGCGTGAGCGGTCAGTCTATTTCTCAAGTGTGGTTTGAAAAGTGCCAGTTTTCTAGTACTCAGAAATAGCTTCTCGCTATATAATTTTATTCAATATGTCTTGTTCTAGTTCTAACGAGAACTAGGTTTTTTCATTTCGCTTTATTTACCTACTAAATTAAAAACTTACTTGGAGAATCCGTCACCTGATGGATGGTTCCTTCTTAAACGAGCGATTTATGAGCATTTTGAGCTAAAGCCATCGCTTTTAGAAGAAATCAACTGTTTTGAAATCATCACATCTATTTTTCAATTAGCTAATTCTAAGTACAAACTATTTTCAAATCGTTATCTATTGATTATCAGAGTTCTACAAAGGGTCATGCAACCCCTGTGACTGTTTTTTTATTTCCATTTTTACCTGCTTTGCCATCAAACTAAATCAATTCAAAAAATATGGCAGCAACAATTATTACCACAGAAGATTTACAGCAATTCAAGAATGAGCTACTCAGTGAAATCAAGGAGATACTCAAAGATCAAGCAGGAGTCACAACTAAAAAATGGCTCAAGTCAATGGAAGTACGCAAACTCCTAAGCATTTCGCCAGGCACACTCCAAAACATGCGAGTAAACGGCACACTTCCATTCACCAAAATAGGAGGGGTGATCTACTATGATGCGATGGATATCCAGAATATGCTCACAGAAAACCGCATTGACAACAAATTACAATAACTGAAAATGGAACCGAATATCCCCCCTTCAGGGGGGACCAAGGGGGGTGTGAATTTTATAAAACACTACATATCAGTAATGATCAAAATCACAGAAGACAACAGACTACATGCAACACATGTCAGCCTGTACATTTCTCTATTCACACTATGGAACCTCAATCGCTTTGAAAACCCAATATCCATCAATAGGGAAGAAGTAATGAAGATCAGTAAAATAGGTTCTAGGAATACTTACCACAAGTGCTTAAACGAGCTCGACCAATTCGGCTACCTCAAGTATTTACCCTCACACAACCCACTAAAAGGGAGCCTCATCAACATGTACAATTTCGATACTACTGGAAGTACTAGTGATGAACAAGCATTGAGCAACACTCGTCCCAAAAATGATACAAGTAGTGTGCAAGCATTGAGCCCTTCAATAAACAGTAATAAACATTTAAAACATATAAACACAAATGCCAATAAAAATTTCAATGAACCTCTATGAATGAGTTAGCAAGATGCTTGCCCAGAAGCCAATCAAAGCGGGGTGGAACCGTCATCAAAAATATATAATGGACTTGATAAATTGGCGTTAAGAAAAATTGACTTTCGAAATGCACCTTGAACCTTCTTAAAGAAAAAATGGCCTTAAATAATGAGCGTAAGAAAATTTGGTTGATGCTTAATCAAAGTGCAAAAGCATGTTTGAGTACCGATGCAATCGGTGCGAGTTTGCTTTTGCGTGCACTCATGAACCAAATTTTTAGTTCAGGATTTAAAGGCTTGACTTCTTTGCATACTTTCTGTGTTAAGACAGAAAGTATGGGCCTCCACGGCCTGAGTGGAGAATAGCTTGTGATATGACTAAAACGTTTATATCCAACACCTTTCCCTTCCCCGAATGCCTCTCCATCCTAGAGCACTCAGGAAAACGCCTATACGGCGATCACTTCCGAATCTCTGATGAAGATCATGAAGTAATCTTCAAACTCCTTGTTTACTTCCTCCGTGACCAGGAGAACGCAGACAAGCTAGGCATCTCATTCAGAAAAGGCATCCTCCTCACCGGACCCATCGGTTGCGGAAAGACCTCATTGATGAACCTCATGCGCTACATCTCCGCAGCACACACCCATCACATCATGGTACCATGCAGGAAAATAGCTTTTGACTTCAACCAAGAAGGCTTCCGGATCATCCAGAAGTATAGCGAACAATCCTTCACCACTGGCAATCAAGAATGGCAACCCAAGATATACTGCTTTGACGATCTAGGAGCCGAAACCATCATGAAGCATTACGGTACAGATTGCAATGTCATGGCAGAGATCCTCCTCTCCAGATATGATTTGTTCGTGAGTCACGGCATGCTTACGCATATCACAACCAATTCAAATAGCACAGAAATCGAAAAGGTATACGGGAGCCGAGTGCGTTCTAGGTTAAGAGAGCAATGCAACTTGATTTCATTTGGGAGTATTTGTGATAAAAGAAAATAACTCATTGATTCGGTACTTGCAATAGTACTTAATAGCTATTTACTTGGATTTAGTCAATTAAATCACATTTTCTACCATATTAATCTAAATTATAGGAAGTCCTAACTAGTATATGTAATATATTCATCGCATAAAGTATAATTAGCGGTTTATTCAATTCACCGTTTGATCATATCATTAATCTTTCACACCAATCATATTTCAAACATGTTTCCTAAATTTCTGCTATTCTCGATTATTCTGACTTCTACAATAAGTCTCCATTCTCAAGGCTTTGATGGTGTGTTTATGGATAAATGGCATTTACCAAAAAACCAAGAAATCACCCTTTCCGAGAAGGTCAGTGAGCAAGTCAAGCTAGATTCAGGGTGGAGCATCACTGGCATTAAAGGATCAATTACTTATCAGTATAGTCTTTCAAAGGACTCAGTTTATTCTATCAAGAAGGATACTGCAGTGGTGCCGAAGTTTAGCATTCGAATTTCTGAAGTCAAGCATGAAAATGAAAAATCAGACAAACTCTACTTCAACACCTATTCCTTAAAAAACTCTGCTGCTACTTTCTATGAAGGCAAGGGTTATATCAAGGTGCCAGAAAATGGGTACGTGAAACTAATTAGGTCCAATGTTAAACTTGGGGCAATCACTATTCCGCTTACAGTTCGACCCGCCCTAAATGACACAATCGGTAGAGCGGTTTCAAATGACCTGAAAATTGGGGCATCTATATCTTACAACATCAACATGGAATTCTTTAAAAACAGAAGAATTCAGGCTAAAAAGAGCGTATACGGACTATCAGCCGGTTTGGGGCTAGGCTTTTCAAAGATCACCTTGGATAGTTTATCCACAAGTCTTTCTTCAACCGTTTATGATAAATCTCAAGATGGAGTGGCTGTGAGTTTGTTGCCTGGACTAGGGGTGAACTTTAAGGGGTTCCAGATATTGGCATTTTATGGGATCGATTTTGCTATTACAAGCAATGTTAAGGACTGGAACTATCATCAGGAGCCATACTACGGTTTCGGTATTGGCTTTGACATCTCCACATTTGCCAAAATATTATGACATCACTTCAAATGGGCACTAAACAAATTTGTAGGATAGTAATTTTATCCGCTATGCAGTGTTCTAAAAAATACTTCCTTTTACTTACTCTTAATTTGTTAATTCATGCCTAATCTAACGACTAAACGAAAGCTGCATTACTACAACATCAAGTACAAACCAAGCTCGAAGAATGCCCTTGGATATAAGGAAGTATTCAAAAAAATCATTTCTCTAAATGAAAACATCGCAAAAGAGAGAATTTTTAAAGACCCGTATGGAACGATTCTGATGCATGATGTGAAATTTGGAAAATCAACGAACTACATTGTTGGCAAGTTACTTCGTGTAAGAAATGATATTTTCCCGCAATTAATAGATATGACGAATGATCAAATCAAAGACCTTGAAGCCAATGAACAAGAGGGGTTGGTGGAAACAACCCATTTTTTAGTGGATCATAGTTCAGAGTCATCCAGTCAGATTTGTATGGAGTACAATCATTTTGGACCAAGATTTGGTCATTTCCAAGAGTACATAAGACGAATAGGGCTGGGCTACAAACTGATTTCTGGACTATCGTACGAACTCATTGTTCAAAACAGATTGGAGCAAATTGTGAATAGAATGGAAAGATGTTCTTCAATGTCAGTCAGGGTTCATGAGAGCAACATCCAGGAAGTTATTGACCAAAACCAAGGACTCGGTTCTGCACTTTTGAGTGCGCAGCAATTGTCCGGGTCAGATCAAATCGAGATGACATTTAAATTGGATTACAAGACGAAAAATAGGACATCTAAGATAAACACGGTAATCAACGATTTTATCAAAATCTTCTCGAAAAACCCCAACGCATTAGGAGCGTGGGATAAGTTTCAGGTGAGAGCAGAAGATTCTGCCAAAAACTCTCAAATCGAATTGTTTGATCTATTACTTGACAAAGAATATAGTGAGATTACCGTCCAAAAAAGGACCCAATCAAGAACCGTAGTAAGTTTAGACATACTGAAAAAAATGCGACATGAATACGAAAGGAAGTTCGGTTAAAAAGTGTGTAGTTCGACTTTTTGATATCTATTTGGAAATCCCGGTAATAAGCGATGTAATTATTGTAATTTTATTTAGTGTTATACTCTACTTTATAGATCAGACAATTGATTTGAAAGTTGATAAATCAATTGTTGCGTCTGTAAATACGGATCTTATTAGTAATTCTATCTCTTTAGTAGGTTTTGTTCTCGCCGCACTAACTATCATTATTACGTTTAAGGAAAACACAAAAACTTATGATGAAAAACAGGTTAAAAGAGAATTGAATAAAGGGGTTTCTTTTCATTTTTTTAATTCCAGACATTACGATAAAACTGTGAAGGTTTTTTATGGCGCATCCTTTGAGCTGCTATTTATTTTTATTGCATCCATTCTTTTGAAGTTTTTTATTCCCTTGCATCTAGGGGCTTGGTATAACTACATTCTGGTGTTCTTGGTGTCCCTGATGTGCATAACAGTATTGAGATGTCTGATTATACTTTATATGGTGATTAAACTTCAGATTGGTGGAGGTAAGTGGTAGTCTCTCACTTTTCTTATTTTCACACCTTTCCTCATCCGATAATCAATTATACCTAAGTAGTAGACCATGAACAAACAAAAACTAGCCGCCAAAATTTGGGAATCCGCCAACCAAATGCGATCCAAAATAGAGGCTAACGAATATAAGGATTATATCCTCGGCTTCATTTTTTACAAATACCTATCCGAAAAGCAAATCCAGTTTGCCCTCGAACAAGACTTCACACCTGAAAATATCAAAGCACTTAGTGAAGAAGACCAGGAAACTGCGATGCACATCCGTGACAACCTCGGCTACTTCCTCAGCTATGACCACCTCTTTTCCACCTGGATAGGTATGGGGCGCGACTTTGACATCTCTCACGTCACAGATGCATTATCAGCGTTTGCCCGATGGATCAGTCCAAAACACAAAAAACTCTTCGAAGGTATTTTCAGCACCCTCGAGACAGGTCTCAGTAAGCTCGGAGAGACTGCTGCCGCACGTACCAAGGCAGTTCGCGAACTCCTCTATTTGATCAAAGACATCCCCATGGATGGCCGGCAGGATTATGACGTTCTTGGATACATCTATGAATACCTCATAGGCATGTTTGCCGCCAATGCAGGAAAAAAAGCTGGGGAGTTCTACACCCCTCACGAAGTTTCCGTGCTCATGTCGGAGATAATGGCTTATCACCTCAAAGACCATGAAGAGATCCAGATCTATGACCCCACCAGTGGCTCAGGTTCATTACTGATCAACATTGGCAACAGTGTCGCCAAGCACATGGATGACGCCAATAAGATTAAATACTATGCGCAGGAGCTGAAACAAAACACCTACAACCTGACGCGTATGAACCTGGTGATGCGTGGCATCAAGCCCGACAACATCATCACCCGCAATGGCGATACCCTGGAAGATGATTGGCCGTACTTCGACGAAAACGACCCCACAAACTCCTATAACCCACTTTATGTGGATGCCGTGGTTTCCAATCCTCCCTATTCGCAGAAATGGGACCCTACCCACAAAGAAGCCGATGCACGATATGCCCGGTTCGGTCTAGCTCCCAAAGCCAAGGCAGACTTTGCTTTCCTGCTCCATGACCTCTTTCACCTAAAGCCCAGTGGTATTATGACCATTGTCTTACCCCACGGCGTACTCTTCCGTGGTGGCGAGGAGGGTAAGATTCGTGAAAATCTCATCGAGAACAACCACATTGAAACGATCATAGGCCTACCGGGCAGCATATTTTTTGGTACCGGCATACCCACCATCATCATGGTGCTACGTCAAAAACGCGAAAAATCTGATGTGCTGATAGTAGATGCCTCTAAGCACTTCATCAAGGCTGGTAAAAACAACCTCCTCCGTGCCTCAGACATCAAACGCATTACTGATACGGTAATTAGTCGAAAACCAAATCCGAAATATTCCGCAGTTGTCAAAAAGAAGACCATTCGAGAGAATAATTACAACCTCAATATCCCTCGCTATGTAGACAGCTCCGAGCCAGCCGAGACTTGGGACATCTATGCCTCTATGTACGGAGGTATTCCGGAAAACGAAGTGAACCAGCTCATCAAATTCTGGGAAACCTTTCCAGGTTTGCGCCAAAGCCTCTTTACTGAAAACATCCCGGGCAACCTTCGGCTCACTGCGGAGGACGTAAGCTCCGCCATACAGCAGCACCAAAGTGTGCAGGATTTTGGAGCACAATTCACCACCGCCTTTGCTGACTTCCATGGATATCTCCAAGCGCAATTACTGGAGGATATACCGGCCATCAAAACAAACCGTCAAGAAAATATCCTTAGTGAAGACATCTTCCGTCGTTTGGCCTTTACAACACTCATAGACAAATATGCGGCCTATCAGATCCTCGATGACCAATGGCAAATGATCAGGATAGACTTGGAGATCATACAAACGGAGGGCTTTCAGGCCACGCGACAAGTCAACCCCAACATGGTCACCAAAAAGAAAAATGGCAAAGACCAGGAAGTGCAAGACGGCTGGGTGGGCCACATCATGCCATTCCCACTGGTACAGGAGATACACCACAGCGAAGAGCTCGAGGGGATTGCCATGCTGGAAAACCGCCTGACGGAGATCACTACGGAATTTGAGGAAATCTTGGACTCCCTACACGAGGAGGAGAAAGAAGCCGATACCGTCAATGAAGCCAAAGATGCTTTCGTGCCCAAGGAAGTGGCCAAAGAAGCCAAACTGATTAAAACAGAACTCAAAAACGGCACCATCTACGGCTTGGAAGCCTACGAAACCAAGATCCTAAAAGTTAACGACCTGATCACCGAAGAGAAAGCCCTGAAAAAGCAGATCAAGGAAGATGCCGACCGCCTACACATGCTCACCAAAAAAACCATTGAAGGCCTTACCGACGCGCAGGTCTATGAGCTACTGGAGCGCAAGTGGATCACCCCACTGGTGACGGCCATCCTTCAGCTGCCGGATACCCTGCTACAAACCTTCACCAATCAGGTGCAAGCATTGGCAGATAAGTACGCTACCACCTATGCCGATGTAGCCCACGAAATCAGCGAGGCAGAGAGTGAGCTATCAAATCTCATAGGTGAACTAGAAGGCAGTGAGACCGACCTAAAAGGCCTGCAAGAACTTCAAAATCTCTTGTTGGGTAACTAAAGATGGAAGAGCTAAAAAAGGTTCCAAAAATCAGGTTTAAGGGGTTTGATGGAGAATGGAAGTCAGACCTTTTAGGAACACATGCCAGTTTTTCTAAGGGTAGTGGATACTCAAAGAGCGACTTGGTAACAGTAGGTTCCCCAATAATATTGTACGGGAGACTCTACACCAACTATTCTGTAATAATACATAAGGTCAAGACATTTGCAATTCCTAAAGAAGAGACAGTTTATAGCAAAGGAAATGAAGTTATTGTACCTGCTTCAGGGGAAACCGCTGGTGATATTGCAAGAGCTTCGGCTATCTTATCCGAAGGTTTGATAATTGGAGGTGACTTGAATATTGTTTATCCCGATAGGTTTATAAACCCCGTTTTTCTCGCTTTAAACATTTCATATAGTAATACTCAGAAATTATTAGCAAAAAAGGCTCAGGGAAAATCAGTTGTTCACTTGAGAATTACAGATTTAAAGGATACTACAATTGTTTATCCAGCCAACCTCTCCGAACAAACCCGTATCGGCACATTCTTCCAATCACTAGACAAACTCCTCACCCTTCACCAGCAGCAGTACACCAAGCTCACCAACCTCAAGAAGGCCATGCTCGAGAAGATGTTCCCCCGCCCCGGAGCAGACACCCCCGAGATCCGGTTTAAGGGGTTTGAAGGGAAGTGGGAAGAGAAAGATGTATCGCATTTATGCTCAATTTCAACTGGAAAAAGTAATACTCAAGATAGAAATTACGGAGGGTATTTTCCTTTTTATGTAAGATCAGCTGTAATTGAACGAAGCAACAAATACTTGTTCGATGAGGAGGCTGTTTTAACAGTTGGAGATGGAGTTGGAACTGGCAAAGTATATCACTATGTCAACGGAAAGTATGACTTGCATCAGAGAGTTTATCGTATGTTTGATTTTAAAAATGTCTCAGGGTTATATTTCTATTATTACTTCTCAATCAATTTTCATAAACGAGTTATGGCTATGACAGCAAAAACATCCGTTGATTCAGTACGTCTTGAAATGATTGCTGAAATGTCTATTCTATTCCCTTCGTTACAGGAACAGCATAAAATCTCAACTTTCTTCCAAAACCTCGACCGCATGATTTTCCATCACCAAACACGGCTCACCAAGCTCCGAAACATCAAAAAAGCATGCCTCGAAAAAATGTTTGTCTAGCTTCCACCCGTCATTCCAAGGTTGTCACCCTGAGCTTGTCGAAGGGTGACGAAGGGAGTCGAAAGGAGTCGAAGTACCGTCATTGCGAGCGCAACGCAGTGCAGCGAAGCAATCTCACCATTAATACCACATCATGATCTTTAAAACCGAAGCAGAATTTGAATCCGCCCTCATCCACACCCTCACCAACAAGGGATGGGAAAAGGAGATCCTTAAAAACCCCACAGAGGAAGACCTCATGCAAAACTGGGCCGATATCCTCTTCGCCAACAACCGCAGCATCAACAGGCTCAACGATGTACCACTGACCAAGGGCGAGATGCAGCAGATCTTGGAGCAGATCAACAATCTCAAAACCCCGCTACGGCTCAATGGCTTTATCAACGGAAAGACTGTCACCATCACCAGAGAGAACGAAATAGACAAGCTCCACTTTGGCAAAGAGATCAGTCTCAAAATCTATGATCGTAAAGAAATAGCCGCAGGGCAAAGCCGCTACCAGATCGTCCAGCAGCCACGCTTCCCAGCCAAATCCAAAATCCTCAATGATCGTCGTGGTGACCTCATGCTCCTCATCAATGGCATGCCAGTATTTCACATTGAGCTCAAGCGCTCCAATGTCTCCGTGACCCAGGCCAGCTATCAGATAGAAAAATACAGCCATGAAGGGGTCTTTTCGGGCTTGTTTGCCTTGATACAAATCTTTGTGGCCATGTCGCCTGAGGAGACACGCTACTTTGCCAATCCGGGTCCGGAGGGCAAGTTCAACAAAGACTTCTATTTTCAGTGGGCCGACTTCTACAACGAACCCATCAACAAATGGGACGAAGTGGCCTCCAATCTGCTCAATATCCCCATGGCGCACCAGCTCATTGGCTTTTATACCGTAGCAGACAACAGCGACGGAGTGCTAAAGGTCATGCGTAGCTATCAAATCAAAGCAGCCCAACGGATCTCCGACAAAGTATCCAAAACTGACTGGAAATTGAAGAACCTACTTGGCGGATATATCTGGCATACTACAGGCTCAGGTAAGACCATGACCAGCTTCAAGTCCGCTCAGCTCATTGCCAACTCCAAAGATGCCGACAAAGTTGTCTTCCTCATGGACAGGATAGAGCTGGGCACCCAATCACTCAAAGAGTACCGAGGTTTTGCTAGCGAAAACGAAGACATACAAGCCACTGAAAACACAGGGGTACTAATCACCAAGCTCAAAAGCGATGACCCTGCCAATACTTTGATCGTCACTTCCATTCAGAAGATGAGCAATATCAACGACGAAGAAGGTGGTCTCAATGAAGAAGATATCAAGCGCATCAGTGGCAAAAGGCTAGTCTTCATAGTGGATGAGGCACACCGCAGCACTTTCGGCGATATGCTGATTACCATCAAAAACACCTTTGAGGGAGCCATATTCTTTGGCTTTACAGGCACACCTATTCACGACGAAAACAAAAAGAAAGACAATACCACCTCCACCGTCTTTGGCGATGAGTTGCACAGATACAGCATAGCGGACGGCATACGGGATAGAAACGTTCTAGGCTTTGACCCTTACCGACTCGCCACCTACAAAGATCGTGAGCTGAAAAGAGAAGTGGCTTTGAGTAAAGCACAGGCAAATGATGAGGCCGAGGCAATGGCCAATGCGGCAAAAAAAGCCATATACGATCAGTACATGAACCTGCCAATGGCCGGACATTACGATGCATCGGGCACCTATGTGAGAGGTATTGAAGACTATATCTCTAGAGCTCAGTATGAGCGAGATGCCCATTACAATGCGGTGGTAAAGGATATTTTAGACAATTGGAACCAGTTTAGCCGCAGTGGTCAGTTTCATGCCATCTTCGCCACCAGCAGCATAGTAGAAGCCATAGACTACTACAGACGAATAAAAGCCATCAACACCTCATTTAAAATTACAGCACTTTTTGATCCCAATATCGATAACAATGAGGGCTTTGCGTACAAAGAAGAGGGTTTAGTAGAGATCATCGAAGATTACAATGAACGATATGATCAAAGTTTCACGTTGGCCACACACCCGTTATTCAAAAAAGACATAGCCAACAGACTGGCACACAAGGCCAACTACATCAGGGTGGCCAATACCCCGGAGCTTCAGCTCGACCTACTCATAGTAGTAGATCAGATGCTTACAGGTTTTGATTCCAGATGGATCAACACGCTCTACCTGGATAAACTCATGGAGTACGAAAACATCATACAGGCCTTTTCACGAACCAACAGACTCTTTGGTCCAGACAAACCGCACGGCACCATTCGCTACTATCGCAAGCCACACACAATGGAACGCAATATCAATGATGCCATCAAACTTTACTCTGGCGACAAACCACTAGGTCTATTTGTGCAGCACCTAGATGCCAACTTGCGAGCCATGAATCAAACCTTTGAGGAAATTACCCGATTATTCGAGACCGCTCGGGTAGTTGGATTTGCCAAGCTTCCCAATGACCTTTCGGAAAGAGGTAGGTTCGCCTCTCTTTTCAAGAATCTTAATGATGTATTGGAGGCAGCAAAAGTTCAGGGTTTCCGATGGAAACAATTGACCTATTTTGAAAACGATCCGGAAATACCCACTACCACACTCCAGTTTGACGAGAGTACCTATCAGATACTCGCCCTGAGATACAAGGAACTCTTTAGCTCAGGAGGAGGAAATGGAGTTGCCGTAGATGTGCCTTTTGAGATTGATAGTTATTTGACAGAGATCGATACCGGCAAGATCGATGCAGATTACATGAACTCACGTTTCGAGAAGTTCTTAAAATCCCGAGACGATCAGGACAAGGAGGCCATTCAGCACACACTCGACGAACTTCACAAGTCATTTGCTTCACTCACACAGGAGGAGCAAAAATATGCCGATATCTTCCTTCATGATGTGCAAAGTGGCGCTGTTCAATTGGAGGCAGATAAGACCTTCAGAGATTACGTGACACAGTACCTATTCAATGCAAAGAATGATCAGATCTTCCGAATAGCGCAAGTCCTAGCGTTGGATGAATCCAAGCTCAGGAATATGATGGAATTAGGGTTAACCGAAAGCAATATCAACGAATACGCCCGCTTCGACGATCTTAAAAGCACCATTGATAAAGCCAAAGCAAAGGAATACTTTGAGGAAAAAGAGGGAAGCAGTTTTCCACAATACAAAGTCAACATTAAAGCCCATAATCTCCTGCAGGAGTTCATCATCAAAGGAGGGTTTGAGCTATGAAAGATAAGAAAGGAGTATTTGCTGATTTTTTCAAAGAACTAGACTTGAGCTTGGTGACCAAGCTCCTTTATCTAATGGGCTTTATGCTCTTATTGATTTTTGTTGTGTCATTACTTCCTTTTTTTGACAATGTTGATTTTCAAACAACAGCTCATATTGGAGACTCTTTAGGTGGATTCACTGCTCCCATTATTGGGTTACTAGCTGTTATTACTACCTTTTTAGCTTTCGTCGCACAGTATAAGGCCAATGAGGAAATCAGGAATCAGTTTAAGCACGAACGATTCGAAACGAAGTTTTACGAATTACTAAGGCTCCATCAGCACAATGTCAGCGAAATGGAAATTGATGGCCGTTTTAAGGGTAGAAAGGCATTTGTTAAAATGTACGATGAGCTAAGATTCATTTATGCTTTTCTGTTGGAAGAGAGACTGAAGTGGAATAACAGGGAAGAAATGGAAGTTTATAAAATTGAGGCATCAATTATGGAAACAGCCTACACCATTTTTTTCTTTGGATTAGACGAGGTAAAGCAGGGCTTTGAGACCAATACTCCTTTTCAACATGCATTGCACACTCCTTTTGTATTACATTCGTTGAATGCACTGAGTGATCTTCGAGATTTGGGACAAAATGGTAAAGGGAAATATGAACTTAATACTAGTAGTGCTGACATGGCCAATGTAAGATGGTGCCCAAGCTATAAGCCATTTGGTGGTCATGTATCGAAGTTGGGCCATTATTACCGGCACTTGTACCAGCTTGTCAAATATGTGTCTTCAAATAATGATTTAGGGCTGTCTTTTGAACAAAAATACGAATACATAAAAACCGTGCGAGCGCAATTATCAAATCATGAGCAGGCCTTGATTTATTTCAATTCCTTTTTTGTTGCAGGAAGAATATGGTGGGCGGAACGCCATCATAATCATTCAAAGATTTTGAGAAATGAGAGGGGAGAAGTTTTGAGCTATTTTCTGGATTACCGGATCATCAAGAACCTGCCTTTGAACTTGACAAAGTTTGGGCCACAGCCCATTGCTGAATTTACCTCAGCCCTTGAAGAACGTGGGAGGACTAAAGGTGAAATTGCAGAAGAGTTAAAAGAACTTCTTGAATGGATAGGTGGCTAACTCAAAGTCTCGAAACTTGAAAGCCACTCCTCATTTTACTTTGCTCAGTCCCCAAATCGCCAGCGAAAAGAAAAGCAATACCCCTACATTCTCGACCTGTTTACTCTTTCTTCCAGCACCCCATACCTCATTGACGAAATGCTCGCAGTTAAATCGAGTCAGATGATAGGGTCTGCCAATCAAAGCAAATGCCCTGTTTAGCACTTGTTGTCTAGAGTGCCAGTTGCCAGTGAATGCTTGAATTTTCTCCAGTGATCGGCCATTGAGGAAAGAACTCAGACTGATCTGACTGACCCCTCTTTCTGGATGATTATCAATCACATTGCCATTCCCCACATACAGTCCGAAATGGTCGATCACTCCGATTGCACTTTTGTTTCTCACCAGCACATCTCCAGGCTGAAGAGAGTTCAATATTCTTCTATACTCCATTTTTTATCCTTTTGGTGGGAATGGGTCATTACCGTGCGAATCACGTTCTCTGATCTGGCCGTTCCTTCCATGGATAAACAACTCAGAATGTTGATTTTGAGATATTTCGCGAGCCGCAGAAATTGCCTCTTTTTGTGTGGGCGTAACCTTAGTTGCTCTCTGGTTACCTGCACCCTTTACAGCCCAGCCGTCAGGGTGTTTTACTACATGTTGATTCTTACCTTTACTCATTTGGTTTATATTTAAGTTGACAAATAATAATTACAAAGATACAATGTCAACTTTGTTATATGACAACAATTAGCAATAAATATTATTTAATAGGTCTTTATGTACGTTTAAAACCGTTTGTAAGTTGTCATTTGTCATTGACATAATAGATTATATAAATGAACAAATTCAATTACCTTCGTGTTACCTAACAAAAAATCAACTACTTCTCATGGCTTTTATCCCAGATCGTCTTAAGTCTGCACGAATCATAAATGGCCTTTCACTACAAGGTCTCGCAGATAGTATTCATCAATTAGGTCACTCCATTACTAAGCAGGCACTGAGTAAATATGAACAAGGAGAATCCAGTCCAAATAGTGAAATGATTGGGTTATTATGTGACATACTTTCTGTTAGACCGGATTACTTTGCTAATGATATACCTGTTGAGTTTGGTAAATTGGAATTCAGAAAATTAAGCTCATATCCCGCCAAGGAAAGAGAGAGATTAGAAGAAATTGTCAAAGACCATGTTCGCCGTTACTTAGAGTTAGAAGAAATTCTTAACCTTCAGGTTACTTTCGAAAACCCTTTGAAAGGAATTCCAATTACCGATTTACCAAGTATTGATAAGGCCGCTAATCAATTGAGAGAAGCTTGGAAGCTAGGAGAAAATGCTATTCCTAATACCATAGAGCTTTTAGAAGAACATGGCATCAAAGTCTTGGAGATCGAATCTGATGTTAAGCTTGATGCTTTCTCAACTGAAATTAATAACACCCAGCAGTTGGTAGTTTTAAATTCTGCGAAATTAGATTCAAGTCTCGATCGCAAACGATTCACTGTTCTTCATGAGTTAGGGCACATTCTTCTAGACTTAGAACAATTTGATAAGAAGATCAGAGAAAAGTATTGTCACTACTTTGCTGGATCATTACTCTTCCCAAGAAAAAGAATTATTGCTGAACTAGGAGAGAAGAGGAGTAAACTGTCATTTAGAGAATTAGGTGTATTAAAACAAGAGTATGGTATATCAATGCAAGCCATTGTATACCGAGCTAAAGAATTGGAAATAATAAATCAGAGCACCTTTAAACAGTTTTATTTCATGTTTAATAAATTGGGCTATCGAAATAATGAACCATACTTATATAGCGGTTTTGAAAAGTCCGATCGTTTTTCCCAATTACTTTTTCGAGGTATAGTTGAGGAGGCGATCACTATGAGCAAAGCTGCTGCCCTGAGTAATCAGAAATTGGCTGATTTCCGCAGGGAAAACATGATCATCTAATGAAAATTGCTGTAACTGATGCCTGCATTTTTATTGATCTCTTAGATCTAGAAATGACGGCATATTTTTTCAATATGAATGTGGAGGTTCATACCACATTTGAAGTGTGGGACGAGCTAGATAAACACCAACAGCAAGTACTAGCGGCTTATAAATCTGTAGCGAAACTCAAGGTTCATATATTAGAATCAGAAGATTTTGAAGAAATAGGAAAAACCCTTTTCCCCAAGGCGCTATCTGTTCCAGATCAATCCGTACTTTATATGGCAAAGAAAATGAACGCTATGTTATTGAGTAGCGATGGATTGGTTCGGAAATTCGCTGAGCGTTCTTCTATAGAACGACATGGAATGTTTTGGATTCTGGATGAGCTCGTTGCTCAAAAGATAATAACCAAGCCTGTTGCCTATGCAAAACTCACTCAGCTTACTTCTACCAATTTAATGTATCTTAATAATAGGAAGCTTCAAAAGGACATTCAGTCTAGATTGATTAACTGGAAAAGATAAGTTTCCTCAAAATATCATCGAAACAGGCTTATTTACGATTAATTAGTTAAAATCCCCATCCCTCCAGCCTGTGCATTTCGCCCCGCTAAAGAGCGGCACTACATTTACAAGCTTCCGGTCTCCCGCGTAAGCGTATTCAACCACTCGCTCTATCCGAATCCTTCGGAACCGCTCCTTATTTCATACCCTTACCTTGCCACCCCATTTCCACAGAAGACTAGCCATCGTAACCATCACAGTCACCACGCAGGTAAAGCGGCGTTCGTCATCAGTTGCCAGCAGTAGCCACGCCAGGCTCTCAGCACCCCGATGAATCGGGAAGCTTCGAGCTTTTTAACAAAAGTGGCTTTGCCACCTGTCATGCCTTCTGCTTTGGCTGCCCTCTTCCTCACAGCAGTTCCCCCTGTTCTGTCATGAGGCCTCTTAAGCCACCCCACCGTCAGGGCATTTATGGATCCCCGCCCAAATGCCATCGCTCCAATCCACAAATCACCCTTCCTAATCCACCGCAGAGGCCACATGCCAGCCCAGCCACTGCCCATAGTTTTTGCTCGCCAGCGGGCTCAGTCTGTCAGTCACAGCCACACAAAACCAACCCACAACCAAAGCTGCGCCACACTGCCAGTCGGCCTCCTCCGTCAGCCTTCTTCTGGACAGGCTTCCTTCGCACTCGCAGCGGCTCGCCGCACCACCCAACGCTTGCTGAAGGCTCTTTTACCTGCTCTTTCTTTTTTCATGTACCAATGAATTGACAACATGCCGACTGTCCCATTTTATTTCCTCCTCGACTCAACAAAATTCCACTCTCCAAATAAAGCTTAGGCTTCCAACCCAAAAGGAATCCTATCCCACCAAACCAGTAGATGATTTCAATCATCAGTTAGTGCATCCATTTCTATGAATATTAATTCAATTGATCAAATCAAAGATCAAAAAATCAAACAAAACTAGAGGGCTCCCATGCCCTCCCAAAGAGCCCAGTCAAGGAACTACGGCATAAACACAACGCCCCACTAAGCCCCTCATTTATTCCGTTCCTCCTTGCCTGTGCTGCCACACCCTCTATCAATTCAGCTTTCTTTTTTCTCTTTTTTTCTTTTGGGTTTATGCGCCGCAGGCGATTACATAAACGAGTGAGCATCATTTTAAATGCTCATACTATGTTTAAATACCATGTGTCCACTTACTGCGGGAGCGCAAATCCTCAAAAGCCGCATTTTTACGTTTTGTCAAAGGGACTTAACGCTGGAAAGCCTCTAGATGAACCATGTCCCAACTGCTTTTTAGTCGCTACGGAGACCGAAGAAAGTAAACAACTATTCTACTGGCTATGCTACGCGCTTTGGAAATCGGGCTATTTCAGAAGGCACCTAGTAGGCTCGGTCATTCCATTTCTGAGAATCAACGATTTGCGTATTGGTTTGCAGATCGTAGGTAAGCACTATCCCTGAAGCGCATGACTGGCTTTGGAAAAATCTCCAAGTGCTGAAAGGGGTGGAGGAGAAGTCGAAAATATTAGCTCAGCAGCTTGAATTAATAGAGCAATTGAAACAAGCGCTCATTCACAAAGCATTGAGCAAAGTGGAGAAAAGCAAAAAGCCCTGACGGATTCCGTCAGGGCTTTCAATCAATATCAAACTTTTGGCACATTACGCTTACCAAATGCCTTCACAACCCATTTGAGTAATATCGAGATGGTAAAACTTACCAGCGCACCAACAGCAGCAAGAATTGCAGTTTTCACCAGATCCGCACTGTTGAGGTTGGGGATGATACTCAACAGAGTACCGCCAACTGTTCCCGCTCGAGTACCATCAATGAAATGATGATTCATTGCTCCGCCTCTTGATCTGTTACAGTCGCTTGGCTCACTGCAGACATCACACTACCGGCAACAACCAAATAACCGCCAACCGATATAATGGCAACAGGCAGTGCGATGGGAGCCGTAAGTATAGCTCCACCAGCTGCAGCCAATGTCAAACCAATATTCCTAAGCACCTTGAAAAACTTAGGAGTGGGTGCCTTCACTCTATTGATAATATTCATTTCTATTTCGCTTTTAATGATTAGAAAAACCTCCTCGCTTTGATCAATCGATTTGAAAACTAGAGCCTCCAGCTTTTTAAGCGCCGTACGAGAATGCCAACCTTTACCTGGTTCCGTCACTGAAGATACAGTAGCAATACACCCTTTGAGTTCTCGTTGTGCGTCGTTTGCCGGGTGAATGATAATGCCATCGCGATCAGTGACATCAGAGACGAGTAAATGCCAACCTCTTTCCTTGGTATGTCGCTTGATCAGCTGATATCGACCTTCGGGAATACAGGAAACATTTCGCCTATTTTGAAGCCAGGGAAGCTCTATGGTAAAGCAGATTAACTGCTTTCTGTGATAGAGCTCCCCATTAGTTCCAGTCGAATGATACTTCCTGATGAGTCTGACGTCCATAATGGATGATCAGTATTAAACCACCTCTGGCTTATCCACTTCCACCAATGCCAGGCAGTTGAATCCGCCATTCTTCATGGCATATATTTCGCCGTTTACAGATTGGTAAAAATCAATACCAAATGCCACCATGAGAATCTCTGGAGAATTGGCATTGAATGCCAGATTCAATTGCAAAGGTCCTGCAGCTGCATTAGTAATGGGTACCTCTACAGTTTCGGCCATGTTGTAGGTGAACTCATCGGTATCGAAATTCACCTCTGAGACTGCTGCTATCATTTTCAGGTGAGTGGCTCCCTGAGGAAATGCCAAACTATTACTTGGAATAAACTCCGGGATTTCAATAGAAGCAGTCCCGGCCACACGGTCTAAATTCACCTCATACGGAGCATAGATGGTTGCTTGCAACCTCCCTGCGGCGTTAAACTCAAAGCCTTGGATGAACTCTAAATTACCACTTCCAACCTTGCGTTCACCTCTCACATTTTCCGCATCCGATTGAAGTACCGCCATCAGCTGCTTGGTGAGCCTGGAGGTCACTTTGCTGTCCGATGTTTTGAGAAGGAGAGGTCTAAAAGCCGTTCTAATCAACTTGCCAGCTTTTCCCGCCCGGCCAAACTCCGATCCGTTTTCTCGGGTACGCTGGAACGCTGGATCATTCTTGATCCGATCCCCATCAACGCCACCTTTTTCCCTGGCTAAGTAGCCGTCTTTACTCTTATAGAAGGACACATCCCCGATGGTTCCCTCTAGTTTAATAATGCCTTTTTGTCGAGCCATAATTCTATAAAATGTTTAGTTTATGGACTAAAAAGAGCATATTTATAAGAGCATGACAATTAGCGGATTCCGCTTTTAATAGCTATCGGTAGTTTTTGCCGAACATGCCGCATGGTCTAAGTATGGATGGAGTATTGGTACAATTAAATGGAGCTAAAGAGAGTCATAATTTATCCCAAGGATATTCAGCGAATCACGGGCAAAAGTGAGCGTTATGGAAGGAAATTGATCCGAGACATCAAAGACCATCTCCACAAAGATGATCACCAAATGGTGACCATCTATGAGTTCTCAGAATACTCTGGAATTGATACGGAGTTGATCAAGCAGTATCTCGATTAACCTCCATTTGCTTTTCAGCCATCTTCGATCTAAGACTACCCATCTCATCACTGATTTTAGATTTGATCACCTTCGCGTAAACCTGTGTTGATCTCAAACTAGCATGTCCAAGCATCTTACCCACGGTTTCTAGTGAAACACCATTGGCAAGGGTTATTGTCGTTGCAAAAGTGTGACGAGCAAGGTGAAACGTGATGTTCTTTTCTATACCAGTTAGATCAGCAATTTCCTTGAGATAACTGTTCAGCTTTTGGTTAGACAATACAGGCAGCAACTTGCCTGTCACTTGCCCTTTGATAGTGCCTCTATATTTGTCTATAATGCGCATAGCCTGAGGTAGGAGAGGAACGCTATACGACTCCTTAGTTTTCTTACGCTGACCCTCAATCCAGTAATCCCCGTCCATTCCTTTTATCAGATGACATGGTGATAAATCATAGACCTCTGCATAGGATAAACCTGTATAACAGCTAAACACAAAAAGATCACGCACCTGATCAAGACGCTCAATCCTAAACTCCCTTTTCTCAATCATCGTCAATTCATCCCTGGTCAAATATCCCCGTTCCACCTTTTGGAACTTAGCCTGAAACTTCACGAATGGATCCTCTTTGATCCATTCATTCCGGATAGCAAGATTGACCATCTTACGGAAGCGCTCAATATGCTTCATGATTGTATTCTGCCCCATTGGTTTTTGGTGGTCGCTCGGTTCATACCTTCGTAGAAAACTCTCAAAATCAGTTAGGAATTTAAAGGACAGCTTGCCGAGTGAAAGATCTGAAACTTTCATCTTTGTCTTTAGAAATATAAGAATATACTTCCTCGTCGTGAAGTAGTTTTTGAGTGTTCCCCACTCCAGGACATCTCGCATTTCCTCGTTGTGATAGTCACACAGGCCAATGAGAGTTTGCTGATCCTCCTCAATGCCCAGGTATTTATTCTTTATTGTTTCAGCAGTGAGTTCCGCATCGTGAAGGAGGAGTTCTTGATAGGCATCAAATAGCTTCGTCTTTACGATATCCAGATACAGGTTAATGTCTTTGGATATCCCGGACGAACCTTTCGCTCGATTGTAGCTCTGATCCCATAGCTCAACAGGTATGGATCGTTTTACAGAGAAGTTCGCCTTTTGCTGATTGACCGTAATTCTGGCATTAATGGAGGCTTTGCCGTCCTTGATCCTTGATCGATTAATCCAGAAGAGTACGTTGAAGGATGTTCGTCTTTTCATAGTCTTTGACTTTAAGTGATAGAATTTGTTGACTGCTAGAAGCAGATTCCCCTTAAATGATGGTCAAAGAATACCAAGACAGAACAAATATAATTAACGTAATACATTGTATATCAATTAGTTACGCTAAAAATCGTCAACATAAATCTAGTTTCCAAACGGTTGACGATTTGTTGACTTTTTTCTTGCTATCAATTGGTTTTAGATGGTGTGCTTAAAAGCAAAAAACCCTCTATACGTGAAGTATAGAGGGTTTTGAATCAATTGATGTGTAATATGTCGGGGTGGCAGGATTCGAACCTGCGACCCCCTGGTCCCAAACCAGGTACTCTAACCGGACTGAGCCACACCCCGAACTGGTTATTTCCATTTCTTGACTTTATCAGCTCCGAAACGGAGTGCAAATATAGATTTTTTTGTGACCCGAAAAAGGTTGGTGAGAAAAAAAATATCTATCAAAATAAAACTTATTCAGGGGTTACCATTGCGGTTGTCTAAGTATTAATAAAGTATAAAAAAATATATAAATAATTATATTATGAAAATCAATACGATCAGCTATCATAAATTGACTTCACTTACACTAATCGTTTTTTTGTTAGGCTCATTTTTCTTGTCCTCCTGTACTTCATCAAGAAATCTTGGTCAAAATTATTCATGGACAGATCTTAACCATTCGAAGCAATTGGATGAAAAAAAAGGCAAGCGCCTAAAGAAGATTCAAAAAGGATATAGAAAAACTTTCCAATACTAAACTGCCCATTAATTGCTAATGTAATACTGGCGTTAACAACCAATACCAACTTGGATAATCCCCGAAGTAATAGTTCCTTGATATATGAATATGGAGGATTTTTGAGAAAAATAATCAATCTTGCTTTATGAATGATTCTCTCAAACCTTCTCGCTATCCTAATAGGGTAACACATGAGCCTGCAGAAATCAACGCAGTATTAGATGAAGCTAGATTTTGCACGGTGGCATACTGCCAGGATGATGTGCCATTCCAGATTCCTACCGGATTCTGCCGGATAGGTAGCAAGGTTTATATTCATGGCTCATCCAAGAGTCATTTTCTGAAAGGCCTGAACAATGGGAGTATCGTGAGTCTATCAGTTATGCTATATGATGGGCTTATTTTGGCGCCAACTGCATTTAATCACTCCGTAAATTATAGATCTGTTGTCCTGTTTTCGAAGGCTTCTACGGTGGAAGACATTGATAAGAAACGCCAAGTTCTTGAAGTATTTGTAGAGAAGTATGTGCCAGGAAGAATGACTGATCTTGAGAATCCAACTGACGAAGAGTTGTCGGTGACTGATGTAATAGAATTCACTACTGATAAAGCATCGCTCAAGATTCGAACAGGGGGAGTAGGAGTAGATGTATCTAAGCAAGATATGTGGTGTGGGGTAATCCCTGTGTCTGAAGTGTATGGCGAACCTGTGATGGATGCTAAGAGCAAACCTGAAATCGATCTACCTGATTACCTTAAGAATTTTGAACCCAACAATATATAATATGGAGATTAAGCATGAAGAGATAAAAAGCAAAGGATCATTCTTTATAGCAGGGAAAAATAGTGAGCGGTTGGCCGAGATGACCTATACATGGGCTGGAAATGATCGTATTATAATTGACCATACCGAAGTGTCTGATGAGTTGAGAGGAACCGGGACAGGTAAAAAGTTAGTTGTTAGCGCAGTTGATTTTGCGAGAGCAAAAGGTATCTCTATCATTCCACTTTGTCCATTTGCCCGATCTGTTTTCAATAAAACACCAGAGCTCAAGGATGTGCTTTAATCTAATCGGCTGACGGTTTCTCATCAGACAGATTGATTCCTTGTCTGATTTTTTCAGCCAGCGCTTTAAGCTTTTTCTTGTTGTTTTTTGCTCCAATGCTACTTACCAGACCGCTCACGAGAGATTTACCCCAGTAGCTAAACACAGATTTGGATTTATCGCGTTCCATATAGATATCACCATCTCTGACGAATAGAAAATGCGGATTTTTAGAATTAACTACAAAGGTGTTAGCGAAAAACGATTTAATGGAAGCCCCATGACCTTTCCGCTGATGCGTTTCTGCATCCAATACGTTGATCTTCAAATCACGGTAATAAAACTTCATTGAGCCAAAGGCATAGTCCTCATTCGCTTCAAATGCAAAACTCAGCGACTTATTCCGCCCATCTCGAATCCTTACTGAAGCCGTATTTTCTAAAAATCTATTGAGCTCAGTTAGATCCATTTCGCCTACAGTTCCCCTTAGCGTATATCGGTCCAGGCTGTCCCGGTAGTCAAACATAGATTGAACCATGATATCTCCAGTGTTCATTATGCTTCCAGTGACATAAAGTGTCATTTTTGAGTTGTTATCTATGGCAATTTCATCATTGGTGATATTAGTAATTATTCCGCCAAGATTTCTAAAGAAAATAACACCGGGGCTAGTGCCTTCCTCTGAAAATTCTGAATGGGTAATAAAGGATTTATCAAACCTCACAGTGTCAATTTTGATTGGCATTGCCACTGATCGAAGAGCAGTTTGGGGGAGAGGTTTGTAAATGCCTTTTTCCAACGGCAGTCTTTTGTCTCTATGTGTATCCAGGCTCATCTTGCTTAAGTCGATGGCTCCAATCCTTATTTCACCTCGGCGCAATGCATCTAATGAAACATCATTTAGTGTCATTTGCTGAACCTCCAAATCTATCCAATCAGATTGGTATGTCAGTTTTCGCTGAAACTCTCCTCGGTTATACTTTGGTTCTACCCGAAATCTTTTAAGGCTTATTTGACTGCCTGTGCTATTATATTGATATCGCTTGGCACGAAGCGTGAACATGTCTCCTGGTAATTCATAGCTCAAATCTGAACCATCGAACCGAAAACTTTCCATCATGGTAAGAGGGTTTGCATTCTCTGGAATGGAATTGTTAAACTGGTTCATGCTGAAATTAAAGCTTCGCAGGTTGAGGGTGTCCGTACCTGTATCTGATTTTAATTTCAATTGAATGTCTGCATTCTCTAGCGATAAATGACCAATATCCAATTTAGGAGCCATTTGTCCCTTAGAAGAGCTGTCATTCTGATTAATGGTGATTGTCAGTTTTGGTTGGATGATGGAGATAGAATCTAAACAGATCTTTTGCTTCCCTAGCAATGAATCAAATTGAACTCCGAGTAGATCTATACTAGGAAATGTGGCATCAAAGACTTTTGGTTTTGATGCAGTGATGTCTTTGAGTGAAACCAAACCAGAAAGGGTGTTGATCTTATACTCACCTATGCGCAATGGCTCATCTAAGTCAGAATTGACGAATTCAAGTGAATTTCCTGCCAGAGTGTAGCTGCATGATTTCCACCAATCTTCTTCATTACCATCCAAATCAGAAATGGTCAAATCCAATTGGGATTGAAAATTGAAGAGGTCGGTTTTCTTAAAATTCCAGGAGCTTTTGCGGAGTTGAAACTTTCCAAATGCGACAGGGATGCTCGGCCGTTTGGAATTACTTGAATCAATCACGGAAATATCAAATCGAGAATCAGAAAACGATCCAAGAGCAAAATCAAGTCGCTGATTATTGATTAAGTCATGGATGTCGATTCCAGCTAAATCCAGTGAATCGCCGCTTATGTCGAACTTATTTGTTGCGTTGCGTCCAGGTAAGAACTTTAAGTTCCCTATGAAAAGCGAACTGTCCAACGCGTCAATATTTATTTTCTTCAATGTAACAAGATGATCGATTTTGTCAATTTCTAGCGTGGCTGAGTCCATGCTTATTGTTGGATCAGCGAAGTATTCATCCATTATAGAATCATATCTAAAATGGCTAATCGAGCTGCTGAATCCACTGAGTTGAATGGTGGGTTTCTCTTCAGTATTCAGAAAACTAATCTCTCCTTGTTTAACTTTGATTTCGTTGAAACTCGCTTTATGTAGTTGTTTGCTGATATCAGAGTTCCCAGCGTTAGTTTTCATGAGTTTCAATACTGGCTGGTCTATAAGGAGTTGATCAAAATGAATTTTGTCATTTGATAATAGTCCGTAGGTATCAAGACCTGTGATCTTCAGTTTTTTCGATTTTAGTGGATGTTGCTGATGATCTACTTGCGCGTCAATCCCTTTCATAATTAGCTCAGACCAATGGTCGGAAGCACTTACTTCAGCTATATCAAGTTCGAATTCATTATTGGAAACATGGTAATCTTTAATTCTTAAGCCTCCGAGTTTGAAGATATCTGCAAGGTTTTGATTTTTTCCAGGTTCCCAGTTGATTTGATGAACTGAGGTAAACAACTCTGCTACCCTTGTTGAGAGATCTCCTGCCTTCAACGCAAGTGTTCCATTATTAACATTAAATTCTTTCATCTGGACAAGACCTAACCCGACGGATAGTTGCTCATTCTTTTGAGTGTTTAGCCGGACATTAAATTCTCCTGTAGGTTCATTGAGGGACAGAGCAGTTAGTTTCAAATGTCTATTGAGTATCAAACTATTTAGATCAAAACCATCGATGGTAATGGATTTTAATTGAGCATCGAAGCGATTCTTTTTTCCTTCTAAGTTGATTGGTGTAATGTCAAAATCTTCTATGGAAACAGTAGAATCTTTACTAGAGAATTGAAGATGATGAAAGTCTATGGAGTGACTGCTGTCCGCAAATACGATTTGATTATCATCGGAAGTGAGCGAAATATGTTCGAACACCCGAGAGGAGAGGAGCCCTGCTGTATTGCCAGAGTCAAGTTTAAACTCTTCAATGAGTAGGTTGGAGTTTTTGAATCTGAAAGCCTGATTTTTGTCTCCATAATCTACCTGAAACGAACTGTTTGCATGCTCAATGCTCATACGATCTACCTCAATCTCATTAAATAGACGTGATAATAGCAATGGTATATCATTACTCGATTCTTTAGAGGCTTGATTTCTTTGTCGGATATTAAATGATGGCTTCTGAATCAATACATGCTTGAGGGCAAGGGTATTATTTTCATATGCTTCCTCAAAATTGACACCTTCCAGCAGGATTTCCGGCACTTGTATTTGATATTGGTTAAGGCCTGACTTTGGTTGATAAATCTTATCCTCTCGTTGGCTTACGGTCAAATTCTTGACGGAAATAGTGCTTTTTGAAGTAGAGAGAGAGAGCTTTTCGAAAGAGGCGTAATGCAGACTATCAGACAGTAAAAAAAACTGATCGGTCAGATGGAGACTGAAACCGCCAGAGAAAAGAAATTGACCGTTCTGTGAGGTTTGATCGATCGCAAAATTTTGAAGTGTGAAATACACTTTGTCAATTAATAGCCGCAAGCCATTTTCCTGAATTTTCGAATGATATCCCAAAGAAGCGTTATTGATCTTTAGGCTATCCATTGAGAACTCTAGCAGATAATCGTCTATCAGTTTATATAGATCACCGGCTTCTAGCGAGAGCGATTGTTTCTTATCACCTTTTTTTAATCTTTCCATTTTCACGGAAGGATCCGTGATTTCAATATTTTGAAAGCTTAGAGTTTTCTGAAAATAGATATCAGAGATAGAATGCAGATCAATAGATAAAATCGGGATGGATACAAAATAGACTGCTCTTGTAGAATCATACAATGAGCCATCCTGGTTGTAGTTGGGTCGTATGCTAAAATTTGTGAGGTCTAATCGGCTGTGAAGCAACGAAATATCAAATTCGTCAAAGCTCATGGAATATTTTCCTTCAGATTTTTCTTCAAAAACCTGAACAAGCAGCTCTTGGGAGATGCGCGAGCCATATTTAAAAAGCGCTAAATAGCAGATGCTTCCCAAAAGAAGGAACAGAGCTATGCTAGAGATTGTTAGTTTTTTTCGACTTAAAGCGGGCACTTCAAAAGCTAGTTGGAAGATTGATAATACAATTTAGAACAATTGAGTTATAGCAAAAATAAATTGATGTAAGGATCAACAAAAAGGTAGTGATTGGGAGAGGTTATCTTCTTATTTTGATGAGTAACTGTATGTTTATGCAGCCGTTAGATAAGGTTGCTCCTTCAGCTTTGATTTTTTGTGGATTTGGATTTGATAAAAGCAATAAATCCGTGTACTTTTGAAACAGGATATGTGAGTATATCCTATTTTCCAAACTGGTTCTTAATGGGAAGGGTTGCTTTTAAGCAACCCTTCTTTTTTTTGGGAATGGGAATTTTGGCTTAGGAGCGGGTTTTGAATATTTGCCCAAACTGTTCTTTCTTTGAGCTAAACATTCGCATATGAAACTCCGATCCGTTAATCATAAACTGCTGGTTTTATTCCTCGTTGCTGTAACTGGCTCATGTAGTTCTCCAAAAACCGAATGGGACTCATTCGGGGCAGAAATACAATCTGAAGGAGCTATCTCATTAGTTAACTCTATAGCCAACCTTGATGGTGATGAAAACAATGTTAAGATTGTGGCTGAGATACAAGATGTGTGTCAGGCGAAAGGTTGTTGGATGACACTCAAAAGTGAAAATGGAGAATCCGTCCGTGTGACTTTTAAGGATTACGGCTTTTTGGTACCAAAGGACGCATCGGGGAAGCAGGTGGTGATTTCGGGAGTTGCAAGTATTACCGAGTTGGAAGAAGATATGGCCAAGCACTATGCGGATGATGCGGGTGAAGAATTTGATCCTTCGGAATCAAGAAAAGAAGTTTCGATAGTAGCATCAGGAGTGCTAATTGAGCGTTCAACTCAATTGTAAAACCCTTTCACCTTCTTCTTCACAAAAAGCAATCGGAAGGAATTTCCGGTAATTGCACCAAGCCCAGCAGCCAATCCTCCTATTAATCCAGTAATTAGGATTAGCATAAAAGGATCTTCTAGAGGGAATAACTGAATTATCCTATCAGATAGGATACCATTCGTGCTGAAATCTAGAAACCACGCGGTAGTAAGCCAGAGAATGCCCCCACCCAGAAATCCGGAAATAAAAACATTAAATCCACTGCCGTATATTCCAAAACTGACCAGTCCGGATATAATGATGATGATCCACCATGGAGAATACATCGATGCAAAATAGGTTAAGGAGATGATGAGTATTATTCGAATTAAAAGTTTCATGCCTATTTAGGTTGTGCTGTTTGAGTGAAAATCACTTTTTCTGATCCGCTAATGTTCTTGCCAAACAATAACTCATAATATTCACCGGCGGCCCACTTCTCAATTAATTGCCCATAGAGAGGACTTCCTGGATTTCCGGTTTGGCTTCCCGGATAAACTCCCCAAGCTTTGGTGCCTGCTGGATCCAACTCTACGACCATTCTCCATGAAGGGCCATGTTTAGAACTGGCCGCATTTACGATTCCCTTGTACCCCCCAATTTTCACCTCATTCTTGGATAAGGGCTCAAGCCCTAGCATATGTGTTATGGAGGTGTTTTTAAACTGATACCATACTGCTTCCTTGCCATTCTCTTTTTTCCAAAGACTAAGCGAATCGACAGCATTTTCAAATGCATAACGAATTAGATCCTCTGCGTTTTCCTGTTTTTCTGTACTCAACATGTTGGTAAATAATCGAGAAGTATCATTTTTCAGATGATGGATACTCACATAATTTTTTGGTCGATTTACATCTACGCTCATGGTGTCAAATTCGTCCCAAAGATTCTCATAAAGATCATCCCACCAAAGTTGATACATGCTAGCGGATACATTCTTAGGGTCGTTAAAGTAGTCCCACTTGAATAGTTTGCTATAGAACTCCCTCTGACCTTCGTCAATATTGGACGTGTCAATTGCTTCAAGCATCATAGGTAAGCTCTCAGATGCCATAAAATTGAAATTATCATTCTGGAGCTGCATCATATCCTTTGCTGTGATGTTAGTGAGCTCCTTCAGTCTATCGTTTATCCTGCGCCCTCTGTAGTATTCATAGTGATGATCATACACATAATAAGGGTAGTCGGCCGATGCGGGATGCTGATTGGCAGAGCTAAGAAAACCCTGCTCTGGATTTTTGTCTTGCATCATGTGTTCGAAAGGTATGTAATCCTCCCATTCATGTTCGGTCTTGGAACCATCCAACAAAAACTTACCTTGTTCCTCCCATTTGACCGGAAATCGTCCAGGTAGCATGATGGCGATATCTCCAGTATTATCAGCGTATAAAATATTCTGTGGAGGACCATGAAATAAACGCATCGCTTCTAAAAATTCGGCATGGCTACTTACTGTATTCAGCTTATTCATTGCTTCTATCGAGCGACTGGATTGGTGCGCTATCCATTTCATAGAATAGTTCGTTTTCCCGTCTTCACCCTTAAAATTCTTATCATAAACCACTGGGCCATGATGGGTGTAAACAATCGTATCATAGTATGAATCAGCTCCCGCAATTTTGATCTCTTCAATAACTTTTTCTGTCTTGAACCACTGATTGTTGTAGAAGTACTCGTCTCTGGAATCATCCTTGAAAGTAATTGAATACCAGTCTACCTGATCTCTAGGAGAGTTGGTTACACCCCAAGCCGCATGATCATTGAATCCAAGAATGATAAGGGGAGTACCAGGGACTGTTACGCCCATGGTGTTTTTGCCAGGAGCGTTGAGGTGAGTTGCGTACCAAATCGAAGGTAGTTTTAATTCAAGGTCAGGCTCATTGGCAAAAAACGGATGTCCGTTCTTGGTCTTAGTTCCTGCTACCGCAAAATTGTTGCTACCATTCAGGGGATGAGGTTGGTCTATGGTGTTGGGGGTCAAATGAAGAGCTGTTTGTTGCTCAGGTTTTGATACCTGAATAGGCTCAAAATCCCACTTCATATCTTTTCGGATCACAGGATCAAGGTTTCCTAATTGATCAGGGAACAGCATATCAAATACATCTCTACCCAGTAGTGATAGAAGGTTTGTTTTTTGCAGATCTGCATCTGACCTTGAAAGCGTATTGGCAAGCAGGGCATATGCAAAACATGATTTCAGAGGAGTCCAAGGTTCGGGCTCATAATTGAGAAATTTGAATTCTAGTGGATAATCACCGTAAGACATTTGATCGATATAGGCATTGACTCCCTTGGAGTAAGAATTGAGTGCAAGCTTAAATTCTGGATTTTCCTTGATGCTTTCATATTGATCCAAGGTCATTTTCTTTAAACCAATTCGACGATTGAATCTGTCTAAATCTCGAGCTCTTGAGCCAACCGCTTCTGATACTCTGCCCATCACCAAACGGCTAAAGAAATCCATCTGCCATAATCTATCGCGTGCGGTGATGTACCCTTGTACTAAGAATAGATCCGAATTATTTTTAGCATAGATATGGGGTATGCGTATTTCATCATAGTAGATTTTGACAGGTTCTGACAAGCCTTCCAGATTCAGTTCCTCGCTGTAATTCACACCTTCTTTTTCAGCATTTTGCCAAAAGCCATGAAAAGGGCTTAAAAATTTTCCAATTGGAGGAATACTTCCAATGTTATCATTGAGTGTAAGGGCGAAGGCAAGCGTGATGACTAGGGTGAAAATGAAACGTGCAGTTTTCATTTAATCTTGGGTTTATCGAGGCAAAAACAGTAGTAGAAAAAAGATTAAATGACCTTTGAGAGTCTAGCTGTCTGAAAGTCAATTTTTCAATCTGGAAAAATATCAAGAAAAGACCAGATTGCCATACATTTGAGCCATTCTAGTTATGTCCAAACGCATTTACCTCACATTTATTAAACCAACCATGGATTGGGTGTTGGCCTTGATGCTTAGTATCATGTTGGCTCCTCTGATTTTGGTTATTAGTTTAATAATTAGTTTGACAGGCAAACCAGTGTTATTCAGGCAATTAAGGCCTGGTTTTGGTGGTGCGCCTTTTGAGATATACAAATTTACTTCGCTCAATGATAACGGTGAACCTTACCCTTTTGGAGTATTCCTTAGAAAGACCTCTCTAGACGAAATACCTCAACTTTTCAATATTCTTAAGGGCGATATGAGTTTCATCGGGCCAAGACCGCTTTTACTAGAATACCTAGATCAATATTCAACTGAAGAGCATCAGCGTCATTCGGTCAGACCTGGAATTTCTGGTTGGGCCCAAGTGAACGGAAGGAAGATTCTAACGCTCGAATCAAAGTTGAAATATGATCTAGAATATGTCGAAAACGTAAGTGGTTATTTTGATTTAAAGATTCTTGTTTTGACGTTTTGGCAGCTCGTGAAATGGGCTGAATCTGATGAACCACAAAAGAAAGTCGAAATGGTTACGAATGAATCCTGATCGAATATACTTTTCGCCACCTGCCGTGTCAGCAGAGGAATCAGCAGAGGTGATTTCCGCTATTGAATCAGGGTGGGTAGCGCCTGCGGGACCTTACCTTGATCTGTTTGAGAAAGAACTAGGTAAGCACTTTGATGATCGTCCTGTGCTCGCGTTAACTTCGGGTACTTCTGCGTTGCATTTGGCTGTCATATTATGTGGGGTTACTTCAGGAGATCATGTGATAGTAGGCACCAATACTTTTATAGCAGCGGCTAATGCGGTTCTCTATCAGGGAGCGCACCCGATATTTTTGGATAGTGAAGTTGATACTTGGAATCTTGATCCTGAGCTGCTTGAGAGATATCTCAGGGAGAATGAAGGCTCATCTAATTTTCCCAAAGCCGTTATAGCGACACACATCTATGGTAGGGCGGCTAAAATTCTAGAGTTGGCCAGTATATGTGCTTCTTTTGAAATTGCATTGATAGAAGATGCGGCGGAGGCATTCGGCACAGAAGTAAATGGAAGGCCCGTAGGGACGTTTGGTGATTATGGAGTTTTGTCTTTCAATGGCAACAAAATCATTACATCTGGTGGAGGAGGAGCTTTGATTTGCAATCATTCAGGTGATTACAATAGAGCACTTTCTTTGGCGACACAAGCTAAGGCTGAGGCCGACCACTTCCTTCATCAAGAGATAGGCTACAACTACCGGCTCAGCAATATTTTGGCTGCTATTGGTTGCGCACAGTTGAGAAGATTCAAAGCAATACTAGAGGCTAAAAAACGTATTAGCGATCGATATGCTCAAGAGTTAATGCAATTAGAATGGATTGAAGTGCCGGGAGATGTTGAGCAAAACTGTTGGGTGTTTTTATTCTTGATTCGTGAAGAATTCATTTTAAAAATCAAACCTTCTCAGATTTTACAATTGTTTCGTCAAGAGAATATAGAAGCCAGGCGGTTTTGGAAGCCGCTACATGCACAGCCTATATTTCAAGATTCGAAACGCATGTTGAATGGGGTATCGGATGATCTATTTGAAAGAGGAATCTGTTTGCCATCAGGAGCTGGTCTGACCGATATCCAACAGCAGCGAGTAGTCAATGTTCTCAAGCAAATTACGCTTTAATCACTTTTTCTTAGCAAAGAGGTCAGGAGGGAAGTACCATTCAAGTTTGAAGTTCAAGAATAGATAGGCATCCTTATTATTATCGTCACCGCGTGGAGATCCCGGGATCAATTGATCATAGGCGGCTTGATTGACCATTGGGATTTCATCTTTTCGATTAGAAAGAAGCTCAGTGGTGATATCCGGATAGCTCTCAGGAAAGTCACCTGATACATCATCTAGGAAATCAGAGAATGTATACCTATAAGTAATTTCTGTACTGAGGTTGGTGAAGGGATTGATCTTCCATTTTAGTCCAGCACCTGCGGGGATTATCAGCGTTAAACGATTGTAATCTGTGGATTCAGTTTTGGTGTCGAATAGGTTGTATTTTTCTCCTCCAAGCGTAGTGGTAGGGGAGATGTATGTACCGCCAATGCCCAGTAGTAAATAAGGGTCGCATTTTGGCCTCTTGGTATAATTTGCCGCGTATTTATTGAGAAAGAAAATCCCCTGAATGCTAGCCTCGTAGTTTGCACTTTTAAAAGACAGATTGCGTTGCTTGGCAAATGAACTATCAGGTGCATGCTTGTCGTGTCCACGGATGTTATAACGACCTACTTCAAATCTTACGCCTATTTTGGGCAAGAGCCTTGCTTCAACTCCAAGACTCAAATTAGAAATCTCATTTTGAATACTGCCATTGTGCTTTAGTTCTCCTCTGTAGGATGCGAATCCTGCACCTACTTGCGTCGTGAAATAGCGATCATTGAGTTGCCAAGAAAGGAAATTTTGCGCAAAGGCAAAACTCGAAACTATGGACAGAAGAACTCCGAGAACAACCTGTTTAAACATAAGATGTCAAAATAAATCAATTTTGGCTAATACGGGTTGATTAGCACCTATAGATTCATTTTTAGTCGGCAATTGTTGTTTGTTATCATTCTGCTCAATGAGAATTTTCCCATCGAGCAGAATGATTGTAGCTTAATTGCTTCTAAGCTTCGCATACATAGAAGCTTGCTTCTCTGTGATGGACAGTAGTTTACTCTTGGTATCTTCCAGTTCTTGGTTTTTGAGCTGTGTTTCTTTTGCGGCGATTTTTAGCTTTTTATTCAATTGCTCAGCTTGTACCATTTTGGCGTTCAGTGCAATTTCTTTGACTGCATTTTCTATTGTCAACTTTTTGAAGTGATGCCCCCAGTAACCACATACGGCCACTATGGTAAGTGCAAGTCCTGCATGGTAAACGAAAGTGTGAAGATCCATGAATTCCAATTGAGTAAAGTACACATCTGGCACTCCGGTATATTGCAGAAACGCGAAAATTGCATGGTGAACTACAACGAATCCAATCAATGGAATCTGAATTCTCCAATCTTGATAAACAATTAATATTGCGCTACCAATGAAGGCAAAAAAGTGCATTTCAAATAGTCCATGCATCTGATAGATGAATGTGCCCACAAAAACACCGAAGAAACCACTAGCCACATATCTGTGAAGGTTGGCATTGGGCAGCAATGATTTGAGGATGAACCAACTTCCTAAGGCTAAGGCAGCAGCCCCAAAGCCTAGTAAGTAGGTTTCATAATAAAAGGATATGAGTATTCCGAAAGCGGAATAAGCCAACAAGAACCTAAGCGTGAAGATGTCTGATTTTTTGTTGAGTTCAGTCATCACCTCTTTTTGCTGGTCGGGGGTTAGTTCGAGTTTATTCATGATTTTGAGTTATGGTTATAAATAGTACTGGTTATTAAAAAATTATAGCGTGAGTTTGTATTCAATCCCACATCCATATGCTATTGATGCTAAGGGGCCAAAATCTGGAGGGGCCACATTGCTTTGAAGCGAATCCAAAGCCATTTGAGCATAATTGCTGAGCGGGTCAGAACAATATCTAGCCTTGTTGTAATTTCCTCTGAAATAGAGAGAACGATCTGTGTTGATGATGACCGCTTGCGGAGTAGAATATACTCCAGAAGCTACAGCAAACTGTTGGTTGACATCTCTGATGATTTTGGTTTCACCTTCAAAATAGGGGCGCGCTTTTTCAATATCGTCTTCCTCTGGTAGAACCACGATAAAGTCAATTTGATCTCCAAAAGCTCTCTTGAGAGAATTGAAATGCGTCAAGTTAAACTTTGAACAAGGACAATTGGTAGTGAAAAAGTGATAGAAAACAGGCTTCTCTAGAGAGTCTGTGCTATTATCGTCTACATATATTTTGGTATTGACTACTATCTCTTGGTAGTCGCTGGGTACAGGGGTAGGAAGCAGGTATTGAATTTCCGCTTGCCAAAAAATACCTGCAAGGCAGGAAACTACTGATAAAAGAAAAATGGCTGCAATGAATCTTCTTAACATTCTTAAAACGTAAAGTGATATTCAAAGCGAGATTTAGGGCGTACGTAAACCTACCTCCATTATTCACATGGAGATGTATGATTGTGTTATGCCGGTAAAATATTTGATTATTCCGGTATTAATAACGTATGGAAGGGCATGGTACCTTTATGAATCACCCTAGACATCTTCATTGCGTGGATTTGAATGGAATGACGTGACTAAATAATAATACAGATATTGTATAGTACAAATTTTGTTATATATCATTTTATGTACTATTTTTGTTCTATGAAAATAGTCATGAGCAAATATTTCAATTTTTTAGACTCAAACTTGAGTGGCCCAAGAGAACTGGTATTTAGGATATCGGAGTATTTTAGAAAAATAAGGAAGACGGTGGAGACTATGCGTCACGAAGAGGATGAAAATCTATTTTTTAAAGAAAATGATATGTCATCACTCAATGTGAAATCCGGTCATTCTTTTGCTGTTCGCTTAACTAATGAACTTAATCATTTCAGTAACGAAAAGGAGAGAATAGATGATCGTTATCATGAGTTAGCCAAATTAATTCGAGAAAAGTTAAGTTCAAAAAATCCAATATTAAGTAGTGAAAATTCTTCATTAAGTGAATTAAGAAGAATTATACGCGAATTTAAGTCTCTTTCAAAACTTAAATCAAATTATGCAAAGTTGATCAGACGGCTAAAGCGAGAGTTTAGAAGGTTAATAGCCGTACAACTGAGATTCAAAAGACGGAAGTTAGGATTAAGTAAAAGTGTTTACCGCATCAGGAGTAATCATTCCTCATCAGAAGAGGATATACTGTTAAATAGAGAAAAAAATATTCTTTATTCTTTATTTAAATTCAATAACAGTGAATACTTCAAATATCAAACAAATTCAACTACTTATTCAGGAATCGGAATTACCTGATCAAAAGAAAAGGGAGATTTGTGATCTTATAGATCTATATCTAAAAGAGATCCAAAGTTACAAGACAAAAAAATTTAACAAGGAACTTGCATTCAAGATTTTTAGAATAATTGATTTCCTCAAGGACTATGACTATTGGTAGTACTATAAAAGAAATAAGACTTAAACGAAACCTTTCACAAGTGGAGCTATCTAAATTAACTGGATTAGCACAGAATGTAATTTCTCGGATAGAAAGGGATGTTCATTTTCCAAGTGATAAAAATATGGGTCTAATTGCGAAAGCGCTAAATGTTGATAAGGACGTTTTTCATTATCTCTCGATGCTTGAAAGTATCCAGTCCAATGATAAGTTGAAATCAAGAAATGCCACTAAAATGGCGTTAAGTATTGATGCTGAACTTAGAGAAATTTACGATCTCTAATAATTAATTTAAATCGTGTTATTAAAAGAAAAACCCTGATTTCTTCGGAAATCAGGGTTTTAAGTTGAGGTCGAGAGCGGATTCGAACCGCTGTACGAGCTTTTGCAGAGCTCTGCCTAGCCACTCGGCCACTCGACCATTTTTACTCCTGCAAATAAAGCAAGAATAAAATTAAACCGGAAGGAAATCCTTCCGGCTCAATTGAATTTATTCAGAGTCTTTTTCTTTTGACTCTTCTTCTTTAGGCTCTTCAGTTTTGTCTGCTGCTTTTTTAGCTGCCTTTTTAGGAGCTGCCTTTTTTGCTGCAGGTTTCGCTGATCCTTCCATTTTCTCTTTCAAAGCTGAAAGTGCATCCAAATCTCCAAGTGTAGATTTCTCAGACTCTTGATTGATTTTGTTTAAGGTGTTACCCTTAGATGCTTTAGCCTTCTTAGGAGCTGGTGCTGGAGCAGGTTGCTCAGCGCCTTCTTTCCAAGTAGCTGTGTGAGAGAGCAAGATTCTCTTTTCATCTTTAGAGAAGTCCATCACTTTGAAGTCTAGTGTTTCACCTTCGTTCGCTTGTGATTCGTCTTCCTTCTGTAGATTCTTAGTCGATACTTGTCCTTCCAAACCGTAAGGAAGCTCTAGAAGTCCACCTCTATCGTTTTTAGAGATGACAGTACACTTATGTACAGAACCTCTCGTGAACACACTCTCGAAAGTATCCCATGGGTTTTCTTCAAGATGCTTATGGCTCAATGCCAATCTTCTGTTCTCTACGTCAAGCTCCATTACTTGTACTTCCAATTCTTCGTTCACCTTGATGAATTCAGATGGATGCTTCACTTTCTTAGTCCAGCTAAGATCAGAAACGTGTACAAGTCCGTCGATTCCTTCTTCTAGCTCTATGAAAAGACCGAAGTTGGTCAAGTTTCTCACGATACCAGTATGTTTGGTTCCTACAGCGTAGTTGACCAATACATCTTGCTTAGTCCAAGGATCTTCAGTCAATTGCTTGATACCTAGAGACATTTTTCTTTCGTCTCTGTCTATAGTCAATACAACAGCTTCCAATTCGTCACCTACTTTGATGAAATCCTGTGGATTTCTCAAGTGCTGAGACCAAGACATTTCAGATACGTGGATCAAACCTTCAACTCCAGGGATGATTTCAAGGAATGCACCGTAATCAGCTACATTCACAATCTTACCTTTCACTTTAGATCCAATTGCCAAGTCTTTGTCCAAAGAATCCCATGGATGAGCAGTCAATTGCTTCATACCCAAAGAGATTCTTCTCTTATCATCATCAAAATCAAGTACAACCACATTGACTTTTTCGTCAAGGTTAAGCACTTCTTCTGGATGATTGATACGTCCCCAAGAGATGTCTGTAATGTGAAGTAGACCATCCACACCACCAAGATCGATGAATACACCGAAGTTGGTCATGTTCTTGATCACACCTTCCAATACTTGACCTTTCTCTAGATTTTCGAGGATAACAGCTTTTTGCTTCTCGATATCTTTTTCGATGAGGACTTTATGAGATACTACTACGTTATCATTAGCGTAGTTGATTTTCACTACTTTCACTTCCATTTTCTTCCCAACGAAGATGTCAAAGTCTCTAATAGGCTTCACATCAATTTGAGATCCTGGAAGGAATGCTTCAACACTGAAGATGTCTACAATAAGACCACCTTTAGTACGTCTTTTCACCATACCGTCGATCACTAGGTCTTCATCCAATGCTTTCTGGATGTTTTCCCAAGCTTTAACGATTTTGGCTTTTCTTCTAGAAAGAATAAGTTGACCATTAGCGTTTTCTTGCTCTTCAACATAAACGTCTACTTGATCTCCTGGCTTAAGGTCTTCTACATCTCTAAATTCAGAGATAGAAACCAATCCATCAGATTTGAAACCAATGTTGATAATAACATCACGGTTAGTGATACCTACTACCACACCGCTCATTACTTCTTTCTCAACGATTGAGTTCAATGTTGATTCGTAAAGAGCTTCCATTTTCTGACGATCTTCATCAGTGTATTCTTCACCGAATCCATCATCTTGGGCAGTATCCCAGATATCGTCGCTTACTGGTTCAAAACCCTCAGTTACATCGTACTTAGGTTTTGATGGTTTTTCTTCTGCTTTTTCAGCTACTTCTTCTTTCGCCTCTTCTTTTTTAGCAGGAGTTTTCTTTTTAGCAGCCTTTTTCTCAGCAGGCGCTTCTTCTTTTGCAGGTGTCTCTTCAGCTACTTCAGCTGTAGGTTCTGCTGCTACTGGCTCTTCAGCTTTTTCTTCTACTGCCTCAGGTGCAGCTTCAGCTTTTGGAGTTTCAGTTGCTTGAGCTTCGGTTTTTTCAACCTTTTCTTGCTCGTCTTTCTTATCTTCTGACATAATTTGTCGACTCTCAGTTACACGTTCATTTCGCGAGTCAAAGAAATGAATGATTTTGGTTTGAAAAACATACCAACTCATGTTGGTTTGCCCACTCACTCGAATGGAGGCGCAAAGTTATATGATTTACCTAGAAAATGGTAATTTGAGGGCGCATTCAATTTAAGACTTATGATGACATCATTTCGAAGCACAATTTTCATCACCTTTTGTATCGCCATTCTAACGCTGAGTTGCTCAGAAAGCGGGCCAAAAGCGGATCTGATAATCCAAAATGGGAATATATATACCTCCAACTTAGATCAAATGAAGGTGCAAGCTGTGGCGGTAATGGATGGCAGAATAATGGCCGTGGGTACTAAGGAAGTGGTCGAGATGTACGTTGGTGATAGTACCGAAATCCTTGACTTGAAGGGTGCCTCCATGTACCCAGGTTTCATAGAAGGACATGCGCACATTATGGGAGTTGGTGCCAACCTGATGAATGTAGATATCATGGGTGCTCGCAACTATAATGAAGTCATCGCGCGAGTCAAGGAGCGAGCTGATCAAACGCCAGAGGGAACATGGATTGTTGGTAGGGGATGGCATCAAGATAAATGGGACCAGAGTCCTGAACAGTTATTCAAAGGATTTCCCACTCATCATAAGCTAAGCGAATCTATTCCCAATCATCCTGTCTATCTCTCTCACGCTAGTGGACATGCTTCATTGGCGAATGAAATGGCTATGAATTTGGCTGGAGTAGATAAAAATACCAGCAATCCCGAAGGAGGTGAGGTTTTTAAGGATATAAGTGGCCAGCCCACAGGCATATTCAATGAAATGGCTGACGAATTGATTTACGATGTAATCCCCGAGGAAAGCGAAGAAGTAAGGTCTCAAAAGTTGGTCCTAGCCCTTGGTGAATGTGTCAAATATGGATTGACCGGCTTTCATGATGCGGGATCAGATACAGAGGCACTTAATACCATATTGAGATTCGGTGAAGAAGGAAAGCTGCCAATCAGACTGCATGTCATGCTAAGTGGAACGGACTCAGCTTTGCTAGCGTCTCGATTTGCTCAAGGACCTGAGCGTGGACTATTCGATGATCGTTTGAATATTACTTCGGTCAAGTTGTATGCTGATGGCGCATTAGGTTCACGAGGAGCATGGCTGCTAGAGGAATACTCTGATGCCAAAGGTGTGCATGGGCATAATACCGTATCTATGGAAGAGATTGAGGATATAACGCTGCGAGCTTACGAGAGTGGATTTCAGGTCTGTACTCACGGGATTGGAGACAGGGCGAATAGAGAAATTTTAGACATTTATGAAAAAGCATTTCAAGCGTTTCCAGAGCGGTCCAAAAATCATAGATTTAGAATAGAACATGCACAACATATTCATCCAGAGGATATTCCACGATTTGCAGAGCTTGGTGTTCTTCCAGCCATGCAAGCTATTCATATGTCGTCAGATCGACCTTGGGCTATTGATCGGTTGGGTAAACAGCGTATTGAAAATGGAGCCTACATGTGGAGTGAACTAATAGATAATGGATCTCGGATAATCAATGGAACAGATGCGCCTGTAGAACCATTGAATCCTTTACCTAGTTTCTATGCTTCCATTAGCCGAAAGACGCTTCAGGGTACACCAGAAGGTGGATACGAACCTGAACAAAAAATGACTCGTGAGGAAGCTTTGCTTTCTTACACTTTGTGGGCGGCATATGGAGCCTTTATGGAAAAGGAAGTTGGATCTATAGAGGTAGGCAAGCGAGCAGATTTCACCGTATTTGACAAGGATATCATGACTATTCCGGAAGAGGAAGTTTTGAACACATCAGCAGTTATGACGTTTGTGGGTGGTGAGGTTGTCTATGATGTCAAATTAGTGTCTGAAAAGTAATTATCGGCTTCACCTGATTGATCAATGATTACTAGGTTTGCCAATTCCTAAATATACCTACGCATAGTGCTCATAGAAGAAAACTACTCCCTCAAAAATCACAATACGTTTCGATTGGATGTCAATGCTAATTTTATGGCAAGTATTGTCAATGCTGAGGATCTTGAAGAGCTCTACGCTATGTCCAAATTCAAATTGGCCAAGAAAATGATCCTTGGAGGAGGCTCCAATGTATTGTTCACCAGGAACTTTCTAGGTCTGGTAATGAAGATGGAAATACAAGGAATAGAGGTGATTCAAGAGAATGAGGATTCTGTGCTGGTAAGTTTTGGTGCTGGTGAGAATTGGCATCAATGCGTACTCTGGGCAGTAGAAAATGGGTTGTTTGGAATAGAAAATCTTTCACTTATTCCCGGAACTATAGGTGCCGCTCCAATGCAAAATATCGGGGCTTACGGCGTGGAGATCAAAGAGGTGTTTCATTCTTTGGAGGCTTATGATATCAAAGCGCAGAAGGTCATCAAGTTTTACAAAGAGGATTGCAAGTTTGGTTATCGCTATTCGGTATTCAAGGGGCCAAGAAAGGACAAATACATTATCACCAAAGTGAATTTGCGTCTAAGTAAAAAGCCGAGTTTTAATGTTAGCTATGGCAATATCAAAGAGACGCTTGAAGAAATGGGAGTAGAAGAACTGACTCTTAAAGCGGTCAGCCAGGCCGTCATCAACGTTCGCCAATCCAAATTGCCTGACCCTATGCAAATAGGTAATGCGGGAAGTTTCTTTAAAAACCCGGTTATTGAACGAGAATACTTTGAAGCACTGAAAGCTGCTTACGAAGGAATACCTGGGTATGAAGTTGATGCCAAAAGTATGAAGCTGCCAGCGGCGTGGTTGATAGATCAAAGTGGGTGGAAAGGATTCAGGAGAGGAGAGATCGGAGTACATGATAAGCAAGCTTTGGTATTGGTCAATCATGGGAATGGCAAAGGAAAAGATATACTAAAGCTATCTACGGAGATTCAGAAGTCTGTTCATCAAAAGTTTGGAGTAGAGCTAGAAAGAGAAGTAAATGTGGTCTAACCTAAATTATGACAAGTCCGATTTGGTAAGGGATAAGCCTGATTCAGTCAGATCAATGTCCCTTTCCATCCTTAAAGCCTTTCCATTGGGACTTTATTGGCTCATTTTTGGTTTTATGCTTGCGGATGAACATAAAACGACTTGGGTAATGAGAAATCGAAAAACCATATTGATCATTTTGGGGCATGTTGTGGCATTGCTAGCCATACTGCAAGAAGTAAAGGCGCAAGATTCTGATGGCTACATCTATGGAAGAGTAATTACCATTGACGATGAGTACGAGGGGAGAATCACTTGGGGTAAAGAAGAGACCTTCTGGCACAATTATTTTAACGCATCAAAAACCAACAAATCCGCATATAAGGAAAAAGCGGGAAATAGAGACGAAGATTGGGACTGGACGGATTTTGATTGGGCATTTCGCGCGATATGGGAGGATAAAGTTTCTACTCTTCACCAATTCAGTTGCCAGTTTGGTGACATCCAATCAATAGAGAATGTAGGACGAAGTGAGGTTGTGCTTACCCTGAAAAATGGATTTCGCATGAAACTCGACGGTCGAGGTTACAATGATATTGGCGCGACCATTTATATAACGGATAGGTATGATAACAACGCCAAGATCAATTGGGATCGGGTAGAGAAGGTCGAATTCTCTTCAGCTCCAGCGGGATTAAGGGTACGAGATGCCAAGCCGATTTATGGTACAGTCAATACTTTGGGAAAAGGGTCATTTACTGGCTTTGTACAGTGGGATCACGACGAAAGAATCCAGACAGACAAGCTTGATGGGGACTTCAAAGGAGACGATCTTTCGATTTCCTTTTCTAGTATCGAACGTATCGAACGAGCCGGTCGTGGAGGTTGTGATGTTTTGTTGAAAAGTGGCAGAGAGTATTATCTCACAGGTACGAATGACGTAAATACAGGTAATAGAGGTATCATCGTATATGTACCGGAAATGGGACGAGTGGATATTCCCTGGGTGCATTTCAGATCGCTGGATCTGATAGATACCGAAAGTACGGGACCAAGCTATGATGATTATAAACGACCAAAAGGAATAAGTGGCTCGGTATTGACTGTGAGAAATGAGCAATACACTGGCAAGATCATCTATGATCTAGATGAAGAATGGGAGCTAGAGACTTTGGATGCCAATGATGATGGCGTAGCATACGAAATACCCTTTCGGTTTGTAGATAAGATCACACCTAAAAATCATAGTTTTTCTCAAGTGGCCATCAAGAATGGAATGGTGCTGTTGCTGGGAGAGGCTAGAGATATAGATGAAAGGAATGATGGACTGATGATTTTGGATAAGCGCAACCAAGAGACTCATGTCAAATGGAATCAGATCGTAGAAATCAAATTTGATTGATTTGGATTTCCTAAAGAAAAATAAATTTATCCTTTTGTTTTTTGGTGCTTCGAGCATCATATCCTTAGCCCTATTCTATTTTCAGACGGATACCTTTTTGTCCTATACGGTTATCACCATTTCCCTAGTGATTTTACTGCTTTGGATTGGCAATGACCTGATCACCAAGTGGTTAGATAAGTCATTTCCATGGCGGAATTATGGGAAATGGAGATTTTTTCTCCATCTTTTTCTCGGTGTGCTTTATTCAATAGGTGTGGTCAATTTGGCCTATTTTCTAGTGAAAGCGCTGTTTACCGATATCCTACCAACCGTGGGGCAGTTGGTAGTTGCCAATGTGTATGGCGCTATAGTATTCATACCTGCATTCTCTATTTATTTCGGACTTTATTTTCTTAAGCACTGGCTGGAATCAGCCGTGGAAATGGAGCGATTCCAAAAAGAGAGTATTACATCACAATTGACTAGTCTCAAAAATCATCTTGACCCTCATTTCCTCTTCAATAACCTAAATATCCTCTCAGCGCTAATCGATAAAGATCAATCAAAATCCCAAGAGTTTTTGGGACGTTTTGCTCAGGTTTATCGCACCATGCTATTGACAAAATCAGAAGACTTAGTCACTTTGGAAGAAGAAATTGAATTTATCGAGACCTATATCTACCTCATCAAAACAAGGTTTGCCGAGCACATTCATTTTGAAATAGATATTGATGATGACGGAGTGATTTATATGCTGCCTCCATTGACATTGCAAATGCTAGTAGAAAATGCTGTGAAGCACAACAATATCATACCGGATCATCCACTAAGAATGATGATCAAAAGAGAAGGGAACAGGCTCAAGGTGATGAATACTATTATGGAGAAGCCTGAAGACCTGCGAACAAAATCTGGAACGGGAATCGCCAATATAAGGGCGCGTTATAAGTTTTATACGGATGAGGAGTTGGAGATAGGCAAACAAGGCGACTTATTTGTGGTTAGTCTCCCATTGGTAGAAACCGAATTGATATAAAGGACCATAGAAATGAGGGTATTATTACTTGAAGATGAGCATTTGGCCTCAGAGCGATTGATCAACTTGATCAAAGAAGTGCAGCCACAAGTCAATATTGTAGGAGTACTTCGATCAATTCATGAGGGAAAGGAGTGGTTTGCCAATGAAGAACATCCGGAATTAATCATTAGTGATATTAAACTGCTGGATGGATTGAGCTTCGAGTTGTTCAAAGATTTGAATATTGAAATACCCATCATCTTCACCACGGCATATGATCAATACGCTATCAAGGCTTTTGAAGTGAATAGTATTGATTATCTCTTGAAACCTATCCCAAAAGAAAAGCTCAAGGAGGCGATTGATAAATTTGTTGATAGAAGCGAGAATGATAAGTTTCCGGCAGATTTTGCAGGTCTATACGATCTGATTCAAAACAAAAAACGCAGCTACAAGAGCAGGTTTCTGATAAAAGTGGGTAACAAAATGGCCGCTGTATCAGTGGAAAGCATCGCCTATTTCTATAGTCAAAACAAACTCACTTACTTGGTAACCAAGGATGGTCGAAAACTGGCCATGGACCCAACATTAGAAGTGCTTGAAGAGCAACTAGATCCAGATACTTTTATCAGGGCTAATCGCCAATTCATCATCAGCTTCAATGCAATCTCAGAGATTCATCCATATTTCAAAGGCCGACTGAAACTAGAATTGGAGCCACCATCAGATCAGGAGCTAGTCATCAGTGCAGATCGCACGCCAGGTTTCAAACATTGGCTTGACCAATAACTGACCTAATTCGGCTTATCCGGATAACTTAATCTATGAAGTTTCACATTCGAAGAGAAGGTTTGAGCTTTTAGAGCCTGCCTTTTGATTCGCTGAGCCTTCCATTTCAGATTGGTATTTCCCGATTGGGTTATTTGGAGTCCCGACTCGTCGGAGAATCATTTCATATCGTTTGTGAAGCCCACATCTTAGCATTGTTAAATACAAACAATGTTCATATCAAACCTAAACGACATGAGAAAATCATTACGCATTTCAATAACCTCACTAGCGGTACTTATCGGCTTTTTGGCCAATAGTCAAGATTCTGGATTTATGTATGGTACTGTCACTACCATAGATGATGATGCCTATACTGGAGCTATAAGATGGGGTAAGGAAGAAGTCTACTGGACCGATATGTTTAATGCCTCCAAGGAGAAAAACGAAAACATTAAGTATATGGATGATGATGCGCTGGATCAATTGGAGGATCAAAAGAAGGGTTTTTGGGGCGATAATGATAGCTGGTGGGGAGATTGGAGCGACAATGATTACATCCATCAGTTTGCGTGTCAGTTTGGGGAAATCAGTATGATAGAGATCACCGGTCGTAGCAAAGCAGATGTGACGATGCAAAACGGACTGACTGTAGAAGTAAACGGGAGCGGATATAATGACATAGGCACATCCATTAAGATTTTTGATTCCGAATTGGGAATTGTGAGTCTTGATTGGGACAGAGTAGAGACCATTAAGTTTATGAAAACACCTTCGAAACTGAAGGAAAAATTTGGAGAACCACTTTTTGGTAAAGTGGAAACATCAGAAGGCACCTTTGAAGGCTACGTACAATGGGATCATGATGAAAGGGTATCAGAAGATAAACTGGATGGCGATACCGAGGATGGTGATTTGTCTATCAAGTTTGGCAATATTGAGAGCATAGAGAGATTTGGATCAAGCCGAAGTGAAGTGGTGCTCAAATCAGGAAGAACACTAGTGCTAAGAGGAAGTAATGATGTAAACGATGGCAATCGTGGAATCATAGTAACTGTGGAGGGCCTAGGTAGAGTAGATGTGCCTTGGGATGAATTTGATAAAGTGACCTTCAGTGAAGTCAAGAGCTCTGGCCCTGAGTATCAATCTTTTGAATCTCAAAATCCTCTGAAAGCCAAAGTGTTGGATACCAATGGTAAGACATATGAAGGACTGCTATCTTTTGATCTAGATGAACAATATGACTTTGAAATACTCCATGGAATGCTCGAAGATATAGAAGTGATGATTCCGTTTAGAAACATTAAAGAATTTGAGCCTAGAAACTATGAATACGCTTCTGTATTGCTAAAAAATGGTAAGAAAATGGTGCTGGGAGAGTCACAAGATGTGAGTGATAAAAACACTGGAATGCTCGTAAAGTCAGGTAATGACTATCAATACATCACCTACAAGGATGTAGAGAAAATCATCTTCTAAGCGGGCACTTAAGATAATTTAAATTGAATATTATGTTTCGATAAGAGAGGTCCTTCTGGGGCCTCTTTTATTTTGCCCAAACAGCATTTTGTGATCAATCATAAACCATGATCTACCGTTTCTGTCACTTCCAGATTCGGTAATCTAAACTACTCGTGGTATCATTGGTTTATTTTGTATCTATCTGATTATAAGTTATATAAGTCTGATTGGCTAGGATGCGAAGTATGGCAAAGGCTTGGAGATAATTAAGAAACATCCTGATAAGATTTACAATTATGAAAGATATTCTTATCATTGCTGTATATTATATCCACAAATAAGAATGATATGGCTGAATCGAAAGTACAGATAGGAGAGTTTGAGGAGATCGTGCTGCTAATAACAGCTATTCTGCATGAGGATGCATATGCCGTGAAGGTGATGGAAGAGATCAAAAGTCAATTGTCGAGAGGTGTCAACATCAGTGGAGTACATACGGCATTGGACAGATTGGAGAAGAAGGGTTACTTGAGATCTAGCATGGGAGGAGCCACGGCTGAACGTGGCGGTAGGAGGAAGCGGTTCTTTGAAGTGACTAATCTTGGTGTGCAGGTACTTGAAATCAACAGGCGAGTAAGAAATGAACTATATGATCAGATTCCTGCAATCGTGATGAATCAAAAATGATCGAACCACCAAAGTTTCCTTTTCGGTTGCTGCGTTGGTTTTGCAAGCCATGGTATGTAGAAAGCATAGAAGGTGACCTCTATGAGCTTTTTCTGCTCGATGCACAGGAGAATCAACGTAAGGCATCTCGAATGCTGTACCTCAATGCCATTAGGTTCTTAAGATGGAGGTATTTAAAGAATTTGGAAGATATTAAACCACTTTACTCGATAATCATGCTCAAAACATTTATCAAAGTCACCATCAGGAATTTTCAGAAGAGTAAGCTGCAAACAGCCCTAAATGTATTCGGTTTGTCTATTGGGATTGCCTGTTGTCTTTTGATGATTATCCACGTCAATCATCAACTGAGCTTCGATAAGAATATTCCTAAAGCCGATCAAATTTATCGTGTGACACTTGGGAGCAATGGCCCATTTACCCCGGCAAGATTGGTGAAGCAGCTTCGATTGGACTATCCAGAGGTAATCAACGGAACGAGAATAAGTGGACCAGTAGAGTCGGTAATTACCATCGGTGAACAGTTTGTGAAGGAGTCGAAAGGACTCATGGCGGACAGTACCTTTTTCGAGTTGTTTCCAAACGAGTTTTTGTCTGGAGATGCCTCAAGCGCCCTCAATGGACCCAATGATATGGTATTGACGGAAAGTTTAGCGGAGAAGCTTTTCGGGGAAGAAAATCCAATAGGCAAAACCATGGAGATTATGGGATATGAATTGGAGGTGACTGCTATTGTCCGTGATCCGGCCAAAGCCACGACCGTACCCTATAGCTACGTAGCTGCTATCCCATGGGAGAAATGGGCAACTGACGGGTGGTGGACAGGCAATAACTTCTATTCGTATATCATGCTTCACCCGGATGTTAATATTGCCCAGTTACAGGTCAAAATACCTGATTTCGTAGAGCGATACATTGGCCCTGAAATACTGCAGTATTATCCCAATTACGAAAGCTTTGCTGAGTATCTGGTAGATCATGATCATTCGTTCAAGTTTGTACCTATGGCAGATATCCACTTGCATCATTCTAGGTTGACATTAGGCAGTCCTGGGGATTTTCAGGAATTGGTCATTTTCTCCTTTATCGCATTTTTCATACTTCTTCTGGCTTGCATCAATTATATCAATATGGCCACTGCACGTGCTTCATTGAGAGCCAAGGAAATCGGGATTAGAAAAGTGCTGGGATCTATTCGTAACCAAGTGGCTTCCCAGTTTATGATTGAGTCATTCGTGACTACATTGATAGCACTCCTCGTAGGTGTATTGTTATCCATATTGGTCTTGCCTTATTTCAATGGCCTGACGGACATGAGCTATAATATTTCTAGTATTTTGAGTTTAACAAACAGCCTTGGGTTATTGGTCATTTTACTGGTAACATCTTTATTATCAGGGGTATACCCAGCATTGTTCCTTTCATCCATCCGGCCGGTTGATGCTCTTAAGGGAAGTCTTTCCAAGTCTGGCTCCACGCGGTTAAGATCAAGTTTGGTGGTATTTCAGTTTGCCATTTCGCTCTTTTTGATTTCAGCCACTTTTATAGTATTTCAGCAACTCAATAAAATGAGCGACCGGAAACTTGGAGTAGACGCGGAGCAGGTTTTGGTTATTCAATCCTCCGAGAAAATCGATCAAAACTATGAGGCGTTTCGAAATGAACTGATGGCTTACTCGGGCATAGCCAATGTCGGTATTTCCAATTCTTATCCATCGTCATTCATCTCTGATTGGAACTATACCACCTTGGGCGATAATCCTGTCAAACTAAGCCCATATAACATTTTTGCTTCTCCGGAGATAGCTGACGTTTGGGGGCTAAAGATCAAGGAAGGTAGGTTTTTTGATGAGAAATTGGTATCAGATTCGAGCTGCGTGGTGGTCAATGAGAAATTGGTAGAGACTCTTGGTTGGCAAGGGGATGCTATAGGTAAGATGCTTTCTAGAGGAGAAGGCAAAAATTTCCGTATCATTGGAGTGGTAGAAGATTTTGTCACAGGCTCGGCCAGAAGATCACAGTACCCATTGTTGTTTAGATATGCCAATACCAATCGAGGCGATTTTTTTGGCAACAGCATACTGATGGTCAAGATCAAAGGAGACATCTTGTCTTCGATAGACCATATCGAGGCAAAGTGGAACGATTACATGGGTGATTATCCGATGGAATCAATCTTCATGGACGATTCATTTAATAGGCTGTACGACGCTGAACGCAGGTTTAGCTCAATCTTTACCGGCTTTTCTGTACTAGCCATTCTCATTGCTTGCATCGGACTTTATTCATTGGCCACTTTTGTGCTTAACCTCAAAAGGAAAGAAATCGCCGTACGAAAGGTGCTCGGAGCTCACGTCTCTCAGATTTTCAATCAGATATGCCTTCATTTTGGCAAACTTTTGTTGATTGGTGCTTTCATAGCCATACCTACAGCATTCTACTTGGGAAAGCTTTGGCTGAATGACTACATCGTGAGAATAGAGCTTGGCGTATTGGTTTTTGCGCTACCGTTTATCTTACTATTGCTGATTGCTTTGACTACCGTATCTTATCAGGTATATAGATCGGCATCAGACAATCCGTCAGAAGCGCTCAAAGAAGAATGATCAGATCAGCTCAGTAACGTGTGAGATATTGCCTTGGTACTTAGACATCTCCACTCCGAATTTTTCAAGAAAATCAACACCCTCGTCATTTGCTATGCCCTTGTGCTCCGCGTATGAATTGAGGTAAATGACCTTTTTAATTCCGGCTGTGTAAATGATTCTGGCACAAGCCAAGCACGGAGAAAGCGTGACATAAAGCGTCGAATCTTCTACGTCAGCTTTGTTTTTGACGGCATAGAGTATTGCGTTTTGCTCCGCGTGAATAGCTAAAGAGCAGCCACCTTTTGAGTCTCTCGGACAGCCAGAATCGGGAAATTCCACATCGCAATTGTGAGTGCCAGCTGGTGGGCCATTATAGCCAATGGAGATGATGCGTGTATCTTTTGTAAGCACAGCGCCCACATGTCTTTTGATACAGTGGCTCCTCTTAGCGAGGTTTACAGCCAATTCCATGAAAATGTCGTCAAATGCGGGTTTACTCATGATGCGAATCTAGGAATAATAATCTCACTTTTTTTTCAATGACCCGCAAGTTTTTTGTCAGAACAGCTTCTAATCACCAGAACTAAACGAATAACAATTATGAAAATGCAAGCAAAGAATATTTTTTCAGTAGTGATTATACTAGCTATGTCGACCATAGCCATGGCTCAGCCTCCGGGAGGTGGTCAACGACAGGAAATGCGAGCACCACAAGATCAGCGCATGGCACCAAAAGCGGAAGGTGAACGAATGATGAGAATGCTCGACCTCTCTGACGAACAAAAGGAGCAAATGAAAGCCATCAAAACAGATGCTCAGATGGAAATTCTTCCATTGAAGAATTCATTGGCCGAAAAAGAAGCCAGACTTGTTACGCTACAAACTGCTTCTAATGTGGATATGAAAGCGATCGAAAAGCAAATCGAGGAGATCGGACAAGTGAAGGTGACTATGGCTAAAATCAAAGCTAGATCACATCAGAAAGTTAGAGCCTTGCTCACGGATGATCAGCGTATCAAGTTGGATATGAAATTGTCAGAAGGAAAGAAGAAGGGCAAAGGACCTGCTAAACAAGGAAAGGGTAGATAAGATGAATTTGGGATTGGTGTCTACCAATCCCATATTTACTTAAACCAATAACCAACTGGGCAAATAGAGTGTGGATTCAGATCTGATACAAGCTGTAAGAAATCGAGAAGAATGGGCCTTCAAACAGTTGATAACAGAACATCAGACACTTGTATTTAGTGTATGCCTCTCTATGGTCAAAAATGAGGAGGATGCGGAGGATTTAGCTCAGGAAGTGTTTATTGATTGTTTTGAGAAAATTGACAAGTTCAAAGGAGATTCGGCACTTAGCACCTGGCTATACCGTATGGCGGTCAATAAGTCTTTGGATCAGATCAGAAGTCAGAAGCGTAAAAAACGTTGGGCAGGAGTGAAGGCAGTACTTTTAGGAGCTGATGAGTTGAATCACCCTAAGGATTTTGATCACCCTGGAGTGCAATTAGAGAATAAGGAACACGCGAAAACATTGTTTGAGCATATAGACCAATTGGCTGATAAGCAGAAGATTGCATTCACGCTAAGTAAAATAAAGGGACTCTCATATAGTGAGATAGCTGATGTGATGGAGACTTCATTATCTTCAGTGGAGTCATTGATATTCAGGGCAAACAGTAATTTGAGAAAGTCTCTAGAGAGTTATTATTTATCAATCAAGGATTGAATAACATGAGTATGAGAAACGAAAACATTGAGCAAAAAGTGGAAAGCACACTCACGAGTTTGGATCACTTGTCAGAAACTGATCCAGGGGAGTTTTTTGCAGCAAGGACTATCCAAAAAATGAAGAATAGAAGTGAAGTGTCTCAGCCCATTTCATTGGTTTGGAAAGTGGCCATAGCGGCACTTATCATCTTCAATATTGGATCCGTAGTAATCTCTAATCAAAATGAAGACTATGTGGTTGAAGATGCAGTTTCGGAACTTTCAGAAGATTATTTCAGCTCAGATTTGGGCATCAACGAATTAGATATAGTGCTATGAATAGTAAGAGATGGTTTTATGTATCGATAGTTTTGATCATCATCAATTTGATGATTCTCGCTAAAATGTGGATGCCAAAAATGCAAAGAAGAAATGGGAGAGAGCAGGATCGAAGGGAAGTATTCATGCAAAATAAATTGAAGCTTACTGATGATCAAAAAGATCAAATGAAGGCGCTGAGGAAATCACACTTCGCTGAGGTGAAAGGCTTGGAGAAGAAGATCTTCAAAGCTCGCAAGCGAGTCTATCAAAAGAATAAGGAACAAGCACCTATAAGTGAAGTCTCAGAAGAACTAGCCATGATCGGCAATATTCAATCTAGGATCGATAGTTTGACATATGTTCATTTTATGGAGCTGAGAGCAGTTTGTAATGAAGATCAGCAAGAAGCCTTCAATGAGTTGTTGGCTGACATAATCCGCAAAGGACTTGGAGGGAAAATGCCTCCACCGAGAGGGAATAGGCCAGAAGGGCAAAACGAACGCCCGCCGCGTAGACCATGATTTTTCCAAAAATTATCTGCAAGGATAATATTCTCGTTTTTCACCCAACAACCCAACAACCCAACAACCCAACAAGCTTAACGACTCCCACGTCTCCCTTTGCTAGAATTTCGATTGGGTTTCGCCGGCCTGACGTTTCTTTTTCCGTGGTTCTTATTTTTTCTTTTCTTCTCAGCTTCCGATCGCTTGAATTCGCTAAAAGACTTGTGTTTAGGCTTACTTCCGGATTTCTTTTTGGGAGATTGGCTACTCGACTTTTTTTGTGTTTTGGATGAATGCTCCACGAGCTTCATGATCTCACTCAACTCCGACTCTGTAAGGTCACGCCAGTCACCTACGGGCATATCCAGAGAGATATTCATGATTCTTGTTCTTTTGAGGGTAACTACCTCATAGTCAAGATATTCACACATTCTTCTGATCTGCCTATTTAGACCCTGCGTCAAGGTGATTTTGAATGATTTTGGCCCGGTTGCTTCTACCTTGCATTTTTTAGTCATGGTACCCATGATCGGCAGTCCACCACTCATTTGCTCAATAAACCTCGGATTGATCTTCCGGTTCACTGAGACTTCATATTCCTTCTCATGATTGTTGTGAGCTCTCAGTATTTTGTTCACAATATCACCATCACTCGTGAGCAGTATTAACCCTTCACTCATCTTATCCAGACGTCCTATCGGGAATATCCTACGAGGATACATCAAGTATTTGATGATGTTGCTTTTTTCAGCTGGATCTGTTGTGGAGACTATTCCCTCAGGTTTGTGAAACGCCAGATAGACATCCGGCTCTATATCATCAGACACCCTCAGGCCATCCACTATCACTTCATCCTTTTTCTGAACACGTGTACCTGGCTCTGGTACGCGACCATTGATTCGCACCCTTCCTTGCGCTATCAATACATCAGCTTCTCTTCTGGAGCAATGCCCAATTTCACTGAGGTATTTATTTATTCGAGAGCCGATTTTTTCCATGATGTTAATCTGAACGGGTTTGCTTTTTAGCAAGATTCAATCCTTAAGGGCAAATGCATTTTGAGACCTTATATGAAATTGGATCTCATCACCAATATTAATGCTTTTTAGAGGGTCATATGCCCAAAATGTATGCTTTTGATAGTCGAGCTTGATCTTATTGAAGCCTCCCGCAAAAATGACATCTACCACAGAGGCAACGTTATCGCCTTCATTGAGCAAGATGTCCTCTGCCCAGATCGCATTCAATTCTTTAGTTCCCAATAGCTCTTTGACTAAAGTAGAATCCACCTTGTTGAATAACCCTAACAGATTGGCTGTATCCGTATGCTGCGGATTTCGATATACTTCCTGCGGGCTGCCATCATTGACGATTCCTCCTTTATTCAGAACTACGATCCGATCGGCTATCTCCATCGCATCACGCGCATCATGGGTGATCAGGATAATGGCTGTGTTAGTAGTCTTCGCGATTAGCTTGAGCTCAGAGAGGAGGAGCGATTTGGTGTTTATATCTAGGTTACTAAATGGTTCATCCAGCACCAAAACTTCCGGCTCTGTGGCCATCGCTCTGGCTATAGCCACGCGTTGCTTTTCACCCCCCGAAAGTAGCGAGATGTCTTTTCCACTGAGATGTGAAATCTTACATAGGTCTAGAAGCTCCTGAATTCTTTCATCCTGATAAGATTTGGCATAAGCCAATAGTTCATAACGGACATTTTCACGCACCGTCATTTTGTGCTTTAGCTGAAAGTCTTGATGTACAATCCTGATCTCCTCATACCCAGGTACTAGCCTAACGTCCGGTCCTTCAATTGGATCCCCTTGAAAAATCACTTCTCCGTTATCAGGTAGGAGCAATCCTGACATAATTCTAATAAGTGTAGTTTTCCCAGAGCCACTTTTCCCAATAATGGCGCAAATTTCCGACTCGGCTACATCAAAAGAAATGTCTTTTAATATGCTTCTGGACTCGAAGGATTTTGAAAGATGTTTGACCTCAATTATCGGCAAGATGCTGTCGTGTTTTAAAAGATTGCGAAGTTACAATGTGATTTTCAGAGTCGGCGTGCTTTGGGGTTTAACCTTTGTAAGTGACCCGATAAATGGCACCCGCTTTATCATCAGATATGAGCATAGACCCATCCTTCAAAAACAGGACATCAACTGGCCTTCCCCATGATTTATTGGTTTTCTGATCCAAAAAACCCGTAATAAAGTTCTCATAACCTCGACTCTGCCCATTCTCGATATTGACAAGACTGATCTTATATCCCGTGTGTCCTGCTTCCGAAGATCTGTTCCAAGAGCCATGCTCGGCGATGAATAATGATCCATTATACTCTGAAGGAAACATATCACCACGCTTAAATTTAAGTCCCAGTGGAGCCACATGTGGTCCTAAGTTTTGTATGGGAGGTTGGAATTCTTCGCAAGACCTTTTATTGCCCAGCTCAGGGTCAGGGATTGTACCCGCATGACAAAATGGAAAGCCAAAATGCATTCCCTTGATGGGTGCTTTGTTGAGTTCGCAAGGAGGGAGGTCATCAGACATCATGTCCCTGCCATTGTCAGTAAAATACATTTCATCCGTTTCAGGATGCCAAGTGATCCCCACAGTATTTCTTACTCCACTGGCGAATATTTCTACGTTAGACCCATCCGGATTCATTCTCGTGATGGACGCGTATTTCTCGTTTTTGCTTTCGCAAACATTGCAGGGTGCGCCTACTGGAATGTAAAGTTTTCCATCAGGGCCAAACGCTATGTACTTCCACCCGTGGTGCCCATCTTGAGGATAGTTATCATAGATCAGCTCCTTTTTCGGAGAGCCAAGGTTCGACAATATTTTAGGAAACTTCCAGAGCTTGCTAATCTCCGCTACATAAAGGTCACCATCTCTGTAAGCCACTCCGTTGGGCATCCTCATATCACTGGCAAGGATATAGAGCCGATCGGCTTGCCCGTTTTGATCTGAGTCCTGTATGGCGGTCACCACTGACTCATTTTTATTGCCAATGAATACCGTACCATCTTCGGCCAAAGCCATTGATCTGGCATTGGGCACCCTTGCATATAATTTGATTTCGAAACCTTCAGGTAAAATCAAGAGCTCAAGCTGGATTCCAGAAGTGTCTTGCAGATCGGTTTGAGGTTGATTGGTAAGTTCATCACTAGATTTCGATGGCCCACAAGCAAGTACTGAAGTCATGAGTAGCATTAGAAAACACGAATAAGGATCTAGGTTTTTCATCGATATTGAGTTGAAAAGTTTTTTGTCTTTTCAATATTACTCAAACTCCAGTGGCCAGACTTTGTTCGCTTGATACTAAAATCATCTAGCAAGGACTAATTTTAAGAATTCGGAACGTATTTCTTTCGCATAATTCTAATTACTGGAGAGAGTACCACAGCTGGTAGTATCCATGATAGCCACAAAATATTATCAGGCAAGAACAGGCTGCTATTTTGCACAGCAAATGCGGTGATGGCCGCTACATAACTACCGCTCATAGCGCTGATATGCTGATCTAGCCACCATTGCTTACTGAATTCTTTGTTGGACGTAAAGTTTCGAAGTGCACGAACTGCAGGGGTACTAGTCAATCCGCCAAAGATGACGCTTAGTATACCCAATGGTGCGAACCGTTCTACGCTTAGCATGTAGTGAATGCCGTACAGAATCAGTCCAATGCCAAATAGGACAGTGATGATGTTTACGACCCAATCATACCAGATTTTGCTTTTATGTGATTTTCGACGCACTACACGAACACCTGAAAAGGAACTGTAGAAAGTCAGAATTCCTACTACCAATAGAAAAAAACTAAATCGGTAGAAGGTGATAATTGAAAACGCACTTAGGCATATCCACCACATGGTTCCTACATATATCTTACCAAGTAGAAGATGGTTTTTAGAACCTTTTCTATTAAGCATATTTATCAGACCTAGCACCAATACTACTCCGCCTGATACAGCATGGGATGTTAAGAGAATTTTTTCCATGATTTCTATTTTTCACTAACATCAATCAAATCTGCAGAAGAAGAAAAAGTACGAGACCGAATTGTAGGTTTTGTATGATGAATTGTAGCGTCTCCTAATTTGACCTATTCGAACATGGGTTGAAATTTTATTTGTCTTTTATAATTTTGAGTTGAAGAATTTTTCCAAGTACCAAATAGAGTAGAATGAAAAAAATAGTGTTTTTAGCAGTTGTTTTTGTTTTGTTTCAGTGTAGTTCAAAAAAGTCTGTCGAGAGCGTACCCGTATCAGCTTCATTGCCGGCAGGAGTAGAGGTGACTCCCTATGATTCGGATGATGGGTTGGCTAGAGGGGTCGTGAGAAACGGTGACAATATCACTGCCCAAGGGGATATTAAGAATGGTGTTCAGCATGGTACCTGGACTACTTATGATGCCAATGGTCAGATGACCGCCCTTCAATCATATCAGAATGGAATCTTGCAAGGCACAAGTCTCGAATTTGAAAAGCAAGGATATATATCTGTACAATCCAATTACTTTAATGGTGAGCTGCACGGTGAGTATTTGATTTACAAAAGAAAAAAGCTAATAGAAAAGCGCAATTATGAATCAGGTGTGCTTTCGGGGCTGGTTACCAAATACTATGACAATGGCAAGCTCATGCAAGAAACACCTTATGAAAATGGCCAAATGAACGGCCTTGGTAAGTGGTTTGATCAAGAAGGAAACCTGACCATTGCTTATTTGTATGAGAATGGCGAGCTAGTAGATGAAGATCCAGAGGTTGATTAAGCCTAAGAATTTTTGGCTTCTTTCAGTTCTTTTTCCAGTTTGGAAACCTTTTGATCAATACTCTCAAGGTATCTGAGCATCTGTACGTGCTCTTGGTGTACAAAATCTTTTACCCGAGCTTCCTCTTCTTTCATTTCGGCTCTATTGATTTCATTCATGGTGTTCACCACTATGGCTATAAACACATTCAGAGTAGTATAGGTGGCCAACAAAATAAACGGTACAAAAAAGATATATGAATATGGGAGCTCTTCCATCATTGGTCTGGCTATGCCTGAGGACCAACTCTCCAGAGTCATGATCTGAAATAGGGTGAAGAAAGTCTTGCCCATGTTTCCAAAATATTCGGGAAAATGATCCTGATACAAGTCAGTACCAATTACTGCGAAGATGTAGAAGATCATAAATAGCAGTACGCCAATCCACCCGATACTTGGGATTGATTTGAGTAGAGACTCGATGATCATCCGAAGTTTTGGAACATTCTTGATCAACCTAGCTGTCCTCAAAATCCGAAGTGTCCTGAGTATATGAAGTGGGCCAGCTGCTGGTATCAATGCTATGGCGACAATAAGGAAGTCAAAGACATTCCAGGCATTGAAGAAGAACTTATGTCGATAGGCAACAATTTTAAGGGCAATCTCAAGGGTGAACACCACCAAGATGTATTTGTCTATCTCGGTAAGCCAATGCCCCATATAGTCTTTAATACCCTCTGAGGTCTCCAGACCAATGGTGATAGCATTAAGTATTATCAGTGCGATGATCGTGTACTGAAATCTCTTGCTTTCTAAAAAGTCTTTCAGATCGTCCATGTTTTTAAGACGATACCATATCAGGAATAGCGGGTTTTTTGATTGATCAGACATGATCCTACTGGCTGGTGGTGTGTTTTGTGTTGCGGTATACTACCAAACTTAAATCTAGCGCATAGCAGGAGTTTATTTTCTTAAGAAATTAAGAAAATAATTCCTGATGAGAAATTTTTAGTGGTTCAGACGAAAGAATGAGTCTATTCGAAGACTATTTTCTTTCCAATAGCAAAGTCTCGGTGCAATTGGTATCTGAATTTTTTCTTCTAAGCGTCAGCATCGTTGCATTGACTCTCATGGAGTAATCTGTACAAATAAACACGTCTTCTTCAGTCTGATTGGTCTGATCTTCAACACAGAAAGACAGTTTATCATCTGAGACTTTATAGATACCAGCTTGTCTTGTGGTTATTCTTCCGTCCAAAGTAGCAATAACGTAACTCTGAATGGTCGTGATAGAGTCTTCTTCAAGATCCACTTCAAAAGAATAAGTGATGCAAGAAGTATCCGAACAAGCAATAAAAGTGGAGTCATTGGATTCTGGTGTTTCGCATCCAGAATTAACTTTAGTTGTCAGAATCCAGTCGCCAACAATGGATGCTTCATTTTTCTTGGTATCGTCATCATCTTCACATGCCAATAGGCCTAGAGTGATGATAAATAAGAAAAGGTAGTAAGGATAATTTCTTTTCATTTCAATCGCTTTTGGTAAAGTTATTTAGAATTCCCATATTGAAGCAAATGAGAGAAAAGAGACTGAAAATATATGAGGAGAAAAAAGTAGCGGGGAGCAGAATCGAACTGCCGACCTCAGGGTTATGAATCCTGCGCTCTAACCATCTGAGCTACCCCGCCTTGAATTGGAACGCAAATCTAATTTTTTTTCTTTTTTATCATAGCATATCGTCGATTTCAATTTTTTTTTTACCTTATCTAAAATTAAGATTCATGTCCAAAGAAAAATTTGTAGGGGAATATCCCATCAACGCTTCCAAGAAAATGTTATTTCCTTATATGAGTTCACCGTCAGGTTTGGCTCAATGGTTTGCCGATGACGTGAACATCAACGAGGATAAAGTCTTTACCTTTTACTGGGATGGCGAAGAGAACAAGGCCAAAATGACTTCTATCCGAACCAACTCTCATGTGAAGTTTGAGTTTATAGATGAAGAGGACGATGATCCGAATTATGTAGAATTCAAACTCGAGATGAACGAGCTAACCCAAGAGGTATTTATTCGAGTGACGGATTACAGCGATATAGATCATGAAGAGGCAGACGATCTTTATGGTAGTTTGATCAACGAGCTGAAGGAAATAGTAGGAGGATAAAACATACTCCTTGATTTAGCGTAATCTTCTTAAAGAATTCTTTCTCATATTTGCGGCAAGAATGCGCAAGCTTGATATACTCATCCTAAAATCCTTTTTTGGACCTTTTATACTGACCACTTTCGTGGCAACATTCGTGTTGTTGATTCAGTACATGATGAAGTATTTCGATGATTTTGTAGGCAAAGATCTCGGTCTGGAGGTTTTTGGCGAATTGATCTTTTACTTCAGTCTAAATATGCTCCAGGTGGCACTTCCACTTGGTGTGCTGGTGTCGTCATTGATGACATTTGGAAATCTCGGAGAAAACTTTGAGTTGACCGCCATCAAAAGTGCGGGTATATCACTTCTAAGAGCCCTTCGGCCAATTTTTTTCTTTGTGGTTCTTTTGTCTTACGCCGCATTCAATTTCAATAATTACGTAGTTCCGGCAGCCAATCTTAAGGCGTACAGCTTGCTGTATGATATTAAGCATAAGAAGCCTGCATTGGATATAAAAGAAGGGGTGTTTTACAATGGTATCCCTGATTATAGCATTAAGGTTCAGGAGAAATTGAGTGATAATAAAACGCTCAAAAATGTGTTGATATATGATCACACTTCGGGTATTGGGAATAACCGTGTGATATTGGCGGACTCCAGTCGCATGTATATGATGTATGATGATAAGTATCTGAAGCTGGAGCTGTTTCATGGGAACTACTACTCCGAAGAGCCAAAGCCTAGATCTGCTGTTGATCAGTTTTATCGAACGAAGTTTGATAGAATGGATATGGTGTTTAACCTTTCATCTTTTGATCTGAAAAGGACCAAAGAGGAACTCTTTCAGAACAATCGTCAGATGAAAAATATTTCCGAGTTGGATGAGGATATAGATTCATTGGGTTATTCTGTTGTTTATGCTAAGAGTAATTTTTATCGGAATGCCAAGAGCTATTTCAGCTATCACCTTGATAGTTTGAATCCTGATATTCAGAAACCGGTGAGGAAAAAGGACAAACTAATCCTTCCAGACTCTTTAAGAGAAGAGATGGCGTCATTGCTGCCTTTGGCATGGATTGCGCAGATTGGCAAACAAGCGAACAAAGATTCAGCTATTCAAAAGCGTATTATTAAAAAGGATGCAGCCTCTAATCCGCTTGGAGATACTCGTATCAGAAAAGAGCTCCTGCTAAAAACCAAGGATGAAATTCCTGAACTCGTTAATTCAGCTGATACAATTAAGGAGTCTATCCCTTTGCTTGATACCATGAGTTGGGATTATCTGAATGCAAACCAAGCAGGCAAGAGATCCGATATCATGCAGACAGCTAGGAATCAAGCACAGAATGTGAAAATCAATCTGGCATCAGTGGCATCACGTGTCAACAATCTTGAAAGAGACCATCGGAAGTTTACCATAGAAAAGTGGAAGAAGTACAGTCAAGCTTTTGCCTGTATTGTGATGTTTTTGATTGGAGCACCATTAGGATCTATCATTAAGAAGGGTGGGTTAGGTGTCCCGGTGATCGTGTCGATTATATTTTTCTTGATTTACTACATCATTGGGATTATCTGTGAAAAGTCAGCGAAGGAAGGAGCGATGGATCCTATGATGTCTGTTTGGGTGGCAGATTTTGCTTTACTGCCCGTAGGATTATTCTTTCTAAGGCAAGCAAGGATCGATGCAAAACTGTTCGATACAGACTTCTATAATGTCTGGTTAGATAGAATAAAAATGAGGATTTCAAAAACTAAAGATTAAGTGTTGTTTTTAATACAATACAAGCTTAAATTTGCGCCTTGAATTAGGAATACAATTTAAGAGAACATAAGAATGTACTTAACGAAGGAAATTAAAGAAGAATTCTTCAGCAAACACGGAAAAGGAAAAGAGGATACTGGATCAGCAGAAGGTCAAATTGCTCTTTTTACTCACAGAATTAATCACCTCACAGAGCACTTGAAGCTCAACAAGCAAGACCATTCTACAAGATTGGGTCTATTGAGACTTGTAGGTAAGAGAAGAAGACTTCTAGACTATCTTTACAAAATCGACATTGAAAGATACAGAAGCATCATTGCGGAGTTAGGTATCCGTAAGTAATTTCAACAAAGCATTTCACAGGGAATTTCTATCGAGATTCCCTTTTTTTATTATTCGGCGCCTGAGTTAAAACAGTAAAGATGAGGCTCCGATAACACTTAATCCATATATATATGAAGCCTGAATTAAAGGTGCAAAAACTGTCGCTAGCTGATGGAAGAGAGATTTCTATCGAAACGGGGCAATTAGCAAAACAAGCAGACGGATCTGTAATCGTAAGAATGGGCAAAGCTATGTTGCTTGCCACAGTAGTATCTAGTAAGACTGCCAAGGAAGGAGTAGACTTCTTGCCACTATCGGTTGACTATCAAGAGAAATTCGCATCTGCTGGTAAAATCCCAGGAGGATTTCTGAAAAGAGAAGGAAGACTTTCTGATTACGAAGTTTTAATCTGCCGATTGGTAGATAGAGCACTTCGTCCACTTTTTCCATCTGATTATCATGCAGATACTCAGGTGATGATTTCACTAATATCTTCTGACCCAGAAGTCATGCCAGACGCTTTGGCTGCTCTTGCCGCCTCTGCTGCTCTTTCCGTATCTGATATCCCATTCGATGGGCCTATCTCGGAAACAAGAGTTATCAAACTAGGAGACGATTATATAGTCAACCCTACGGCTACTCAAATGGAGGAATCTACTTTGGATTTGATTGTTGCAGGTTCGCTTGACAACATCATGATGGTAGAAGGAGAATCCAAGGAGGTATCTGAGGAAGAAATGTTGGAAGCTATCAAGGTAGCACATGAAGCCATCAAAGATCAGTGCAACGCTCAATTGGCCCTAGCCAAAGATGTGGGAGTTGGTGAGAAAAGAGAATATAGCCATGAGGAATCTGATGAGGATTTATTAGCTAAAATCAAAGACGCTTGCTATGATGGTTGCTACGAAGTGGCCAAAAAGGGTAGTGCCAACAAAACTGAAAGAGCCGAAGCTTTTGATGCAGTAAAGGATGCTTTCTTAAGCACGTACTCAGAAGAAGAATTGGCTGAATTGAACATGTTCTTGTTCAAAAAATATTTTCATGACGTACAAAAGGATGCGGTAAGAAATTGTGTCTTAGATACTAAAAAACGTCTTGATGGTAGAGATTTGGATCAAATTCGCCCTATCTGGAGCGAGGTAGATTATTTACCATCAGCACACGGTTCAGCTGTGTTCACAAGAGGTGAAACTCAGTCTTTGACTACTGTTACATTAGGTTCTAAGCTTGATGAGCAGATGATTGACGGAGCTACATTCTCAGGATATAACAAATTCATTCTTCATTACAATTTCCCAGGGTTTTCTACTGGTGAGGTAAGACCAAATAGAGGTCCGGGAAGAAGAGAAGTAGGTCATGGTAATCTTGCTATGCGAGCGTTGAAGCAAATGATTCCTACTGAAGATAATCCTTACACCATTCGTGTGGTTTCTGATATTCTAGAATCAAATGGATCATCTTCTATGGCTACCGTTTGTGCGGGTTCATTAGCTATGATGGATGCGGGTATCAAAATCAAACACCCAGTATCAGGAATAGCCATGGGAATGATCTCCGATGGAGAGACCGGTAGATACGCGATTTTGTCTGATATCTTGGGAGATGAGGATCACCTCGGAGATATGGACTTCAAAGTGACGGGTACCGAAAATGGTATCACAGCTTGCCAGATGGATATCAAAATTGACGGATTGTCTTATGATGTTCTGAAAGAAGCATTGGCGCAGGCCAATCGCGGAAGACTTCATATCCTTGGGGAGATGAACAAAACGCTTACGAGCCCAAGAGATGAGATGAAAGAAAACGCGCCGAGATTGGTTCAGCTTGCCATCGAAAGAGATTTGATTGGTGCTGTGATCGGACCTGGTGGAAAAATCATTCAGGAAATCCAAAGAGAATCTGGAGCTACGGTGAATATCGAAGAAACTGACAAAGGTGGATTAGTTAGCGTCTTTGCTGCTGATAAGACGGCTTTGGATGATGCAATGTCTAGAATCAAGGCAATAGTACAACAGCCAGAAGTGGGTGAAGTGTATGAAGGTAAAGTGAAGGCTATAATGCCTTTCGGAGCTTTTGTAGAGATTTTACCTGGTAAAGATGGATTGCTTCATATTTCTGAGATCAAGTGGGAACGCGTAGATAAAGTTGAAGGACTTTTAGAAGTGGGTGAGGAGATCAAAGTGAAATTGATAGAGATCGACAAGAAGACCGGTAAGTATCGTTTATCAAGAAAAGTATTACTTCCAAAGCCTGAGAAATCAGACAAGTCGGAGTAGTCTTAAAACACATATACAGAGAGGCTGAGCATTTGCTCGGCCTTTTTTGTTTTGACCAAAGAGAATACCAAATCACACGACCATATGCAAATGGTAGTCAAAATGACATTTTAAATGTTTCTTGTCTTTTTTTGTTACCCTACATTTGCATCTTCGTTGTATCGTTAGAAAATAAAAGAATAATCAGATGAGTATTGAAAAAGTAAAAGTGTTGATCATAGGTTCTGGGCCTGCTGGGTTTACCGCAGCGATATATGCAGCAAGAGCAGGAATGAAGCCTGTTTTGTATCAAGGAGGGCAGCCAGGTGGACAACTAACGATTACTAACGATGTAGAGAATTACCCGGGGTACCCGTCTGGGATTAATGGCCCGCAAATGATGGTAGACTTTCAGGAGCAGGCTGAGCGTTTCGGAACAGATATAAGAAGCGGATTGGTAACCGGAGTAGATTTTTCTGGATGGCCTTTAAAGGCCACAGTAGATAATAAAACAGAGATAGAAGCTGAGGCTGTTATTATTTCGACTGGTGCTTCTGCCAAATGGTTGGGATTGGAAAGCGAACAACGACTTAATGGTAAGGGCGTATCTGCATGTGCAGTATGTGATGGTTTCTTCTTCAGAGGTCAGGATGTAGCAATTGTGGGAGCCGGAGATACCGCAGCGGAAGAGGCAACTTACCTCTCCAAACTTGTGAATAAAGTCTATATGCTGGTGAGAAGAGACGAAATGAGAGCCAGCAAGATCATGCAACAGCGAGTGCTAAATGCGCCCAATATTGAAGTCTTGTGGAACTCTGAAACGGATGAAGTGCTAGGAGACGAGGAGGTATCAGGAATAAGAATAAAGGATACTGTAACTGGTGAAAAGAAAGAACTAGAAGTGCAAGGCTTATTCGTGGCGATTGGCCATAAGCCAAATACGGATATTTTCAAGGATTATCTAGACTTAGATGACGCAGGTTATATCAAGACGATTCCGGGTACTTCAAAAACCAATATTCCTGGAGTATTCGCTACAGGCGATGCTCAAGATAAAATTTATCGACAAGCTGTGACAGCCGCAGGAAGTGGATGCATGGGAGCATTAGATGCTGAGAAGTTTATAGCCGAGAAAGAAGTAGAGTTGCAAGAAGCTACAGCATAACGAGTTATTTCAAACCAACAACCGAAAGTCCCTCCAAAGGGGCTTTTTTTGTATTATGAAGATCAATATTTTGGCCATAGCCGCACACCCCGACGATGTAGAGTTAAGCTGTGCAGGTACTTTAATAGCCCATCAAGAACGTGGATTTACTACCGGAGTTATAGATTTGACTCGCGGGGAAATGGGCACTAGAGGAAGCGCTGAGGAGCGCGAAAAAGAGGCGCTGGCTGCAGGTGAGGTGATGAAGTTATCGGTAAGGGAGAATATGGGTTTTGCCGATTCGTTTTTCACCAATGACAAGGAACATCAGTTGGCCTTGGCTCAAAAAATTAGAAAATTTAGACCGGATATTGTTATTACCAATGCAATATACGATCGCCATCCTGATCATGGAAAAGGAGCCGAATTGGTTGAAGAGGCTTGTTTTAAGGCAGGATTGAAGAAGGTTGAGACTATAGGAGACGATGGGAAGCCCCAAGAACCTTGGCGACCCAAGAAGCTGTATTTTGCTATTCAAAGCGTGTCATTGGAGCCGGACTTTTTGGTGGATATTTCAGATAGTCACGAGAGCAAGTTAGAAGCTATTAGGTGTTACAAAACACAGTTTTTCGATCCAAAAAGTACTGAACCTCAGACTTATATCTCAAAACCCGAATTCATGAAAATGATAGAGGCCAGAGCTATAGAATATGGTCACCGTGTAGGTGTAAAGTACGCTGAAGGTTTTATTAGCAAGCAGCCACTAGGTGTTCGAGATTTATATCACTTGATATAGAATATTTGCCGCTTGTCATGACGCCTTAGTTCTAACAATACTTCTCTTCTTGATTTACCTAAAATATTGATATTCAGTAGTTTAGACACCCAAGCACAGGCTTCATCAAGCGGAGCGTTCGGATAGTAATGATCTCTAGCGAAATGAACATATTTCAGCACTTTGAAGCCATCCCACCATTGATAATAGCGATTCACGAAGTTTTCATAATCGCCTGATTGGGCTACTATCTTCTCCAATGACTTTTGGAAATCGGTTGCCTTGAAAAAAGCACCAAGAGAAGAGGGGGCTCGTGAAATTTGAAAATTTGGGTTTTGATACCACGTCTTCAAGTCTTGATTCACGAACATTAAATCATTAAAAATCAGCGGGTTATAAGTTGGATATTCGTCAGTAGGGTTGCTTAAAAATTTATCAATGGCATGACCTGTGCCAAATGGAACTCGATCAGAAGTTCGATCAGAAGGATAAACCGTGGTAGTGTTAATTTCACCTATTCCTCCCAATGGTACCATTTTGTGAATAAAATAGAAATCTTCTCCAGCCTTTCTGGTATTCATACCTCCTTGCTTTTGGTATGCCGAAGATCTTACTGTAATACACGATCCTAAAGTTTGAAGAGCGTTGGGGTACTTGGCAATTCTAAGCGCATTTATATAATACCTCAGATGCAGTTCATAATTGATAATCGCCACATGATTTTCACCTTCAAGGTCATGTTCATAATGAACAAGCCCTACATTATTTTCAATGTAATCGAAGTAGGTTTTTATTTCGCTTAAGTAATTAGGACTTGAATGACAGTCAGCGTCATAGCTGATGATGATTCCATCTTTCTCAACAGCGTCAAAATGTCTCGCTGCTTCATCCATACCGATCTTTCGAGCCAATCCTACACCGGCCTTCTTTGGTGGTAGTTTTAGGTATTCCGTTAAAACTTGATATTTGGAATCGAACGAATTGATTGCCTCCAAACATTTCTGATTGATAGAGGTAGTTAGTTGATCGGCTTCTTGAGATTCATTGATGATTATTATAATAGCTACTTCACTTGGTGGAAGCGAGCAGGCGTTCAACGATTCCAGCGCCTGCACTATATTACTTTCTTTATGAGCTGGGATAACAACTATGAGCTCGGGTGAGTTAATTATTTGCTCATAGAGACCGATCGTTGGCCAGGCGTATCGTTCCAAGTAGATATTTCTCTTGGTCAAGGTGAGAGACGTTTTTTCACCCAAGAATTGTTTTGCTTTTCATAGAATATCCGATCATGCAATCGGCTTGATCTTCCTTGCCAGAATTCTATTGTTTTAGGTACAACCTTGTATCCCCCCCAAAAGTCTGGAACTGGTAATTGACCATTTTTGTATTTCTCCTTCATTTCATGGAGTTTTTGCTCCAGGATGCTTCGTGAGGTTATCACTTGACTTTGATGAGAAACCCATGCGCCTAATTGGCTGCCAAAAGGGCGACTTAGAAAATATTTCATCGATTCGGTCGTGGAAATCTTCTCTGCTACTCCTGTGATGGCCACTTGTCTTTCTAATTCATACCACGGGAAAAGCAGGCTCACGTTAGGATTTTCATTGATCTGCGAAGCTTTTTTACTCTTATAATTGGTGTAGAACACAAAGCCTGACGAGTCGAATGCTTTTAGTAGTACTGTCCTTTGGGTAACCAGGCCAGACCGATCACTAGTTCCTACGACCATGGCATTCGGCTCAAGCATGCCTACATTTTTGGCTTGCTCAAACCATTGTTGAAATTGCTCAAACGGAGAATCTAATACAGATTCGATATCCAATTGAGCCTTGGTGTATTCCTGCCGAAGTGATGTTAAATCCAATCCCATACTTAGTAAGAAGTGGTTGCTGATTAAAGTTTAAAATGATTTTATTTGTCGCTGATTTGATCCAAAGAGCAAATTGAAATCCGTTCAAATTTAGGTATTAGAATAAGAAAGACTGAGGTAAGATGAAACAAAGAATAGATTTGAAAGTGAACAGTAGCCAAGCATGGATAGATACTGTCATGGGCGACTTTGACGAATTCCTAAAAGACCATGCTAACTGTGAACGCAAGGCGTCAGCTATGGCGATGAGTTTTGTAGCTAAGTACCCTAATCGTGTAGAGATTATTCCAGAACTAATAGATACAGCTGTCGAAGAATTGGAACACTTTAGGTCAGTTTATGCTATCATGGAGCAGAGAGGTATTGAACTGACTCATGAGATTGGTAAAGATCACTATGTGGCCCAGCTTCTTGCTAATTGCAGAGACGGAAGGGAAGAAAGATTCATGGATCGATTGCTACTTGCTTCATTGGTGGAGACCAGAGGTGCTGAGAGATTCAAAATGGTCTATGAAGCCTTAGATGAACCTAAAATAAAACGCTTCTATCAGGAACTTTGGGCTTCAGAAGCGAAACATGGGGAAATATTTATTAAGATGGCTTTAAACTATTTTGATGAATCGGTTGTCTATCAGAGGTTGGAGGCTATGACTGAACATGAAGCAACTGTTTTGGAATCATTGCCACTAAAACCTGCACTACACTAAATGGACTATTTCGCTAACGATAAAATTGTCTTACCCGAACGAGGAGATTTATTGATCTCAGAGCCATATCTACCAGATCCGAATTTTGAGCGAACCGTGATTTTACTATGCGAGCATGATGAAAATGGGTCGTTTGGTTTCGTACTGAACAAACCTTCTGAGCATAGATTGTCGGAGCTAATAGAAGGATATCAAGGACCCGACTCGGAAGTATATGTAGGTGGCCCAGTGCAGCAGAATACCTTGCATTTTTTGCATTCAGGTATGGAAACATTTCCTGGTGACAAAAAGATCGCAGAAGGCATCTATTGGGGAATTGATTTTGATGCATTGAAAGTAGTATTGTCTACAACCAATGAGGAGGTAGGTTCACCAAGGATTTTTGTTGGGTACTCAGGATGGTCTGTAGGTCAGTTGGAGGAGGAGTTGGCGACTAAATCATGGATAGTCCACAAACGTGCTGATGCAAAATTCGTATTTCGTGAGTCGGCTGACATACTGTGGAAAGCTGCGTTGGAAGATATGGGAGGAAAGTTTAGAATGATTGCTAATTACCCACTAGACCCAAGGTTAAATTGAGGGTGCGGTGTGATATAATTATTAGATTGAGGAGAATTTGAAAAATCCATTATGGAGGAGAATGTAAACAAGATGCCTGAGGAAATAAATGAAGCTCAGGAAGCGGTTCAGAATAATTCTGAATTAAGTGAAAATGGCCAAAATAGTAAAGATCAGGAGGTTGATGAAACGGTGAATTCCGATTCGGACGGGACAGAAACTCAAGCAGAAACCACACAGGTAGTAGCTTCAGGATCTAATCAAAACAGCGAGGTTCCTAAAGCCGATGCTGAAACTGATTTAGAAACATCAAAATCTGATGAATCGGCCAATAATGAGGCTGGAGATGGCTTGGAGCTAAAGACTCAGGAACAAGCCGAAGTGGTCTCAGAGAAGGAAGAAGATACAGTTAACGAATCAGATGCTGATGAAGATGGGCAGCATGAAGATGAAACGTTGCTCGAATCACTGCAGCTAGAGGGTGCCAATAAAGAAGAGATTTTAGAAGCGCTCAATCAGGTTTCTAATATGACTCAGATGAGAGTCCTTGATAAAGCCCTAAAGGAGATAGGGCCACTTTACAATCAAATATTTGATGCTGAAAAGGATCAAGCGAAGGAAGCCTTTTTATCTGAAGAGAATGCTGCTGAGGATTTTCAATATAAAGGTGACGAAACAGATCAGGCATACTTTGCATTGTTCGAAAAGCTTCGTCATAAGAAACATAAATTCTTCTCTGAATTAGAAAAGAGCAAGGACGAAAACCTAAAGCGAAAAGAAGAAACACTAGAGAAACTTCGTGAGCTAGTAGATGGTGAAGAAAGCACCACATCTATCAATGCAGTTAAGGCATTGCAAGAAGAGTGGAAAAGTATAGGACACGTGCCTGCCGCTTACGTCAAAACCCTCTGGGCGAGCTACAATGCTTTGATGGATAGATTCTATGACAATAGAAGTATCTATTTTGAACTCAAAGAGCTCGACAGAAAAAAGAACTTAGAAGCCAAACAAGAACTCTGTAGCCGTGCTGAGGCGCTCGCTAAAAGTGAAAATCTATCTGAGGCCATTGTTCAGCTAAATGAACTTCATGAGGAATATAAACATCTGGGTCCTGTGCCTAAGGATATCCAGGAAGAACTGTGGCAAAGATTTAAGGCTGCTTCAGATGAGATTTATTCTAGAAGGAAAGATTACTATGACGGACTTAAATCTGAACTAGCAGAAAACGCCGAAAAGAAGATCGCCTTAGCGGAGGAGGTAGCCAAATTGGTAGCTTTTTCTTCGGATAAAATAAGTGATTGGAACAAGAAAACTAAGGAACTCCTTGAGCTTCAGAAAAAGTGGGAAGCAATAGGAGGACTTCCAAGAGATCGATCGAAAGCTATTAACAAACAGTTTTGGGGAGGATTTAAGCAATTCTTTAGTAATAAAAATGCCTTCTTTAAATCACTAGAAGGCCAGCGTGAAGAGAATCTTAAGAAAAAGGAAGAACTGCTTTCTAAAGCTATTGAGCTTAAGTCTAGTGATGATTGGGAGAAAACGGCCAACGAATTCAAGCGCCTTCAGAATCAGTGGCGAGATATAGGCCCAGTGCCCGATAAAGTCAGGAACGAAGTTTATAAGAAGTTCAAAAAGGCATGTGATGAGTTCTTTGATCGCAAAAGAGCCAACGGTAGTGTGCAGGAGAAAGAGTTCGAAAAAAATCTGGAAAAGAAGGAAGAGATCTGTAGTATGCTTGAGGCATATATCAACTCTGATACGATTGAATTGAGTGAGGTGTATGACTTATTTGGTAAGTTTTCATCGGCTGGCTTTGTTCCACGAGGAGCTATCAAAAAGATTCAAGCTCGTTTTGATGCGATAGTTGAGAAATTGCTTCAATTGAAGGATCTATCAGATACTCAAAGAGTAGAGATTCAAACTCAACTAGAGTTGAGTAAAATGAAAGGCGGGGGTAATTCAGGTCATAAGCTTCATAAAATGGAATCAACCATTCGAAGAAAAATTGGTGATTTGGAGAATGACATAGCCACCTGGAATACGAATTTGGATTTTTTCGCAGCTTCCAAAACGGCAGACAAATTGAGGGCAGACTTTGATAAAAAAATAGAAAGTGCCAATGTTCAAATAGCAGAATTGAAGAAGCAACTTAAATTGTTAAAACAAGCTTAAATTTTTGCCAAGGGTCTTTGTATTATTTGTTTGGAATGATACATTTGCACTCGCTTTCATAGAAAGCAAACAGGTTCTACTGAGACGCAGTAAATCTGGCCTCCTTAGCTTAGCTGCGGTTCGGCGTTCTGATAGAGCAACTTGTTGCAAAATCATAGAACTTAGAAAAGCACTTTGTGAAAAGAGGTAATTAATAGAGGCCTCCTTAGCTCAGCTGGTAGAGCAACTGACTTGTAATCAGTAGGTCATTGGTTCGATCCCGATAGGAGGCTCATTAAAGGCAGTTACTTAGTTGTAGCTGCCTTTTTTTGTGCGTTTCCGTAAGTATTGGAGATCAAGCAATATTTCTGTGGGGGTATTGTACTAAGCTTGGGTTTCCAATGAATCGAAAAATGTCAATTATTGATCCTTATTTAAATTAAATGGGATCCTATTGGGTTTTGTTAAGACACAACATCTCTTCAATTCTATTTTGCATATTTCTGCTAAGAAAAGTTCATATTAGTCTGAATATTTCAGACAGAGTTGATCGAATTTTGATGATACCCCAAAAAATGGTACAGTGAGTTTAGTTCTGATTTGAAAACTAAATTTAC
>JAGDZO010000024.1:0-46499 GCA_049115815.1 Cyclobacteriaceae bacterium | reverse complement strand
CAGCGTAAACGACTGCTCAATGATTTCTGCTCCATCAGAAATGGTGATGGTGATTGTATAAGCACCAGCATCTGAAGCTTGTGGAGTACCGAATATAACATTACCAGCTCTTGAAAGCCACTCCGGAAGTCCTTCAATACTGATCGTGAGTTCATCTCGATCTTTGTCTTCTGCAACGATCTCATAGCTATACGCCAGATTGACCCGAATACTGCGTTGGGGTACCGAAATAATCTCAGGTGCATCGTTGACGTTCAACACTGCATAAGTAACCTGCTGCGTACTCAATAATTGCTGAGTAGCAGGGTCTCGCAGGTTGATAGTGAGTGTTTCCTCTCCAAACCAATCTTCATCAGGCACGGTAGCGACAACTTCATTTTCATCCGTAAGGGTAAACTGTATTTCATTTCCTCCAGCGATCTCCCACGCTGTTGCCTGCTCACCGGTTACGACCAGATAGTCTGTCAAACTCAAGGTATCAAACAAAGCTCCTTCCAGTACCTGCTGATCAGCTATCTCCAATATGCTTGCCGAATTACTAGTGACCGTCAGGTCATATTGCTGATTCATAGAAAGTGTGCCGTCCGTCACGGAAAGCTCAATAGAATATGTACCAGCATCTGAAGCTTGTGGAGTACCAAACACTATTCCTCCACGATCCTTACTACTGAAGTTAAGAAAATCAGGAAGATCACCTACTACACTAGTGGTCAATGCATCTCCATCTATGTCTGAAGCAACTATTTCGTAGAGATAGGCGGTCCCCACACCTGCTACAGTTACTGGTTCGGAGGAAATAATCGGCGCATCATTGATGTTCGTCACTTCGAATTGTAAGATCAACTCATCATTGATAATTGATTTATTAGCGTCTGTTATACTCAAAGTAATTTGCTGAGATCCAAACCAATCATCGTTAGGAGTACTGACGAATAAAGAGTCTTCTTGCATCAAGACGGAGAGCTCACCTTCGGTAGTGAAAGTGTAAACAGGATGTACATCTGCTGATAGCTCGACATAATCTGGAAGATAGAGCGCATCAAATTCAGAACCTTCTTCAATGATCTGATCTCGTACTGTCAACCAACGAACAAAGCTATTGGATACTTCCAGTGAAATAGATTTGGAAGTGGTAATCTCCCCATCGCTTACAGTGATTTCTAAATTGACAATTCCTGCATCATCACTTCCCGGGGTACCATAGAGTAAACCAAAGCCTCCACTTCTGACAAATCGCAACCAATCTGGGCGACCCTCCACGGTCAACTCTAGTACCTCACTATCCACATCCTCTGCGTTGATTTCATAGCTGAAAAGCGTGTTTGCCGATACAAATGCCGAAGAGGTAGTGTCCGTATAATATGGCGCGTCATTTACTGCACTTACGTAATAGATGATTTCAATTGATGATGAAATCTCAGGGAAATCAGTCAGAGCAGCAGTAAGTAAAATGGTAGCACCTCCGAAATAATTCTCATTCGGCACGGTAGCAATAAGTTGATTATCAATCAAGCCAGCTCCAAAAACTTCTCCTCCTGAAATGGAAAAAGTAACCTCCCCAATGGTGACTTCAGAAAGTAAATCAGCCACATTCAAAGCATCAAAAGTAGACCCTTCCTCAATAACTATAGAATCAAGCGCTGCAAGCTTCGGGGAGACGATATCAACCACTTCAATGCGTATCGTATCTGTATCCGAGAGTGACGCTGAAGTGGTGGTATCGGTGGCTATAAAAATGAATGATTCTACACCAGCCCAATCAGCATCCGTATTCGTAAAGCGTACTGTTCCATCATTCACTTCGGGCAACAGAATCCCTGCCGTCAATATGATTGGTTCGAGTGGGTCTCCCAATACGGCATTCTGCGTAAAATCTTGTTGTTCATTGATGCCTAGAATAGACTGATTCTCCGCACTGTAGTATTTAAAAAAGAACTCGTTTTCACCCTGATTGCTGAATACAGTCAAAAAGAAAAACCAATCCTCATTGACTTTGGTCGGTTCAGCGACTCCTAGTAGGGTCGTATCAGACACAGTAAATGCCGCCAGTAGGTCGTCTCCTTTTACCGAATTGCTACCATAGCTCTCTACGATAGAGGTCATAGACATACTAAACTCAAACGCGTTGGAGTTTATGGACCATCCTGGTCTATTTTCTGATGCCTCCGCGTATGGTCGAATCGACCAATTGATGCCCTCTTCGTTGTTGGTAGTGAGAAAATCAAATAAATTGAAGGAATTCGGAACCCCTCCTTTCCCAATAGTTTGATTGGGAATCCCCATCAATATTGGAGCTATTTCCTCGGGTCGAACGGTAATATTGAACTCCTGAGCATCGTGAAATGCAAACTCGGAATCGTCCGTCACTGTAACTGTGACCTGCTCTGTGCCAGACCAACCTTCCGGGTAAGTGAAGCTGGCAATGGATTGTTCATCAATAGTGACCAAAACATTGTCCCCACTTTGAGCGGAGTAGATCACTGGATCAGCATCGAGTAGTGTGGTAAAAGCAGTTAAATCGATCGTCTGTAGGGGTTGACCGAAAGCCACTACCTGATCTTCAATGCCACCTATCTCAGGCTCGAAATTGCCAACCACAGTGAAATTTACGGTATCTGATGTGATAGATTCATCTGGCACGATGGCCGAAACAACAAGTTGCTCAGTTCCCAGAAATGATTCATCTACCAAATCGATAGACAATAAACTTCCGTCGAGCCTCGCATTGATAATGGTTGTATTCACCTCATAAGGTTGATCCGGCTGTCCTAAAATCGCATTTGGATTGAACAATAGCTTTTCCCCTTTGAGGGTCTGGTCAAAAAGGGAATCATAAAAAACGAACTGCAACTCTGATCCCGCTGTGTTTCCATTGACCGTCAAAAAATAAACCCACGTCTCTCCTATCTCAGTAGCTGAAGATACACCTCTCACCTTGCCATCAGCATCTACCACTCCCAAAATATGATGTGCGCCTTTGGCCACTTCACCTTTGCTTATCACCTGTGCGGTGATATTCATCTCAAACTGAAAGGCTGAGCTAACTACCTGCCAATCAGGCCGATTGATAGGATTGTCCACCTTTGGGAAGGTAACATCCCAGACCACTGCTGCACCCTCCGAGTAAGCAGCCAGATCTATAGAAGCAAACTGTCCTCCTCTTCCCACTTCTTGATCAGGAATTTGGGTGACCTGAGCCACAGTAACGTGGCTCAGCAACACAATAATCAAAAAGCCATAGGCACGACAGCTTTTATGAATGCGTCTTATCATTTCCAAATAAGTTTCTGCGTGAAAATCTGATCTCCAACAGTAACTCTCACCAGATATATTCCAGCAGGCACTTTTGTTCCGAAGGATGTCCTTTCAATAGTAATCTCATGCTCTCCTTTCGACAAGGTACCAAGCGACATTTCTTTGATTGTCTTACCAGTGAGATTTTGCATCTGCACAAAAACCTCTTCCGTACCGATCATGCTCAGTCGAATCGCCGTGAAATCGTCCCCAGGATTCGGGTATACTTCCATTGTGGTCTTCACAGGCTCAGCACCCAAAACGGTACTAGACTGAAGCACTATTGGGCTGGCTACTGTTCCAAAAACCTGATCCGAAGCAAAAGATAGAGACTGATTCTCAAATGAAATCTGATCATTACCTCTTGCTAACATTGCTTCTAGGCTGCCAACATCTTCAGGGCCATGAGCAGTCACAAAGAAGTAATGTGCGTCCATGAAGGCTACATACTTCGCTACTCCTACTCCTCTTAGACGTTCGTTGGCAAAGAGGCCAAGTATATCCCCTTCTCGCACATTGGCACCATCCACTCGTACGATGTAATTGGCATTGTACTCATAGTCGTGCGCGTTGACAGCCCATCCCTCTGGTAAATCCAGTACTATTTCATCCGGTATCATGGTCCTGGCGTTGGCATTGTTTACCGGATAGATCAAGGTTTGTTTCCTATCGGAATACACCTGATAACCTTTGTTTGGTCTCAAGAAGTCCAAACTCCCAACCCATCCCTGGAAGTCTACATATTGAGCAAACTCCTTTTGGCCTTTGACAATGAAGTCAGCTGTAGCAGACAGGCTGCTTAGCGCTTGGTTGATCTCCATTCCAAGTGGCGGCAAGAAACTCACCCAGTTCCAGCCAGAGTCTAGCTCTACTTTGGTGGTCTCAAAATCCACTGGCATTCCTCTTACTTCCAGTACGTCATCTGCTGTCAACTTGATTCTATAAGCCCTGGTACTATCTATCTTACCCAGAGGTCCTACCCAACCTAGCGTAGGCACATACTGACTGTATTGGTTTTGAGACTTGATTACTGCTCCTCTATCTGCGTTCTGAAGCGTATTCAACACCTCATTTACCGAAGAAGATTCCATATTGAGATTAAAGGAGATCCAGTTCCATCCTTGTTTTAATGCTACGGACTGTACCAAATTGTTCGTGACTGTAATGGTCGCAGGATTCGTAGGACTTCCTATACTTATGCTGGTAGCCCCAATGCTATAATTCTCGGCTACCTCTCCGTAGAGCTGGCATCTACTCGCATCCCATACTTTGAAGTCTATTTCCTCCAGTTTGGTGCTGTTGCTATAGATGGTCATAAACACGAGGTAAGGATGTGTTCCCGGTATGGCAGCCAGCTCCGGTGCATATTCTACCAAACCTACACCCCGTAGCTCATCCCCTACATAGGCCGCTACTATGTCATACTCATCTTCACTCATCTCACCACGGATATTCAACTGCCCGGTGATGGTGGTAGAATATTCAAATCTACTTTCGTTGACTGCCCAGGTCGGCTCCTGACAAAGTACCCTGACATCAAATCGTAGTTCTGGCGCACCGAAACTGGTGGCTCCAGCGACTATTCCCTGATACTCTCCTCCACTGATCTGATCACTGATATTGAACGTGACATCCTGTGTAGCTCCCGGCTGAAGGGTGAAGCTTCTCGGCGAAGCTGTAATCCAACTAGGAAGTGCCGTTTCATCAAGTGTCTGTACATCCAACTCTCCGCTGAGGTTGACATTGACAGCAAAGGCCCCATTGTTTTTGATAGATCTAATGAACCGCGGTGATTCTCCTTCATACACGGTAGACTGAACATCGCCACCGATCCATTCCAATGGATTGCGACGCACGAGAAATTCCCATGTGATCGTCTCGGTTTGCTCATTGCCCAATTCATCTTTCATACCAAGTACATCCACACGAATTACCTGACCTTCGATGAACTTATTCTGAATCTCTGGAACGATCACCAAGGTGTTGCCTTCACAGGTCACCGTAGCATCCATATACAAGCCCGTCTCAGTATTAGACAGAGCCACATTGTTAGTAGATCCTTGAATCAGACTCACATCTACAGGCAAGCTGATGATATCATCGCATTTGATGTCCTCTGTGAATGCAATGCTAATCGCATCATCTGGGCCTAGTACTGCATCCGCTGGAGTTGGTGTACCTAGTAGGGCTGGCGGAGTTCTGTCGATTACGCCTTTGAGAATATCAGAAATTCTGGATGGAATGTCTCCATCGCAAAAGGAAACCGCTCTAATCTCATACGGCCCATCATCCAACAAAGCAACATCCCAGCTAAAGATGGTGAATCCCGGCTCCAAATCTGCCTTGAGAAACTCCTCGGCATTGATCCATGGCTCACCCTCAAAGTCTTTGCGGTACTGAAATTTAACTTCACTAAACTCCGGTCGCTGCAAGTCATACTCGTTGATCGTCACAGTCATGCGATCTCCATCGATGGCAGAGATCACCCAGTCTTCACCCGGATCGGCGATGTTGATAGGGCTACAGACCTCTATGAAGTTGACCGATATGTTTTGCTGACTAGAGAATGACTCTTCCGGGAAGTTAAACCCTCTGGCATCCGCCCACTCTCGCTCACAAGATGAATAAAACATCAATGTGATATCCTCATAATCAAAGGCTAATGGCCCTTTCTCCACGGTCATAGTAGTCTTGACCTGCTCTCCCGCTTGTAGTACAAACGAGATGTCATTGTTACCCGTGAGTGGCTGTCCGTTCACCTTGATAATCGCCCCATCGGGATTGGTCTCTTGTAGTACCGTCAGATAGTACACGCCCGACTCTCCTGTTTGGCTAAGGTTTCCAAGATTGAGCGAGAATACCGCTTCCTGATCTACAGGAATATCCACTGCTACATTCTGTTCCAGGGTCATTTGTACCCCTTCACGCTTTAGCGTTCTGGTCTCTGGCTGCACCAAGTCAAAAGCCGCCAAATAGAAATCTATGACACGATTGGATTCTCTTAGCTGTGCTTCATCATTGAGTCCCAACTCATCGGCAATCAACTCAACCGCGGCATCTACATCCGTGTAGTCTGATACGGCATCACCCAATCCATCTAATCCGATAATGCCCAAAACATCATCTACCGCTCCCACTAATGGATCTACCAGCTCACTTCCTCCTACATCGGCCAATTGACTGATTTGCTTGTGAAATAGCTCAGAGCCAAGATCGCTGATCAAAGATGAAGTAGGTACATCACCCAAACCTTTTCCATAGTTGTAGATATCTCCTTCGTATGGACAGCTCGATGCTCCCGAAACCAATTCGAAAACAGGTGTACCATAAACCGGATCTTTCAAGATGTTGACCGTGAAGTTGTCACCAAAGTCATCATCTGCAAGGGTATAACCTACTGTACGTGTCAATTCACCTGAAGAAGCTCCACCTACACCCATGGTTACCTGCATGGTAGTATTAGTTCCTACGGTGATACCAGAATCATCTACCGTGACACCTGTTTCCTGAGCAATAGACGCATTGATCTCTACCTCTTTTTGGAAACTAAAATTGTTGCTGACCGACTCGGTAAACTCTTTCGTGTACTCCACTCCGGCATCAAAAGTGATGTTCTCCACAAACTCTGCACGCTCTTTGAGCGCATGGTTCATCATGATCATACCTTTCCAGCTGTTGGCTTCTGTTTTCTGACCCAGCGCTTCGAGTTCTGGAATGATCGTCCCGAGGATGTGATCCTCTGTGTAAATGAACGTAGTAGCAAATCCATCTGGCGCCATAATGATCTCCTTATCCAGGATGATCTCACAGGTAGATGGATTGATCTTCATGTTAGTAGCAGCACCATACAATACATTCATTGCTCCACCTACATAAACGTCCCCATTGGTAGGTGTGGTACTGATTCGCTCATTGGTCGTGAAGCTCTGAGTCATCTCAAAGTCACTGTTGAGGCGAGTAGAGTAGTTGACTTCTGCCGTGTACTCATTGGTCACCTCCACCTCTGTGATCTTGGAAGCACCAAGTCCTACAGATGTCCTAACCGTATTTCCCAACTGAGCCGTACCGAAAGCACCTTGACTCAGGTCAGATGCCAGTCCAAAGCTCATGGTATTGCTAAAGGTCTCTCCCTTTTCTATGTACGAAACGGAGTTGTCACCCGGAGGAGCTCTCAGGATCAAGAATGGCATTTCTGGTGAGGTAGTCGAAAAGTCCATATTGCCCGGCAATACACCCGTGACATAAGCGAACTGCGTATCTTCAGCCAGATCTCCCAGCTCATTGTCAAACGCTACGACCTGAATCTTCTTCTGATAAGGTGTACTTCCACCGCTCAGGGTATTTGGCGTACCGCCACGAATTTCGTAAGAAGCAAATCCATTGCTAAACTCTACCTCTTGCGCATCGCGATCACTGATGTCATCAAATATTCTGATTTTACCGCTAGGGGTGCTGCAGCGCTGACCAAAATAGTCTTCGAACACAAAGATGTCCAGGCTCACACGTTCATTCTGATCAATGACCGGCAGCCCACAGCTGTTGCTGGCAAACTCCTCCATCTCCACCTGCACTGGCGCACGGTAGCGGAAGGTCACATTGTTCAAATCACCATTGACAAGAGACACCTCTTTGGCTCCTTGCAAATCAAAATAGGACTGAATCTCTGGATTTTCGTGCTCTACATAGAGCACATAGCTCTGTGGTGGTGCATTCTGAAATTCGAAAGCTCCCGTGGTGTTGTCCACTATGGCAGTATCTGAGTAACAATATGGCTGTGTAGACATGATCACACGCGCATTGCCTATGCCTGCTCCACTGATCGGGTAATCACATATGCCACCGATTACTTTTCCTTTCAGTGTGCGGGCTACATTGTCTTCTATATTGATACCTGCCAAAGGTCTAACGAGACGGGGTAGCTCAATGAATCCCGGCACGAAAGTGTGGTCGCCATTTTCAAAAGTCAGGACCTGTCCTCTGCTGCCTGGCTCAAACTCCACCTTGAACTTACCAAACTCATCGGTGTAGGTCTTAGGCAAAGTGGATGATCCATTGACCTTGATCTCCACTCCCTCTGCGAAACAGTCCGTACCTGTATAGCGGATGAATCCACTCACGCCCAATTGTGAGATGTCCTGAAAATCTACTCTATCCACTGCTGTGACCGATGGGTCGAGTGATACGTTTCTGGCGTTTGGATTGAAATCATGACTGAAAAACTCCACATCCAGTGGAATGTCTGCTCCGTCCCAATTGGCCACCACAGGATCTCCGGAAGTCTGAATCAACTGCGGATTTTCGAATGTACCATTGAGTTGGTTTGGAGACAGGTCTGAGATAAACGTGCCTTGTCCGTTTCCAAGATTCCAATATCCCAAGAGTCCTTCTTGCTGTGCGATATCAAATTCGTCCAGTGGAAGCACCTGCCTCATGGTTGCATTGATCTGATTGTCGGTACGGGCGTAATCGTAGATTCTAAATTCATCCAGCCTACCATCGAAATAGCTATCACCACTTTGTATTGTGTTAGGATTGCTACGGCCAAAGGCAAAGCGCGAAGCTACCGGAGAGTTGGCAGCTGATGGTGCTGATGATCTGGCTATTTCCTCGCCATCAATGTAGAGTATCAAGTCAGTGCCATCACTCACGAAGGCTATATGATACCAAAACTCATCGTCGTAGACCAAAGCAGAAGTAAGCGAGGTAGGTACGCCATCAGGTGAGTAAGTAGCCACCATATTGCCAGCTGCGTTCATTTTCACCTGAACGAATAGGTTATCATTCTCAGGGTTGGTCGCCTCAAAGAGTACCATATCGTTGGCCGGATGATCCCCTACTTTGAACCAGCCCTCTATGGTGAAGGTAGATTCCAATGGTAGGCGTTCGTTTTGGAAACTGATAAAATCATCTGATCCATCAAAGTCCATCGAAAAGCCAATGGAAGTATTCTTCTCCACATTGACCTGGAATGTCTGACCACTACCGTAGTAAACTCCAGCTACGATATAATCGCCCCCTTCGTCGGTGTAGGCACCTGCCTGAACAGGTGATAAAAATTCGGTGCGCTCTACATCACAACTGTACCCATGCACACGGTCTTCTACGTCTGCTTTGATGCTGTAGTCATAGATCTTGTCACCAAAGCGCTCGTCAAACTTCCAGTAGTGCTGTAAGCCTGTCTCCGTACCGATGAGGGTGATGTCATCAAACTTCCGAAGGTCTTCTCTGGATCGCTCCATGCTCCAAACCCTAAATTCATCCAAGTGCCCTTGGAAGTATCCGCTGAAGAGGTCTTTTCCATCCTTACCCAGCTCGATCTGACACACTTTGGTCACATCATCGTCAGGGGTGGCGATCTCGGCCACTCGCTGACCATTGACGTATAGATAGGTGGTCTCATCTCCATACACCGCCGCAAAATGGTGCCACTGACGCTCGAAGTTGTCCACATTGTAGACGTCCTTAGAGGTGAGTATGGTAGCATCGCCATCTCCATTGCCATCATGATAATACTGCAGACGGCCCGCTTCTGTCAGGCTGATTTTCACAATAGGCGTGGTAGTAGCACTGTCTAAAGCCGAAAATATGGTTTGCTCTTTGGCTTCCAGATTTCTAAACCAGCCCTCCACCGTATAGATGCTATCGAGCTCCAATACTTCGTCTGTAAAGAAGACATAGTCATCTACTCCGTCAAAAGATAAGGTACGACCCAGATTAGGCGCAAGGGTCACTTTAACATCCGACACAGGAGATCCGCTCTGAGTAGAGACGTTTCCGGTGATACGTCCATTAGGATTGAGGAAACCGATGACCTCCTGGGCATGGCTCTCGCCATACTCATTGCTGGTGACAATCTCATAGGTGTAGTACTCGCCGGGGAATACATTCCAATCCTGAAAGGTCGTCTGTGAAAGCGGCACAGTAGCCATAAGGCTACCATTTCGGTAGATGCGGGTAAGGGCATCTGTGACAGGTGCTGCCAGCACATCATTGATCACTTCCCACTTCACTTCGATCCTATCCAAATACTCTCCCTCAGAGGCCGTAGTGAAAGGTCCCGTAGGCTCATGATCGTAGTAGCCCAGTTGACCGTAGGTGGCTAGATTACCTTCCAGCTCAAATCCGGTAACCCCGATGACCGGCTGACCGATGATGACGTTCATGCGGTAATCTCGGCTAAAGCTGAAGGAAGAACCTCCTCCGGTCTCTGCTCGCTCTACGGTATAATTAAACTCTTCCTCACAATCCTGCTGCGCCTGGGCAGGGATGGTGAGCGCAGTGAGTAGGATCAAGCCCCAAACCCACTGCTGCATACTTTTCATTTGATTGCGTATCATGCTTGTAGTGGATTCGGGTTATTTTCTTCTTACCAAGATAAATGGATAGGTTGTTTCACTATCCGAACAAGTAGTAGTACCACTCGGGGCTAAAGCCAACTTGCTCCAACCCGAGCCACAAGAGCCCTGTTCACTTGTCCAGAAATATTGAGATGAACTATAACTATCAGCAAGATTGGTATTATCAAAAATTCGCTGCAATTCCTCTGAAGAAGGCACGAACCAATCACTATACCCGTTGATGTTGTTGTTTAGGATTTTATACTCTATGGTGTTACTTACACTTTCATTACTAAAAGCTGAGAACAGGTTTTGCGTATTGGTATACCCTGAACCGAACGTTGAGTTCGAGGAATATCCTCCAGAGTAAGTTGATAACTCAGTGCTATTGTCAAACAGATATGCGATGTAGGTGTAGCCATCCTCATTTGCAAAAACTACACCCCCGTCTGTCTCTGTACCTATGGCTGGGCTTAGCAAGCTTTCAATCCTCTGCTCCAATTCAGCGATTTTATCGAGTAAGAAACCTACGGTTACGAAATCATTGTCATCTGCGGTGTAGGTTGTTGCGCGTGGAATGCGACGAATAAGGATGGTTTGATAATTATTCCACAAGCTGGTAGTACTGTAGTAAGAATTGTAATTCGTACTAGAACCAAAATAGGCATAGCGAGCCGAGGTAGATGAAGTACCAGATGAGCTACTCGTCCATAGATAATAGTTAGTGTAAGGCCCCATTATCTCTGGTGTATTGATGAAAATACTATCGTATTCTCCCTGCGATGGAATGTACCAGTCCGTATATCCACCCGGAGCATTGTTTTGTATGTAATACTCCCAGTTATTGCTGTTTCCATCTGTAGCATTGGCAAAGATGGTTTGCGTATTGTCATACCCTGTGCCAAACTCAATGGATGATGTGAAACTAGTACTATTATTATCTAAATAGTATGCATTGGTAAAAAATGGATAAGCTACATAAACGAAATCATCGTCATTGGCAAAAACTTTTCCACCTCCGAAATCTGAACCAATCTGCTGGGCAGGGTTTTCTGATAATACTGGCAAATAATTCTGCAAAGCTCCCACCGTAAGGGTAGAGTTGTCATCGAATTGGAGTGTGATGGTAGCGTCTCTTGGCTCTCTTCTGACTAGTACAAAGTCGTCTTTTGCAAACCCTGTACAACTGTAGCTAGCACTCAAATTAATATCAATTACACTAGTCGAACTACCATCACACATCGTACTAGATGCAAACCAATTATTATCTGAAACAGCGCTAAATCCTGACAGAACTTGAAAGACTCTCGCCAATTCATCTGCGGATGGTATAAACCAGTCAGAATAGCCGTTTACTGAATTATTGTTTATGTACCAAAAAACCGAACCACTGTTACCTGCGTTACTTGGGTTTGCCGCAAGTAAATTTTGAGTGTTTTGATAACCTGTCCCAAAGTCTCTAGATGAACTCCATGAGCTGCTATAACGATTGAGATAATATCCACTATTATTTGCAGGGAACGCATAAGCGATGTAGACATAGTCCTCCTCTATAGCAAATACTTGTCCGCCATTTAATTCATCGCCAATCTCTGGATCTAGATTGTATTCTACCAAGGTATCCGGAATATTCGGTGCTAGGTAGCTATTGAGCGTGCCGAGATTCACCAAATCTTCGTCTGCTGTGGCTTCTCCTGCTGCTTTGATGTTGCCGGTAAATACGACTGTACCATCGGCATTCATGTTCATTACCTCGCTGTACGTGGAGTCTTCCGGGTTCCAATGGCCTATGCCCAGGTCATTGCCTGTCTTGGCCATCAGCTGCCCACTGTCTAGCAAGACGTCTTTTCTTGCACTCACCCTACCGGCATTGTTAATTTGCATATAGGTAGAATCGCCGATTTTCAGGTCGATGGTTCCCACGCCATCTTCATCCGTATCTGCGGCGATGATTACACTATTGGGGTTGCTGAGGTTGGCGGCTGTTCCACCAAAAGCGGTGGTCAGCTTGGTACCATCAGCAAACTCTATCCCAGCGCCTTCCTTGTTGAGGATGATGTCTCCTCCTTGCATGGTCAGGTTACCAGAGTCGAGCTGCATGTCCCCTTTGCCCAATAGCATACTGCCTTCGTTGAGCGTAAGGCTTCCTTCGGCTATGCTCAGGCTGTCTTTGATGCGTACATCTCCTACACCGGGGAAGTAATTGTCCTTACCAAACACCCCCAAGGCATATGGTGCCAGTGATAGCTCCATGCGTGGACTGATCTCCACCCTGCCTTCTATGGCTATGCCCAGATAGTAAGTGGTATCAAAGGCTATATCCAGCGTCTGGTACGTTCCCAGCTTCGCTACGAACAGACCGTTTTTAGTGGCCAGACTTGGGTGCGTCTCGCTCCAAAGTGCAGTGCCGTCTGCTGCCTGATCGTATAGGCTAAAGACTACCTCGTAGAAGCCATCATCCACAGTACGACCTCTCGGGTCACGCAGTACACCCTGTACGGCGATGGTTTGGGCAGTAAGCGCAAAGCCAGAAAGTAGGAATAATAAAGTAAGAAACTGTTTCATGGGAATGAATCGATTAGTCAGAGATTGAGAGATATCTTTTTGTATAAATGTCTTTTTCATGGGTATGGCGGTTTTAGTTGGTAGGTACTCGGCGGACGAGGATGAGGAATCTATAATCGTAATAATTCTCAAAAGATGATGCGCCATTAGGGTTGTATATGTAGTAATCTTCACAGCATCCATAATAGGTACTCGACCAATAATATGATAATGCGTTGGTAGCTACACTCGTATTGTTAAATACTGCCTGAAGCTCACCACTTGACGGCAGAAACCAATCATTATGGCCATTGACTGTACTTCTGAGGATACCTTCGATGTATGAATTACTAGTGTTCGATGAATTATTGAGGATCTCTTGTGTATTGCTATATCCTGTTCCAATGGCTGTGCCGGTGGCGTTGGTAGCATAATTTTCAAAGCGGTAACTATTGTCTGGATCATACTCATAAGCGATATAGGCATACCCATCTTGAATAGCAAAGACCGTCCCCCCCTCAGTCTGCTGACCTACGGTGTAGGTAGGAAGCGTATTCCTTAGTCTATCCAAATAAGCATTGGCTGCATTGGTTAGTTTGCGCTCCAGACCATCCATTCGGGCATTGTAGTAGGCCCAGGTGACGAGGTTACTAGGATTGGTGGAGTAGAAGTTCAAGTCTTCATTTGCTACTTTGCGGATGAGAATAGCGCGACTTATGTCTCTTCTGCTCGTGTAATCATTGGAACTATATTTACCAGAGCCATTGGTAGAGACATAGTAACCATAACTTGTGCTTGTGTTATAATTGCTACTCGTCCATAAATAGGTATTACCCGGGGCGAATCCAGATGGTAGGCTATCCAACACCGCTTTGAGTTCATCAACTGATGGCAGGTACCAGTTAGGATGATTAGTTTCTATTTGATAGCCCCATTCATCAGAATATAATGAACTACCATTGTACGCTTTGGAGGCCGCAATCATGGCTTGGGTATTGGTATATCCTGTCCCAAAATCTTGCGATGATTCCCAGCTAAAACCTGTGGAGTAAGTTTGCCTATAACTGCTATTTATGTACTTAGCAATGTAAACGGAATCTTCTGTTTGAGCGAACACCGTTCCCTGGTCATTGCCCACGCCTACTAGTGCTCCAATTTTATAGCTATTGTCTATGAAACGTGAGCGGTTTTGTTGCAGCACTCCGGCGGTTACGTAATCATTCGGGTCGGAGGTGTCGTAGAAAGGGGAGGTATTTTCAATCCTTCTTACGAAAATGAAGCGATAGCTGCTGTTATCAGTAAGCTCAATATTTTCACAACCTATACTATTGTCATTTACGATATATTCGATATACGCTACGTTACTCGAGCTACAGCCAGAGTGGTACGTACTGGTAGGAATGCGATATCCTTGATCGAAATTAGGGTCCACCTGTAGTAAGCGTACCACCTCCTCCCTCGAAGGAAGAAACCAGTCGTCATATCCTGCCAAATCATTGGCAAGGAGAAAACCCTCTACTACCGAAGTATAAGTTTCGTTGTTGTGTTGACTGAAGAGTCTCTGCGTGTTTTCATAACCCGACCCAAATAAGGCAGAAGAGTTCCAAGAAGAATAATCATAAAAGTCTTGATACGACACCTCCATGTAACCATCGTGATAATAAGCGATATAGGCATAACCATCTTCCATGGCAAATACCTTCCCTCCCTGATAAGTATCACCGAGCTCTATATCTAGGCCCTGATCAACATATTGGGTTAGTCTTTCGTTGGTAAACGTCTTCAAATACCCCAAGGTAAAAGCATCATCATCCGCCTCGGCACTATCGAGGCTTTGGGGAATCTTCGCAAAGGTGGCCGTGCTATCTGCGCTAATAGTGAGCTGCGCTAAGAAGCTAGAGTCGCCCGGTTGGTAATGCCCAAGCGTAATGTCTCGATCGCCTTTGTACATGAGTTTGCCAGAGTCGAGCATCATGCCTGCCTCCATCGTCAAAAAACCATCGTTTCGTATGACCATGGCCGGCTGTATACCTATCTGAAACTCGATCCCTCCTGTAGAGTCCATATCTGCGTCTGCCGTGATACTGAGTGTATCAGCCGCTCCGGCACTAGAGGCAGTCCCTCCTTCGGCGGAGTTGAGGATCGTACCATCAGAGAAGCGGATCGCCCCACCTGCATCGGTGAGTTGGATGTCTCCCAGATTGATGGTAAGCGTACCTGAGTCGATTCGGACATTACCTTTCTCTAGCAAGAGGTCTCCTGCTGCGAGATAGACGTTTCCCAAATCCACGGTCACATCGGTGAGGATGCTTACATTGCCCGTGGAAGGGAGCTGATTGTCTCCGCCACGTACACTTGCCGCGTAAGGATTGAGCGTCAGCTCCGTGCGTGGCTCTAGCTCCGCTTTGCCCTCTATCGATATTCCTATATAATAGGTAGTATCGAAAGGCAAAGCACTCAGCGTATCGGGGGCACCTTCGGCACCTAGTAGGGCTGAGAAGAGTCCCTGGGAGGTAGTGATAGAAGGGTGCAACTCGGTGTAGAGGGCTGATCCTCCTGTGAGTGATTCGTAGAGGGAGAAGGTCACCTGGTAGTCACCATCTGCCACGGTGCGCCCTTTGGCGTCACGCAGCACCCCTTGTATGGAGATCGTCTGCGCCAGTGACGCAAAAGAGACCAGAACACAGACTGAAAGCAGTAGATATCTTGTCATGCAAGTAGTTTTTGTATTTTACCCTCAAACTTGTTGTCTTATACCAAGAGCCGCAATAGACCCTAGGGTTCTATTCGATATGAAGCAAGGGAACTATTCGATGAATGTGCGTTTATCCCCCATGAATTTTTGGACTTGGCTCAGTGCCGCGCTATTTCCTGCCTATGATTAGCGCACCAAGAGAGGAGTGCATTGTTAGATGGCGGCAATTCGAGCTTGGCGCAAATCTTATGTCGCTTATTTTTGATGGTGCTCGTGGAGAGAAACATGACCTCTGCTATCTGAGCAGTCGTCTTGTTCTCCGCTATGAGCTTGACGATTTGCACCTCGGAGGCATTGAGCCGAGTGAGCAGATTGCTCTTGGTAATTTCCCGTCGAGAACGTGCCTGAAAATTGGTAATCGCTATTTCAATGGTTGGCTTGATGTCAGCCCTCTTAAAAGGCTTGAGAAGATAGCCCGCAGGCAGCACTTTCTTGGCTCGTTCTATGGTGGCATCATCCCCATAAGCTGTGAGAAATACGATGGGGATGTGCAAGTGCTCATTGAGATACTCCGCCACGTCTATCCCGTCTTTCTGCCCGCTCAGATGCACGTCCAGGAGTGCCAGGTCTGGTTTTTCGGCAAGTCGCTCCAGCGCTTGGGTATAGCTGATGGCAGGTTCCAAAGGTGTATAGCCGAGCCGCTTGAGCGTATTGCTCAGATTGTCTGCCACGATTAACTCATCCTCGACTATCAGTATTTTCATTGGTGCTGGCGTAGCTATAGCTACTAATTCCCCGTAAAATTCCTGAAAGGGTGGATATCTCACAATAGACCCCAGGGTCTATATTTTGGCTCTGTTATAGCACTTTTTTTCTACGTTCCGTATTCCAGAATTGGATCAAAAACCGATTGCCCTGTTCATACGTGTGAAACAGGTTTCCCATGAGCTGGTTGCTTAGTCGGTGCGCGAGACGCAATCCGTAACCCTCCGTGATCAATGCGCTCAGTGGTTTTGGAAGAGGCTGCCCTTCGTCTTTGATGGTCAGTTCAAATTCTCCCTCAGCCAACTCTTGGCAGTGGATGTCCAGGGCACAACTACGATCTTTTGAAGCGTATTTGAATGCGTTGGTGATGAGTTCATTGAGCGCCAAGCCCAGTGGCACCATGGTATCTACATCAAATTCGTATGGCCCGGAGTTGACCTTCAGTCGAAGATTCTGTACATAATGAATCTCAGCAATGTGGTGAACCAATTCCTCCACATACTCCTTGAATGGAATAGTGGCAAGGTTATCATGCATGTACAGGTTTTGATGAATCAAGGACATGGTGGCTACCCGCGATTGACTGTCCTCTAGCAATGCAGCGATCTTTTTGGGATTCTTCTGCAAGTCATCAGCCTCCAGCAAGCTTGTGATCAGCTGGAGATTATTTTTCACTCTGTGATGCACTTCTCTGAGCAGGGTTTCGATTTTGGTGTTTCTTATCTTGAGTAGGTCTTGCTGCTCTTGAAGGGTGTCATATTGCTTCTCGATGGTCTCAGCCTGATTTTCGGCTTCTTTTTTGAGTCGCTCTACTTGGTCAAAATGAGTCGCATACTGCTCGGAAACTAAAAATGCCAGTGATAGGACTGCCATAAGGCGAAAGAGATTGGGAAGTGCCACTGAGATGTCTATCACTTTGGCATAGAGCAAAAACTCCAACATCCAACCTGATAAGGCCAGCATCAGGAATATAAATACTGCATAGAATGATCGGTTGCTAATGTTTTGCTTATTGATTGTTAGAAAAATAAGACAAAGGAGGTAGCAAGAAAAACCTATTACGACTGACGGCAACAAGAGCTGTGAATAGAGATGCAAGGGCAACACGAGCACGCTTAGCATCAAGAGTAAAAAGAGAATGCTGTAGATCTGATGTAGGCGCTTGGGCAGAGCGAATGCGATCAATGCCAGTGAAGACCACCAGACGGTATAAAATGAAAAATACTCAATCCCCACAAGCAACTGCCAGGGCCAATCGGTTAGCCAACTTTTCACAATGTGAGTACCATTGGACAACAAGCGAATACCATAGCTGGTAGTCAGCACGAAGTAGATGAGATAATTGATGTCTCTTCTCCAGGTAGCGTACATCCCCAAAAAGAATATTCCGATGAGAATGAAGGCACCGGCAGTAAATGCATCAATGATCAACGAAAGCTCCCTATCCTGTATGAGTATGGTCGGATCACCAAGCTTAATGGGATGAAAAAAACCGCCTTTGGAATGCTGGTAGTTGGATACTTCTATCACTATTTCATTCGCGCCCTGCTTAAACGGAACAGTGACAGTCATGGGTACCCACTGCAAAGAGGTGGAGTCTTCGCTTTTTCCAGTGATACCATTCGCAGCTACCTTTTTCCCGTTGACATAAAGTACGTAGCTCGAGTAAAAACCTTTGAGTGTGAGTGCCCATTCTCTAGGCTCATCAAAATGCACAGAGGTGATATAGGTCGCAAACCCAAAGGCAGGAAGGGTTTCTCCGCGGAGCGCTAAGCCATTCCAAGATTCAGGATTGGTCAAGATCATATCTGGCTCTTGATGGACTATCTCAGGGTTTTCACTGTAGAATTTCCCCCAGTAAAAAGCCCATTCCCCTGACAGTAACTGTACTTCGTCGCTTTGGATCCGTTGCTCTGGTAGGCTACCTGCAAAAGCCTCTGAAAACATTACTAGCCCTAGGATGAGTAACCCAACTGGTCGTATGTACCTCCTTAAAAATGGCTGAGCATTCATGATAAGGACTGCAACTCAGCGTGATTGGACATGGTCCAGGAGAGCAGTGAATTATTTGATGGAGGTAGATTGAGCTTATTGCAGATGTTGTGCCGATGATTTTTCACTGTGCTGACGGACACATGCAGTTCATCTGCGATTTGCTTGGTGGTCTTGTTTTGAGCAATAAGTCTGATGACATCTTTCTCCGTGGCGGTGAGTAACTCAAGTTGGTCTGAGCTTTGCTCTTTCTCTCTCAGACGATAGTTTATCAATGCCACTTCGATACTGGGCTTAATATCCGATTTGGTAAATGGCTTTATCAAATAGCCCGCAGGTTTGGTCTCGAAGGCTGCAGTAAGCGTTTTGGGATCGGCATAAGCCGTAAGAAAGATAAAAGGCGCAGGGTGGCGATCCAGTAGAAACCTGGCCACATCAATTCCTGATCTTCCTTTTCCAAGGTTGATATCCAGAATAAGAAAATCGGGTCGCTCCTTTTCGATTTGCAAAATGGCCTGATCATAATTGAGTGCTGGACTCATTGGCTGATAGCCGGAGCTTTTCAATACTTTGACAATATTGTCCGCAACAATCACTTCATTTTCAACTACCAAAATTTTCATATCATGAACTATGCTTGCTGGTTTTCGTGACTAAAAATAACCGAGAAATGATTTCCGTCATGATATTCATGTGTCAATTCTCCGGATAATTGTAAACTCAGACGTGAAGCCAGCCGTAACCCGTATCCATTTTGGACTAAGTCATCAAGTGGTTTGGGTAGGTTCTTGCCTTTATCAGCAACCGCAAGATGATATCGATTGACACCAATCTCCTCAAGGGCAATAGACAAGTAGTAACCGTTCTCTTCTCGCATACTGTATTTGAAAGCATTGGTAATCAGCTCCGTGAGTAATAGTCCCATCGGCACCATGGTATCTACATCGAAATAATAATCCGCACATTTTAGTTCGAAAGTAATATCCGATTGTAAGGCATTGATTTCGGTAAGTTGTGTGACCAGCTGCTCTATATAATCTTTTACGTCTATTTGATTGAAGTCATCGTTCATATAAAGATTCTGATGAATCAAAGACATAGTGGCTACTCTATTTTGACTCTCTTTTAGGATGTCCAATGCATTGTCGGATGCATGCTCGCTTACATCTACATCCAGCAAACTGGTGATGAGCTGCAGGTTGTTTTTGACCCTGTGATGGACCTCACGCAATAGCGTCTCGATCCTATCATTGCGCTGCCCAATGAGATTGTTTTGCGAGGCAATGAGCTTATTCTTTTGCTCTACCTTATTCTTCTGCATGTAGATAGCTATTCCTACGACTACCGCCAAGATGAATAACAAGCCCACCACCATGGCAATCTGGGTTTGAGACTTGCTATAGCTTTGCTCTAGCTGCAAATCTTTCTTTAACAATGCGTTTTCTTGTTCTTTCTTTTGCGTTTCGAACTGAACTTGCAAATTGGCAAAACGCTTATTGCTTGATTCATTAAACAGACTATCCTCCAGCTTTTTGTGAAGAATATGGGCATAGTAGGCCTGGTCATACATTTGATTCGCTGCATATATCTCGGCCAGTAGCTCGTAGGCATCACGTTTCATCCGCTGATACTTGGTCTTGACTACCAATCGTTCGGCCTCTTCTACCAGGGATACACTTTGCAGATTTTCACCCAATTTCATTTTGGCCTCAGCTAGACCCAGTAGGTTTCTAACCTTCATCCCAATGATACCTTGTGTATTGCATATTTCGAGGGACTCTTCAAAATACGGGATGCTTTCAGCTGGCTGATCAAGAAATAGTTTGGTGTTGCCGAGATTATAAAGTGGTACCACCCAGTGACTAGGTGGCATTGGTCTCTGGAGCGCGAGAGCATTTTCATACGCCTCAAAGGCTTGTTTATATTTTCCTTGCGATTCGTATGCATTGCCATAGCTGTTGTACGCTACAGCAATCCCTTTATCGTAATGATACTTTTGGTGAATGGCCATGGCTGAGTCCACAGCTGCCAGTTCTTTCTCTATTTGTTTGTTGTCGTGATAGATCTGATAGAGTCTAATGTAAGCGACTGCTTTGCCCATGTCGTATTGTAGGCTATCGCATATCTCGACGCATAAATTACCATAGCCGATAGCTTTGTCATAATTACCCATCATCCGATGTGCATACGTCAGCTGACTTAGCCATGCATAGATATCGAAAAGATTGCCTCGCTGCTCCGCATCTGCAAGAAGTTGCTCATATCTCTCAATCGCAGGAGAATAATCACCCCAATGGTCATAAATATGTGCTTGAAGGCCTGTTGCTTGCCTTCGAATAACCTCTTCTCCAAGGCTGTCGGCCATCCTTCCTGTTTCCAAAGATCTCTCTAGTGCCTCGTGCAGTTTACTACTGCGATACACGGCATAATCTCTGAAATGTCTAGATCTCAGAAGCCCCGAACGGTCCTTTTCATGGCTGAAAAGTGTATCGGCAATATCGAGAAGCATCATGGCGCTATCCGCTTGCCAGATGAAGGATAAGTGCTCTGACCAATCCACAAAAGAATGACCCACTTTATCATTCCATCCATTGTATATGGCAGTAAATACGGCACTGTCATAGTAAGACTGGGTAGATTTCTTGCGATCAAGACTTTTGAGCATATTGGCTTTAGCCAAATAACTATGATACAATATCGTATCAGAATCAAGTCTTCTTCCTATAGCAATGGCACTATCAATGTGGGACAAACCTCCATCTTGATGGGTAATTCTCCTCAGGTATTTTGCCTTTTTTAAGTGAAAAATCGCTTCCCCGTGAGAAGGAAGATTTGGTGTGCTTTTTATGGATAGCAATTGATCAGATGCATCACGTAGGGAATATTCCATGATACTGTCAAACTGGATCAATTGAGATGCAACTTGATTTTCTATGAAGACCCCTCTGCCCGATTCGTCATCATTCTCGGTGGTGGATACTATGTCATTACAGCTTATTAGAAGCAGTAAACTCAGATAGAATGAATTCTGACGGATAGAGATCAAGAGCGGAAAAAGGTCAAGCAATGCGTCAAAAGTAATCCGCTTTCAAATAACTATCAACTCGCAGCTCTTAGAAGGACTGATGGTGTGCTACTGATAACGTACTTTGGTTCGAACATAAACTCCTATCCCTTGAAGGAGACACGCTTAAAAAAAAACCGACCCATTTTCATGAGTCGGTTTGTAGTTGATTTTAGAAAACTACTTAATACTTCTGAACGCTTGGGTCGATCTCATCAGACCAAGACAAGATGCCTCCCACAAGGTTGTAAAGATTATCAAAACCATGCTGCTGCTCTAGAAACTGGATGGCGTTAGCGCTACGCTTGCCACTTCTACAATGCACCACCACTTGTTTGTCACGCGAAAATTTAGCCTCATTATCAGGCACAGTAGACAGGGGAATAAGCTCACCACCTATCTCTGCAACCTCATACTCGTTAGGTTCCCTGACGTCTATAAGCTGAAAATCCGCTCCGTCATCCATCATTTGTTTAAGTTCTTTAACCGTAATTTCTTTCACTATTATATTTTTAAGTTTTATTTCAAATCCATCCAGAGCAAACTTCGCTCAAATCAGACATAAAGTTAAATCCAATGAGCGATAAAAAGTTTGAAACTTCTGCAATTAGACATCAAGTAGAGCGATCTAACCAGAAAGAGCATTCTGTTCCTATCTATGCCACATCGAGTTTTATGTTTGATGATGCGGAGGATGCCCGAGCACTTTTTGCTGACGAAAAAGAAGGCAACATATACTCACGCTACTCCAACCCAAACAACGACGAGTTTGTACAGAAACTATGCCTGCTCGAAGGAGCAGAAACAGGGATGGCTATGGCGTCTGGGATGGCCGCCATGTATACCAGTTTGGTGGCTTTTCTCAGCAGTGGAGATCATGTAGTAGCAAGTAGATCACTTTTTGGGTCAACCCATCAGATATTGACTAAACTCATTCCTCGCTGGGGAATCACCCATACTTATGTGGATATTTTGGATGAGGATGGATGGGAAGCGGCCATTCAGCCAAACACCAAAATGATTTTCGTAGAAACGCCTAGTAACCCTGCTTTGGACCTGATTGATTTAGAAAAACTCTGTGCTTTAGCTAAGCAAAAAGGGATATTGGTCAATGTAGACAATTGCTTCGCTACACCGTACTTGCAAAATCCAATCAAATGGGGAGCAGATATCGTAACACACTCAGCTACCAAATTCATAGATGGACAAGGGCGGGTCATTGGTGGTGCTATTGTTACATCCAAAGAACTGTTCCCCGAGATCAAATTCATGGCTCGCCACACCGGTCCTTCCATGTCACCTTTCAATGGTTGGATACTGTCCAAGAGCTTGGAAACGCTGGCAGTGAGAATGGAGAAACATTGTGAGAATGCAATGGCTCTAGCCGAGCACTTGGAAGCGCTCTCCGGAATCAAGCAAGTCCGCTATCCGTTTTTGAAGTCATTCCCACAATATGAGCTGGCCAAGAAACAAATGAAGCTTGGAGGTGGTATTGTCACTTTCGAATTGGCAGGAGGCATCACTCAAGGTCGCAAATTTCTAGACGCGCTGCAAATGATCTCCCTATCCCCTAACTTGGGTGACACCAGAACAATCGCCACCCACCCTGCTAGCACCACGCACAGTAAACTTTCGCAAGATGAAAGAGATGCCGTGGGGATTTCAGATGGTCTAGTTCGGATATCAGTAGGTCTAGAGCATATCGATGATATCATCGAAGATGTGGTTCAAGCCGTAGAAAAATCTATCTAGGTTATTGGTCTAGTGGATTGATAATGATTTGAATGCTCTTGTTGGTGGTATTGAGACTATCAGACTGCAGCACTGGGTGAGGCAGTACGCCTAACAACTCAATCGTGACTTGTTCGAAAGTATCTCTTGGAACTTTCCATGGTTCATAAAAGCCCAAAACCATTGTCATAGCGTTTGATCTGTTCGATATACTTACTTGAGTTTTTACCTCTCCACCCCAGACACATACGGCATCCAGTGGACATCTGCTATCAGATAGTAGCGCATCAAAACTAACTCGGTATGGAACACTTCCTACCTCAACAGTGTCTCCCAAGTGAACAGTTACTGTGTCTCCAAGCCTATGGTTACTAGGATCTGGAATAGTCTCTTCGCACTGCGAAAATGTAACAATACAAATGATCGCTAAAAGTGTAGTATGCCTCATGCATATAAGACTATGAAAAAGCAGAAATGGTTGTCTGAAGCCGGATGATCAACCATTAACGATAATATGTCCTGCGATTGACTGTGAAATGCTAGCTCATCGCATCGAGTTTTCTTTCTAGCTTGGTAAGCCTTTCTTCTAGGTCAAAGTAATTGGACTCTAAGAATTCGTAAAACTCATAATTTCTCTTATTAAGATCTTCAAAGCCTTTCTGCAAATGTGATATGCTGGCATCAATTTGATTCTTATGCCGCTCCAACTGTTTTTTAAACTCTAGCCTATCCATACTTTCTTAGTTCTTTGAATTAAATCTACCAATAATTAAGATTTATTTGGTCATAGCTGAAAGCCTTAATCTAAAAACACACCGGTCATTTCCGGGAATATCACCAGTAATATCAGAAAGCCAAGCTGTATCAAGACAAATGGGATAATCCCGCGATACAAATCGCTTGTCTTGACTTCCGGCGGAGCTACACCCTTGAGGTAGAACAAGGCAAAGCCAAAAGGTGGTGTCAGGAAGGAAGTCTGCAGATTGACGGCAAGCAAGATACCTACCCAAATAAGATCAATGCCCATAGCCACGAAAATGGGCGCAACCACTGGCACCACTATAAACACGATCTCAATAAAGTCAATGAAAAATCCCGCTACAAAAACCAAAGCCATGACCAGGAACAAAAAAGCATAAGGGCTGAGATTTGCTTCTTGAATCAAAGACAACAAGAACTTATCTCCTTCAAGCCCTCTGAACACCAATGAAAAAGCAGTAGCCCCCACCAATATCATAAATACCATGGAAGTGAGCATGGTCGTTTCCTGCATCACCTCTTTCAGTGTCTTGACAGACAACTTGCCTTGACTCCAGGTGAGGATAAGCGCACCAAAAGCACCAACACCTGCCGCTTCTGTTGGTGACGCGATACCCGCGAATATTGACCCTAATACTGCCAGTATCAACAGGAGGGGAAAAACGAATGACTGAACCAGCTGAAAATTCATCCCTTCAGAATGGAACTTGGCCACCTCTTCTTTGGGCATACTCGGAGCTCGATCCGGAAAGAGCACTGAATACACAGTGACATACAACAAATAGCAGCTTACCAATCCGATACCCGGTATGATAGCTGCCAGAAACAAGTCACCCACGGAAACATTGAGGACACTCCCAAGCAACACCAGTACTACCGAAGGTGGTATGATCTGACCCAAAGTGCCGGAAGAGGCTATCACCCCAGTGCTTATTCTAGGATTGTACCCTCGCTTCAGCATGGTGGGCAGAGATATCAGTCCCATGGTGACTACCGTGGCACCTACAATTCCCGTGGAAGCTGCAAGCATAGCCCCAACAATGATTACCGATATAGCCAAACCGCCCCGAAACCTCCCAAACAGCATGGCCATTGTCTCGAGCAATCGCTCAGCTATGCCGGACTTCTCCAGCATAATACCCATAAAGACAAAAAGAGGTACCGCAAGCAGTACGAAATTTTGCATAGTGCCATAGACACGTAGCGAAAGGAGATAAAAAAAGTCTACATCAAATACCCAAAGTCCGACCAATATGGACAACCCTCCAAGGGTAAAGGCTACTGGAAATCCAAAAAGGATCAGTATAAAAATAGCCGCAAAAAGTATGATGGGTAGATACTCCAATGGTCAATCTGCTTTGTAAAAAGGTATGGATGCCTGAAGCACCCTAGATTCATCAAATTCCTCAAGGTAGGCCTTTTGTTCATCCAGCATGCTGGCCGTATCTAGCGTTATATTGAGTCTATGATCTCCAGCCGGCACTCCACCTAAGTTGATAAATGTCAAATAACCGCGTTGAAATGTCACAGCATGTTTATAGTCAACCCAGTTCATTATTTCCACTTGAGTAGAATCGATCGATACATATAGAAATTTATCAACCAACTCCAGTCTTTGCGTTGAGTTGAGTTCATGCCATTCCTTACTCCTTCTTGGGTCTTTAGATTGTAGTTTTCTGAATTCTTCCAGATTCCTAACATAAAGGCGCAAAACATTCTCCTCAATGATTTCATCTTGAATGGTAGCTATCAATATTGAACCTTCGTTTCGCGTGCTTTCATAGTTCTCATGACGCATGTGACTAAATGACCGTTCGTAATATTTATCAAATTGATTTTCATCCAGATAATCCGACCCCAATTCAAACAAAACCAAAAAAGCCACGAAAAGAATAGGAATGAGATGCGCTTTCCACTTGGGCAGGCTAGAAACAATGGTCAATAGCATACGGTTGTAGATAAACGAAAGCGTGATCACCCTGAAGACTAATGCGATATAGTAATAAGGCTTAGCCGCCCAAGAATCTCTTCTGAAAAACCCATTGGTAATGAAATCAATGAATACTAGTAATAGGATCAGAGCATAAATCAACAGGACAAAAAGCGTAATCATATAATAGGCTCCATCTCCAGATTCTATGGCAGGAATAAGTATCCACCTGATATATAAAAGGACCGTGAAAAGGGACATCCCAAAGCTCAGCACCATGGCAGAACACATGAAGGATATCGCGTAAGTAATGCTTGCTATTCGCTCAAGCGTCAATACCGAATTATTGAGGGAGCTACTCTGTTCCAGCTCTTGACGAAACTTTCCTTTCAATTTGAGTTTGTCAAGATTCATCCCTTCTGGGAATACATAGCTCAACCCCACATTGGCTACCCAGATACCCCTGGCCACTATATGCACCACATAACCTATGCTCAAAACCACCAGAGCATCTTGGAAAAATTCTAAAATACGATAAGCAGCATCTCCTGAATCAAAATGAACCTTTCGATAGGTTTCAATCACCTCCGGAATCTGAAATAGTATGTATAAAAACAATGCAGAGATAAGCAATTCTGCTTCCCAAGAATTGAGCTGAATGGCCTTTAGCCAATCAGGAGTCTCGTTATTGTTCTGTTGCTGCTCTTGGTTCAAATCCTCCTTCATGCTTTTTTCAATATGATTTTAATGTTTCTCAATACCTCAGCAAATGCCTGCAGCCCAAGGAGAAAAAATCCTGCTGGCATAGCAGCCTTGACTATAAACCTAGCCGGAAGACCGCCCGGGTCTGGGCTTGTCTCCTTGAGGTGATAGGCATTGGCCGAAAACTGAAATCCTTCTACAATTCCCACAAGACAAAAAGGGATCAACAAAAAGGAACAGCCTATCAGATTCACCCAAGCCTTTTTCTCCGCTGAAAAGTTCTGATAGAACACATCCACGCGCACGTGTTTGTCTTGCTGTAGCGTCCAACCTGCAGATAGTAAAAACAGGCAAGCGAACAGGTGCCACTCCAGCTCAAAAGAAGCAGACGAAGTAACACCTAAGGCATAGCGAAGGGTTACATCTGCGATGATAATGGCCACCAAAATCAGACTCAGCCAACTCACACTCTTGCCTACAAAAGCATTGATCCGATCTATATTTTCTATGAACTTATTCACCACGGCGAAAGATAGATGATAATTAAGTAATTGTTGGATTGGTTTATTTAAGAAATTATGGGACGCAATGCCCCTACTTTGAGACTAATTGTCCTCTTTTTGTGGTTATTCTAGGATATCATTGCGCCGTGAAATCAATACAATCCACAGGCTATGCCATAGCTATCATTCTGATCCTCTTAGGACAGCACCCAACTGTGGCCCAATATTCCTTGGAAAATTTTGATATCAATGACCCCAATGGTTGGTACGATCAACAAATCGGGAGGGACCACTCGGGCATTCTACAAGGGGAATATCAGGAAATAAAATACATCTCTAAGACCACCCATCAGTTCTTTCATTTGTCTTCTTGGCAAGCCAATACCATATCTTTTACTGGTCAGGTCTATGACAGCATTTATCTTTTTTACGATATCTACAAAGACCAATTGATCATACAGCACCCTAGCGAACTGATTTATTTTGGGTTGGGCATTAAGCCAATTCAGCAAAATGTTGATTGGTTTACATTGGATGGTCATTTTTTTAGAAACTACTCCACACCTATAAGTAATCTTGGTAAAGGATTTTTCGATGAGCTATTCATTGGCGAAACTGTAAACCTCCTGGCCAAACGATCAAAAATGATCAAGACAGATAATGATATACAGTTTACCAATATCGATAAGCTGGTAATTGGAATAGATGGAAACTATAAGAGATTCAATAGAAAATCTTCTCTTTGGAAAATTTTTCCTGAATACAAAAAGCAAATCAAAGGATACATCAGGTCAAACAATCTGTCCATAAGTAAGGACAATGAGTCGGAATTGATCATGTTGACGAGGTATTGCGATGGATTGTTGAGCGAAAACGAGACATCAGAATGAGAAAACTATTGCTGATTGTCTGGCTAACTTCTGGTTCTGTACTTTTTGCGCAGGACATCAATAGTATTACTGCCACCTTCAACAATACTCCAGCAAAAGATGCTTTTGCGGCAATATCAGAGCAATCTGAATTAGGGTTCTATTTTCAACCAGAATGGATAGACACGCTCAGCGTCACAGCCACTTTTGATAACACACCGCTGGAATCCGTCCTTCGGGCAATAGTAGAGGGCACCACCCTTAGCTACGTCATCTATGATCAAAAGGTGATCCTCACCAATAACGCACTGATCCAAAAAGAGCCAGCCATTGCAAACTCTCGTGTAGACAATCAATCTGCGGGCAGCACGGCCAAAGGTTTTGTATTTGCTAGAGAGTATCAAGGTCAAACTGATGACCAGTCCGACCTTGAAAATTACGTTTTCGAGATAGGTAAACGTAGCGAACTAGAAATTGGAGGTAACTCTACGATAGCCGGATATGTCACCGATAGGGAAACAGGAGATCCTATCACGGGAGCTTTGGTCTATACACAAAACCCAATGAAGGCCACCACTTCAGACATTGACGGCTTTTATTCGATTACTCTGCCCAATCAAAAACATCAGCTCATCATACAATACGTTGGGATGAAAACCACTCAGCGAAATTTAGTCCTTTTCTCCAACGGCAGGTTGGATGTAGGCATGGATGTGGACATCATCGCTCTACAAGAAATCACCATAGAGTCCGATAGAGATGTGAATATCGAAAGCACTCAGATGGGCGTGAGCCGTATCAATATAGAAGAAGTCAAGACAGTGCCTATAGTGCTTGGCGAAAATGACATCATGAAGGTAGCCACCACCAAAGCTGGTGTGCAGTCTGTGGGTGAAGGAGCAGCGGGATTCAACGTACGTGGAGGTAAGGCAGACCAAAACATGATCCTATTCAATGATGCTCCGGTGTATAATACCTCACATTTTTTCGGCTTTTTCTCCGTGTTCAATTCTGACGCTATCCAGAGTATGGAGCTGTTCAAAAGCGGAATTCCTGCCAACTTCGGTGGTCGTTTGTCTTCTGTATTTGATATTAAATCCAAAACTGCCAGCAAGGAGGAATTCAAAGGTAGCGGTGGCATAAGCCCTATCACATCCAAGCTCACTTTGGAAATTCCGATCATTAAGGATCGCACCAGTTTATTGGTGGGTTTCCGATCCACCTATTCCAATTGGGTACTCTCCAATGTGGACAATGCTCGCTTTCGGGACAATAGGGTGTCTTTTTACGATCTTATCACAAGAGTAGACCATAAAATCAACGAGAAAAACTCGATCGTCACCTCCACCTACCTGAGCAAAGATGAATTTCGGCTTTCGTCAGATACGCTTTTTTCTTTTTCTAATTTTTCCTTCACCAATTTCAATAGCTCCGTCCGCTGGGATCACACAATCTCCGATAGGCTATCGTCCAGAGTATCGGGTATATATAGTAGCTACCAATATGATCTCACTTATGATCAATCTCCACCCAATGCCTTCACACAGGATTTCGGTTTGAATGAAGCCAGCCTAAAAGCCGAGTTTGAATATTACCCAACCGAAAAACAGAAGATCAATTTTGGGGTATCCTCTAAAAGATACAGTATCAATCCTGGACAGAAGCTAGCGCTTGGCAGTGCCTCTATCGTGAGTCCACAAAAGGTAGACCGTGAGCTCGGGCTCGAAAGCGCGTTGCATATTTCCGATGAGATCGAGTTTGACAAACTCAAAGTATCAGCAGGCTTGAGATATGTGGTGTTTCAATCTTTAGGTGAACAGACCGTCAACCTGTACGAGCCAGGCCTTCCAAAAAATGCTTCGACGCAAATCGGAAGCAAAGAATACAGTAAAGGCGAGATAGCTCAAACCTACCATGCCCCCGAATGGAGGTTTTCGGCGCGCTACGGTTTGGATAAGCTGAGCTCTATCAAAATCGGCATGAGCAGAACAAGGCAGTACATTCATACCATGAGTAATTCTGCATCACTGTCTCCTACAGATACCTGGAGATTATCTAGCCAACACCTCAAGCCTCAGACAGCAGATGAGATCTCCATCGGCTACTACCGAAATTTCCTCCGAGGGACACTGGAGTTTTCAATAGAGAATTATTACAAGAGGCTTCAAAACTTAGTGGATTTCAAGACGGGAGCTTCCTTCTTACTCAATCAGAATATAGAACGGGCGGCATTGCAAGGCCCTGGTAAATCCTATGGTATTGAAGTCTCACTTAATAAAACTGGCCGACTCAATGGGTGGATCAACTACGCGTACGCGCGTACATTCATACAGCTAGATGGTAATTCGCAGGAGGAGACGGTGAACAATGGTGCCTTTTTTCCTACCAACTATGATAAGCCCCACACCTTCAATATGGTGACTAACTATAAGCTCACTCGCAGGATAAGTTTCTCTGTGAATACCACTTACAATACTGGTAGACCCGTGACAGTACCTGTTGCGGCATTTACTTATGAAGACTTTCAAAACATTCATTTTTCTGATCGCAATAAATACCGAATTCCTGACTACTTCCGCATGGACTTAGGTATCAATCTCGAAGGGAACCACAAAATTGAGAAGTTGAGTCATTCGTTTTGGTCATTGTCTATATACAACCTTACGGGCCGAGACAACCCATTCTCAGTATTCTTTGATGTCAGAAATGACGTGATTCAAGGATCACAACTCATCGTTTTTGGCAGACCGATACCCACCCTTTCATACAATTTCAAGTTTTGAGAAAGTCTAGCTATCATCATATCGTCCTATTGCTACTGATCATGATTATTGGATGTGTCCAATCATATGATTTTGATCCACAACAATTCGAAAAAGTATTGGTAGTAGAAGGCACATTGAGCAACTCTCCGGAACCGCATATAGTGAAAATATCATACACCTATACACTGGAGTCAGGATACCCTCAACTGGTCAGTGATGCATCTGTGTGGCTAGAAGATCAAGACAAGACCAGAACTGACTATTCTGAAGTATCACGAGGTGTCTATATGCTCCCTGAGAATTTTGCTGGTCAGGTGGGCTCTTCGTACCAGCTCTTTATTCAGCTAGAGGATGGCAGGTCGTTTTCTTCTACCCGAGAATTACTACGGGCTTCTCCTGCGATAGATTCTATCTATGCCAGATACGTACGCACCATAGATGAGGACAATAATGAGGTGGTTCAGGGAATTCAGTTCTACGTGGATGCTGCAGGGCAAGAAACGGAAAGTGCATACCTCAGATACAAATGGGAAGACGCGCACAAAATAATGGTTCCATTCCCTGCCAATTATGAGCTGGAGTATGGAGAAGAAGACACCATCATAGTGCCTATCAAACAACCTGTGGGTGTTTGCTATACCGAAGAAAGCTCTAACGAGCTATTGTATACATCAACACTAGGCACCATAGAAAACCGTGTCGCAGAGTTTCCAGTAAGGTTCGTAGATGAAAGGGCTCGCATACTCAAACACAAATACGCTTTGCTAGTACGCCAGTATGCGATCTCAGAGGAGGCGTATTTGTTTTACAAAAGGCTGCAAGAAAACAATGATTCAGGCGGATCACTCTTTGACCAGCAAACAGGTTCTGTCTTTGGTAATATCTCCTCCAATGATGAAAATGGTGAACAAGTATTGGGATACTTCCAGGTCTCCGGCGTTACAGACCTCCGTCGATTTTTCAGCCGAAGAGATTTTGATAGAGAGTTGGCATACCCTGATTTTCTCCAGGCATGTTATCTCGATTCTGGTATTGTCACCACACCAGATAGTGCATTTTATTACCTGCAGCAGACAGATGGATTGATCCATGATTACGATTTTGAGACATCTACCATTACTATTCATAGCAGAAGATGTACTGACTGCTCATACTACGCAGATGTGACACCACCAGATTATTGGGAAGATTGATGAGGATGCTTTTTACCATATGGTTAATGTGCTTGGCACAGGTGGTATTTTCACAGCGAACAGCTCCGCAGGAGGAAGTTTATCTTCAGATCAATGGAAATACGCTGTTGGCAGGAGAGACACTTTATTTCTCAGCTTTCGTCACCAAAGCAGAAGACGGCAAGCTCTCTTCGCTAAGCAAAATTCTTTATGTAGAGTTGATCGGTGAAAATGATCAGGTCGTTTTTCAGCAAAAAGTCTTACTCAACAATGGCCGTGGTAATGGATCTTTTTTCGTCCCGTCCTTGGTGAGTACTGGCAGCTATCAACTCGTGGCTTACACCAGGTGGATGAAGAATTTTGAGAACTACTTTCAGAGCCAGATCTACTTGATCAATCCATTTGAACCATACGAGATACCTAAAAGAGAACAAGAAACCATAGTTAGATTTTATCCAGAAAGTGGATCCATCATTCCGGATATCTCCAATCAAGTTGTCCTTAAAATAACCGACGCATATGACCGCCCGTTGGTGCGAAAAGGCAAAATAGTAGATGACCTTGGTGACAAGGTCTGTGATGTGATCACCGCACAAAATGGACTAGCCAGATTCGAACTTAAAGCGCAAACTGGACGCACGTATCAAGCCATTTTTGAAGACAATTCTGGAAATTTTCAATTTTTTACACTTCCGAGAAGCACAAACTCACCATATCTGAATCTTAACAACAATACTCATTCTTATACATTTAAACCTTCCTTTGATGACACAAAGGAATCTCAGTTTATCATCACTGATGGATATCGTATCGTTTTTCAGTCGGAAATTATCGGCAGTCAGCCCATAACCGTTTCTAAAAAACTCTTCAAACCAGGCGCTTATCTAGCTGGTATCATTCAAGAAGGTGCTTTGATAGTACAGAGACCTTTTGTTCATCTTGAAGATTTGGAACAAAACAAAATATCCAGAGAATCATATGGATTGAGGTCAGAAGTAAAACTCCCTCTTGAGTTGCCGGCCGGTAGTAATGTCTCGGTTTCCGTTTTCAAACCCAGCCTGCAAGAAATAAATTTCAGCCTATCAGATCATGCATTATTTTCAGGACTAAGCGCACCATGGAGTCACCAATGGTCTAACCATTGGGATTCTCTCGATATGCAAATCATGATAAGTGAGTGGCAATGGCCAGTGATGCAAAACGATGAAGTAGGGATTCTTCCTGAGCTACGTGGCGAACTTATAAGTGGGCAACTGACCTCTAATAAACTTCCGCTCAAAAATGGATTGGTTACATTCTCCATAAGTGGAGAATACTATCAACTAAGCTCTGCCAGATGTGATGAAAACGGCCTATTTACCATTCAGCAACCGATAACATTGGGCAATCATATAGGATACCTAACCACTTCTGATACGAGCGATAGGGTAAATATTGATATGGATAATCAGTTCTTGGACCAATATCCTTCTTTCGATTACGCGGCTTTGTTACTTGATTCGATGGACATTCAAAAGATCATAGATAGAAGTGTGCAGGTTCAGATCGAAAACGCCTATTTCAGTCCATCTGATTCTACGTTTTCATTTGAGCGACCTGCTCAATTCGGAGATTATAAGGTCAAGTATGTTTTGGATGAATTCAATAGGTTTCCCAAAATGTATGAACATTTTATTGAATTTATTCCCGAGGTATTAGCTAGAGACAATCGATTCAATAAGAAAATCAAGCCGCTTATTCAATACGCACTTCCTGATAAATTGGATCCATTGATCCTTTTGGATGGAGTACCTGTTGCCGATGAGGAAATACTTGATTTTAGTCCTTACAAAATCGAAAGCATCGGGGTGATCAACAATCGGATATTCTCAGGGCCTTTGATAGTAGATGGATTGGTCTCTTTTCATTCGTTTGATAAAGACCTGCAAGGATTCAAAACAGGAAGAGCTGTAGAAAAAATTGACTACCAAGGTTTGGAGCGGCCTGTGTTCTTCGAATCTCCAAATTATACCAACCCAGAAGAGGTAAGCAGTCTACCTGACTACCGACAGCAACTCTATTGGAATCCTGAAATGACCGTAGCGGAAGGTGATTCGCTTGTGTTTTTTACTGGTAATACCACAGGTGTCTTTCTCGTCAAGATCGAAGGACTCCATGAAGGAAAACCAATAAGTAAAGAGTTTGAGATCGAAGTAAAATAATATTCCAAGACTCGTTCGATCGGATGCTCTGAACTATTGGCTATTCCAGAGATACTTCACTTAACTTTGCAACATGCAGCCCAAAGACATTCGCAAACTAAGTCTCTTATTAACCTACCGCTTCGAAAGGTGTTTTCGAATACTCCGAAATAATCCTCAACTAAATAGCTAATTTTTAAACACAAGGGTCTACTTAATGTTTAGGTAGAGTAATTTCAAGTAAAACCCAACACACGCCAAAATGTATTCACCCCAATCTTGTCAGAAATACTTTTCGAATGATAGGTATCGCGATATTTCAGATCTAGACTTAGCTGACAATTATCCCGAAAAAGTGAATCCCATGAAAGAATCTGAAACTTTCAAAATATCATTGCGCCAATGATTAAAACACATCTCTTTATTCAACTCACCCTGATCCCATTGTTGCTATTACTTTCGAGTAAGTCCTCGGCCCAATACAGTGTGGAAGGTCTTGACGTAAGAAATCCCCATAAGTGGTATGACAATCAGATTGGGTATGATCATTCGGGCATTTTACAAGGTGAATACCGGGAGATCGTTTTCTTCACCAAAAACTCTGATCAATTTTTTAATTCACCGGTTTGGGAGGCAAATACTATCTCTTTCAGAAACGAAGTATACGATAGTATATTCATGTTATATGATATCGATGAAGATGTCCTAATGATTAGACATCCCACAGATGTGAGTTATTTCGGAATGGGTATCACGTTGCCTCAAAGTGATATCAGTTGGTTTACCCTAAGTGGACATTATTTCAAAAATTATTCTGATCCTATTCTTAATCTAGGTAAAGGTTTCTTCGAGGAAAGCTATTTAGGAGATAAAATGTCTTTGATAATAAAAAGATCTAAATCATTAAAAACTGACCGAGTCCTGGAGTTTGAAGATACCCATGCTTATGTAATAAAATTAGATGAATCGTATCACAGGTTCACCGGTAAGTCTACGTTTTACAGAATACTTCCTGAATATAAAAAAGAAATAAAGCAGTTTTTGAAAGATCGGCGGATCAATTTGAGAATGAAAGATAGTGAAGAAGGACTCCTGAAAACCATCAAATATTGCGACCTACTGTTAGCCCAAAGCTCTAAATAATGACTAGAAACATTTTAATATTGATCCTGTTATTGCCTTTCTCTGCTCTCGCTCAGAACGACCAGGTTATCAATAAAAAATTCAACATGGCTGACGCATTTGAAGTGGTTAAGGTCATCGAAGAACAAACCGACTTTACATGTTTTTTTAAGGAAGAATGGTTAAAAGATTTAGTACTTGATGGTAACTACCAAGATGCTCCCACCCAAAAAGTACTTGATGATTTGATCGGAACTGGCAATTTGAGCTATGTAGTGTACGGCTCACGTATCATTTTCACCTACAATGCCAATATCCAAAGAGAACCTGCACTGATTTCAAGTGATGTCAATAGCCAAAATAATGGATCGTCAGCCTCTAAAGGGATGGTATTCTCTAGAGAGTATATCGGCCAGACTGCAGATAGAAGTGACCTTGAAAATTACGTCTTTGAGATAGGCCAGAGAAGCAAACTTAAAATAGGAGAAACTTCCACCCTGGCTGGGTATGTCAAAGAACGGGAAACTGGAAATCCAATTATAGGGGCACTGGTATATACTGAGGATCCTTTTAAAGCTACTTCAACCGATGCTGATGGATTTTATTCTATGAAACTCCCCAGTAAAAAGATCAAAATTTTGATTCAATATGTAGGCATGAAAACCACCCAGAGAAATATTGTTCTTTTCTCTGATGGCAGATTGGATGTCGATATGGATGTCGATTTGATTGCACTTCAAGAGGTGACTATTGAATCGGGAAGAGATCAAAATGTTCAAAGTACCCAAATGGGTATTAGTAAAATCAATATTGAAGAAATCAAGACTGTTCCTATTGTACTAGGAGAAAATGATATTTTAAAGGTAGCTACCACCAAAGCCGGAGTTAGATCAGTAGGTGAAGGAGCTAGCGGTTTCAATGTTCGTGGTGGTAAGGCCGATCAGAATATGATTTTGATCAATGATGCTCCAGTTTATAATACTTCTCATTTTTTCGGTTTCTTCTCAGTATTCAATTCTGATGCTATACAAAGCATGGATCTTTTCAAGAGTGCCATACCAGCTGAATATGGAGGGAGACTTTCTTCGGTTTTCGACATTGAATCTAAATCAGCAAGTAAAGAATCGTTTCAAGGAAGCGGGGGGATAAGCCCAATCACATCAAAATTAACTTTGGAAATTCCAATCATAAAAGATCAAACTTCTCTAATGGTAGGCGGCCGATCTACATATTCAAATTGGGTACTTTCTAATGTCAACAATGCACAGTTTAGAGACAACAGGGTGTCGTTCTTTGACGTAATAGCCAGACTAGATCATCAAGTAAATGACAATAATTCAATAAGTGTATCGAGTTATATGAGTGGAGATAAGTTTAGGCTCACTTCAGACACTCTTTTTAGTTTCTCAAATTTCTCGTTTAGCAATTTCAACACGGCTATAAAATGGGATAGAAAGATATCTCAATCACTCAACTCTACTGTCAGTGCAATTTATAGTAGCTACAAATATGACCTTACATATGACGAATCTATACCTAACGGATTTACGCAAGATTTTGGGCTGAGCGAAATGCAACTGAAGGCAAATTTCGACTACTATCCTGAAATAGACCAGAAAATAACTTTTGGAGTGAGTACAAAGCGTTATGGCATTAATCCAGGCACCAAAAAACCTCTGGGACAAGAATCCATTGTGCTTCCGCTCGAAATAGACTATGAGCAAGGACTGGAAACAGCATTGTATTACTCCAATAGAAAAGATTTTGGGAAACTGCGCTTATCAGGAGGACTTAGGTATGTTCTATTTAATACCCTTGGAGAGCGTACAGTGAATCAATATCAAGAAGGTAGTCCAAAGAGTGCAGAGACCTTGGAAGACAAGACATATTTCGGGGAAGGGGAAATTGCCAAAACATATCATGGCCCGGAATGGAGAATATCCTCTCGATACACTTTGGACAGATTGAGTTCGATCAAAGCTGGACTGAGTAGAACAAGGCAGTATATTCATACAATGAGCAATTCAGCATCGCTCTCGCCTACAGATACCTGGAGATTGTCTAGCGAATATCTCAGACCTCAAGTATCAGATGAAATATCTCTGGGATACTACAGGAATCTTCGTAGCAATACACTCGAGTTTTCAATCGAAGGATACTACAAATGGCTACAAAACCTTGTTGATTTCAAGACTGGGGCTACTTTCTTGCTCAATCAAAGTATAGAGAGGGCCACACTTCAGGGACCAGGGAAATCTTATGGTTTGGAATTGACCTTGACAAAATCAGGGCGGCTTAATGGATGGATTAACTATACCTACGCGCGCACGTTCATAAAGCTTGATGGTGATTTTCAAGAAGAAATCGTTAACAACGGTGAATTTTTCCCAACTAACTATGACACCCCACATACACTTAATATGGTAGCGAATTACAAATTGACAAGAAGGTTGAGTTTTTCTCTAAATTCAACCTACAACACAGGAAGGCCTGTAACTGTGCCCGTAGCTGCGTTTGATTATAAGGGGTCAAAAAACATACATTTCTCAGATAGAAATGCATTTAGAATACCTGATTATTTCAGGCTTGACCTTGGAATCAACCTTGAGGGGAACCACAAAATTGAAAAGTTAAGCCATTCATTTTGGTCTCTGTCGATTTATAATTTAACTGGAAGGGACAATCCATTTTCTGTATTCTTCGATATAGAAGGAACAGAAATTCGAGGATCGCAGCTAGTAGTTTTTGGCAACCCTATTCCTACCATCTCATACAATTTCGAATTTTGAAAAACTTACGAACATATTATTTCCTTCTTCCATTATTTGGACTACTGGCTTGTGTTAAGCCTTACGATTTCGAAGTAGAGCAGTTTGATAGGCTATTGGTTATTGACGGAGCTATCACCAATAATCCGGGACCTCATGCAATCGAAATATCCTACACATACCCTCTCGAATCAAGATTTTCGGAGAGGGTTGGAGAAGCTACAGTCTGGGTGGAAGACCAAAATGGTCAACAGACTTTCTTTGAAGAAGAGCGGTTAGGCATCTATCTTTCTCCCGAAGATTTTCAGGGGGAATTCAGATCTACTTACCAACTATATGTAGAACTCAACGACGGTAGTCAGTACGTATCCAAACCAGAGACACTATCCCCATCTCCTACTATCGATTCCGTCTATGCTCGTTTAGAGTACTCGGTCAATGATTTTACACAAGAACGAGAAAAAGGCGTCCAGTTTTTTATTGACATGTCTAATGAATTCCAAGTGCACCAGTACTTTCGGTATGAGTGGGAAGACGCTTATAAAATAGTAGTACCAACTCCAGCATCGTTCGATGTACAATTAATAGATGATCAAGTCACATTTATCCCCCTTCAAGAGGATGTTGGTACCTGTTATCTAGAAAACTCCTCCAAAGAATTAATTTTTACATCAACAGTAGGGAGAGCAGGTGATCAAGTGCTTGATTTCCCAATTCACTTTGTTGCAGAAGATAAACAGGAGTTTCGAGAGAGATATATGATCCTGGTCAGACAGCACGCAATTAGCGAATCTGCGTATCTTTTTTACAAGGGGCTTCAGGAGAATAATGAGTCAGGAGGTTCGCTTTTTGATCAGCAAACAGGGTCAATCTTTGGCAATATTAGTTCAGTAGATCCGGACGGAGACCAAGTATTGGGTTACTTCGAAGCATCTGGAGTCAGTGAGATTCGTCGATTTTATGATTTTAAAGATTTACCGGAGGGCATCACTCGTGCTCCATTTGGTTATGGATGTTTCAACCCTAGTGTCAACACAAGTGTAGATAGCGCGCTCTATTACCTGAATATTACTAATGGTAATGTGGTTCAATATGACGATAGTTCAGGACGAGTACTTATAGAATCTTCTGGATGCTCTGACTGTTCTACCTATGCGAATTTAGAGCCACCATTAAATTGGGAAGAATAATTTAGCAGCATTGAAAATTGAAACCCTATTACAGTATTATATCGGTGATCATTTTGTCTGGATGCTTAAAAACTTACGAGCCTGACCTAAATCGATTTGAAAGAGTGATAGTAATAGACGGTACAATAAGTGATGGCAGTGGACCCCACGAAGTGAAAATATCATACACCTATCCACTAGATTCGGCATATCAAGAATTGGTGCGAGATGCAAAAGTATGGGTAACTGAAGACCAGTCGAAAGTAACCGAGTTTGAAGAAAAAGACCCTGGAGTCTACAATGCTCCCGATGGTTTTAAAGGTCAAGTCGGATCCAGCTATGTCCTATCAGTTCAGCTGAATAATGGAACGGGAGAACTATTCCAATCTCAAGAAGAATATCTCGCTCCTAGTCCTCCAATAGATTCTATTTATGCTGTATACAAACGTACGACTAGTAGTACTACAGGGGACTTCACCGGGGGTCTGCAGTTTTTTATTGATGTAGGAAACCAGAAAAGCGGAAGCCAGTACTTTCGATACGAGTGGGAAGAGACTTATAGAATAGAAGTTCCATATCCTGCTTCACATCAAGTCATTGAGACTAAAGAAGATACGGTAATAACACCTCTGGTTAGGTCTTATGGTATTTGCTATGACGGCCAAAGTTCCAATACATTACAAATTGCCTCATCATTAGGAGTGGAGGGCAATCAGATCATAGAATATCCAATTCGATTCGTAAGTGAGGAAGCCCAAGAATTGAGTTCGAGGTACGCGCTGCTAGTTAAGCAATATGCGATCAGTGAAAGAGCTTATACCTACTATTTTAGGCTACAGGAAAACAATAATTCTGGAGGTTCACTTTTTGATCAGCAGACAGGTGCTATTTACGGTAATATTTCTGCGGTGAATAATAATAACCAGGCGGTGTTGGGCTATTTTGAAGTTTCAGGTGTTTCACAAAAACGAAGGTTTTTTGACCGAACTGAAATGCCCTCAAATCTTGAACGACCTGTTTTTCCATATATATGCCTTGAGTCAGGACTAATCAATACGACAGAAGATAGTGCACTCCACTATACTCGTAATAACCAATGGAATATTGTTGGTTATGAAGATTTAATCGAAACTATTACCATTCACTCAGTAGAGTGTTCGGATTGCTCATTTTATGCAAATGTAATTCCACCCGAATTTTGGGAAGACTAATGAAACATATTCTATATACATCACTTTTTTGCATTTGTTCGCTAATTGGCTGGAGCCAATCTAATGTTTTGAAGGAGGAAGTGACACTCCAGACTAGCGACGATTTTCTCATTGTGGGTGAAACATTTTATTTCTCAGCATTCACCAATCTTCCTCAGACCAATGAGCCCTCTGCATTGAGCAAGATCCTATATATAGAATTAGTAGGAGAAGGCGGTAGACCTGTAATTCAACAAAAAATTAAACTTGAGAATGGTAGAGGAAATGGTTCATTCTTTGTCTCCTCACTCCTAAGCACAGGCACATATCAGTTGTTAGCGTACACCAGATGGATGAAAAATTTTGGGAATTATTATCGGAATAAAATCGTAGTAGTCAATCCATTTGAAGCCTATCAACCAACTACTAGTGATGCAGATTCGAAATTAGAGTTTTTCACTCAAGGCAAAAATTTGGTGTATTCAAAACCTAATCTTGTTGTACTCAAGATGACTGATGGATTGGGAAATCCAACCACTGGCAAGGGGAAAATAGTTACCGAAAGCGGTGATAAGATTTGTGATTTTGTAATTGATAGCATTGGATATGGTCGAATCAATATCACACCAAATCCAGGCTCAAAGTATCAAGCAATTGTAGAAAATCAAGATGGTTCATTCTTATTTGAAAATTTGCCCGCTCCTAAACCTGAAGACTCATTCATACATGTGGAGAAATTACCAGATGGTTACAGACTACATGCTCATTTGGTTCAAGACCAGACACATCAGCTTATAGTGACCAACGGACATGAGAGTATTTTTGAAACTGATATACTTAGTGGTTTGTCCGTATCCATCCCTAATTCTAAGTTTTCGAATGGGGCATTTTTGGCACTGATCAAAAAAGACAATAAAATCATAACTCAGCGCCCTTTCTTGCACATTGATGAAAAGCCCTCAATTGAAAAGCCCATCGTAGTAGAGAAGAGATCGCTGATATCAATCCCTGTAGAGTTTGGGACTGGAGCAGAATTCTCCGTAACCGTGAATAAAACGAATCCCGAAGAACCTAAAAAAGGAGAACTATTTGGAACCGTAAATTCTAAGTTGTCACAGGCTTACCTGTTAGATTTTAACCTCTCTTGGGAACAACTGGACAATCAGGTGATTGCAGAAAACTCATGGGTAGGTGGATTTCCTGATCAGAGTACTACTGATGTAAAGTATTTGCCAGAATTGCGAGGAGAACTTATTACGGGCAGAATGCTGTCCCCAGCAAACGCGAAGAATTCTCTTGTGTCTTTTTCTAAAGTTGGTAAAAATTATAGGACTCATTTCGGTAGAGTGGATTCGCTAGGAAATTTCATGATTCAGCAACCTATATTAGAAGGAGACTATGAAGGTTATCTTGTTTTGCAAATGGACTCAGTAGTATCTGCAAGTTTTGAAATTGAAAGCCCATTCCTGACTTCATATCCTACTTTTGATTATTCCAGTCCTAAATTAAGCGAAGGCCAGATAAAGAGAATCGTAGAAGAAAGTCTAGAAATTCAACTAGAAAACGCCTACTATGAACTGCTCGATTCTACAAATTTTGAAAACAACAATAAGCAATTTGGCGAATACAGATCACTATATAGGTTGGATGATTACAATAGGTTCCCGAAAATGCATGAGCACTTTATAGAATTCATTCCAGAGGTCATGGCTAGAGACAACCGATTTAGCAAAAAAATAAAACCTATTCTAATGAAACCTATCAATAATCCAAAGAAACCTCTGATTCTTCTAGATGGAGTGCCTGTTTCGGATCAGGAAATACTTGATTTCAGTCCCTTCAAAATAGAAAGCATTGGTGTGATCAATAACCGCGTTTTTGCAGGCCCCCTAGTAGCCGATGGCATAGTCTCATTTCATACCATTGATGGAGACTTGCAGGGTTTTGACATAACTAAAAACTCTGTCAAGGTACAATATCGTGGGATCGAAAGTCCGACAATTTTTGAATCCCCTGACTACTCAAACCTCAAAACCAATCTTCGAATACCTGACTACAGAAGACAGTTATACTGGAATCCTAGCTTTGACACACAGATACAAGATCTTGAATTTCACTCAGGAGATAGCGAAGGTGTCTACTTACTTAAAATAGATGGCTATGATAACGGCAAGGCGATCAGTTACCGACAGCAAATAGTCGTGAAGTAAACATCAATTTGTCTTCCTACTTAATGCTAACTTTGCAACATGCAGCCTAAAGACATTCGCAAACTAAGTTTGGAAGATATCAAAGCTTACTTTACCGAAAACGGAGAGAAAGCATTCCGTGCAAAGCAAGTCTATGAGTGGCTGTGGCAAAAGTCAGCCAAGAGTTTTGCCGAGATGACCAATCTCTCAAAAGGATTGCGTGAGAAACTGGAGAAGGATTTCGTCATCAAACCCATCACTACTGACACTTCACAAAAATCTAACGATGGAACAGTAAAGTCTGCCTTCAAGCTCTTCGATGGCGAAATCATAGAGGGAGTTCTAATCCCCGCTGATGACCGCATGACTGCCTGTGTTTCTTCTCAGGTAGGTTGCTCCCTGAGTTGTAAGTTTTGTGCCACGGGCTATATGGATCGCAAGCGAAACCTTGATCCCGCAGAGATCTATGATCAAGTAGTAGCCATAGACGCTCAGGCAAAAAAAGAATTTGATCTGCCCTTATCAAATATTGTATATATGGGGATGGGTGAACCTCTGCTCAACTACAAAAATGTACTAGATAGCATCAATAGGATAACCGCCGAAGATGGCCTCAACATGTCACCTAAGCGGATTACGGTATCTACAGCAGGTATAGCCAAGATGATTAAAAAATTGGCAGATGATGAAGTGAAGTTTAATCTCGCCTTGTCGCTGCATGCAGCAGATGATAAGAAGCGTGATCAGATCATGCCAATCAATGAGACAAACACTTTGGAAGCGCTCCGAGAAGCATTGATCTACTTCTATGAGAAGACGCAGAACAAAATCACATTCGAGTATATCCTCTTTTACAATTTCAACGATACGTTGGAGGATGCCGAAAACCTCTTGAAATTCTGTCGACAGATCCCTTCCAAAATAAACATCATTGAGTATAACCCTATCGCTGAAGCTGACTTCAAGAACACCGAAGAAGATAGACTTGATCGTTTTGCGAATTATCTAAAAAAGAACCGAGTCACCGTAAATGTTCGCAGAAGCCGTGGCAAGGATATAGATGCCGCATGTGGACAATTAGCCAATAAAAATAAGCAGGCAGTTTAATCCTGTTAATCCCAACCTCCTTGAGAAAGCCAGGCGATCAGAAGCACGACTACCAACAAAATCAAGAATACATACAAAGCATCAATCACCAAGCCCGCAACTGCCCAACCTCGTCCTTCTTTATTGATGCTCTTCTTATAGCTTTTCAGGGATTTAAACCCGAAAACAATGCTTGCTACAAATGATGCTATTCCTATTACAGGTAAGACCGTCCCGATGGCTAACCAAAAAGAAGCAAGTCCCTGTCGCTTAGCCTTTCGGTGCTGAAGGTCGAAGAGATCGGGTTGTTTGTTAGACTCGGAATTGACTATTGTTGTATCTCCATTCGATATCCTAATAACTGTGTCAGCAGCAGCTAGTTGCTCTTGAAGCGCTTTTAATCGACTCTGGATCTTCTTTTCTTGCCTGCTAAATTTTCGATTGGATAAATCCGCGACAATAAGTTCGTCAGACAATAATGAAGGGTAAACCTCATCTTCATACAATGCAAATGCATCATCCAGGCTAAACTCTTGCTGAGATTTTGTATACTGAGATTCTAGTTGCAGAGGACTCTTCTTATTATCAATATTCCTTGAATATTTCCTTGGCAGTCTTTCATGCTTTTGATCAATTGAAGTGATGTCTATGCAAGCATTTTTTGGGCTAGCACATTGCATCAAAGTAAGAGCCACTATGGCATAAAGAAGGAGATATCTCATATGGGTAAAATCTTATCTAAGATACAGACACATCTTATAGCATAAAAGTCTACGCAACACTTCTAGCCATTCTGAGTTATCACCTTATGAAAATTCTCGTGCTCCTTGCTTTTGCATTCGCCGCATTCAATACCGGTCTTATCTGGATGGTACAAGTGGTGCATTATCCTGGTTTTCTCCATCTAAACCATAAGGGTTATGAAGAATATCAGAACTTTCACATGCGAAGTATCTCATTTATTGTTGGCCCTAGTATGCTGTTGGAACTGACCGCATCAAGCTTATTATTCCCCTATTTTGATCAATTGACACATCCCATAACCTACTCGCTGAGTTTCGGAATGTTACTTCTCATATTTGCAAACACAGCATTTTGGGCCGCTCCTACTCATAGCAAAATGCTAGCGGGGTTCAACAATAAATTGATCAATAGACTCATCAAAATCAACTGGTGGAGGACGGTGTTATGGTCAGCAAGAGCACTAATTTTAGGTTACCTGCTTTACTTCATTTAGGGTTTTATCCCTTTTGCAGATGTCTTCCGAACCTACGCATAACCCAAAGATGAATTAGCGCTTGGGTATTGACATAAACGAACCAAGGAAGGCGTGGCACAAACTCGTGAATAGCGGCTATGACATATTGGCCATCCAAGACGGAACGAAACTCCAGCCACCCATAGTCAGTTCGCTTCGCCAGCAGCCCACCGACGATGTAAAACAGGGTGCGATCTTGATTGCTCCTGCTTTCTATCAATTCCAATTTGAGTAACGTGAATCCAAACAATTGAAAAGATAGGGTATTGCCCGCCTCTTCAATTTTCATTAAATATCTAAATGAAGCTGGAAGCCACCTCAAGTATTCCTTGGCTACCCAATCGGCCGTTTTGTTGCCCGGGTTTGGTAATCGCTGCACGCTCCTTACTGTATTCTCTTGCTTAATACTCGGCTTGGTGGAAGGCAGCTTGGGAACTTCATGCTTGTGTGCTATTGTATACCTCACGGCCTCCTCAAAAGTCATATATTCGATATCCATTTTATGAATCAATGGATGTTCCTCAACCGTCATTCTATGTCGCAAACTTTCAATCAAAGGAGAAACAAATGTCATACTGCTGTCCGAAAACACTGCCACCCATAGTTTGGACAGCCCGAGTGAAAAGATTGGTACAGATCTAATAAACCTCTTTTTCCCTAGCAGTCTAGCTGTAGTCTGCAGCATACCCATGTAGGTGTTTTTTTCACTGGTACCAATCTCTATTGCTTCTCCATATGCATCAATATTGCCTATGCAGTAGTCCGTGATTTTTAGCACATCAGTAAGTGCAATGGGTTGAGTCTCTGAAGTGGTCCACTTCGGACAAAGCATAGCAGGCAGCCTCTTGACTAGCTTCTCCACGATCTCAAAAGATGAACCTCCCGGCCCTACGATGATCCCCGCCCTAAGTGCCGTGATGGGAGTGCCTCGGCTGCTCAATGTCTTTTCTACTTCGTATCTACTTCTAAGATGTGTAGAAAAATCTCCCTCCTCCTTTGGGAGGATCCCTCCCATAAATATGATTTGCTTTAGACTTACTTTCTTGGCTGCTCTGGCAAAATTGTCCGCCAATAAGATATCCGTATCCTCAAAATTACTTTGATTGAGCCTGGTAGATGGTTGCATACTATGCACTAAGTACAAGGCATAATCAGCACCCTTCAGCGCCTCTTCGGTACTTGAGACCGAATATAGATCAACTTTGCGCCATTCGACGGATTCCCGAATGGGGTCGATGGCCTCTCTCCTGCTTAGCGCAATGATGTGATACTTAGAACTGAATCGTTCTATAAACCACCTCCCGATAAATCCTGTAGCTCCCGCTATTGCAATAGTTGACTTCATAGTAGACCAACAAGGTAAAGCAATAAGGGTTCAAATGTTGGTGTTGGGGTGGATCTGCTACATTTAACTG
>JAGDZO010000023.1:0-883 GCA_049115815.1 Cyclobacteriaceae bacterium | reverse complement strand
GTAACAGATGGAACAGAGATGATATCAGCTAACAAAACTGATTATGTATTGAACATTGCTGTGACACGCACAGTAGATGATGCTAATGGTAATACTTCCGTAGCAGAGACTGCTTATACTACATCCACAGATGGAGCATCCCCAATAGTGACTTCAGTATCAAGCCCAGGAAATGCAACCTATATCGTAGGACAGAATCTGGATTTTGTAGTTAATTATTCAGAATCAGTCACGGTGACAACAACTGGTGGTACGCCAAGTATTGCGATGACCTTAACATCAGGATCAGAGACAGCAGTCTACAATACAGGAAGTCCTAGTTCGGCGATCACTTATCGTTATACCGTAGGAGCAAATGATGCGGATGCTGATGGAGTAGCACTAGGAGCATTGAGTTTGAATTTGGGCACGATCCAAGATGGAGCGAGTAATAATGCTGATAATACCTTAAACAATGTAGCCACCTTAACTGGTGTGCTAGTTGATGGAGTATTGCCAGCAGTAAGTGCCACTGAGACCATAGATAACGATGGAGACGGAACAGTAGATTACATCAAGGTCACTTTTACGGAAGCAGTAAGTGATGCAAGTGTATCTGCAGGAGATTTTGTAGCGTCAATAGTTGGAGATGATTTAGGTACAGATGGAGGAGACTTAGTAGAAAGTTTCACATCAGGAATGCCAAATAGTGGAACAGAGACAGATGTGGCTAATGATGCCATTATCTATGTTGGAGTAGCAGATGGAACGGAAACTATATTAGCAAACAAGACTGATTATACAATAAAAGTAGCTGTAGCAGGCACTGTAGATGATGCCAATGGTAATACTTCAGTAGCAGAGACTGCTTACAATACCTCCACAGATGGAGCTTCACCAATTG
>JAGDZO010000022.1:0-37778 GCA_049115815.1 Cyclobacteriaceae bacterium | reverse complement strand
TTTGCAGTGTACTTTTTGCGTGTCATATTCGTAAATTTAGTTTTCAAATCAGAACTAAACTCACTGCCCCATTTTTTGGGGTATCATCAATCTAAAATAGGCTAGCCTCAAAACTCCATTAGACAATTATTGTCATTGATAAAAACCATACCCTCAAGCTGATCATAAAGCGGAACATCAAAGTCTATCGCTTGTTCAGTTTCTGAAGTTTTGGTTAAAGAACTTCCATCATAGCTGAAGTAATAAACCTTATTTCGAGATTGATTTGGAACGGCTATTTGGAGCTTTCCATCTTTTTCCAACACAGCAGATAAACATTGGTTGCGTGAGCCAATAGCATGATTGCTGACTCCTGAGTAAGAATCATTTATTAGCATTTCGCCTTGTTTGATAGAGGCTACTTTCAAGACACCACCGATATGTGGAGTCTGAATCCATAAAAGATCGAGTGTTCCATTTTGATAAAGGTCTATAATCGAAACTGGGTTTAGCCAACGATTCGAAGTGCCAATTTCCGGTACCCAAGCATATTCAATCAACTCAGATTGCTTGAGTTTGTAAATGACCAAACCAGCGCCATTGCTTACTTCTGATCGGATACACACCACTTCAGGAATACCATCACCGTCAACATCTATGAGGCGAGGGGTGATGTCTTCAAACACGTAGTTTTCTGAGAGCTTGAGATTGTAAACTGATGTGTCGCTGGGAGTTAGATGAATCAATGTCAATCCACCAGCTTCTATTCGGTCTCCCAAGATGCCATGTCCATAACGTTCGGCAGGTAATGTGTAATAGGCGACCCAAGAGGAATCACGGCTGTAGGAGCAAGTCTGTTCTGGTAGCTGTGATGCTTTTATTGGGTAGTTAGCCTTCAACGAATCTTCAGAAATCACCTCCATAGCATCACTTATAGAGTCATCACCACATGCGATTATGATTGTTAATGCCAAGAGAATTGATACGAAAGTTTCTAAAGAGATTTTACTCATTCTTTAAATTTCAGATTCCTTATTTCATCCAGAAGACAAATCTAATGACACTTTCATTCTAAGATCGAATGGCGGTTACTGAGTCCAGCATTCTTAACGAAGGTTAATGTCTCATTCGAAACACAAAAATGCTGGTTCATAATATTATCGGCTCACTGCTTGCTTATGGCAGCACATGAAAAGTAGTTTTGTGATATGAAAATCGAAGAGGTTCACGAGTTGATAAGGAGTAGGAGGTCAGTTTTTCCTGCACAGTATAAGCAGAAGGTTATCCCAGATCAGCTTATTAAGAATATCCTAGAAAATGCCAATCATGCACCTACTCTTAAGCTGACCCAGCCGTGGAGGTTCAAGGTGTTGAAAGGCAAATCTCAGAAAGATTTTGGCGTGTTTATGGCGGAAAAATACCGCGCGCTCAATACGGGTCAAATGTTCTCAGTGGCTAAGTACGAAAAACTTAAAATGAATCCTCAGAAAGCTGGTGCCATAATCGCCATTTGCATGCAGCGTGATTTGAAAAGCCGCGTTCCCGAATGGGAAGAGATAGCATCTGTGGCCATGTCTGTGCAGAATATGTGGCTAACTGCAAGTGCCTATGGTATAGGAAGTTATTGGAGTAGTCCTTCGCTTCTTGAGCACTTTGGTGAGTTTGAAAAACTAGCTCCTGGAGAGCGATGCATCGGACTCTTTTATTTGGGATACGCAGATCCATCCAAAATCAAATCACCACGAACGCCTATTGAAGACAAAGTCAAATGGCTTTAATGATCAGCACTTTTACCACTCCAAGGTCACCATCAAATTGGGAGCAAACGACATAGCATAGCGATCCAAGAGGTCTGCTACTGGCAGGTTGGCTCTTACGACTTTATCAATTTGATTTTGCTGATTGTAGAGATTCATTATAGAAATTCCTATGACCGTCTTAAAACCACGATGATCTGTTTTTGGTAGCGTATAAGAGGCTGACACATCTAGTGTGTGCAAAGGATCGTAGCGATATGGAAGTGATTCAAACGGATTTTCAATTGACGGCCTTGGCCTACCTCCGTTTGGTGGAGGGTTTCCGTGCTCTCCATTTGCTCTGTCAGCAAGAAATCTCTGAAAATTTTTCTCCGATGCAATGATTCTAAATGTTTTGACCTTCTGGCCGCTCATCAGGCTCCATCCAGCCGAAACCTTAAGATTTCGATGAGCCCATGCTGCACCTATCTTAAAGATATGAGGCTGACTATACTGAGAGTCATACGAAATATCTTTTGCACTATCTAGGACCACTTTAGAGAAGGCTAGGGAGTAGCCCCCCCACAAGGAAAGGTTTTTTGTTGCCTGTTTTTTGATAAGCAAATCAGCGCCGTACATTTGATGTTTTCCAAAGAGAAAGAAACCCCGACTGTTGAAATTTCCTGCAGAATAATAGCTTACGTTTTTAGCGGTTTTATAATATCCTTCCAGGTCAATAGTTAAACCATTTTTAGAATATACCCCACCAAGCATTGTTTGGAGTCCCTCTAGTACTCGTGCTGTGTCTTGATCGGCAAGTACCCACAAGTCATTATCAAAACCACCATTTCCAAACTCAAGAGTCTTCACCTGACTGAGATATTGATTGTATTGACCTAAGGTGCCTTTGATGATAGTGTTGTCAATACCGTAATAATTGACGAACAGGCGAGGAGCTATTCTCCAGTCATTGAGATGACTATAATAGTTCACTCTCAATCCACTTTGTATTTCCCAATCTTCAAATTGATTAATTGCCATATTGATATATGGTGATGCAGTGATACTGGTAACTTGTGCTTCAGCAGGCACTCGGTTACCAAGCAGAACGCCACGCGTTCTAGTTGCAAAACTTACGCTTTGATGATGAACCTCTACACCGGAGGTTAGAAGGTTTTTCCCAAGCTTATTGGTAAATTCTTGGATAAAACCAATGTCATTTATCCGATTGCTAGCTTGTGATTCTCTGGAGATAGAATCTATTGCTTCTTGTAAGAAAAGCGACTCAAATTTCGAAACAGTCAATGAGGTTTCACTACTAAACTTATCTGTTAGTCGGCTGGTCCATTTCAGATTGCCAGCTAGATTATCGTGCTGATTGGACTCTTTCAAAGTATCTAATCCATAAGCAATAGATGAGCGACTATAAAGCCCTGTAAGCGATAACTTGTTCCTTGAATTGATCTCATAATGACTGGTACTTAAGTAATCTTCAAATACCACATCAAGATTGCCTCCCACATTGGCCAATTGATTCTCGAGGATGGTAGTCTGGAAGACCATGTCTGAAATGGCTCTGAGTTTTGGAGAGTCAAATGAGTAGGGGTAAGAGCGACGTGCACCTATTGAAGTACTTAGCTTTTTATCCTTGGACACAACCTTGGCATAGCCGTGACCATAGAGTGTATTGGTACCAATGCCGAATTGCGATTCTTCAAGAGGTTTGTCCTGCGTAGTAAGGGCAATGGCTCCACCCACTCTGCCTCCAATATTTGGCTGAAAGCCATTTCTATAGACTTCCACTTTGTCTATGAGCATAGGGTTGTAGGGTGAAATAGTCCCAAAATAGTGCCCGTTGTGATAGATGGGAATGTCATTGAGCACAATCAAAGATTGATCGCGCGAACTTCCCCTGATAAACAGATTGCCAGGACGATTGTCTGGATAAGAGATTCCCGGAAGGGCCGCTAGAGACGCAAATATGTCACCATCTGTTTCTCCGGGGAGCAAAGGAAGATCAGCGGTTTTGATGCTAATGGTTTGGTTGGTTGGATTGAGGTTTATCCCCTTGGTTAGATAGTCTTCTATAAGTATATCCTGAAGCCTGACGATTTCTGGTGATAGGGCTTTGATGATTTTTCTGCTGTTAATCAGTTCATTAAACCCTACCTCCTTCGAATCGAAACCATAAACCATTACTTCCACCTTATCGTCAGGGTGGGGTGTATATTGGACTTCAACAGCTCCCTTGTTGGTGGTTGATTTGATTAGTTTTCCATTGACGGCAAATACATATAGTTCGGTTGGGAGCGGCTCTGCCGTAATGCTATCCGAAAGAGACAGCAGATATGTAGACTGAGTAAGAGAAATGGTGTAATATTTCTCGCTAACCTTCTGAATACTCAGTGGATAAGTGTTGCTTAGGAATGAAAGGAAGCTTTCTAGGTTCTGTAAGTTTTCCTCAGTGATACTAATATTGGCAAGAATCTCAGGGTCGTATGAAAACTTTACTTGATATTTTTCCTCGACTTTAATGAGGTGATCGGGAAGAGGAATGAGTCCTTGACTAATAGCGCAGAGTGATCCGAATAAGAAAATGCTAAATAGAAAAGTACGCATACGGGGGGAGAAGATTATTCTTTTAGAATAATCTGCTGCTCATTTTGATCGAACTTAATTCCTAGCGGTGTGAATACAATCCGCAAAGCTGATTGAACATTGTCTTTTGGTACGGATCCACTAAATCTACGATCCATTTTAATGTTGCTTGTGTTGAACTCTACATCGAATTGATCTTCTAAAATAGTAAGAACTTCACTTAGTGGAGCATTGGTGAATTTAATTTCATTTGAAATCCAAGCAGGTATTGAGTCGCTGACCATTTCTTTACCTTCCCATGCGCCATTGTGAAAGCGTATCGATTCGCCACCAACCACTATCTCGCTGGACTCATCACTTGCGATAGCTCTAACCTTACCAGAGTAACATACTACCAATAAGGATTCTTCAAATGAATTCACATCAAAAGTGGTACCAAGAACTTCTATCTGACCATTACGGCTGTTTACAGAGAATGGAGTTCCGGGTTCAATATCAAAATAAGCTTTTCCCTTTAGCAAAATTTCACGGCTATCAGATTGCCAACTAGACTTGTTCCAAAAAACTTTAGCATTCGCAGATAATATTACCTTGGAAAGCCCATCAGGTAGCATGACCTCTTTCGTTTCACCAGCATTGGCCATGTACGATACTTGGTCACTCCATTTGATCATCCAAATACTTAGAAATGCGACTAATGAAACCGTAGCAGCTATTGAAATAGCCATTCGCTTACTCATCTGAATCACTTTGGTTTCCTTTTCCTTTGGGGGAATTTCAAACGCGACTTCTTCATTGGTGGGTGTCCATTGATCGATCTCAGCCAATATCTGCTGATATTTGAGGAGGCCATCTTTACCTTCGACTTTGGCTAGTTCCTCATCAGAGAGCTCTTTGTTGAGCCATTGGGTAAGCAGGTTGTTCTTTTGATCGTTAGACATGGGCGCGGTATTTATCTATTATTACAACGGCCACTTGGCCAATTACCCTACTATATTTTCGCATGGTTCAATTGGTCAAGTTGTTCTCTGAGATTTTTCAATGAACTGGAGATGTGTTTTTCCACCATTTTGATCGAAATATCCAATGTATCGGCAATCTCTCTGTTCTTCATTTTATCAATTCTGCTCAAAAGAAATACAGTTCGCTGCTTTTCAGGCAATGACGAGATTGCGCCTTCTAATTGCCCTTTGAATTCGTCATGTCTATAAATGAATTCAGGATTACTCTCCAACTGAGCCTCGCTACTATTCTGTCTGTATTCAAATTTGAGAACTACTTTTTGATGGTCGTAGCTATCCAAAAACAGTCTGTTTCCGATGGTAAACAGGTAGCTCTTTACCTTATCAAAAGAGACTTTGCTGCAATTGTTCCAAAGTCTAATAAAACACTCCTGAGCAAAATCCTTGGCTTGCTCCAAATCTCCACATTTATAAAAAAGGAAATTTTGAAGGTTTTTAGCGTGCGAGGTATGTACTTCCTGGTAAGTCCGTTCTTCACAAAGCGAAGGATTACTCATAGCAACTCATTGGATTTTGCAAGCATCAAAGATAAGAAGTAATCAGCGACCATAGGACAGAGGTACCCTTAAAAAGAAAGGGTGTGCCATTCGTCAACCGATCAACAACACCCCTTCACCGCTATACTAACCTGTGTGGATAACGTATGTGATCAGAGATGATTGTATGGTTAGATAGTTTCCTTTCATTATTCTAAACTCAACGTCATTCCACGAAGGTTGACGCAGGAGACCTATCGGGGAATCTCTTTGCAGCAATTCGTGATTTTGTCCACCTCGCTGCGCAAGGAAATGACGGATTGTAGAGAATTTTAATGTTTAGTACCCTGGAGTTTACGAAACCAAATACTCTTTAAAAGCTTCGTAATCGTTCTCAATTAAGTTGGCTACTTTTTCCTTTTGCATGAGATTCCCCACAAAGTCTGGTAGAGGTATGGTTTTACTAAGTGCTTTCTCTACCACAGGCATGAACTTGCTGTAATGAGCAGTCTCTAAGAATATGCCAGTTTCGTTAGCAGCTAGTTGTTCTTTCAGTGCAGCATATCCTATTGCTCCATGCGGATCAAGCATATAATCATTTCTATCAAAACACTCCTTCATCACCTTGAGCGTTTCTTCGTCGCTAAGCGTAAAGCCGCTAACATGAGCCTTGATGTCCGCAAACAGTTTGTCATGAAGATCAAGCATCCTTGGATGATTGCTTGGGTCGCTCACGTCCATAGCGTTAGATACAGTAGCTACTGTAGGTAGCGGATTGTATTGTTCGGTTTGAAGGTATCGAGGGATCACATCATTGGCATTAGATGCTGCGATGAATCGTTTGATAGGTAAGCCCATTTTCTTAGCTAGCATTCCAGCCGTGATATTACCATAGTTGCCAGATGGTACGGATATGACTAGCTCTTCAGCAGGCAATTGGCGGTAAGCATCAAAGTAATAAAGTGATTGTGGTAGCCATCTCGCTATGTTGATAGAGTTGGCCGAACTCAGATTCAACTTACTGTTGATGCTTTCATCTAGAAAGGCGCGCTTCACCATCGCTTGACAGTCGTCAAAGTTGCCTTTGACTTCTAGTGCACTAATGTTTTTGCCCAGTGTGGTGAGTTGCTTCTCTTGCAAGTCGCTCACTTTTCCGCTAGGGTAGAGGATGATCACATTCACACCTGGCACTTCATAGAATCCAGAAGCTACAGCGCCTCCTGTATCTCCGGAGGTAGCGACTAAAATCGTCACTTCTTGGTTGTTTGATTCATTGAAATAGCCTAAGCAACGAGCCAAAAACCTTGCGCCTACATCCTTGAAAGCATAAGTAGGGCCATGAAATAATTCCAACGTGTGAATTCCCTTTTCTACTTCTACTACCGGTGTAGGAAAGTCGAGCGCTCCTTTTAGGATTTCTTCCAGCTTGCTAGTTGGGATGTCCTCCTCACAGAATTGAGTCATCACCGCCATGCCTATTTCTGGCAAAGTCAGATTTTTCAATTCATCAAAGAAACCTGCGTTCAGTGGAATGATTTGTTCTGGGAAGTAAAGACCCTTGTCAGCAGGTAAGCTTTTTATGACTGCATCTCTAAATAAAGCATGACTTGATTGTCCGTTAGTAGAATAGAATTTCATAAGAATCAGCTGTTGATCACTTCACAACCTTGGTTGTTGATTTTTGAAATATGTATCAATACCGTTTGTCCTGTATTGTAGTACATAGAGGTTACTTGTTCGGCGCAGGATTTGGCATCTTCTTCGCTCGTAAAAAGCGCAAACATACTTGGTCCTGATCCTGATATATTGAATCCGACAGAACCAGAAGTCTTCGCTATGTCTTTGACTTGATCGTACGACGGAATGAGTTTTTTTCTATGCGGCTCGGCTATTCGATCTTCAATACATCGATCTAGCAATCCAAAATCCTTGGTGTGTAAAGCATGAATCAGTCCGCCTACGTTGCCCCATTGCTCGCGTGCATCTTTGATGCTCAATTCGCTAGGAATCAATCCTTTAGCTATAGCCGTCTTAACTTCTACATCTGGAAATATGATCAAAACTCTAAGCTCCTCCGGTGTTGGCACTTGGAATAATTCAAAAGGCTCATAACTTCTAGCAACTTGAAATCCTCCCAAAAGGGCAGGAGCTACGTTATCAGCATGGTAACACTTAGAGGCAAGCGCTTCACCTTCCAAAGCAAATGGCATCAACTCTTCGATTTTCAGCGGTCTGTCTAGAAGCTCATTAGCCGCAAATACGGCACCAGATGCGCTAGATGCACTACTTCCAAGGCCACTGCCAGGCTTGAATAATTTTTTGATGTGAATGTCCATTCCTTGCTTGCTACCTAGGTGATCGAGCATGGACTGAATAGCCACTGAAGCCACGTTATTTGTCGCTTCGGTAGGAAGATCAGCACCTTCAGTTGGGAGTACATTCAGTATTCCATCATTCCTCTTGGTCAAGGTGATGATATCTCCCAATTCTTCAATGGCAAATCCAAAGGTGTCATATCCGGGCCCTACATTGGCAACAGATGACGGAGCAAATATTTTAACGCTTTCCATTGTTATCAATCAGTTTGAGACAATCTCAACACATCTGCAAAAATTCCAGAGGCTGTTACTTCTGCTCCAGCTCCAGCACCTTTAATGACCATTGGTTGCTCCTTGTATCTATTGGTATAGAACAAGACAATGTTGTCTTTTCCTTCTAGGTTGTAGAATGGATGTGAGGAATCGACTGCTTCCAGCCCAACCGATCCATGACCATTTTCGTATTTGGCTACTACTTTGAGTCGTTTGCCTTCGCTTGCCGCGGAATCATATAAGTTCTTGAAATGCGCCTCTTCCTTTTCTACCTTCTCATAGAAGTCCTCCACAGTGGTGCTTTCCATGCAGCTAGCTGGCAAGAAGGAGTTGAGTGAAATATCGTCGTACTCACATTTGTAGCCGCTTTCGCGAATCAATATGACTATTTTTCTTTTCACATCGGACCCAAATAAATCCAATCGAGGATCTGGTTCGGTGTATCCAAGCTCCTTAGCTTTTTTGATTACATCCACGAATTTGGACTTGCCGTCATATTCATTGAATAGGTAAACCAATGTGCCCGAAAGTACGGCTTCTATCTGGTGCACTTGATCACCACTTCTGACCAAGTCACTAAGTGTTGAAATCACCGGAAGTCCAGCGCAGACATTGGTTTCAAACAAGAACTGACTGCCATAACGCTTGCTGGTAGATTTCAGCTTGAGATAATCTGCATATGCGCCAGTTGCGGCTATTTTGTTAGGAGTGACCACCGAAATGCTCTTTTGAAGTACTTGTGGATAAACGCCCGCTACTTCTTCGGATGCCGTGATGTCAATGAATATGCTGTTGCGAAGATTCATTTCATACATGGTGCCGAGAAATCCTTCCATGGTGTATTTTTCGCCCTGCGTAAGCATGGTTTGCCATTTGGACAATGGAATACCATCCTCCTCAAATTTCATCTGCTTGGAGTTGGCTATCCCGATCATCTTGATATTGACCTGATGGTTTTTCTTGAGATAAGAAAACTGCTGAACCAACTGTTCAATGAAAGCTTTCCCAACATTCCCAGTGCCAATGATGAACAAGTTGACGCGTTTGGTCACTGAATGGAAGAAACTCTCATGCAAGGTATTAAGCGCCTTGTCCAAGTCATCTTTGGAAATCACAGCTGATATGTTTCGCTCAGAAGAGCCCTGCGCGATAGCCTTGATGCTCACGCCATTCTTACCTAGCACATTGAACATTTGCCCACTGACACCCACTTGGTTGCGCATATTTGAGCCTACCAATGCGATGATCGACAAATCTTTCTCTACTGTGACGGGATCAATTTTTTTGTTCTCTATCTGCTCTTCAAATTCCAGATTCAGTGCCTTGACTGCTGCTTTTGCTTCCTTGTTGTCAATACCCACAGAAATGGAATGCTCTGAACTCGATTGTGTAATCAAGATGACATTGATTTGAGCATCGGAAAGTGCTTGAAAAAGACGGTAAGAGAATTTCGGAACACCCACCATACTGCTACCGCTCAATGTAACTAGCGCCACATCTTTGATGCTAGAGATACCTCGAATCAATGTTTTGTCCTCGTCCCACTCTTTAGTAATTAAGGTTCCAGAATGATCGGGGTTGAAAGTATTCTTGATGGTAATAGCAATACCTTTCTGCAAGGCTGGCTGGATACTAGGAGGGTAGATGACTTTGGCTCCAAAATGAGAAAGCTCCAAAGCCTCTTCGTACGACACATGCTCTATGAAGTTGGCACGCTTGACTATACGAGGGTCTGCTGTCATCAATCCATCCACATCAGTCCAAACTTCGAAGTGCTCAGCATCTAATACCCCCGCCAGAATAGCGGCAGAATAATCAGAGCCACCACGTCCGAGTGTAGTGGTTTGGTTATCCAAAGTGGAGGCAATAAAGCCTGGAAACAAATTGACTTTTCTTAGGTCTGGTTGTAAAGCCTTAAGCCTCTTAGTAGTTTCTTTGAAATTGACGCGAGCGTGACCAAAATGATCATCTGTGATGATGTAGTCACGGCTATCAAAAAGTTGAATATCGATTCCTTCGTTTCTGAAAAATTCGGAGATAATGAGTGTGGACAACCTTTCTCCTGTGCTGTGGATATAATCGGCACTACGTGGGGTTAATTCCCTAAGAAGAAATACCCCTTTGCAGATGTCCTTAAATTCTCCAATGACATCATAGAACTTCTGGTCTGGTTTCTCTTCTATGAGATTGTAGTAAAGCTGTTCGTGTTGTGCTATGACAGCTTCTATGTGTGAGGAGTAGTCTTTTTTACCTGCCGCGGCAGATTCGCCTATTCTCACTAGCTGATCTGTAACGCCACCTACGGCTGATGTAACCAGAATTTGCTGCTCTACAGATGACTGCACGATGCGAGCGACTTGCCTGATCGCTTCTTCACTTCCTACTGATGTTCCCCCGAATTTTAATACTTTCATTTTTCTATAGGTGTTTGGATGATTAGGTGTTTCGGTCTTTGGGTGTTTAGATTTCCCTAATTTCCCAATAACTCAACTTCCTAACTACCCATTTATATCATATAACTAAACAAGTCAGGTTTCTCATTGAGATATTCTCCGAGAAAATTCCTTGTTTTCATTCGCTCCAACAAAGGCGCAAAATCGTCTTTCTTACTCAATTCTATTCCTACCACAGCGGGTCCTTTTTCCCTAGACGTTTTCTTGGTGTACTCAAAATGTACAATGTCATCATTGGGGCCAAGTACCTCTGCTACAAATTCTTTTAAAGCTCCTGCTCTCTGCGGAAATCTGATGATAAAATAATGCATCAACTCCTCATGCAACAGTGAGCGCTCACGGATTTCTTCCGTTCGGGTAATGTCATTATTGCTTCCTGAAAGTACGCATATGACATTTTTTCCTTTGATTTCCTCTTGGTATTGATCCAGCGCTGCTACTGATAGCGCACCAGCAGGCTCCAATACAATCCCACTTTCATTGTACATGCTGATCAGGGTAGAGCATAGTTTGCCTTCATCTACCAGTGCGATCTCACGCAAGTTTTCTTTACAAATAGGGTAGGTGAGCTCACCTACTTTTTTGACGGCTGCTCCGTCAACAAATTTGTCAATCTCCTGAAGTGTAATGACTTCTCCATGTTTGATGGAATCGTGCATCGCGGGAGCTCCCTTAGGTTCTACCCCTATCATAGAGGTAGTAGAACTCAATACCTTCATGACACTCGAAACACCAGCAGATAATCCTCCACCACCTACAGGTAAAAAAAGCAGATCGATGTTGAAATTGGCGTCCTTGAATAACTCCAAGCCCACTGTAGCCTGACCTTCTATCACTTTTTCGTCATCAAAAGGATGGACAAAAGTGCTTTGATTCTCAGCACAATACTCCATAGCATGCTGGTAGGCATCATCGAACGTGTCACCAGCAAGAATTACTTTCACAGCTGATTTGCCAAACATTTTGACTTGCTGGATCTTTTGCTTAGGTGTAGGTGCGGGCATGAAAATCACGCCTTTTACACCAAGCTTGAAACAAGAAAAAGCAACTCCCTGAGCATGATTGCCAGCACTGGCGCATACAACTCCTTTGTTTAACTGTTCCTCTGAAAGTGCAGTGATTTTATTGTAAGCCCCTCTAATTTTATAGGATCTCACGATCTGAGTATCCTCGCGCTTCAAATAGATGTTGGCGCCATATCGTTCACTCAAATTGAAGCTGTATTGCAAAGGCGTGTGATGAATGACCTGAGACAGGTTATTCTGAGCCTTTTTTACGTCCTCAATTTCTGGGCGATACATTTCTATTAATTGAAAATTGACAATGGAGAATAAGTAATGACTGTTTTTATGTCATAGATAATATGCTAAAACCTGAGATGTAAGACCGAATAGGACTTCCATCATTGTCAATTATTCATTCTCCATTATTCATTTTTGTTTTTAGCTGTTTTCAGGACGAAGCTTTCTTACAGCCTTACCTGCTTGCCACATTTCAGACTCTTCAAGCTCTTTCAATTCCGCTTCAAGCTTCACTCTGTAGTCAGACTGTGAATTACTGTCGATCGAACGCTGTGCTTCAATACCATCTGTTACAGACTTGTACAATTGAGCAAATACTGGCTTGGTAGCCTCGTAAAATGGCCCCATCCAATCCAAAGCACCTCTCTGAGCAGTAGTAGAGCAGTTGGCATACATCCAATCCATTCCATTCTCAGCGATTAGTGGATAAAGTGATTGGGTAGCTTCCTCTACAGTTTCGTTGAATGCCTCAGAAGGAGAATGTCCATTCTCTCTCAATACTTCGTACTGTGCTCTGAAAAGACCCTGGATAGCACCCATTAGCGTTCCACGCTCACCTGTAAGGTCAGAAGATACTTCCTTGTAAAAATCAGTTTCAAACAAGTAACCTGATCCTACTCCTATTCCGAGAGCTACTGCTTTTTCTCTAGCCTTACCAGTTGCGTCTTGGTGCACAGCAAAACTTGAGTTCAACCCTTTTCCTTCTACGAACAGTCTTCTTAGAGAAGTACCAGAACCTTTTGGTGCTACTAAGATTACATCCACGTCAGCAGGAGGTATGATGCCAGTTTTCTCTTTGTATGTTACGCCAAATCCGTGAGAGAAGTAAAGTGCTTTACCAGCAGTCAAGTGTTTCTTTACTGTTGGCCAAAGAGCGATTTGTCCAGCATCAGAAAGCAAAAACTGCAATACAGTTCCTCTTTCGCAAGCTTCTTCCAACTCAAAAAGTGTTTCGCCAGGAACCCAACCATCAGCCACGGCCTTGTCCCAAGTTTTGGAATCTTTTCGCTGACCAACGATTACGTTGATGCCATTGTCCTTCAAGTTGAGTGCTTGGCCAGGACCTTGTACACCGTATCCAAGTACAGCTACTGTTTCATTTTTTAATACTTCTTGAGCTTTCGCTAATGGAAACTCTTCTCTGGTTACTACTTCCTCTTCTACCCCTCCAAAATTGATTTTTGCCATGTTTCTGTTTGTTTGTAATAATTAGGATTTAAAAATCTTTGATACTTAAATGATTAGACTCAGCATCTTCCAATTGCTGGATATATGCTTCAGTTTTTCTTTTTGACTTAGATATTGCTACCCGACCAGATCGCACAAATTCTAGAAGCCCGTGAGGCGCTAGTTTGGTGTAGAGATCATGGGTATCTTCTTTGTGCCCAGTTTTTTCTATGATAATGTGATCTTTTTCGATCACTAGGATCCTTGCGCCATTATTCCTTACGAGATCTTCAATTTTACTCCCGTTTAGGAATACATTGGTTGGCACCTTGTAAAGCGCTATTTCTTGATAGTAAATCTCATCTTCTTCATAGACAAATGCTCCTAAGACGTCTATGATCTTACGAATCTGCTTAACCACCTTTTCTGCTCGCTCTCTAGTAGTAGTCAATACAATGGTGAAGCGAGATACGCCTGGAACCTCCGTAGTAGATACATTAAGGCTGTCGATATTGATTTTACGTCTTGTGAAAATGATCGTGATATGATTCAAAAGACCTGATTTATCTTCAGTCAATACGGAGAGTGTAAATTCTCTCTCTGTATTATCGGATGTGTCTTTGCTATAAATTGATGACATGATATTGCGCTTATTAGTCTAATCTGATCTCTGAAACTGACGCCCCTGAAGGCACCATTGGAAATACATTTTCCTCTTTCTCTACCACAACCTCCAATAATGATGGTCCTTCTTCATTTAACCACTTATCTATGGCTTGATCGATTTGTTCTCTTTCTGTTACTTTTTGGGTTTGAATACCATAACCCTCCGCTATTTTCTGGAAGTTAGGATTTGTCAATTCTGTAAAGGAATATCTTCGCTCATGAAACAGCTGTTGCCACTGGCGAACCATTCCCAAGAAGTTGTTATTCAAAACCAAGATCTTAACAGCGATATTGCTTTGGAAGATCGTTCCTAGTTCTTGTATAGTCATTTGGAATCCACCATCCCCAATCACAGCGACCACCGTTTTATCCGGTTGACCCATTTTAGCTCCCATGGCAGCTGGTAGAGAAAAACCCATTGTACCCAGACCCCCTGAAGTTACGTTGGCTCTTGTATCACTGAATTCGTAATATCTAGATGCGACCATCTGGTGTTGCCCAACGTCAGTTACTAGGATCGCTTTTCCCTCAGTCTTGTCAGAGACTCTTCTGATTACTTCAGCCATCAAAAGCTCTCCTGACTCAGGATACTTTTCCTTCTGAATTACCTTCTCATCTTCAATCTTATCGCAATCGCGAAACTCCTGAATCCAAGATGAATGATCATTGGACTCAATTAGCTTGTTGAGAGAAAGCAGCGCTTGCTTAGCATCAGCATTGATGGCTACTGTGGTTTTTACGTTCTTGTCTATTTCGGCTGGATCTATTTCTATGTGGATCACTTTAGCCTGTTTGGCGTATTGTTTCAGGTCTCCCGTCACTCGGTCATCAAAGCGCATTCCTATTGCGATAAGCACATCGCATTCGTTGGTCTTGATGTTTGGGCCATAATTGCCATGCATACCCAGATATCCAACATATAATGGATGATCATTAGCTACAGCTGATAATCCCATAAGGGTAGAAGCCATCGGTATGTTTGCCTTTTCGGCTAATGCCAATAATTCTTTTTGAGCCTCCGAAAGAAGAACTCCTTGCCCTACTAAAATGAATGGTTTTTTCGCTTCGTTGATAAGCGCAGCTGCATCTTTGATGTCTTCTTCGATCAAAGGTGGGTAGGGATGATAGCTTCTTATCTTAGTACATTTCTCATAAGTGAAATCTACCTCTTGAAACTGCGCATCCTTAGTGATATCCACCAATACAGGACCTGGACGACCTGTGTTAGCTATATAAAACGCCCTAGCGATAGCAGCTGGGATCTCCTCAGCTTTTGTCACCTGACAATTCCATTTCGTAACTGGCATAGAAATACCAACCACATCAGTTTCCTGAAATGCGTCCGTACCGAGCAAGTGCGATGGCACCTGGCCAGTGATCGCCACTACAGGCGTAGAGTCTATCTGCGCATCAGCTAGTCCAGTGATTAAGTTAGTTGCTCCCGGTCCTGAAGTAGCGAAGCAAACTCCAGTTTTACCAGTCACTCGCGCATAACCTTGAGCAGCATGAGATGCTCCTTGCTCATGACGAGTGAGAATATGATTGAGTTGATCTTGATAACCGTACAACGCATCATAGATAGGCATAATCGCCCCTCCCGGATAACCAAATATGATATCCACACCTTCTTCGATCAGGCAAAGCAATACTGCTTCTGCACCTGTTACTTTGAGCGTGGTAATATTCGTTTTTTCTTTTACTTCTAGAGATGATGTATTCATAATCCCGATATTGATTAGTCAGTTACGCAACCTTCTGAGGCAGACTTAACTGAGTTGATATATTTCTTAAGTATTCCTTTGTTGGCCTTATAGGCTGGCTGCTTCCAAGCTTTTCTTCTTGCTTCCATTTCCTCATCGGAGATTTTCACTTCTAGCTTATTGGTTACTGCGTCTATTCTGATGATGTCACCGTTCTGGATCAATCCAATAGGCCCGCCTTCCTGAGCCTCTGGAGTAATATGTCCAACTACAAATCCGTGGGATCCACCAGAGAATCTTCCATCTGTGATGAGCGCCACATCTTTTCCAAGCCCTTTACCCATGACAGCACCGGTAGGCTTTAGCATTTCAGGCATTCCAGGAGCACCTTTCGGTCCCGAATATCTGATGACGATTACTTCGCCTTTCTGCACTTCCTCTTGAATACCTCGGATGGCTTCAAACTCATCTTCATAGATTCTTGCCGGCCCTTCGAAAATCTCCCCCTCTTTTCCTGTGATCTTAGCCACAGACCCTTCTGGAGCTAGATTGCCATAGAGCACTTGAAGGTGGCCGCTTGGTTTTATGGGCTTCTCAAATGAGTACATCAGCCCTTTATCGTCTTTCAGGTCAGGAACCTCAGCAAGGTTTTCGGCCAAAGTCTTTCCCGTTACGGTCATACAGTCACCATGAAGGTAACCTTCGCGAAGCATGATTTTCAAAACGCCGGGTATTCCTCCAATCTTGTGTAGGTCTTCCATGAGATACTTACCACTTGGCTTCAAGTCAGCAAGGAATGGCGTTTTATCACTGATTCTTTGGAAATCATCCAAGGTGATATCGACATCTACAGAGTAGGCCATCGCAATCAAATGCAATACAGCATTTGTTGATCCTCCAAGTACCATTACCGTAGAGATAGCGTTTTCAAATGCCTTTTTGGTCATGATATCCCTAGGTAGGATATTCTTCTCCAGTAAGTTTCTTACCGCCGCTCCAACTCTCGCTGTTTCAGATTTTTTATCTTCACCCTCTGCTGGGTTTGATGAACTATATGGTAAACTCATTCCCATAGCCTCAATCGCTGAAGCCATAGTATTGGCAGTGTACATACCACCACAAGCTCCAGGTCCAGGGATAGAGTTTTTGATGATTCCTTTATAGTCTTCATCAGACATATTGCCTTGCATCCTTGCACCATATGCTTCGAATGCAGATACGATGTTTAAGTCTTCACCTTTCCATTTTCCCGGCTTCACAGATCCTCCATAAACCATGAGACCCGGTCTGTTGAGCCTGCCAAGCGCGATGATCGAACCGGGCATGTTCTTGTCACAACCTACGACGGCTACCACAGCATCATAGAACTGAGCGTTGACTACAGTTTCAATAGAGTCAGCAATAATATCTCTGGAAATCAGGGAATATTTCATCCCTACAGTACCATTGGATATTCCATCACTCACACCTATAGTATGAAAAATCAATCCTACTAAGTCTGCGTCTCTGACTCCTTTTTTCACTTGATGTGAAAGGATGTTGAGGTGCATGTTGCAAGGGTTGCCTTCAAAGCCAGTAGACACGATCCCCACTTGGGCTTTGTCCATGTCTTCTTCGGTAAGCCCAGTAGCATAAAGCTGCGCTTGTGATGCGGGCTGAGTTGGGTCTTGAGTCAAGACCTTGCTGTACTTGTTTAATTCTGTTGCCATCTTATACGATTGTGAGACCTTGATATTCGTCAAACATTACTTTTTGTTGGTAGATCAAGTGAATGTTGTATCCAATTGAGTCTTCCCATTCCTTAGTGAATTTTTCTCCATTCACAGAGTTGATATGTGTGATCTCTGTAGCTGTGCCACAGAAAAATGCATGATCAGCCTTGTAAAATTCTTCAGGGGTAATGTCTTTTTCTGTCACATTCACCTTCAGTTCTTCGCATATTTCGAGAACTGTAGCGCGAGTGATTCCAGGGAATATGTTGCCTCTCTTTGGGGTATAGAGGTGTCCGTCTTTTTCAAAGAATATGTTGCTGCCGGGGCCTTCAGAAACGAATCCCTGATGATCAAGCAATATTGCTTCATCATAGCCAAGCTTCTTGGCTTCAAATGATGCCAATGTATTGGAAGAATAGTTTCCTATGATTTTAGCTTCGACAGGTGTTGATTTCGGACTAGGTTTGATGTAGGACGAAATCATTGTGTTCAATGGTTCAAAACCAGGATATTTTGCCCACTTCCAAGCCGTCATGAAAAAGTGAGATTCTTTAGCTGGAGCTAATATCATATTAGGCCCACCGTAAAGTAATGGTCTTATGTAGGCGTTGGTTAGATTGTTTCTATCGATGAGCTCATACGCTATCTTGATCATGTCCTCTACAGAGTAGGGGACTTTCATATGAACTCGCTTAGCACTTTCGTGAAATCTCTTAAAGTGCTCCGCTGGTTTGAAAATATTAAAACCACTACCATTATTGTATGATCTCAACCCATCAAATACGCCAGTCCCGTAATGCAACGTCTGATCAAATAGACTGGCCTTCGCATCCTTGGCAAGGATCCACTCTCCATCTAAAAATACTTCTGTACGATCGTCGTAATACATTGGGGTATATGATTAAAAAAAAGCGCCATTCCGAATGTGGAATGGCGCTTTTAGTTTCTTTTATGTTTTGCACTAAATACAACCATTCCATTTCTGATTCACGACTGTGACCAGAATAATCGTTGGTGTAATGACAGTATTTAGATCGATTGTTTTCATTTTATAGTTTCAAAGCTAATTCATACCCATTCAAATTGTCAAGCGTATAGGCGCATTTTTTCACAGAATGATAAATAATTACGATGGCTAACAGTAAATTTTTAATATTTCTGAGCAAAACTGAGAATTCGCGGGGATTGATACAATCAATTATAAGCCAATGCTTTTGACAAAAGCATCCTGATTAGGTTCTCGCCCTAAGAAGTCAATAAGCATTTCCATCTCATCCACTTCAGAACCCCTAGATAGTACCTTATCTCTATATGCTTTTCCCATTTCAGGATTCAAAATGCCTCCCTCTTCAAATTTTGAAAACATATCTTCAGCATATACTTTAGACCACTGATAACCATAATAACCGGCTGCATAGCCTGTTAAATGACCAAATGCTGCTTGGAAATGGCTGCCTTCTCTATAACCGGAAAGTGTGAATTCATTCTGCACCTCTTTCAAGACATCTGTTGTGGTTCGTTCCATGGAAGGCTGGTATCCATCATGCAATGACAAGTCGTAAGTACCAAGCATCACTTGCCCTAAAGTACCTGTGCCAGACATTACGTTCTTAGCAGCTAGCATCTTGTCGAAAAGTGCCTGGGGCAATACCTCATTAGTTTCGTAGTGCTTAGCAAATAGGGACAGAGACTCATAGTTCCATACCCAGTTTTCAAAGATTTGAGAGGGAGCCTCTACAAAATCTCTAGCTACAGAGGTTCCTGACTGGGCATTGAGTTCTGTCTTAGAAAGTATGTTGTGCAAAACATGGCCAAACTCGTGAAAGAAGGTTTTCACTTCGCCATGTGTCATCAATGCTGGCTTGTCCTCCGTAGGTTCAGTGAAGTTGCAAACTAGAGTGGCAATAGGCAATGATCTACTGCCATCCTTGTAGGCTTTTGATCCTCTTAGCCCGAAACACGCGGCATGCCCATATTTGTTTGGTCTTGGATGTAGATCCAAATAGAAACGAGCAATGATTTCATCATTCTCATCTTTCACGTCATAGGCCGAAACATCAGGGTGCCATACAGAGGCGTCAGCTACTTTTTCGTAAGTCAGACCAAATAGCTTTTGAGTGATGCTGAAAAGTCCATCCTTCACATTTTCGATAGGGAAGTACTGTCTGATTTCTTCAGCGTCTACTCCATAATTGGCAGTCTTCATTTTATCCAATAGGAAGCTCCGATCCCATGAATCAACTTTTTCTTTTTTGATTCCCAATGAAGTCTGAAAGTCAAGAAGCTCTTTTTCATCGAGGATGGCTTTGGGGTTTACGTTTTCCTTTAGGCTCTTTTCAAATGCCCAAGCATTTTCGGGAGTTTTGACCATTCTGGTTTCTGTCTGATAGGCTGCAAAGGAGCGGTATCCGAGGAGGTCAGCCATCTCTTGTCTTTTGATGAGTATTGAGTCTAGTACGTCTAGGTTGCTGTCTGCTGCTCTGTTGACGTATTTCAGGGATAATTGCTTTCTGAGGTCAGAAGATTCTGCATACTTCATGAAAGGGCGATAGTCCGGGTATGACAATCCTATCTTATATGTTCCATCTTCTTGCAGATGTGCCTTTTTGTAATCATCGGTTAAGCCTTTCATGCCTTCCTCAGTGACGATTAGAAAGTCCTTGTAGTTGGCAATGTTGGTGCTGAATTGATTGCTTAGAGTCGAAATGTCATTAAGTATCGATTTCAACTCTTCTCGCTCTTCCAATCCAAGAGCGAAACCATTTCTTTCAAATTCGGTAATGATTTCTTTAACCAATTTGGCTTTGTGAGAGGGTAAAGACGCTACCTCTTCCGTTTGACTATATGCCTTCATCGAATTGTAGAGGTCTTCGTTGAGGGTCATTTCGTTGTACATCTTGGAGTATTCCGACCTGATCTTAACGGCAGTATTTCTGACCAAAGAATCTGGGTGAGTAGATCCCATAAGGTATATTATTCTGAATGGTCTGCTCATAGACTCTATCATATCATCATAGGCAAGTACTGTATTGTCAAAAGTTCGAGCCTTGTCATTGATGCTAGCAATAGCTTCTATACTCTGAGAAAGAGATTCTTTGGAGGCTTTAAATGCATCTTCGATATCAGACGAGGTGATATCTCCAAAAGGGATTTCGGCATTCCTTTGAACAAGAATTGGGTTAGGGGATTCGATAGTTGTCTTTTCTGCTGGCTGACAGCTAAGGAATGCTAAGGCGATAATGGATAGGGTTATGTTGATTTTCATTTTTGGGTTGGTTAATGTAAAGGGTGTAAAAGTAAAGAAGCTACGCAAATAGATTCACGTAGCTTCTTTTATGAGTATTGTGAGGTAAGAATTAAGCTAGTACTTCTCTTACTCTATCAGCAGCGTCTTTAAGCACTACGGCCGAAACTACTTTCAAACCTGACTCATCAATGATTTTAGCACCTTCTTCAGCATTGGTACCTTGCAACCTCACTATGATAGGAACAGATATGTTTCCAATGCTTTTATAAGCTTCTACAACACCATTGGCTACTCTGTCACATCTTACGATTCCTCCGAATATGTTGATGAGAATGGCTTTTACATTAGGGTCTTTCAAGATGATTCTGAAGCCAGCTTCTACAGTCTGAGCATTGGCCCCACCCCCAACATCTAGGAAGTTAGCAGGTTCACCGCCAGAGAGCTTGATGATATCCATAGTCGCCATAGCTAGTCCAGCGCCATTCACCATACAACCTACGTTTCCGTCTAGTTTTACATAGTTCAGTCCGCTTTCACCAGCTTCTACTTCCAAAGGATCCTCTTCCGAGAGGTCACGCATGGCAGCAATATCCTTGTGGCGGTAAAGCGAGTTATCATCAATATCTACTTTAGCATCTACTGCCAATATTTTATTGTCTGAAGTTTTCAAGACAGGATTAATCTCAAACTGAGCACTGTCCGTAGCTACGTAAGCTTTATAAAGCGAGAAAATGAATTTAACCATTCCTTTGAATGCTTCACCTTCTAGTCCAAGAGAGAAAGCCACTTTTCTAGCTTGAAACCCTTGAAGACCAACAGCAGGGTCTATCCACTCTTTAGTGATTAACTCAGGAGTTTCTTCAGCTACTGTTTCTATGTCCATTCCACCTTCTGTAGATGCCATGATTACGTTGCAACCTTTAGCTCGGTCGAGTAGGATAGATAGGTAATATTCTTTTGGCTCGGAATCGCCCGGATAATAGACATCTTGTGCTATCAGGACTTTAGTTACTTTTTTACCTTCAGGTCCTGTTTGGTGAGTAACCAATGTTCCGCCAAGGATGGCTTCTGCTTTTGGAGCTACTTCATCCAAGCTCTTCGCGAGTACCACACCATTAGAGCCCGTCTCGTTTACTTTTCCTTTCCCTCGGCCTCCTGCATGGATTTGAGCCTTGATAACAAACCATTCGGTACCGGTTTCAGCATTCAGTTTTTTGGCTGCTTCTACCGCTTTTTCTGGAGTGTCTGCGACTATTCCTTCCTGGATGGTTACACCATAACCTTTGAGAACTTCTTTCGCCTGATATTCGTGGATGTTCATGCTGTTATTTTTTTGTTGCGAATCTAAATCAAATGGCTTGGTTAGTCAAGGATTTGCAATAATTGGTTGGCAAATCATGTGGATCTTTATCTTTGTCACATGCTAAAAGCGGAGGGTATTTTTAAAGCGTATGGAAAGCTCCCTGTTCTCAAGGGAATTGAGTTCCATATTAAAGAAGGAGAGGTTATTTCTATTGTAGGAGCGTCGGGTGCAGGTAAGAGTACATTGTTGCATTTGCTGGGTACATTGGACGAGCCTGATAGCGGGAAGATACTAATCAATGATACCGATGTTTTCGCTCTCAATCAGCAGCAATTGGCTGCTTTTAGAAATGCTCAAATTGGATTTATTTTTCAGTTTCATAATCTTCTTCCAGAATTTACTGCATTGGAAAACATTATGATTCCCGGACTGATAGGAGGTCGACCTAAGACGGAAATCAAAGCGAGAGCATTAGAATTGTTGGGATTGCTCAATTTAAATGAAAGAGCAAATCATAAACCGGGCGAATTGTCTGGCGGTGAGCAGCAGCGGGTATCAGTAGCGAGAGCTTTGATCAATGATCCTGCGATCATCTTTGCAGATGAACCGAGTGGTAATTTGGACTCGAAAAATGCAGACGAATTGCATCAGCTTTTTTTTAAGTTGAGGGATCAGCTGAATCAGACTTTTGTGATCGTTACTCACAATAAGGAATTAGCCGAAATGGCCGACAGAAAACTCGTCATTGAAGACGGAGTAATTCTTTGAGTAATCGTCTGCTCTCCGAAGGGGTGAGGTACATGCTCATCGCAACCTTCACATTTACACTCATGAAGGTTTGTGTGAAGTTGATCCCGCATATTCCGGCCATAGAAATCATCTTTTTTCGATCGGTTATTTCGCTAGTCATCAGTCTCTACTTTCTAAACAATCAGAAGGTGAGCGTCTGGGGAAATAACAAACCAGTTTTGGTACTTAGAGGAGTGACGGGGGCCATTGCCCTCATTACATATTTCAGCTTGCTGCAGCAAATCCCCTTAGCCACGGCTTCTACGCTACAATATCTGGCTCCAATTTTTTCAGCTATTTTAGGTGTTTTCCTAGTCAAGGAAAAGGTCAGAAGTTGGCAATGGGTGTTTTTTGCGATGAGTTTTGCTGGTGTAGTGGTGGTGCAAGGATTTGATCCAAGGATCTCTATGGTTCACTTGCTTATGGGTATTGGGGCATCATTGTTCATGGGTTTCGCTTACAATTTTGTGAGAATGTTGAAGGATACAGAGCACCCACTGGTAATTATATTTTATTTCCCCTTGATACTACTACCTATCTCTGGAGTTTGGTCAAGTCTCAATTGGGTTCAGCCAATTGGATGGGATTGGGTTGTGCTGTTTGCGGTAGGCATATTCACACAAATGGCGCAATATTTTATGACCAAGTCTTATCAGACCGAACGACTATCTAAGGTGTCCATTTTGAATTACATCGGAATAATATATGCCTTGGGATTCGGCTGGTTGATATTTGACGAATCATTTAATCTCATGACTTACTTGGGTATGGGCCTAGTGCTCAGCGGAGTTGTGGCTAATGTAGTTTTAACTAATCTGGATAAGAAAAATTCCGTAACTAAGTGATTCACTCAAAATTCGGAATGGTTATAATACCGTAAGATTCAGATAGGCAAATGCTTTGATTTAAGTTTTAAATCAAAGCTATGTCTCGAACCGAAAAACTATTATTAAGCAGAGTATTACTGGTTATTCAATGGCTCTTAACTGGGGTTTTTCTCTTCATCGCATTAGGCGAGCTGTGAGAATTAACATGGTTTGAAAATCTTCGGAATACCATTTCTAGGATATGCTAGTTCATTAAACTGTTTCCTCTAAGCAATTTTTAATCTGCCTGTTGATAACTCGCACTGCTTTCTGATAGCTCTAATGTTGAATTGAATGACGATTGAGACGATCAGGGCAACGACGAATAATCCCGCGAAAATGTAGAGGGTTTGCTCGTAGCTACCTGTGGTTCGCTTTACGTAATCAGCCAACTGTGGCCCTACGAGTCCAGCAGCAGCCCAGGCTGTGAGTATATTTCCGTGGATGGCAGATAGGTTTTTCGTGCCAAACACATCACCGATATAAGCAGGTATCGAGGCAAATCCACCACCATAGCATGTAAGAATCAAGAAGATCAACCCTTGAAATATATAGGCATTGGAAGTCTGTGGTAATATGAAAAAGGCCACAATCTGCACGCTAAAGAATACTGTATAGGTCATAGGTCTACCAATGATGTCTGAGAAGCTGGCCCAGCCGATTCTACCTACACCATTAAACAGACCCATGGCGCCTACCATAGCTGCCGCTGCAACTGGAGTGAGTCCAGCTATGTCTTGAGACAAGGGAGATGCTATAGAAATGACGGCTATCCCGCAAGTGATATTGATGAATAGCATGGCCCATAGGTAATAGAAACGATTGGTTTTGAGGGCTTCAATAGAAGTCAATTGCGCTAGATCGCCTTGTCTTGATTTCTTGGACTCATCGGTTTGATTGTCGAACCCTGCTGGTACCCAATCTTCTGGCGGAGGTGCTAAATATTGGGCGGAAGACATCATTACTATGAAGTATACTGTGCCGAGGATATAAAAGGTGATGGATAATCCTACAGCCCCGATCAGAAACTGGATAACGCTGCTCGCCAGTAGCGCCCCGAACCCAAACCCCATGATAGCCAACCCCGTAGCAAAGCCCCTGCGATCTGGAAACCACTTGACCAACGTAGATACAGGACAGATGTAACCAATACCCAATCCGATACCACCAATTACTCCATAGCCAAGGTAAAACAACCACAGGCTTTGTGTGCCAATGGCGAGTCCTGTCAGTAATAAGCCACTGCTATAAAATGATGCTGCGAGCATTCCACTTTTTCTAGGCCCCATTCGTTCTACTTTTCTACCCAGAAAAGCAGCGGAGAGACCTAAGAATAGAATGGCGATACTAAAAGCCCAAGCAGTCTGATCAAACTCCCAGCCGATGCTTTCGAGTAGAGGTTTTTTTAGGACGCTGTATGCATAGACGGCACCAATTGAGATGTGTATACCAACTGCCGAAGCAGCAATTAACCAACGGTTTTTAAGAGATTTCATAAGACTTCAAGCTTTTGAATTAGAATATTTCGGACTTCAAACAGGGCAGTTGAGCGCTGTTTTGATTCCTGCACAAAGTACCTGGAAAACTGTCATTTCAAACTTGACTTTTGTCATCCTGAAGGCTGATCAAAAACGGGTAAACCACCAACAGTTATCAGTAGTAGGGGGCCTAACGAGCTTTATGTTTGCGATGAATTCAGAAACACCACAATAGATATAATTATGAAAGTAGAAGTAGAAAATCCGACAAAACCCTTTGTAAAAGGCAACTGGAACAGCACACTTGATGTGCGAGATTTTGTAATAAATAATCTCACTCCATACGATGGAGATGAGTCTTTTCTATGCGGACCTACCGATCGCACGAATGTGCTTTTTGATATCTGCATGAAAGCAGTCAAAGAGGAACTACAAAACAATGGCGTACGGGCTATTGATGCATCTACTATTTCACGAGTGGCTTCACACAAGGCAGGCTATATATCCAAAGATCACGAGGTGATTGTAGGATTACAGACTGATGAGTTGCTCAAGAGAGCAATCAAGCCCTATGGGGGAGTAAGAGTTGTGGATTCAGCATGTAGGGAGCATGGAGTTGAATTGGATCCGAGGGTCAAAGATATTTTCAATTACACCAAGTCTCACAACGATGGTGTGTTTGATGCTTACAACAAAGAAATTAGGAAATTTAAGTCACTTGGCTTCCTTACAGGCTTGCCTGATAACTATGCTCGAGGTAGAATCATCGGTGACTACAGAAGACTTGCCTTATATGGATTGGATCAGTTGATTGCATGGAAGGAAGAAGACCTGGAAAAAATGGCTGGTCCGATGAGCGAATATCAAATTCGCCTAAGAGAAGAAGTCAATGAGCAGATCAGGGCGCTAAAAGACATGAAGGTTCTAGGGGAATATTATGGTTTAGATCTTAGCAGACCGGCAGGCAATGCTCAGGAAGCAGTACAATGGGTTTATATGGCCTACTTGGCAGCTGTCAAAGAACAAGACGGTGCTGCAATGTCGTTGGGTAATGTTTCTTCATTCTTAGATATTTATATTCAGAGAGATCTTGAAGCTGGTCTAATCTCTGAGATGGAAGCCCAAGAGTACATTGATCAGTTTGTATTGAAACTTAGAATGGTTCGCCAATTACGAATGGAGGCCTATAACGACATCTTCGCTGGTGATCCTACTTGGGTGACAGAGGCCATAGGAGGGATGAACCTCAGCGGCGGCCACAAAGTGACTAAAACATCTTTCCGATTCCTACAGACGCTCTACAACCTCGGGCCTTCACCAGAACCAAACATGACGGTACTTTGGTCTCCGAATTTACCTGAAGGGTTTAAGAATTTCTGCGCTAAAGTGTCAATTGATACTTCCTCTATCCAGTATGAGAATGATGACTTGATGCGCGATACTCGTAAATCTGACGATTACGGAATTGCCTGCTGTGTGTCTTATCAGGAAGTAGGCAAGCAAATTCAGTTTTTCGGTGCTAGATGTAATCTTGCGAAGACATTGCTACTAGCTATCAATGGTGGTCAATGTGAAAACACAGGCGCTCAAGTAATAGACGGAGTAGAAGCACTCAAAGGAGAAACACTCGATTTTGAAGAGGTGATGGCCAACTTTGATTATTGTATGAAGGAGATGTCTCGAGTCTATGTAGATGCTATGAATATTATTCATTTCATGCATGACAAATATTACTACGAGAGAGCACAGATGGCACTGATAGATACTGACCCTATGGTCAACGTAGCTTACGGTATAGCAGGATTGTCAATCGTTGCGGATTCACTATCAGCCATCAAGCACGCCAAAGTAACGCCTATTAGAGATGAAAACGGATTGGCAGTAGACTTTAAAATAGTAGGCGAGTTCCCTTGCTATGGCAATGATGATGATCGAGTGGACGAGCTTGCTGTGAGTATCACCAGGCAGTTCAATCAGCACCTGGCGAGTCATAAGACTTATAAAAATGCTGAGCCTACTATGTCAATACTCACCATCACTTCTAATGTGGTGTATGGAAGCAAGACTGGAGCTACACCTGACGGTAGAGCCAAAGGAATAGCATTCGCACCCGGAGCTAACCCTATGCACGGAAGAGATACCCACGGAGCGATTGCCTCACTCAACTCTGTTGCCAAAATCAATTATGAAGATGCCCTTGACGGAATCTCCAATACGGTGAGTTTCATACCTAAGAGTTTGGGAGGGTCAGAAGAAGTAAGGGTCAACAACCTTACAACGATCATGGATGCTTATTTTGACAGAGGAGCACAGCATCTCAATGTGAACGTGATGAACAAGGAGTTGCTAGAAGACGCCATGGAGCATCCTGAGAACTATCCTCAGTTGACCATCCGAGTATCTGGATATGCTGTCAACTTTGTGAAGCTCTCCAGAGAGCAGCAATTGGAAGTGATCTCCAGGAGTTTTTTCGAAAGGGTATAATCACCTATTAGTTTGAGTAGGCCGAACAAGGCGTGGTGTCCTTGTTCGGTTTCTTTTTTCAACCATCCATTCAACTAAATCTATGACATCCACTCCTTCAGCAACAGCCGAATTAAAGACTGACAGCCTTAAGATTCACTCCATAGAGTCTATGGGGACTTATGACGGTCCAGGCATAAGAATGGTGGTTTTCCTCCAAGGGTGCCCATTCGCATGCGTTTATTGTGCCAATCCTGACACGATGGATTGTGAAGGTGGTGAGTGGTATGGTATCGATAAAATAGTCGAAGAGGCCAACCACATGAAGGCGTATTTTAAGTCAGGAGGGGGAGTGACTGTATCTGGAGGTGAGCCTTGCGTCCAAGCCAAGCAGTTGGTAAAGCTATTTACCAAGCTTCAAGCGGCGGGCATTCATACATGCTTAGATACTAACGGCCATGTCTTTAATCATTATGTCGAGGACTTACTAGAGGTGACTGATTTGGTACTGCTGGATGTAAAGCATATAGATAGTGCCGTTCATGAGCGAATCACCGGAAGGACGAACGAGAAAACCCTTCAATTCGCTGACTATTTGGAGAAAACAGGCAAGCCATTTTGGCTAAGATATGTTTTGGTTCCTGGTCTTAGTGACGAACCTAGGCATCTTCATGACTTAGGTGCACATTTTGAGAATTTCACTCAGCTACGAAAGTTGGAAATACAGCCTTACCACAAGCTAGGGGTACACAAATGGGAGCATATGGGAATGGAATATCCGCTCAAGGATGTGCCTGAGAATACGGAAGAACAATTGGCTATAGCCAAAAGTATTTTCGAAGGCTATATTCCAAATGTTGTTATCAACTAAGTCTTAGAAACTGGGTGATATCTCCAATGATAATGGGTAATCGAATAACCCAGTTTCAATTGATTAATCTCTGGATTCTGCAAGACTGCCAGAACCATTGTTTTGATTTTGGAGTGAGTTTTCGAGAGCATAATCAGCGGCGGTTTTTTTGTGAATATCTATGATGCTCGTATCTGCTTTTAGCGATTTTAGATAGTCTATGATTTCTTTTTGCTCATTGATAGTGGCCACTATAAGCGGTGATCGATCTCTGATGTCAATCGCATTGATATCTGCACCATAGGCAATGATCAATTTCATAATTTCTAAGTTACCAGCTATAGCCGCTGCGTGTAGGGGAGTGCCTTTTCGAGTTGCTACATTTACATCCGCACCTATCTCCAAGAGTACTTTTACAGAATTCTTATTGCCTATGTATGCCGCATATGCGAGTGGTCCAAATCCATCACCATATCTGAGCATATCAGCGTCGGAGTTAGATCGATACAGGCTGGATATACTTACCAAATCACCTTGATTGATGGCCTCAAAGAGTTCTTCCTGAGCCCAAGATGCTTGAGTAAATAAGCACATCCATATTAGCAACAAGCCCTGAATTTTCTTCATATCAAATACCGTCTTGATGTTTGTTCAATGATAACGTCAAGTGTATTTTAAATCTACCTACATACTGCCAAAGGATTCTAAAATTCTGCCAATCCATTGATTTTTCACTGGTTTAGCCGTAGTGGAAGTTAAGACCGGAAGCATGCAGTTCGGCAAGATCCTATACAAAAATGAGAGACACGCATGTCAAGAGATACTTTTTCTCAGCTGTTAGTGAGGTAATTATGACTCAAGTCAATCCCTATAAGTTTGTGGATATAGTTTCAACCCGAATCACTCCACCCGAATATCTTTCATATCCAGCTCTACTACTTTGCCGAAGGACTTAAGTCTGTCTATGTCAAATCGAGAGGCATCACCGTAGATGGTAATCATGGCCGGTTTGTTTTTGATGTTCTGTTCGTAGAAAGTCAAGATATCTTCAAAACTCAGTTCTGAATATTTGGAGTATCTGCTCTTGTTTGGGTCTTCTTCAAAACCTGACTTTAAGAAGGTGTCCACTGTAGAGGATAGCTCTCTGAATGCCGGCTTACTCGAGCTGGATTTCAGGATCAAGCCATCTCTTATGTTTGGCAGCCTTGTTTCATAGACAGGCATGTCATTCAATAAACCAATGACCACCTCTACGGCATCTACAGTCTTATCTGCTTGGCTACCAGTAAACAACACCAATCTGCCTTTCTTCTCAGGTTCATATTTGGGATCTATGTATGTGCCTCCAGTAGCATAAGCCAATGACCTAAACTCACGTACCTCCTGAAAGAGCAATCCTGACAGGCTGTTGGTATAGTAGGAATTGAAGGCTTCCTTTTTGTAGTATTCCTTATGGTTCAATGGAGCGCCATTCACCACATAATACACATAGCTTTGGATAGCTTTTTTGTCATTTACCAAGTAGATCGTGGTGTTATCAACCTCTTCTGCTTCCATGAATTGGTATTTGTCCGTATCGTTCTTTCCAAAAAATGGATTGATTTGAAAAGTTTTTAGAACCTGCTCCTGATCCTTCTGACCCACATAATGAATGCTCGTAAAGCCCTTGCTAGTCAGTTCATTCAGTTTGGACTTTAATACATTCGGATCCAGATTTTTTAGTGTCTTAGCGGGTATTCTATTTAAATAATTAGATCTATCTCCATAGAGGCCATATACGTAGAGCATTCTACCTCCTGTCGAAGGATTGCTTTTACTGATTTTATTGTCGGTTTTACGTTGGTTGTAGAGGTAGTCTATGGTGTTCTCAGTAGGAGAGAATTTAGTAAGCAAGTGCTCTACCAATTCTATGGTTTCATCAAAGGCATCATCTATTCCTGTTACCGTGAGGGTAAACGAATAATAGCCCGAGTTGAATTCATAAACTGCTCCAGCTGTTGCAAATGCTTTTTTCAATTCGGAGGTGGAGTAACTATCCGTACCCGCATTGTTGAGCGCATCAGCGAGTAGGGGATACATATTGTCAGCCACAGAACCTCCAGCTATTTGAAGCTTGAGCGTGAACACATCGTTGAGGGGATTGGCAGTGTAGTAGATGTAGTCATCCGTTACCGTAAGGTCGTTTTGGAGGTCAATGAAAGTAGGGTTGCTCTTGCCTTCAGGAAGTGCTTCAAAAGTCTTTGCGTAATCTGATGAAGCTTCAGTACGGCTATCAATGGGTTTGTAAGCTGGCTTGTCCAGTTTTACTTTTTTGGGAAACCCAGTGCGCGAATGCATGGTGAAGAAGTTCTCTCCATAGTACTTCTTAGCTACGCGCTGCACTTCTTCTTTGCTCAAGTTCTTGATCTGTTCGGGTAACGAAAGCATATCATTATAATCCATGCCATATACGTAGCTAAGCCCTAGGTACCTGCCTCGGCTACTCAGGCCTTCGGTAGTCAAATTGAAGTTTCGATAAATGCCGTTTTTAATAGATTGAAAATACTCATCAGAAAAATTTCCTTTGGTAATGTCAGCAAAGGAGCCTTGGATCTTGTCCTCAAATTTCTTTAGGCTTTTGCCAAATAACTTGGGCACGTAGAAGATGAATGTCGAGCCATCGTCTTCCATAAATTCCTGATAGCCGCCTGCATAGAGCACTTCATTGTTGAGCGATAGTTCATCTATAAATCCGGTCTCGTTTTCATTAGACATCATGCTGCCCACCACTTGAAGAGCCGCCCTGTCCGGATGACCAACAGGTACCAACTTATAACCCATAAAACCAGCCTTGATAGGAGTGATGCGGACTTTGACCAGTTCTCTACCATCAAACGAATTGGTTTCATAGGTAGGGAACTCTGGTTTTTCACCAGGTTTTAGTTTGCCGAATGTATTGACAATCAAAGGTTTGGCTTCTTCCGCATCAAAGTTTCCTGAAAGTACCAATGCCATGTTGTTGGGCACGTAGTACTTCTGAAAGTACGCGTACATTTTGCTTAATGAAGGATTCTTAAGATGTTCTACACTACCTAGAACAGTCTGGGTACTATATGGATGGTCTCCATAGATGTGTTGATCAAATTCCTGAACCACTCTTCGCTCAAGATTATCACCGGCGCGGTTCTTTTCTTCATATACTGCTTCTAGCTCACTTTGAAAAAGTCTAAATACAGGTTCTTGAAACCGATGGGCATAGATGTCCAGCCATTTGGGTAGCTGATTAGAGGGAAAGAAATTGTAGTAGTTCGTATAATCATTATTTGTACTTGCATTCACTCCAGTACTGCCTATTGATTTGATCAGCTTGTCAAACTCATTGGGGATGGCGAATTGAGCCGCTTTGAGTGCCTGATCGTTGATTTTTGCCTGGATATTTAGTTTTGCTTTGCTATCGGCTGTTGTTGCCAGCTGATCATAAAGCATCTTAATCGAGTCGAGGTGGATCTTTTCTTTTTCATAGTCCTGGGTACCAAGACTCTGTGTGCCCTTGAATAGCATATGCTCCAGATAATGAGCGATGCCCGTGGCATCAGCCGGATCATCCTTCCCTCCGGCATTTACCCATACAGCGCCATATACATTGCTAGCGTTGTTATCCGGGTTGAGATAAACCGTGAGTCCATTGGGAAGCTGATAACGTTCGATGCTAAGGTTGCCAGTCTGTGCAACAGCCGAAAGTGATAAAAAGAATAATGAGAGAGCGCCAATTACCTTGATCATAGTTTGTGGTTTAATTCTGAAATATAGCCATAATACCTGTACAAAACGGGTCAGATATCTAGGGATAAATGTCTTTTGTGAAGGGCTGAATTTAAAAATGTCCGACGGATATTTTCAATGACGGGCGAGGGTGGAGGAGAACTCAGAATTAAAGCTTAGGAACTTGAAATTCACAAATCAGTTCTGCGCGGGACCCGCTTGGCTTGGCTTAACTAAGAATGGATCTGGTGGTGTGAGTGGCGCACCTTGGGCTTATTGCTCACGGCTGTCTACTCGATTATGGCCTTTTTTTAGTTTCGGTTAAATTCTTCCCAGCCTTTATCGTAGTATTTAGGGTTTATAGAGAATTCACCAGCTCCCCAATCTAAGTCACCAGAAAAAGGAATTCGATGTTCGCCCCAGTTACAAGTTTTAGTATCTGATTCACCGTATTCAGTCCAAGTTCCGATATACTGATTGTTCTTGTAGCGATCTGAATGGCTGTTGAAGTCGTAGTATTTGATATTGTTATCCTTATCTAAATACCACCAAAGAGTCATGATTCCTTCGAAAGTTCCAACATGTTGTTGTTTTGGGTTCTCACTAAAATGATACTTGCCAATTGCAATTCCTTGAGCTTTTATTCCTTCGTTTTCAAACATGTTATCCACACCGAAATACATGTTCTTAAATTCACGTACTTGTTCAATAGTGATTGTTCCTTCAAAGTCACACGTATTTTTGAATACAGTTGTTTGTCCATAAACGAAGTATAGGTTTGGAGTATTCTCGCTTCTTGTTACAGAGTTAAAGTCAACGTGGATTCGTCTGTAATCTGTTCCTATGTACCCCAGAAATTTAGATGTTGGGTTAATGATGTTGGTCAAATTGAACTCCAGGTAATCGGATAGTCTGTTCTCCGATTTCAGTTCGTTAAACATTGGGAACTTGGGGTTTTCCAAAGAGTTGATCCAGTCCCTTGTTTGCTGAGCCCAAAGGTTAGTTGAGAGCAAAAGTAGGAGTAAGGGAAGTTTTCTCATGCGAGTTGATCTAATTGGCTATAACGCTCAGATATGGCGCTGTGGCCTCCAAGCTTTATTAATTCCGATAAAAGTAGCTTATCTGCCGGTGCATTCAAAGTATCAGATTGGCACTGCGCCATGAAGATTAAGAACTCCCACGAGCAGAAGATCGTAGAAAGCACTGACGTTTCTTGGCGGCAGATAAGTGTGTTGTTTTGTGGACACTTGGCATAAGGCTATGTAAGGCCATGCGCTATCATCGTTTGTTAGGCTCCTTGTTTATTTGAATCTTGATTTAAGTGCTGGTGGTAGTAATTTGAATTTATTTCTTTTGATGCCATATACAATCATGTGATGGCTTCTCATGGATGGATATTTCTTTACGACATCCTCAGCATAAATTACATTATAACCAAGCATCCAAGATTCCTCAATATTGTCAAGGAGTTCAACTACATCCAATGAGTCAGAGTTACAGAAGAATCTTTTATGACCACAAACGACCATAATATTATGAAAGGGAATAGGTCGCATAACATCGACTGTATCGTTTGGTACGATCTCGATCAATAGAGTTTCTTCTTTTATGTCAAAAGTTGAGCGTGTATGGTTTTGTTCATCGTATGGTCTCAACGTAAGAAATTCCCCCCAATTTATTCGATCCTTATTACTTAAGACGGCACATAGGTCACCTTCTGAAACTATCGGATCCTCTTCAAGTAAAAATATAGCCAACGCATTAAAATCATCTCCTTCAATAGTTGCCTTAGCTGGATGAGGCATATATTCCTCTCCTAGAATTTCAACGAATTTTAGGTCGCCAATCCTGTCAAATTGCAGATAAATATTTGTTCCTAAAGGTATCACATTTGGGTTCAATTCCTGTCTTAATAAATATACCTCAATGAATTCTTCTTCAATGTTGTAAGCTTGTATTAATGATGTACTATCAATATCAAAATCACCGGATTCCAATAATTTGTTTACTTGTTTTTGAATATCAATTAGCAAGAGTTCTTCGACATCTGGAGATGTAGATTCAACCGAATCCCTTATTAATGACATGTCCTCTGAAAAAATCAACTTATCCACGATTTTTAAGTTATTCGAAAATTCAGTCCACGTGAAAAATTTGTAATTTTTATCATATTGCTGATAACAAATAATGTTTGATTGATTTGCTGAGGTGAGGGTTCTGGAAAGAGCTTGGTTCGATACTTGAACTTGGATAGATAACCTTTTGGCGGATGTTAAAACATCCATGGCTAGAAAGTCAAAATCAATGAATTGTGCCTTCGTGGAGCTGACAAACACCAGTAATTGACAGAAAAGAAAAATGAATTTTTTCATAAAGTTTATATGGATCCTAACATCAAGTTATCTGCAACTAGTTGCAGATAACAGACATATGTCCAATCGGTCGTATTTTGTTAAATCATTGATAGTCAGTTCTAAATCCGTCTGTAACCGTTTGCTTACGGTATAGAGGTGAATATCAATTTGACGTTACTTACCAAATATAGTCAAAGTGGTTTGAGTATTGGGCGAGGGATAGCGTATATAATACTATTAGTTGGAGTTTTAAATTTTGAATGGCGCTAAACCAAAAGAGAGAACCAACCATATCAGGCGATTCTCTCTCTATTTTAAACTTTCAGGTCGCTTAAAGACTATTCACTCCTAAGCGAATTCACTGGGTTTTTTACCGCCGAGCTTGCTATCCGGAGAGAGGCGATCAAAACAGCCAATAGTATCAGCGTGACAAATGGCACCAATACCGTCACCATATTAGCCGCTTCATAAACGGAGAATATAGACCCCATAAGTGCATCTATGGCAAAATAGGATAATGCCGCTCCAATGGCTGAGGATACGAAGAGCAACCAAAAGAACTTGTGATTGATCAAAACAACAATTTGCCCTACGGAAGCACCCAAGACCTTTCTTACGCCTATTTCCTTGACTCTTTTGATCACATTAAGCGAGACCAATGTGTAGAGCCCGATAGAAGAAAGTAGGAGGGCCACAATTCCCAAAAACCTAAACATGGTTTCTATATTGTTATTGACATATTCAGAGTCCTCCAGTACGGCGTTTTGAATCTGAGAATTGAACGGTGTATTGGGCGCCACTTCATACCATTTGGCTTCCAGTGTTTCTCGTAGTTTCGTTGGGCTCACCTGGCTTTTGATGATCACAAAGTTGTAGTTATCCTTGTCGGCCAGCCTATAGGCAGCTGCAGACACAGGAGTGAAAAAACCCTGCATGTAGAAGTCCTTCATCACACCAATGACGTTGAGCCTTGTGCTATCATCTATCTTTAGCACTTTGCCAATCGGTTCTTCCCAAGCCATTTCCTTCACCAGAGTCTCATTTACAATGATCGACTGTTCTCTATCGGATTGTGCTAAGTCTTCGCTGAAGAATCGTCCTTTTACCATTTTCAAATCCATTATCTCTTGATAATTGGCGGATAGGTTCATCATTTCTGCTTCCACGTCATTCTCAGCAGACTTGAGTGTGCGGCCATATGTCCACCAACCTATATGGTGGGTAGTACCTGTTATCTGCTCTACTTCAGGTAGTTGGCTTACTTGATTGTAGAATTTTTCATAGTCAGCCTGACTTTCTACTCTTACGCCTATGATATTGTCCTTTCGGAAACCCATGTCTGCTTCTGACTGATACCTGGCATTATTCCCAAAGGCCAGAGAAGAAATAAGTGCAATCGCCGTGAAGAGGTACTGGAATCCTAATAGTGATTTTGAGAACCAATTGGCACCACCCAGCGTTACGCTACCTCTCAGAATACTCACAGGCTGATACCCGCTGATATACAGCGAAGGATAAGCTCCTGCCACCACAGAAGTGAATATGAGCAACAAAACTAAGAATACATAGATCTCAAAACTGCCAATCAGATTGAGATCAAGATCAATGAAGTCCCACATGGCACTGTAGGCTGGGACTAACACATTGGCTAGCGCTATGGCCACCAGCATGGCGCCAAAAGAAAGGATTAGGTTTTCACCTAAGAATTGCAAAATAAGCTGCTTTCTACTGCTACCCATGACTTTCCTAATTCCTATTTCCTTCAACCTCTTGCTAGAAATGGCAATCGAAGTGTTGGTAAAATTGAAACAAGCGATAAGCAACAGTAAGACCGCCATGATGACAGGCGTGAGGACAGCTGGTGGGGGTGGAGGTTCGCTTAGCCAGTTGGCTCTAATGCTATCTACCACGTGTACGCCGAGGTAGGTGAGCTGTTCGAAATAGTAGTTACCAATCTGAAAATCATTTCGTGCTTCATTTTGGATAGAAATGAAGTTCTCATTGAGATTATCCAATAAGTTCTGTGGGAATTCAGTCGATTCTGTCATCACAAAGGTAGCGGCAACAAATCGCGACCAATCATTATCCTTGATGTCTCGTATTTTAAGGTAATTATCGAAATGTGTGATGGCACTGAAGTGAATGGAAGAGTTCATCGGGATATCTTCTAGTACTCCACCCACAGTCATCGATATTGGTGTTCCATCTTCTTTGACCAGTGTGATTAGCTGACCGGTAGGATCTTCTTCATCAAAATACGTTTGCGCCGCTTGTTCACTCAATACAATGCTACTTCTATCATTTAATGATTCTTTGGAGCCATACTTAAATGGGAATGTGAACATTTTCATAAAGTCGTCATCAGCGAAAGCTATTCGCTCATTGAATACTTTGTTTTCTTTTTTCAGAACCAATCCATCATTGGTAAACCGAGAAGCGTACTTAATCCCTGTGACCTGATCTTTGATTTGTGTCCCTAATGGAAGCGGCGTGATGCCGTAGGGCACGTTCTTGCTTTGGACAGATTTGTTGATGTGAATTTTGTAAATCCTCTCATGATTCACATGATTTTGGTCGAATGTGTTGGTATAGTCAAGGTTTAAATAAGCGACTATGCAACATGATAGAGCCAGACCTAGCCCAGCGAGGTTGATGATTACATAGGATTTATTCTTGGTGAAATTTCGGAAAGTGATCTTGATAAAATTCCTTAGCATACGAATAGGTGTTGGTCGCTTCATGAAACCCAACAAATATGCCAATGGGATTAAGTAACAGGTTCACAGTGAGTTAGAGAGATGTTAAAACGAAATAATGTTCGTTGGTGAACAGTTTTTCGTTCGGTAGTAGGTCATTGAATTGTATTTTGCCTAGCATCATTTAGATTTGTTCGTAGCGGATGTGAAATCAAAAGGACTCTAATTTTTTACAGATAATGAAAAGTACTTACGATCAAAGAATCAGATTTTAAGGCTTATGTTCACGATCGTAATCTGTACATCACTCATAATATTACTGAAGAGGTCGAGTATCGATTGATCAATCTTTCAGGAGTTACCATCAACAGGACCTGGACAAAAGGTGAGGAAGTAATAGACCTAAATTATTTAGCCAAAGGCGTTTACATCCTAAGTAATGGTGTGCAGTCCAAAAAGATTATTTTACAATAAACAACCAAAACAATGAAGAATCTTTCATTAAAATATACACTCGTTATTTGTTCTGTCTTGTTGTCAATTGATGATACCCCAAAAAATTGGACAGTGAGTTTAGTTCTGATTTGAAA
>JAGDZO010000021.1:0-175750 GCA_049115815.1 Cyclobacteriaceae bacterium | reverse complement strand
ATGCAATAGCAGCATCTTGGGTGTCTTGCTCTGTTTCCAAGTCGTCAATTGCACTTGCATTGGTAGCTATGCCCGAGATGTCCTGATCACCAGTGTTGGTTCCGCTTGTTGCTGAGATGATCCTTGCTTGTTCTTCAGAAATACCAACTTTTCCCGATACAGCTTCCAAAGCCAGTTTTTGTTCATTCTGAAGGCGAATTAGCTCCTCAATCTGAGTGGCATGTACTGTTATCAGCTTAATCGTTTGATGATTAGCTGGTTGTGGTATCGCATAAATTTCCTGAGAACTCAACTCAACATATCCACTACCATAATTGGTAAAATCAATTGATACTTTGAGTACTTTCCTTTTGCCATTCCATTCCACATCTGTAAAACTTCCTCCATTGGTAGGAACCCCTGCTCCTACCACCAAATTGACCATTCCATAAGCATCTGTGAAGGTTGTATGGTATTCTTGATACTCCGTATTGTCATTTTCATTCAAGATTGTGAATTGAATGACCACCTCAGTATTAGCTAACAAATCACCCGGAGCATTTTTTCCAGGTAGTTGTTGCTCTTGAGGGTTCAGAATTACTGCTTGGTAACTAATACCAATGGTCTGACCACTTACTCTAACTAGTAAAATGGCAATTGCCGAGAATAATAATATTAAACGTTTCATCTGTCTGTTGTTTTGCTGTCATGACTGTATTTACCTATACTTTGGAGGTTTATAAGGATATGTCGGAAGCTCCAAAAGAATTCCAAAACCAAAATTGTGACTAACTATACTAAGTGCTTCTTCACCTTCTATTTCTGGATTGCTACTTTTCATATTCACCCCTTTAGAGAAAATGTATTGAGCATAAAACTCAATGGATCTAGTAATGGCATACGCACACCCAATCCCAGATTTTATATTGATTAGTGGATTCTTGAATTCTTCCGTTTTTGATAACCTAAATATCTGATCATTAAGTCTTTGAGTTCCTTGAACCAGCGTAGATAGTGACGATTCTCCTCTGAGATATATCCTTGTGTTTCTAACTTCAACTACATCATAATCCAATCCTACATTGATTCCAATGTAGCTCAGATTCCATTCCATATAGTTGTTATTTCCATTGTCACTTCCTACTGCTCCGTAGCCTGAGAGGCTTAATCCAATCAAACCACTTAATCTCGGTTTGAGTACACCATTTCTATATCCAAGCGACATAAAACTATTGGCTGAATAAAAAAGGTTATTCAATTTTTCACCTTTAGTATTCTTATAATCAAAAGTTGAAAGTGATTTTCCGGCTTGAAAATAGGCCTGCTGACTCTGAGCCAATATGGGAGCAGAAAAAACAAAGAGGGTGATAATAAAGAGCTTTTTCATGATTGATAGGTTTAGTCCATTTATTGGGTTCCTTGTCATCGTGATGTTTTTAAAATTTGCTCGACTATCCGTTGGTCATTAAGTTGTACTTTGAGCAAATAGTGACCATCCGGAATACGGGATAAAGGCACTTTGACAATTCCTATTTCTTTAAAAGTTTCTTCATATACCAGCTGTCCCCTTAAATCATACACTGCTATGGACATTTCATCATAGATATCTCTATCGAATGAAAGCTTAATAAATTCTGTGAAAGGATTTGGGAATACAACTACACTGACCGCAGGAGGGGTAATGATTTTCTGAGAAGAAATATGGCAAGGTTGAATAAAACCTTGTCTAATAACATAATTCCCGTTGGAGAAAGTACCAATGCTACTTTGCTGTCCTATACTTTGTTGGATATTGTAGATTTTTCTTTCAGAATCGATAACAATTGATGAACCGGAGGCGCTCAGAGTAGATCTCAAAAGGCTTGGAGAAGAGGTCGTCTGACCACTTACATAATAGGATATGCAAATGAAGAAAAGTGACTTTATTATAATCGGAGATGTCATGATCCTTGGTTGTGAGGGATTACTTAATCACACACCAAAGGAAAATATCAGCCATTTCACATACTTGAGGATAATGCTGAATTCGATAAATGGGCGTTTCACGTATTGACTCTTTTGGCTAATACAGAATCATTTCACTAAGCTTGAAATCTACTTTTCAAAATATGAATAGAGGCACTCAGGCGCATGTTCTTGATAGCAGATCAACGGCGAAAGCTAATTGTCGAGTTTTTTGTTGCAAATCCACTTATAACTAATAAATCGCAGATCTAAGTGGCCTAAGTGTTTCACGGATTTTTATCAATATGTAATATGCTCTAACCTAAGAAGGTGCTAATCATGAATTTAGTTATATAATAAAAGACTAAAAACATGAAACGCTTAGCAGTCTACTCCATCAGCATATTCATAATGATCATAAGTGTGCACTCTCAAATATTAAAATCTAGCAGCTACTTTGAGAAAACAGTTTTAAACCTTCAAGCAGGTTTTTCCTCAGGAGTAGGATTGAATGATAAATTAGAAGTAGGCGGATTTTACCAAAAAGAAATCACAGGACAAGAGTTTCACGAGCTGATTTCACATCCCACAATTGAAAAAATTTATCTCGGCGTTTATATTCAACACCCTATTCTTAGATATGAAGGAAGTCCGCTTAATCTAAACATAAGAACAGGGGTTTTGAACCATAAGAAATTACTTATCGCTCCTAGCCTTCGATATGACATTCCAATATCTCGTCATTCAAGTATTGATATAGGACTTGGTGGCGCAGGTATAGGAAGCGGAAATTTCAGACCTACCATGTTTGTAGGTTTCAAGTTTAGTACTTCATAATTTTAAAATGCTCTTTATTACCAATGAACTACGGTAATCGTTTTAACATCTATCAAGACTATTCCCGCAATAGAAAATATCAATAAACTCAGCAGTATGACCAACAACAGTTTTGAAGCAGCCAATCCCCTTGGTAAATCTGGTGTAGCCCTTCCCTAAAATGTAAGTTTTCCAAAAAATAGGACAGTTTAAAACATATAATTTTAAAATTGATCACTACAAAAAAGACGAGATTCAGTTCAAGCAAGTACATCAAGATTCTTTAAAAAATGTGAATTGGGTAAACCAATTGAAGAAGTATTCGGAGACTTTGGAATAAGTCAAGACACAATATATATCCAGCAAAAGGCGCAAAGCAGAATGGATACGACTGACTTGAAGGTCTTGGAGAAAGAGAATCATAGGTTGGATTACATGTAAGCTCAGTTACCTTAGACCACCAGAAGGCTCCAGAGATCTCTTGCTCCTAATCCACCATAAATCTTGATATATGGAAACGGTTTTAGATAAGCAACCATGATGGGGTAATAAGAAAATTCTTTCCATTGCTTACTCCTGTTCTTATATTTAGACTCAAGCCTTTGAAATCTCTCTCTATAATCGGATAATTCAGGAAAGCGCCTGCGAAATGTCACTCTGTCAACCATGGCAAAGACTCAGAGTCACCAAATGGATGTGTATGCTCTTGATAAAACCCTCCTACTTCAATATTAAAAGAAAATATGACTCCAATGGCTGTGCCTAATTTCGGACCCTCATAAGTCTGTTCTAAATATGACTTTGCAGCCAATTGCTGTACCTGTAGCGTTGATGAAGCTATTCTAAAAAGAAGAATTCTGAATGTAGCTAACGTTTTCATTGCTTTATCTATTGGATGATATGTGAAGCTCATCAAACTTGCATCAGAATCTTAGAGGATGATACGCAATCAAAACATAGGGTAATTCACACAGCTCTTTAGGCAAATCACGCATTGATTATATCGTAGCAAGAATAAAATTAAACTCAAAGGTTAAGATCAAATATTTAGGTCAAGTTGCTTCCCCAATAGGGCTTTTCAGGAACCTTACATATAGCTAAATGGTGTACCTATCTCTTCATGCTCATAATAGATTTGGCCATTTGGGCAATCAAGAATCTACCCTTTAGTGGTAGAAAGGAGTCAATTATAATGATTCTGTATTGAAAATATCTTAATTCATCTTTTATGACGCTGGAGCTATCAGAATAAAAACCATTCGACAAGGCGACCAATTCTTAAATGCAGGCTATGTCAAGACTTGCGAGTCTATTATCAATCTATAATGATCAACTCAAAAGGAAAATTGCAAAATACCTGGTAGTCATGAGCCGTATCCACCATATCTTGATTGCTATTTTTCACTATCCAATGAATTGATACATGTCCATCTTTACTTTTATGATTATTTATCATTTTGATCACATCAAATAAAAATTTTGCGGTTGCGGTATTGAATAATTCATAGGCGATGAATAATCTCAATTTATGATGGATCTTGAGGTGATTCTCAAGTTTCAAATAGATAGCTCGATAAGCAGCCTTCATTCCTGGAAAAATAGACCAACCTTTAAGTATAAGCAGGTGATGTTAGTTGCTAAAATTAGCGCTCAACAAATTGTCGAAATTTTCAATTTGGGGCTTTCGTTTTTTTATTAAAGTTTCCATGACAATGGTATTTAGACAATTCATTATTTCGATAAAACTAAGGTAATTCCGCCCTGTAATGTGGGAGAAAAAGCTCTAACTCCCAATCCACCTGATACTTTGACACGTGGTAGAGGCATTATGTAACCTAAGACAGTTGGAGTAATGAGAAAATTCTCACCATTGCTTACGCCCGTTCTGATATTAAAACTTAGGCCTAAAAATTCTTTTTGCATGATTGGGTAATTCATAAACGCTCCAGCAAACTGACGTTCTTTCAACCATGGCAAAGTTTCTGCTTCGCCAAAAGCAGTAGTACTCTCCTGGTAGAATCCCCCTACTTCTATGTTGCAAGGAAACATTAGTCCTATTGCTGTCCCTAACTTTGGACCTACATAGGTTTGCTCCAAATATGACTTTGCGGTCAGTTGTTGTGCTTGTAAAACTGAGGTGGTTATCGCTAAAATTATCGTGATGAGTGTAGCTAAGGTTTTCATGGCTTTACCTTTCTGATTGTTTAATAAAGCTCAATAAACCAGCCTTGTTATGTTAGAGTGAGATACTCAATAATTAAAAAAGGTAATTCACGCAGCCCTTTAGGCAATTCACGTAGCTACTGAAGTAGCAATGACAAAGAGTCTAAGCGAAGATCCCCACATTTAGTAAGAATAAATAAATTAGATTTCTGATAGATTAGATTATATCTCTTTCTACAGCGTACATAACCAATCCCGCTACATTTTTACACCCAGTTTTTTCCAAAAGGTTTCTTTTGTGTGACTCAACAGTTCGGGTACTGATAAAGAGAATTTCACCTATCTCATGATTGCTATATTCTTGTACAATCAAGCGAAGCACATCCTTTTCACGCTCTGAGAGTGCTGTTTCTAAGGTCAATCTTTTTTTCGGTGCTTTCTTAGCTATGCTATCCACTATAGTCTTATAAACCTCTTCGCTGTAGTAATCTCCGCCACTTAGAATCCTGTCTATGGCCAATTTCATTTCAGGCTTGGAGGTGTTCTTCAGTATGTACCCTGATGCCCCAAGAGCAATCATCTTGTTAACATATACGGCTTCATTAAACATGGATAGGACTAAAACCTTAGTACCGGGATAATCATGTTTAATTGATTCCATCAGCTGAATACCATCCATCTCGGGCATATTGATGTCTGCCATGACGAGATCTATGTTATCATTTGCCAATACCTTTAATGCTTCTAAGCCATTTGAGGCTTCATAAGTAATCTCCAATTCCTCATCATCTTCGAAATAGAACTTGATAGCATCTCTGATCATTTTATGATCATCTACTAATAATATTCTAGTCTTCATAGCGATTTATTTTAATGGGACTTTCACTTGGACTCTGGTACCGTTTCCTTTACTGGATTGCACGGAGATCAGTCCATTACATTTCCTAATTCTATCTTCAATGTTTCTTAAACCGTTACCAGCTCTGATATTATTTTTATCAAAACCTATACCATCATCACAAATGAACATATCTATCAAAGCGCCATCTTGCTTAATTCTCAAAAAAATTTTTGACGCTTTGGCGAACTTCTGAGTATTATTCACAAACTCCTGAATGACTCTAAACAAATGAGTCATTACAAATTTTGAGACTTTATTTTCATCTAGGTCCAATTGGAAGTCGAATTTCAAATCAGATGGTATTTGATGTGCCAAATTTTCCAAGGAAAAGCCTAACCCTTTATCTAATACTCCATGCATCGCCAAACTATTTGATATTGACCTAACATCAGAAAGCGTGCTATTCACCAAATCTCTTATACGCTCCATTTCCTTATCTTCTGGATATCGATCTATTAGGGAGTTTAGAAACAAGGAAGATGCACTTAGTTTTTGACCCAAGTTATCATGAAGATCAATAGCTATATTACTGCGTTCTTTCTCTTGTATATCTAATAACATAGTAGCATTCTCGTGCTCTCTAGAGGTATCTATGACCGTTCCGTAGTAAATTTTCTCACTCCCATTCGATTCCTTAGCAATGGTAGTTCTAGCATACCTCAGAGGGTTCGTGCATTTGCAATGATATCTATGATTTATAACGGTATATTTATTTGAGGTTAATGCTTTATTAAACTCAGCCGCAAAGATTTCGCGATCAGTTTTGTATATAAATTGCATAAACCTCGAAAGAGACATCTCCCTATGATCAGAATTCAGGTTTACTAGCCTTAGTAAATTTAAAGAGCAGCGTAATATGTCATTATCATAATCATACCTGAAACTTCCAGAACTCGTCAACTCTTCTTCTTTCTCAAGTAAGTAGATTTTTTCTGAAACCTTGTCTTCCAGCTTCTTCCTAGCCGTAACATCCCTGATCACGCCAATAACACCGGTCAGCAAGTCATTCTGAATCAATGGATGTTTTGATACTTCAATTATCCTTCTTGATCCATCTTGTTTTTCATAACTCTCTTCAAACTGCGCATTGTTTTTTGTACTCAAAACGTAACAATCAGACTCCTCCACTTTCTTAGCCAGAACCTCGGGAAAAATATCTCTACTTTTCTTACCTAATATATCTTCGGAACTAAACCCAAATAATTCTTGAAAGGAGCTATTGACCTTTAGAAATCTTCCTTCTGAATCTTTAAGACATACTGCATTACCCAAGCAGTTAAAGATAGCATCAAGGACTTCATTGGTCTTCACGATCTCTTCTTGATAAAGGATGTTGTTGCGTAGGTCTTTGAAATATCTATTCGCTCTTTCCACTTTCAGAGGCAACTGAGTCAAATGCTTTTTTGCAACAATTTCAACATACCTTTCATTTATCAATTCTAAAGCGTTTTCTTTTTCCGTTCGGGTCAAGATAAAAAAAGGGACTTGCGAAGATATTTGCCGAGCCAATTCTAACGCTTCCGAATAATTAATATCCTTCAAACTGTATGCTGAAATCACAATATCCAGACTATTTTTCTCCAGTGCAGAAATATACTCCTGCTTATTACTCACATGAATAAGCTTATAATCAAATCCAGCCTTTCCAAAGACATTATTGAAGAGTTCCACATCGTTAGAACCTTCTTCTAAGTAAAGAATTTTCATTATTGATTTATATTATGTGCAAATAGAATCAGAGCATTTTTTCATGGACCATTTCTTAACTAAATGAACGGCATCATTGAATAATAGTTCTCTCAAAGTAGAGCATATTAAACATCGAATCACCATCAACCCCTCTATCAAATCAAGTTTGACCTTTCTGAGAAAAACCCCTTGGGCACGAACCAAGGTAGAACGGCTTTATCTGAAGTCGATTAGAAAGCGAATCAGGTAATGCAGTTCTTATATGATATAATTGGATTTATTTCCTCCGATAGAAAGATACTCCAGAAGTTAGCCCGTCAGACAAGGTGATTAAAGCAATGGAAATGTCAGAACGAACTCAGTTCCGCTACCTTCTTTCGATTCTACTTTGATTGACCCTTGATGTTCTTGTACTATACCAAAGACAATGTAGAGGCCCAATCCAGTTCCTTTTCCGATTTCTTTGGTGGTATAGAATGGTTCGTAGATCCTAGAGATTTGATCCTTACCTATTCCCATCCCATTGTCGATCACTGTAATCACCAAGGAGTCCTTGCTACTCACTGAAATAATGTTGATCTCACCATCTTCATTGATGGCGTGCATGGCGTTGGTGATCAGGTTGATCATAACTTGATGAAGCTTACCAGAATTGCCTAAAATCAAAGAATTGGAGGCATCTAAAGAAGTTTGGATATTAAACTTTTCGTCGTGATTACCATTACAGATAGCTATTGATTTGGTGATAATCTCATGAAGGTCACATTTCTCATTCAAATTATTGTTGCTCGGGCCATAGCGATTCAGACTCGTCACTATGCTAGCGGCTCTCTGGATACCTTCGTTGATTTCTGATAAAAGTGAATTCACCTCTTGATCCATCTGCACCATGCTATCGTCTGACAAGTGCATGCCAAGTCTGGTCACCCCTCCCTGTATATGATTGAGCGGGTTGTTGATTTCATGAGCCACGCCTGAAGCAAGCATTCCTAGTGAGGCCATTTTCTCAGAGTGAATCAAACGCTCTTGAGTATTGCTTAGGTTAGCCAATGCATCATTCAGCACTTGGGCTTTTGATTTCAATTCTTGGTTGGCCTTTTTGAGCTCTGAAGTTCGCTTTTCAACGAGCAATTCCAACTTGTCTTTGTATTGGCGTAAGTGTCTTTCATTTCTGGTGATTTCATCATTCTTAAGCGTAAGGTCCTTAAGGATCTCATGGAATGCTCGGTTGTATTTTTTGATCAATATCAAAGACACATAGCAGACCGTAACTATCATGGCAAAATTAATTACCCAAAACCTAAGGCCAGATTGATTATCAACTTTGGCCTCCAAAACACCCACGATATGAAGTGTAGCAATGATCGCAATGGTAATAGCCAACCCTGAAAAAATCCAACTCATTCGCTTTACAGAAAAAATGAGAACAGAGAAAAACGGAAAAAGTACTAACAGAATTTTATTGGATGAAAATACCCCAAACTCTATCAGATCAGTAATGGACAACAAAAAGATGCAGAAAAGAATCAGGCTGGATTTTAAGTAGACGTTGAGCTTTTTTCGCAGAAAAGTAGCTCCAATTAGCAACAACAGAATAACGAAATCGGAAATGATCGAAGTGAGGAATCTTGTGCTCTCAAAATCATATACATCTATGGCATAAATAAGTACACCAGCAATGCTCCCAAAAACCAGTCCTTTATCGACTATTTCATTCTTAACCTCCTCTAGACGCTGATTGCTATTTTGATTCATCGAAGTAAAAAATGCCTTTTATCATTAGTATAACAAAAATCGTGTGCTCAAACGCACTTTTGTGATATAATAGTGAATAATAGATACGTAGTTCAACGATGAGGATTCCTCTATTGCCTTTGCAGGATTGCTTGTAAACTTAATGCTAAAAGTTTAATCCTAATCATAAAAAAACTAAGATATAGCTGTCAAAAAATACCTATCCCAAAATAGAAAAGACCTTCTAACGAAGGCCTTTTAATCACTATAAATCCAACTAAATATCTTCTATTTCATCTGATCTTCATACTTCTCCTTGAACTTCTGGTAGAGACGTTGCTGATGCGCTTCCAGGTTCACTTCTCTGCCTTGGATAAATGAATACTCCACATTATTAGTGCGCATGTCCAGTAGGTCTCCGGTAGAGATCACAATATTAGCATCCTTACCTTCTTCCAATGTACCGGTTTTAGTATCAATTTCCAAAATCTTGGCAGTATTCGAAGTGATCATTTTCAATGCAACCTCAGGATCAACACCATAAGCTGCCACTGTACCGGCATAAAACGGTAAGTTACGAGAACTAGATACATCTCCAGAGCTAGAAGTCAGCCCCACCAGGATGCCTGCCTTGTCCAGTTCTCCGGCAAGTCTATAAGGCCAATCTACATCTTCATCCGTACGGTACGGTCTCCTATGAATATTATCTAGCAATACAGGAATGTCAAATTCCTTCAAAAGATCCTTAGCGGCCCAGACATCCTTCGCACCTACAACGACCACTTTTTTGATGCCTGCCTCTCGAAGAGTCTGGACTCCATCTATAATTTCTTGGGCTCCATTGGCATACATATAAGCTGATTTTTCACCTTTTAATACTGGTATCATAGCTTCTAAGATCAGATTCTTGCTAGCTGGCATGGACTCCATATAGGATTTAGTATCAGCTATCAAGTCGACCAATTCTTCCGTCTGCTTTTCATAATCCTTATTTGCCCGCCTGGCCGTCTCACCTAGCCACCATCTTGGTCCATAGCTAATGGATGGCCAGTTGATATGAATTCCATCGTCTTCTCTGTATAAAGCGTCTTCCCAGTTCCAAGCATCCAACTGCATGACGCTACTTGTACCTTCTATCAAACCTCCTACAGGTGCCACTTGCACAATCTGAATCCCATTAAACTTCATGGTAGGTATTACCTCCGAATCAGTGTTGTAGGCGATGGCTGTCCTCACATGCGGCTTAATGTTGCCAGTTTCCGCATAATCTCTAGTCGCTCTCACGGCATTGATTTCCACAAGACCCAACTTAGAGAGTGCTAAGATTAATCCGGGATAAACATGTTTTCCTTTAGCATCGATTTGCTTGTATCCTGTCAAATCAACCTTAGATGCGGTGGCGTCCGCTACCTGTGTGATCTTCCCATTCTCAAATGTGACAATCGAATTTTCAATAACCTCACCATTACCCAAATGCGCAGTGGCATTCATGATGGCGATTGGTTCTGACTGTGCCTTACCCGGCGCAGGTACTTGCGCAAATACGCTCGTGAAAATCACCAACGCGAGAGTGAATAATAATCCTTGCTTAATCATTTTGCTCTTGGTTAAGTGTGAATACTTCTTCCATCAAATCTTCACAATCAAATCTGTGTTTTTCCTTCTTCCTCGGTTTCTGAGTCTTAGCGCCTCCACTTTTGGCGTCTCTCATTTTCTGTATCAATCTATTTCGTTCAGCAGTTATCTCTGCTCTCAACTCTTCATCGCGCTCTGTGCTATAGTAGACTATACCATCGACCAAAGTCATTTCAGGCTTAGCATAAATAGAAAGTGGGTGGTTATTCCAAAGAACCACATCTGCGTCTTTGCCTACTTTAAGGCTTCCCATTCTGTCATCAAGATGAAGTAAAATGGCAGGATTGATAGTTACGAGCTTAAGCGCTTCCACTTCACTCATTCCACCATACTTGATCGATTTGGCAGCTTCTTGATTGAGTCTTCTAGCCATCTCGGCATCATCAGAATTGATAGCTGATATGACTCCCGCCATGGTCATGAGAGATGCATTGTAAGGTATGGCATCACTCACTTCAAATTTGTAAGCCCACCAATCAGAGAATGTAGATCCCCCTACTCCATGGGCAGCCATTTTATCAGCTACTTTATATCCCTCAAGAATATGCGTGAAGGTATTGATCCTAAAGCCAAAATCTTCTGCCACTTTCATCAGCATATTGATCTCTGATTGCACATAAGAGTGACAGGTAATAAAGCGCTCTTTGTTAATGATTTCGAGCAACGTCTCCAACTGCAAATCTGTTCGAGGAGCAGTGGCTCCAGCCTTGGCCTTTTTACTTAAGCCTGCATATTTAGCCTTAGCTTCACCATATTCTTTGGCTCTAGTAAATCCTTCCACATAAACCTGCTCTACTCCCATTCTGGTTTGAGGAAATCTAGAAGTGTAATCGTCTCCCCAATTTGACTGCTTCACATTCTCGCCTAAAGCGAATTTGATATAGCCGTCTGCACCCTTGATCTTCATTTCCTCCGGGCTCGAACCCCATCTAAATTTCACAAGTGCAGATTGACCTCCAACGGGGTTGGCAGATCCATGAAGCAACTGCGCTGCAGTGACCCCTCCAGCCAACTGACGATAAATATCTATGTCCTCAGAATCTATGGCGTCATACATCCTCACCTCAGCTGTGATCGAATGACTTCCTTCATTCACGGATGAAAGTGCTATATGAGAATGCTCATCGATGATCCCAGGAGTGACGTGCTTACCTTCTGCATCTATCACTTTAGCACCATCAGCACTCAAGCCCTGACCGACCGCCGAGATTTTTCCATCCTTAATCAGCACATCCGCATTCTCGATTCTACCCTCACCTTCCAAGGTCCAAACAGTGGCGTTTTTGAAAAGAATGGTTTCTTGCGAAGGCTTCTCGGACCACCCATAGGCCAAGAATGGATAAACTACTTTGCCCATTTCTTCGTCAGAATCCTCCTCCGAAGATTCTTCTTTCTCTTCATCTTTGGTTTCATCTTCGTCTAGATCACCAGTACGTTTAGCTGTCCACTGAATATTATCTCCATCAGATATGACTCCTGTGCCGGCAAATCCTTCATCTACAAACCATCCTGTAAGTCGATTATCAGTGTCATCATCTTCTAATTGATAAGTCAGGGTAACTCTTTTGGCCTTGACCACCATCTTCACTTTTACGTCTGTGGAATCATCGATGATCAGCTTGGCAGTATTTGCTCCGGCTTCTCCAGAAATCTCCATGGCGTAAGTCTGATCGGCTACTACAAAATCATATTTTCCAGCATAATTTTCAGGATTTAAGTCTTTGTACTCATACTTCTGACCTTGTACCCAAGTCTGATGAATTGTAGTCTCATCATCAAATACATCACCTGAAGCAACAAAGAAATTGGCCAACATCCCCTTCTTTAACGCTCCAACCTTGGATTGCATATTATAGTATTTTGCTGGGGTATATGTAAGAGCTTTCAATGCAAATTGCGCATCAAGTCCAGCATCTACAGCCTTTCTGATATTGCTCCAATAGGTATCCGTTGATTTCAATCCCGAGGAAGTAAAGGCAAATTCTACACCTTCCTTAGCAAGTATAGATGCGTTGGCTGGTGCCAGTTCCCAATGCTTCATGTCATCCAAGGACACGGTCATGGCATCAATCGGGTCTTCTACATCATAAGCATCAGGATACACCACAGGAATGATCAATGAAGCACCAGTTTTTCGAATCTCCCCTGCTCGCTTATATTCATCTCCAGAACCTTTGATGATATAATTCACCCCAAATTCATCAGCAATTTTATCAGCTAGCAATACTCTGAGCATGCCTCCATTCGCCTCAAATACCTGTGGCAGCTTCTGATTTTGGTTGAATGCGTTCAATGTCAAATTGGTCTGAACTTCTTTGCCTTGCTCAGCATACCACTTTGCATCATAATAAGTCTGTCTTAAAAGTGCTACAGTCCCCATAATCGATGAAGGGTATTGCTGCTGAGAAGTTCCTTTGCTGAAAGAATAATGAAATGCCGCATCGGCATCCATGATTGACTCTTGTGAAGTCAGATCAGCTAAGTTGGTAAAAACAGAAGTACCTCGAATTATGCCATCGGCTCTAAAAGTATTGACGGCTGTGATACCTGCTTTCCTGAGTGAAGAAGCATCGTTCTTATTAGGAGCAAATTTCTCGACAGCATTAAAGGTAGATTTTATAGCATCGTTCCATCCATAAGGCCCCTCTAATTTGCTATCATATTGGGGTTTACCGTTTCCTCTCGAGGAGGTAGACTTCTCTACGCCATAATCCGAATATGGCTCGACGATTCCAGGATAGATGAATTTGCCTTCAAGGTCGATCGTTATCGCCCCCTTTGGAACAGAAACTCCTGCACCAGCGGTAACGACCTTTCCGTCCTTCACGACTAGTGTGGCATTTTCTATTTTAGTTTGATAATCCACATAGATAGTGGCGTTAGTTAGCGCATATAACCCAAGCCGTTCATCACTTGCGCCATTCTTCGGAAATGTTTCCTGGGCGTAAGAGAAATGAACAATCATAGCTATGCACAAGCATAAGAAGTTTTTCATTGTAGATATGGTTGTTGATAAGGGAGGCTATTTAGCCTAATTATCTGATTAAGACTAAATAATTTACAGGAATGGGCTAATCTGATGCTGGAGCGTAATGATTTATCCTAGTTTACACCAGCGGTAGAACTCCGAGTCAAGCTGTGCGTTCTTAAAATCTAGATACTACCCATCTAACCACCCTAACTATGCTCAAAAACTACATTCTCACCTCACTTAGAAGTCTCAAAAAAAAGATCGGTTTCTCGATAGTAAATATTGTCGGTCTGTCTCTCGGGATGGCTACCTGTCTGATGATGCTCATTTTTGTAAACCACGATTTATCCTATGATGATTTTCAGAGTGATCAGGTCTATAGAGTAGCACTTGATAGGGTATATCCAGAGCGACAAGTCAGCTACACATTTATCCCCCATTCCATTGGCCCACAGATTAATGAAGATTTCCCTGATGTAGTTCAGCAGACTAGACTTTTTCAGGTTTTTGGTCCGCAGACTGTCAAATATGGTGAGGACAATTACTTGGAAAGCAAGATTATCATTGCGGATAGTACACTCTTCCAGGTATTCAATATCCCCTTAAAGGAAGGTGACCCTCAAACAGCAATGGTAGAGAATGATGCCCTAGTGATATCAGAATCCACAGCCAAAAAAATATTCGGAGAAAAGCCAGCCATTGGACAGATAGTAGAGTTTCCAAATGGGGCTTCTAAGGTAGTAACAGCGGTTACTTTTGACTATCCTGAGACATCTCACTTGTCCTTTGATTACATCTATCCAATGCACTCCTTGCCCTTTTTCAACCAGCCCAATTGGTTAGGTTTCTCGGCTTTGACATATATCAAAATCAATGACGGGGTGAATCCAAAAACTGTGGAAGAACGAATCCCGCAGCTGATTAGACAATATGCTGACGGACAGATGCGAGCAAGAAACGGGCTCTCCTATGATGAATATATAGAGGCAGGGAATGGCTATAATTATTTCCTCCAACCTATCAAGGATATTCATCTTTATTCCCATTTGGAAGGTGAACTTAAGCCAAACGGTAACATCAATTACATCTATATATTTTCTCTTGTAGCTGTTTTTATCCTCGTGATTGCATGTATCAATTTCATGAACCTCTCTACAGCGAGATCTACGGAGCGGGGAAAAGAAGTAGGCATAAGAAAAGTATTGGGCTCCTCAAAAAATCAATTAATCGGACAGTTCTTAACTGAGTCAATTATAGTTACCCTTTTCAGTGCTTTGCTTGCATTCGTGTTGGCATACATCTCCCTTCCGTACTTCTCGGAGATCACTGATCGTTCGCTGAATTTCGAATTGATTAGTCAACCCAGTATGCTAATGTTAATAGGGTTAATCATCATTTTTATCGGCGCGTTAGCTGGTGCATATCCCGCCTTCTTTATCTCATCGTTCAAGCCTGTTTCTGTTCTCAAAGGAAGGTTGAAGTTTTCAAATCAAGGAGTTGGCTTGCGCAATGTACTCGTGGTTCTTCAGTTTAGTATCTCCATCGCATTGATCAGTGCGAGTATGCTGGTGCAAAGCCAGATGGACTTCCTCCTCAATAAGCCGCTAGGATTTGAAAAAGAAAACATACTGGTTATTGAAAATGTATTCGCCATCAATAATACTCAGGAAGGTATCAACTGGGAACGATTTGAAACCTTTAAAAACGAATTGGAAAAACTCCCATCTGTCAACTCTGTTTCGCTCACATCTGCAATGCCAGGAGATATATTGCCCGGATACATCGTCAAATTGACCGTAACTAGCGAGAAGGAAAGCTTGGTAGCGAGAAATATCAGTTTCGATAACCAACTCGCGAAGACACTGGACATCAAAGTACTCGAGGGGCGATTTTTCTCCGATAGTTTCAATGATAGTTTAACTACCATCCTCAATCGATCTGCTGTGGAAAAACTGGGCTTGGTGGATCCTGTAGGTAAAAAACTCATCAATGTAGTGGATGGAGGAGACAATGTCACCTACGATATCATTGGAGTGGTGGAGGATTTTCATTTTCAGTCTTTACATGTGTCTATGGAACCCATTGTACTCACCAATATGGAATCTCAAAATGGATTCCCAAATAAAATGGTTCTCAAGCTAGACGCAGATCAAGCTAAAAATGCCTTGGCAGAAGTGGAATTTGCCTGGAATTCATTTTCTAAAAATGATCCTTTCCAATCTTACTATTTGGATACCAACCTGGCCGAGTTTTACGAAGCTGAAGAAGCGACAGGCAAGATTTTTAGCTTGTTCACCTTTTTGGCGATAGTGATTGCGTGCGTAGGTTTATTGGGACTTTCGTCATTTGTGATCAACCAACGTGTGAAAGAAATAGGCGTCAGAAAAGTGCTTGGCGCTTCATTATTCTCCATCATTTCTTTGCTATCTATTGACTTCATCAAACTTATTGGGATAGCTGCGGTGATAGCCGTTCCCCTTGCCTATTTATGGATGGATAGCTGGATAGAATCCTTTGCTTATGCCACTCAATTAAATTGGTCGATATTTATATTTTCAACTGTACTTGCTCTTTTTATCGGTCTAGCAACTGTGAGCGTTCAGGCCATCAAAGCAGCTCTGGGCAATCCAGTCAAAGCTCTGAAGGATGAGTGATGAGGTATTTGGCTACAAGTTATGCGAGTAAACTAGATACTCTTAAAAAAATGGCCGTTCCTAGCAGAATTCAGTGACAAATTGAGCTCACTATTGTGAAAACTTAACACACCAACTTAGGTTTTCGCGAGCTCAACTTGTCAATGATTTAAACTCTTGGCACCATGGCGAGAATCTTGAATTATTCAAATGCTGGAATTCCCGTAATCTCGGCTCCCAAGATGAGCAAATGAATATCATGAGTTCCTTCATAGGTAATGACAGATTCGAGATTCATCATGTGACGCATCATCGGATATTCTCCTGTGATGCCCATACCTCCATGAATCTGGCGAGCTTCTCTGGCGATATCAAGTGCAATAGCCACGCTATTTCGCTTCGCCATAGAAATCTGTGATGAAGTAGCTTTTCCCTCGTCCATCATCACGCCGAGTTTCCAATTGAGGAGTTGTGCTTTGGTAATCTCCGTCAGCATTTCTGCCAATTTCTTTTGTATTAGCTGAAACGAGCCTATCGGCTTACCAAATTGATGACGCTCTAGCGAATATTTTCTTGCGGATTCATAACAATCCATAGCCGCGCCAACTGCGCCCCATGCGATCCCGTATCGGGCTTTGTCTAGGCAACCTAGTGGTGCGCCTAACCCGTCTTTGTTTGGCAACAAGTTTTCCTTAGGCACCTTCACATCACTGAAGACTAACTCACCTGTGCACGAAGCCCTGAGTGACCATTTGCCGTGTGTCTCGGGTGTTGAAAAACCCTCCATACCTCGTTCCACGATCAATCCCTTAATTCGTCCTTCCTCATTTTTAGCCCATACTACGGCAATATCGGCTTTTGGAGAATTGGAAATCCACATCTTAGCACCATTGAGCAGATAATAGTCACCCATATCTTTTAAGTGAGTCTCCATCCCACTTGGATTAGACCCATGATTCGGTTCCGTTAAGCCAAAACAACCAAGCATTTCACCGGAGGCTAGCTTTGGCAAATACTTCATCTTCTGCTCTTCTGATCCATATGCATTAATAGGATGCATGACCAATGAGCCTTGGACAGAAGCCGTAGAGCGCATACCCGAATCTCCACGTTCGATCTCTTGCATGATGAGGCCGTAAGACACATAGTCCAAACCTCCTCCTCCATATGCCTCTGGCACTGTGGGGCCAAAGGCTCCTATTTCGCCAAACTTCCTGACAATCTCCTCTGGAAAATGATTGCGCTCAGCCCAATCTTCTATGAATGGTGAAATTTCCTTCTTGACAAAGTCACGCACAGAAGATCTGATGAGCTTATGCTCTTCAGTGAGCAAATCATCAATTTGGTAAAAATCTGGTGACTCGAAATCGTCGCTGGCATTGCGTTTTTTAGCCTGACCATTTGGGGATAACGTATCAGATGACATAGGGGTAGTTTTTGTTTATTTGAATTAAAGATTCAAATTTACATCAAAGCGAAATGAAGCGTATGGGAAACAGAAATTTTAGTGAGGAGATCTTGGATCAATTAGAAAAGCTCGAAAACAAATATGATGCGCTCGGACAAGACCTCTCTGCGTACTTAGATGGGCTATTACATTCGGATTACCTTACATATTGGGATTATATCAGACTGGACACATTGCTAAGTCTACAAACTCCCAAGACCAGCTTCCCAGATGAGAAAATCTTCATTCTGTATCATCAGATCACAGAGCTCTATTTCAAACTCATACTCAACGAACAAGAGCAGCTCACCTTGAGCGGCGAGCAACCATCGAGAAAAGATTATTTGAAAAGAATTACCAGAATCAATCGGTATTTCGATCATCTGATAGATTCCTTTGACGTCATGATAGATGGAATGGATCCGGAACAATTCTTAAATTTTCGAATGTCGCTTCTGCCTTCCTCTGGATTCCAATCTGGTCAATATAGACTGATAGAAATCGGTTCAACAGATTTTCATTTGCTGACTTCCGCGGAATCACGTTCTAAAGAAAGTAAATCAAAAAGCATAGCCGAATTGTATGATGACCTTTACTGGAAAAAAGGTGCCACCGAATTGGCCACTGGCAAAAAGACCCTGACGCTTCGCCAATTCGAAAAAAAATACAATCACTCCTTTACCTCTAGAGCCAAGAGAACGGCAGAAAGTAACTTAAGACAACTTTACCTAAAGAACTTCTCAGGAGACGAAGAAATCATCTCAGCACTTAAGCACCTTGATCATAAAGCCAATGTACAGTGGCCATTAGCACATTATAAATCAGCAGTAAGGTACCTACAGAAAGATCCTTCTGTGATCAAAGCTACAGGAGGAACCAACTGGCAGAAATACTTACCACCGAGGCACCAGCAGATTCTATTCTTCCCTGATCTCTGGACAGAAGATGAAATTAGAAATTGGGGTACCAAAGAAAATTTAAAAGCCGAATGACAGGTTATAGTTCTGATGAAAAAATCTTGGCTCATTGTAATTTTCATGTCTTGGAGCATCTCCCCGCTCCTTGCGCAAAGCACCTTCCAAAAGAAGGTCTACTATGATGATGAGCTAACTAAGCTCAAAGAATTAATCACCCTATCAACCAGCGACAGTCTTCTGCATGGTTACTACCAGTCAGTTTTTGAAAATGGATCCTTGGCAATCGAAGGTTTCTATGATCAGGGAGTTTCAGACAGTCTCTGGACTTATTTTTTCGAAAATGGCCGAATCAAAGCAAAAGGACGTTACCTCGATGGATTAAAATCAGGTAAATGGCTCTACCAATACGAGAGCGGAACGAAACGTGCCGAAGGTGAGTACCTCAAAAACATTCAACATGGAGACTGGAGCTACTTTTTCGAAAATGGTGAACCGAAGAGCTCAGGCAATTATTCCATGGGACTTAAAAACGGAATCTGGAATTACTTCTATGAGGACGAGAGCCTAAAAGCTCAGGCCTATTTCGAGCAAGGAAAAGGCACGTACAAAGAGTTTTACCCCAATGGAAAACTGAAGCACGAAGGCACCAATGCTTTGGATAAGAGTGAAGGAAAATGGACCTACTATTTCGAATCAGGAAGCGTGGAAGCAGTGGGTTATTTCGCTGGAGGACTGAGAGAGGGTAAATGGAACTACTTCCACGAAAATGGTCAGAAATCAGCTGAAGGTAATTTCTCTAAAGGAGCCAAAACAGGTATATGGACATATTATTTTCCGGATGGGAGCATTAGTAGTGCAGGTGAAATGACGGAAAATCAAAAGCAAGGATTCTGGAAATTGTATTACCAAACAGGTGAAATCAAAGGAGAGGGAAAATATGACAATGGTACTGGCGAGTACATTGAATACTACGCAAGCGGTAAACAAAAGGCACGTGGACAGGTCCTGGAAGGAGAAAAATCAGGCACATGGCAGTACTACAACGAACAGGGGTTGATAGATGGTATTGCCGAATTTGAGAATGGACTTGGACAATATGTAGGCAAGTATCCCGATGGCACGCTAAAGATGACAGGGCAATTGGAGGACGATAGGCGTGTAGGCAAATGGACATTGTATAACCCAAATGGTGATATTGCCGGCACTTATATGCCTGTGTATGAAGAGCAGCAACCCATTTTCAGGACGACAACTTTAGCCTCTGATAAATCAAAGCGTAAGCTCCCGAGCAAGCCAGAGTATAGATATAGAAACAAACAATTGAGGTATTTCGATCCTACCATCAACGAATACACCGGTTGGATACTCAGCACCAACCCTGTCGCTACGCTTTTCGATCAGTTGCCGTTGGCACTGGAGTATTATAAGCAGGAGCGCTTAGGTCATGAATTGCAGTTGACTTATCTAAAAAGCCCCTTCTTCGAAAAATCAGAATTAGTCAATCATGTCTCCTCACTTGGATTCAATGTTGACCTCAAACAGAAATTCTATCATCAAGATACAAAGCTTGGGATGTTCTATTTCGGCCACCAAGTGCGAGGCGGGTACTCCAGACATAGCTCCATGGTTTTGGATAGCGTTTCAACAACCAGTCTAGAAGAAAAAAATATTGGCTTCAATGAGACTAGAATCGGATATGGGATAATAATCGGTGACAGATGGATGCAACGTGCTGGAGACTCAGGGCTAACTTTTGATTTCAATATCGGAATTATGATCGGCCAGCGAAACATCAACAAATCATTCGATCCGCGCTTCGACTCTGTGTTCGATGAACTAAATCAAGAGAAATTCTATTTACCATTGTTATTTACCCTGCACATAGGGTATGCCGGACCAAAACGAAGAAGCACGAGTTTTTAATGACAAAATTGAAAAAGACAGTAATTATCGGGGCAACCACCAACCCTACGCGCTACGCCTCTTTTGCAGCAGAACGATTACAATCCAAAGGCCACCCAATTATTCCATTAGGAATCAAAAAAGGAGAAAGCGCTGGTAAAGAAATCCTGGACTTGAGATCCAGGCCTCACCTAGACGAGGTGGATACCGTAACCATGTACATAGGCACCGCCAACCAAGCTGAATGGGAGGACTATATTATCAGCTTGAAACCCAGAAGAATAGTTTTCAACCCTGGAACAGAAAATCCCACATTGGCCGCTAAAGCGCAAAAGGAAGGTATTGAAGCATTAAATGCATGCACTTTGGTCATGCTGAGTGCCGATACCTACTAATTGACCTGCTCCTCTTCGCGAACCTCCTCCTTATACACCCGCGGCACACAAATCACTCCCCTATCTATCATCTGGAAAATCATTGGGGATAGTCCCCTATTATCTGGCGCGTTGAAATCTATCGGATTCTCCTGATAATTAAACAGCTTGAGACTAGACAAATCGTCTAATTCCTGAGGTATTTCTGTTATCTGATTGTTGGACACGTCAAACTCTTCTAAATATGCCATCCCCAAAAATTGAGATGGGAATTCCGCTAAATAATTATCGTTGACTCGCGCAACACGTACTTTGGTTAGCTCGCTTAGGCTAGAAGGCAATACGCTCAACCTGTTATGGTGCAGGTAGATTTCATCTAGATTGGTGAGCGCTCCCAGACTCTCCGGCAGTTCATAGATCCGATTGTGGGCCATGTAGAGAATTTCCAGTTCCTTCAGATTGCATATCTCCGTCGGAATTACCTCCAGTTCATTGTAATAAAGGTCTATCACCTTGAGTTTCAAATCAAACAAATCAAGTGGCAGTTCTTTCAATTTGTTTTTATAAAAAGAGAGCTTGGTTAAGCTTTTCATGTTTGAAATCCCTGCAGGGAAGCTCACTAGTTGATTTTCTTGTAGCTGCAATTCATTCAACCCCTTCAAACCATAAAAATCGGGATGTATTTCTGCTATGTTAGAATGATTGATTTTTAATGTTTTAAGAAAACTCAAAGACTCGTATTTACCTTCACCTATTTGTATTTGATGTGATTTATTGAGCGAAAGTGTTTCCACAAAGTCAGCTTTCCCAAGTCTTTTGATTGGAATTTCCGGAAAGAAATTTTCATCCAACACTAACTCCTTCAAACCATCAAGGCGCTTTACACCTGATGGCAATCGTGTCAAGAGATTATTACTGATGTCAAGCTTCTCTAGTCCTGCTATCTTCGGAATCCGTATCCAGAAAAACTGCTCCAGATTATTGGCTCTCCAATAGACTCTTTTGAGGTTAGTCAGATTCGCTAGTTCTTTTGGTAGCCTTTTAATGCTGTTGTGATCCAACAATAATAATTCCAATGCCTTCGCTTCAAACACAAAATCTGGAATCCTAGTCAAGCCAGCTGCTGTTAAATTTATTTCCTTCAAGGTGTCGATTCTGGTATTGCTCTGATATTCAGTCAATCGCTTTATTCCTTGAGGTCTTCTTCTTAATTCTTCGGCCCGATTGGCAGAGTCTATAGCGGCTTGTGGATTGTTTTGATAATTGATCTCAAAATAGGTGCGAGCTAATCTATTCTCTTCAATCATTTTTAGGCGCGCCTCGGTGAGGCTGTCTCGATTCACGGCATTTTCGCCGTTTTGAGCGTTTGAGTAAATACTAAAAAGCAGAATGAAAATGGTAATAGTGCCTTGTTTCATAGGATCTAAATTTAGCGATTATAGTTAAGCATCAAAAGTCCAAATTCTCAGCGATGGAGTACCCAATTTTATGTAGTTTTGGGGATTAAAATATTCAACAAATGGCAGAAGATAAATCAGTAGGAAAAGGCGACTATTCAGCAAATAACATTCAGGTCCTTGAGGGACTGGAAGCGGTAAGAAAAAGACCAGCGATGTATATTGGTGATGTGGGGATTAAAGGTCTCCATCACTTGATTTGGGAAGTAGTTGATAATTCCATTGATGAGGCTTTAGCTGGTCATTGTGATACTATTCACGTTGAGATAAACACCGACAATTCTATTACGGTAACAGATAATGGTAGAGGAATACCTACTGATCATCATGAAAAAGAGAATCGTTCTGCTCTTGAGGTAGTTATGACCGTACTGCATGCAGGAGGTAAATTCGATAAGGACACCTACAAAGTCTCTGGTGGACTTCACGGGGTGGGTGTTTCTTGTGTGAATGCTCTTTCGACAGATTTGAAGGTTTCTGTTCACAGAAAAGGAAAAATCTTTCAGCAAGAGTATAAAAAGGGTGTGCCTTCATATCCTGTCAAAGAAGTTGGCACAACAGACAAAACGGGTACTACGGTTACCTTTCTTCCAGATTCAGGAATATTTACAGCAAGTGAATACAAATACGAAACGGTTGCCTCAAGATTGAGAGAATTGTCTTTTCTTAATGCAGGTATCAAATTGACACTTGTAGATCATAGAGAACAAGATGATGATGGCAAAGACCTTTCTGACGAATTTTTCTCTCAAGGTGGACTAAAAGAATTCGTTCTTTACTTAGATAGCACAAGAGAAAAGCTTATCCCCGAGCCTATTCATATCAATAATGAAGATGGCGAGATACCAGTAGAGGTAGCGCTTAATTACAACACCTCGTACTCCGAGAATGTGGTCTCCTATGTCAACAATATCAATACCATTGAAGGTGGAACTCATGTAGCGGGTTTTAGACGTGCCCTTACCAGGACACTAAAGTCTTATGCCGACAAGTCGGGTCTACTAGAGAAAGCGAAAGTTGAAATTACTGGAGATGATTTCAGAGAAGGACTAACAGCCGTCATTTCCATCAAGGTACAAGAACCACAGTTTGAGGGTCAAACCAAGACCAAACTGGGTAATTCCGAAGCAAGTGGAGCTGTAGATGCAAGCCTCAGCCAAGCGCTGAATGAATATCTCGAGGAACATCCAAAAGATGCTCGTCAGATAATCTCTAAAGTGGTTCTAGCTGCCCAAGCTCGTCAAGCGGCAAGAAAAGCTCGTGAGATGGTACAGCGTAAAAACGTACTTTCAGGAACAGGATTACCGGGGAAACTCGCTGATTGCTCAGATAAAGATCCAGCAGTTTGTGAAATTTATTTAGTGGAGGGTGATTCTGCTGGTGGATCAGCAAAACAAGGTAGAAACAGAAAGTTTCAGGCCATACTTCCTTTGAGAGGTAAGATACTCAACGTAGAAAAAGCTCAAGAGCACAAAATCTACGATAACGACGAAATCAAGAATATCATCACGGCTCTTGGCGTGCGAATGGGTAGAGAAGATGACGAAAAAGCCCTGGACACTGAGAAGCTTAGATATCACAAGATTGTCATCATGACGGATGCTGATATTGACGGTAGTCATATTCGAACTTTGATATTGACGTTCTTCTTTAGATACATGAGAGAACTGATTGAAAATGGCTACTTATACATTGCCCTACCTCCATTGTACTTAATAAAGAGAGGCAAGCAAGAGCACTATGCTTGGTCAGAGGAGGACAGAATGAGAATAATCAAAGAAATCGCACCTGAGGGAAAAGAAGACACAGTCAATGTGCAGAGATACAAGGGTCTTGGGGAAATGAACCCTGAGCAACTATGGAGTACGACTATGGATCCTGAAAGAAGAAGTTTGAAAAGAGTAAGTATTGAGTCTGCTGCAGAAGCAGATCACCTATTCTCAATGCTCATGGGAGACGAAGTGGCACCAAGAAGAGACTTTATCGAAAAGAACGCGAAATACGCTAGAGTGGACGTTTAAGCTCGACCTGATCTTAAACTCTGGATAGCTAATTGATAAAGTGCTTGAAAGAATTTCCAAACCATTACGAAGGAAAACAATATGGCTGAGCCTAAGGCTAGCACTATTAACATGATCAATTCAAAAAGCTTATCCATTAGATATAAGTTGAGGTTTATCAAATAAACACAAAAAAGTAGGAAGGGTTCAAAAAATGTCAGAAAAGTTTGAGCGCCTAAATGTAATTTTATGAAGATTGTAATTTTCGCGACGCTATTTTTCCTAAATGGCAATATTTTAATATCCCAAGCCTATTGGCAGCAGCGAGTTTCCTATGAAATCTCCATTGATTTCGATGACAAAAAGCATCAATACACCGGTACGGAGGAATTGACTTATTTCAACAACTCACCTGACACGTTAAAGAAACTCTATTACCATTTGTATCTCAATGCCTTTCAGCCAAATAGCATGATGGATATCAGAAGTCAAAATCTCCCTGATCCTGATGCCAGAGTTGAGGATAGAATAGGTCAATTATCAAAAAATGAGATAGGGTTTTTGAAAGTAAATTCTCTATCTCAAAACCAGATTCCTGTAAACTTTGAAACTTCCGAAACCATACTTGAAGTCACTTTAGCCGAACCTATTTTGCCTCGGTCATCTTCCATACTTCTGATGGATTTCACAGCCCAGCTACCCCTTCAAATAAGAAGAACTGGAAGAAACAGCCTTGAAGGTATAGATTACTCTGTGGCCCAATGGTATCCAAAAGTGGCAGAATATGACGTAGATGGTTGGCATACCTCTCCTTATATCGCGAGAGAATTTTATGCCCCTTGGGGAGACTTTGATGTGAAAATCAGTATCGACAGTGATTACATCCTAGCCGGTACGGGTATTCTTCAAAACCGCAATGAAATAGGTTACGGGTATGAAGATTCAGAAATAGAAATTAAGAATAGACCAGATCGAATCACTTGGCATTTTAGAGCCAAGAATGTGCATGACTTTGTTTGGGCCGCTGATAAAGAGTATACACAGACCACAGCTCAGGTACCGAACGGACCACTATTGAGGTTTTTTTATGTGCCCTCTGAGGAAACAAAGCATTGGGAAACGCTTCCAGATTTTACAGTTCAAGCGTTTGAATTCGTTGAGGAAAATTTCGGGAAGTACGGATGGGAAGAGTATTCGGTTATCCAAGGTGGAGATGGAGGAATGGAATATCCGATGGCCACATTGATAGCTAATAAGAAGCTCTCTGGCGTAAGATCATACGAATCATTGGTTGGTGTGGTATGCCACGAACTCGTACATAGCTGGTATCAAGGTATGCTAGCGACCAATGAAAGCCTATTTGCCTGGATGGATGAAGGGTTTACAGACTATGCTGAGGAAGTTACCAAGCAGCATATTTTTGATACGTACCAAAAGGATCCATTTCAATCAATCTATGAAACCTATAGCTCTTGGGTGAAGACTGGATTAGAGGAACCAGCTTCAACACACGCGGATCATTTTTCTAGCAATATGGCTTATAGAAGAGCATCGTACACCAAGGGTGCACTGGCTTTGCATCAGCTAGGCTATGTAATCGGAGATAGTATCAGAGACTTGGGCTTGCTCCGTTATTATGATCTTTGGTCTTTCAAACATCCGGACATGAACAAATTCATCAGAGTCATGGAGGACGTTAGTGATCTTGAATTGAGCTGGTACTTCGAATATTGGATCAATACTAGCAAATACATTGATTATGAAGTCTCCTCTGTAGCGAAAAAAGGGGTTAAGACTCAGGTAACACTGACTAGAATAGGAGAAATGCCAATGCCAATTGATTTAGAAATCACGCTTAAGGATGGCAGCAAGTCGATGTATTACATCCCACTGAGTATGATGCTGGGTGAGAAAAAACCAGAAACGAATCAAACAACCCTAGTAGGCAAGCAATGGCCATGGACACACCCCTCTTATGAGTTGCTATTGGATACACCAATTAAGGATATAGAGGAAATCAGAATTGACCCTTCAAATAGATTGATGGATATCAATAGGGAAAATAATAGCTCCTACTTTAACTAGAGAGTTCTCAATCCGAACTCTTTGAGATTTCGGCTTTTACGCTTACCATCTGGGTAGGTGCTTTGGGATCGTTAGAAAATACCGTAATTGTCTTGTACTGTCTTCCCTGGCGGCCCGAGCTATCAAATGTCACATCCATAATTATGGATCCTCCCGGCACTATAGTTTTACTCTCGAGAGCAACATTTACGCATCCGCAATTAGTTTTCACTTGTCTTATGGCTAATTCCGTTAATCCATTATTAATCAATTCAAACTGTGTAGTCACAGTATCACCTTCATTTATGGCCCCAAAACTGTATTGAGTTTTATCAAAAGATAATTTTGGCGCTTGTGCTTCCTCTTCTGCCGTTAATGGAGGAAAGTACTCCGAAATTGTAGCTATCACGTGTAGCTCCTTTACCGAATCTTGATCCTCGTTGGTATAAAGTCTCAAATTATCCGAAACATAACCCAAGTCAGTCTTCACTACAGGATCATACGACACCAATATTTGACCTAATTCTTTAGATCGAAGTGTATCAGGAGCTGTCACGACCTTCAAATGTTTTGGCACCTGAATCCTGTTAGGCGACCATATAATTACTGTATCAGAGTCGTTATATACATCAAAGGATTTGGTGACTATTTCCTTTGTAGTCATTCTTCCAAAATTCAAAGATTTATACTTCAATCTTAACCCTCCAATTTTGGTAGGCAATTCATCAGCTATCGACTTGGGCTTGGGGAGCACCTCGCCTTCAATGTCCATCTCTTGCTTCAAAATGTCTTCTGAAGCCGTTTTAAATTTTGCAACTAAGGTCTTGTTGAATCTTCCCGGACGATTCAAAGGATCAAAACTTGCCACGACATATCCTGTATCAGACGGTTCGACTGACCCTTTAGTCCAATCTGGCGTGGTGCACCCGCATGACGTTTCCACATCCAATAATTCAACTGATTGAGTACCTCTATTAATGAAAATAAACTTATGCTCCACATCCCCCTTTTCCTCCTTTATTGTCCCAAAATCATGCGATCTTTCCAAGAACTGAATAGTGGTCTGCCCATGTGCTGAATAACCCATCGCGATCATCAACATCAAATAAATTCTTACAGAATTTTTCATAAACATCTCTCCCTTTTTTCCTCTTAAGTTCCCTTCAATAAACGCCGCAAAGATTCAAATTATTTAGGTTTGCACAAAAATTAAAAATGGCGAGAATACTTACAGGAATCCAAAGTTCGGGCAAACCACACCTCGGTAATTTACTAGGAGCCATTCTGCCCGCCATAGAGCTTTCAAAAAAGGATGAAAACGAATCCTTTTTCTTCATTGCTGACTTACATTCCTTGACCACCATCAAGTCTCCAGAAACTCGTCAAGAAAATGTCAACGCTGTAGCAGCCGCATGGTTGGCATGTGGATTCGATACCAGTAAGAACTTGTTTTATAGACAATCAAAAGTGCCTGAGGTGTGTGAATTAGCATGGTTTCTCAATTGCTTTACGCCCTTCCCTATGTTGGCAAATGCTCATTCCTTCAAGGATAAATCTGACAAACTTGCTGACGTAAACGCTGGACTATTCACCTACCCGGTACTGATGGCCGCAGACATACTGCTCTATGACGCAGAATATGTGCCCGTAGGAAAAGATCAGCGTCAGCATCTGGAGATGACTCGTGATATTGCCTCCTCATTTAATCATAAATATGGAGATACTTTCGTCTTGCCAGAGGCCAAAATCGACGATCTGGTCATGACTATTCCAGGAACGGACGGCCAAAAAATGAGCAAATCATATGGCAATATCATTGACATTTTTCAGACTGATAAAAAGCTCAGAAAATCGGTCATGTCAATCATCACAGACAGCACTCCCATGGAGGAGCCCAAAAACCCTGACACCTGCAATGTCTTTGGTATGTACAAGACTGTGGCCAATGATAGTCAGATAGCAGAATTAAGAAAAAAATATGAGGCCGGCAATTATGGGTATGGCCATGCTAAGCAAGAGTTATTTGAGACCATCATTGATCGTTTTAAAGATGTAAGAGAGAAGTATGACCAGCTAATCAATGACCAGGAAACGCTTGAATCAGAGCTAAGAAAAGGCGAAGAAAAAGCGAGCGTTATAGCAAGAGAAGTCCTTCAAAGAGTAAAGGACAAGTTGGGTTTTTAGAAAGATCCGTGGTGGATTTTTTTATTTTTTCTAAAAATGAGCATCTAAAAGGTTAACAGAGTAGCATATATTAGTTTATCATTCAATTCAATAAGGGTTATTTAGAAATATTTCAAGTATGAGCAACACGGAGGTACTAAACAAGGCGGAAAAATGGCTTCAAAGCCAGAAGGTAGATCAACAAACAAAAGATCAAATTCAGCAGATGATCACTGAAGATGGGCAAGCAGAGCTTACCGAGTGTTTTTATAAGGATCTAGAATTTGGTACTGGAGGTCTCAGAGGCATCATGGGAATAGGCACCAACAGAATCAATAAGTACACTGTAGGCATGGCGACCCAGGGTTTAGCCAATTACCTATTACAAACTTTCTCCGGTGAAGATATTAGTGTTGCCATCGCTCATGACAGCAGAAATAACAGTCGGTTTTTCGCAGAAACCACTGCTGCCGTATGCTCTGCCAATGGAATCAAAGTTTACCTTTTTGAGGAATTAAGACCAACACCAGAGCTTTCATTTGCCATAAGACATCTCGGCTGCAAGAGCGGCGTAGTACTGACCGCTTCTCATAACCCAAAAGAATACAATGGCTACAAAGCCTATTGGAATGACGGAGCGCAAATGGTACCTCCGCATGATAAAAATGTTATTACAGAAGTTGGGAAGATTCAATCTATCGATGATGTGAATTTTGAAGCCAATGAGGCATTGATACAGGCGATCGGGAAAGATGTAGATGAGCCTTATCTAAAGATGATCGAAGAATTGTCGCTTTCACCTGAAGCCATTCTAAAAGAAAAAGATCTTAAAATAGTCTTTAGTGGGATCCACGGCACAGGTACCACACTAGTCCCACCTGTTCTCAAAAGAATGGGATTTGAAAATGTGACAGAAGTCGAAGAGCAAGCCAATGCTGACGGAAATTTCCCGACCGTGGTTTATCCTAATCCGGAAGAAGCTGAGGCATTGAGCATGGCTTTGAAAAAGGCCGAAGAAATAGACGCTGATCTAGTAATGGCCACCGACCCTGACGCTGACAGAGTAGGTATAGCTGTAAAAAACGACAAAGGTGCATTTCAGCTATTGAATGGAAATCAAACGGGCTCGCTCCTATTGTATTACTTATTGAGGAAATGGCAGGAAAATGGCAAACTTGATGGTAACCAATTTGTGGTTAAAACAATTGTCACGACAGACCTTATTGAGCGAATAGCTGAGAAATACGGCGTGACACTATATAATACCTTGACAGGCTTTAAATACATAGCCGCAGTGATAGGTGAGTTAGAGGGCAAAGCCAAATTCATAGGTGGCGGTGAAGAAAGCTACGGTTATTTAATAGGAGACGCTGTAAGAGATAAAGATGCCGTTGCTTCATGTGCTATGATAGCTGAAATGGCCGCTTGGGCTAAAGCCAATGGAAGCACACTGTATGAACTGTTGCAAGATGTTCATACTGAATTCGGCTTCTATCAAGAGTCGCTCAAGTCTATTACCAAAAAAGGGAAAACTGGAGCTGAGGAAATAGCCAAAATGATGGTTGAACTACGGGAAAATCCTCCGAACGAATTGGCCGGGTCTGAGATTGTCGAACTTATTGACTATCAGTCTAGCACCTCAAAAGATCTTGCTACTGGTGACGTATCCAAAATCGACTATCCTTCGTCCAATGTGCTACAATTTTTGACAGCAGACGGCACCAAAGTATCTGTCAGACCATCTGGCACGGAGCCCAAGATTAAATTTTACTTTTCCGTTAATACCAAACTTTCGGACAAGGCGAAATATGATGATATTAAAAATGTCTTAATCGAAAAGACGGAAAAAGTCATTAAGGACCTTGGTTTATAGGATTTTGGCTTATATTTTCAAATTCCTTTAAAGGAATGTTGCTAGGGATTTTGAAAGCAATTCTAGAAATATTTATATTCGTGTGAACTAACCTATTACGCCTTGACTGTTTTAATCAATTTACTGCTCGTCGCTGTTGGCTTTGTGCTCCTTATTAAAGGCGCTGACTTTCTTGTCAATGGTGCTTCGTCGCTTGCAAAGCGCTTTAATGTTTCGGACATAGCTATTGGTTTGACTGTGGTCGCCATGGGTACTTCCGCACCAGAATTGGTGGTAAACATTATTTCGGGAGCTGTGCCGACAGTAGCAGAGGATGGTACAGTCACTCACGACATTGTATTTGGTAACATTATAGGCTCCAACATCTTCAATATCTTTTTGATTCTAGGAGTTTCAGCGGTGATTTATCCTTTAACTGTTCAACGAAATGCACTTTGGAAAGAAATTCCCTTTTCTCTAGTAGCTACTGTTGTCTTTTTCTTGCTTCTTAACTATGTGACTTTCGGCGATGAAGAACCCAATACATTGGGTATGATAGATGCGGGAATTCTCATTTTCATGTTTGTTCTGTTCTTGGTGTACATCTTCATGAACTTGAGCCGAAACCCTGATGATAGTGAATTGATAGAAGACATTGTCATATTCGGAAGCGTCAAAACTACGGTTATGATTGTTTTTGGAATCACTGGATTAGTGGTAGGTGGTAAAATGATCGTTGACAATGCCGTGGAGATAGCAAAGGCTTTCGAAGTAAGCGAAAAACTTATCGGTCTGACTATTTTAGCCGCTGGTACTTCACTTCCAGAATTGGCTACATCTGCTGTGGCAGCTTTTCAGAAAAAATCTGATCTCGCTGTTGGAAACATCATTGGTTCCAACATCTTCAATCTACTTCTTGTAATAGGCGCAACAGGATTGATTCACGCTCCACTAGGATTTCCTGAAGCCCTTAACCTAGATTTAGGATTCGTGATTGGGGGTACATTACTCTTATTCTTGTTCATGTTTTCGTTTGGAAAATACAAGTTGGACAGAATTGAAGGAGTGTTTTATCTCATTGGATTCTTCATCTACATGTACATCCTTTTCGAAAGAGAAGGCATGGGCTTTGGATTGTTCTTCTAAAAAGATTTTTAAGTAATCAATTAGATATATTCAGATGGTGAATCACTACGTGATTCTCTGATTTGATATGTCTTATTAAATATCATATTATGCTACCTTCTATCAACCCAACCACTACTGAGGCCTGGAAAAAGTTATCATCTCATTTCAATGAGATAGAATCCAAACAGATGAGCGATCTGTTTAAGAATGATGCTTCAAGATTTGAAAAATACTCACGGAAATTTGAAGATATCTTTCTGGATTTCTCCAAAAACAGAATTGATGAAAATACTTTCAAATTATTGTGCCAACTAGCTGATGAGGTAAAACTCGACGAAGCTAAGGCTAAGATGTTTGGTGGTGATGCTATCAATCTCACTGAAAACAGAGCCGTACTCCATGTTGCATTGCGCAATCGAAAAGGTAAATCAATTCTAGTTGATGGCAAAAATGTAGCACCTGATGTAGATAGAGTGCTTACTCAGATGAAAGCCTTTACAGAGAGACTTCACTCAGGAGAACTGAAAGGATATACAGGTAAGTCCATTAATCAGATAGTTAATATTGGGATAGGTGGGTCAGACCTTGGACCTTTCATGGTCACCGAGTGTCTCAAACCCTATCAAAAAGAAGGTATAGAGTCGCATTTTGTATCTAATGTAGATAGTAGTCACATTGTAAATGTGCTAAAGCAAGTGGATCCTGAGACTACTCTTTTCATTATTGCCTCCAAAACATTCACGACTCAGGAGACAATGACCAATGCTATTTCGGCGAGAGATTGGTTTCTTGATTCGGGAGCGGATATTGGAGACGTAAAAAATCACTTCATTGCTATTTCGACTAACCAAGAAGCAGTTGCTGAATTCGGAATCGAACTGGACAACATGTTCGAATTCTGGGACTGGGTAGGCGGGAGATATTCCCTTTGGTCATCAATAGGAATGTCCATAGCTTGTGCAGTTGGTTTCGATCGATTCAATGAGTTGCTAGAGGGTGCGGAAGCCATGGATGAGCATTTTCTCAATGCCCCAACAGAAGAAAATCTACCTACAATTCTTGCCTTACTTGGTGTATGGTACAATAACTTCTTAGGTGCCGAAACGCATGCCATATTGCCCTACGATCAATACATGCATGCGTTTGCTCCTTACCTACAGCAAGGAGATATGGAAAGCAATGGAAAGTACGTTGATCGAAATGGAGAAAAAGTAAATTATCAGACAGGCCCTATTATATGGGGAGAGCCCGGCACCAATGGACAGCATGCCTTTTATCAATTGATTCATCAGGGAACCAAACTAATCCCATGTGATTTCTTGGCTTCAGCCAACAGCCAAAATCCGCTTTCCGACCATCACGAGAAATTATTAGCCAACTTTTTTGCTCAGACTGAAGCATTGATGATGGGTAAATCAAAAGCTCAAGTCATAGAGGAATTTCAACAATCAGGAGCAAGTCAGGAAACTATCGATCAATTGGCAAACTTTAAAGTCTTTGAAGGAAACAGGCCAACCAATAGCATTCTTTTCAAAGAGTTGAATGCTCGGACGCTCGGATCTTTGATCGCCATGTACGAACATAAAATATTTGTGCAGGGAATTATTTGGAACATCTTCAGCTTTGATCAATGGGGAGTAGAACTCGGTAAGCAACTCGCCAAAAAAATACTTCCAAAACTTTCGGGAGATGCGGAAGTCACCGGCCATGACGGTTCTACTGCTGGCCTCATCAATACTTATAAGAAACTCAAGCGTTCATAAATTTTAAATGCTGACAGAATATCCCTGTCGCAATTGCCACGTTTAGCGATTCAGCCTCTCCTATTTTTTGAATGGTTAGGCGGTCGCTTAGCAATTCTTGAACTTCCGTGCTGATGCCGTGGGATTCACTGCCCATGACTAGCAATATAGGATCGTGGCTTTTCCATTGATGCAGTATCTTCCCTTCCAGATCGGCACCATATGCCTTCAATGGGCTTGATTCGATAAACTCAGGTAGATCGACATAATTCACCTTTACTCTAGTGAATGATCCCATGGTAGCATTTATCACTTTGGGATTGTACAGATCTGCACTGTCAGTAGAACAAACGAGCTGAGTCATGCCAAACCAATCAAGAGTACGAATGATCGTACCTAGATTGCCGGGATCACTTACTCCATCTAGTACAACTATATTTTCCCTGAAAGACACCTCCTCTATTTTGTCTTCAAACATCTCCGCAACAGCCAGACATTCATTGTTCATTTTAAATGTACCAAGCTCAGTAAGCACATTGGAGGCAACTTCTATAACATCAAAATCATTGCTATTTAGAATAGTCTGATTAGAACTGATAAAGTCTTTTGTTCCAAGGATATACCTTAATTTACAGTCTGAAGTGATGCCCTCTAAAACATTCTTCTTCCCTTCGATTAAAAAGCATTTTTCACGTAGGCGGTACTTTTTTATCTTCAGTGATTTGATGAATTTTGATTGTTTAATTGATACCATTTGGTAAGCTCCTTTTGAAAATAAAATTAACCCTACTTGTATTGCCTTTTCTCCTTGCTTCTTGCGTGGGCTCCAAATACCTACAACAGGGTGAAACCATTCTCTACAAACAAAAAGTCAAGGTTGGAAGAAAAATTCAATCTGAAAAAATTCAGAATTTGTTTTCCCATGCACCAAATACCAGACTTTTAGGATTGCCAATCACCCATCTGGTATACCTCCGTAAAATTGGTGAAAACAATTACGATAGTGCCAAAATAGCTGAGAAAAAGGAAAGGGTAAACAATAAGTATAATGCCAAGATCGCCCAGACAAAATCAAGGAATAAACTAGAAAACCTAAGGAGAAAGAGAATAAACAAAATAGAGAAACTGGAGCGAAAGCTCAACGAAGGAAATCAGTTCATGAGATGGGGTGAGGAGCTTGCTGTTTATGATAGCATAGCACTAGAAAACACCAAAAACAACATTAAAAACTACCTTTTCTCTATAGGGTATTTTGATGGTGAAATCTCTACAACGACCAAAACCAGCGATGAGCTAACTTTTGTCACCTACCTTATTGATGAAAAAAAACCTTACAAAATAGACTCGATCATATACCAGATTCCAGACAAAAAAGTTGAATCACTCTTCCTTTCAGAAGTTGAGTCAAGCCAGATCAAAAAAGAAAAGTATAACCAAGACAATTTTGCTGCCGAGCGTGAACGCGTTTACAATCAACTTTCAAATACTGGGTATTATAATTTTAAGCGTCAGTTTATTCAATACGAGGTGGACTCTACAACTCTTGGAGATCGAAAACTGATAGTGAGACAAACGATTACCAATCCTCCTAACAGAGCACCACACAAACAGTTCAGGCTTGATTCCATAGTCTTTAGTAATCAAATAGCACGTAACAAGGGAGATGTACGCCAGACAAAAGTATATGACAACAAAACGTTCAATTTTGGGAATGACAAGTATCCCGAAAGACTACTAAGCTGGAGGATATTTTTGGATAAAGACAGTCTCTACAGCAAGCAAAACACACTGGAGACACAAAAACAGCTCTCCTATCTTGATATATTTAAATTCGTGAATATCAACTATGATAGTTCTGGAGGACAATTTGTCACCAATATCTTCACCAGCCCGTTGAAGAAATTTGAGTCCTCCACGGAGTTTGGATTAAGCGTATTAGATCAAGCTCAGTCATTGCCCGGTCCATTTTTCAATTTTGGTGCAAAGAGCAGAAATGTCTTTGGAGGACTAGAGATCTTTCAGCTATCCGCAAACACCAGCATTCAAGGCATTACCAGTGTAAGCGATGATGACAATTTCTATACTAGATTTCAATACGGTGGTGAGCTAGCCTCCACATTCCCCCAGTTTTTGTTTCCGCTCAAAGAATCAGCCAGATCCAAAATCGGTCATTTCAATCCACGTACCAAATTCTCAACAGGTATTAATTTTGAAGACAGAAGGGATGAATATCAGCGTACTACATTCAATGGAGCCATGTCATATATCTGGCAGGTTAGAGATAATGCCCAGTATACCATGACTCCTTTTGATCTAAGTTATATCAGGTCAGATAAGACCTCATCATTTGAAACCGATTTGATAGAATCAGGCAATCAGTCTCTGATAAGTGCTTTTAATTCATCTATTGTAGGTTTTACGTCTTTCAATGCTCGGTTCAATCGAAACAGCTATGGACTTGGATCGACTACTTCAAGATTGATTCTGACCTATATAGAAACTGGTGGTAACTATTTAAAAGTTTTTGGTGACCAGCCTTTTGGAATTAACATTGATGAGCTTGCTACCTTCAATTACTCCAAATTTGGTGTAGATCTCAGAAAAGTCAATATTGTAAATTCTAAATCATCTTTTGCCTACAGGTTCAATGTAGGCGCTGCTCTGGCATATGGACAAAATCCGGCCCTACCCTATGAAAAGTACTTTTTTGCCGGAGGAAGCAATAGTATTCGAGCGTGGCAGCCCAGACGTTTGGGTCCAGGATCATTCGCGGTTTACGAATCCACCTCTGACAATTCTAGTATCAGCATAGACAATGCCATAGAACGACCAGGTGATATCATTTTAGAGTCAAGCGTGGAGTATAGACATGACTTGGTTGGTTTTATTGACTATGCACTTTTTGTGGATGCAGGAAACATCTGGCTTTGGCGTAGTGAAACCATAGACCCTAAGGATGACGGTTTTGGTACAGGCAGCAATGATGATGGAGTATTTGATATCAATACTTTTGCAAGCGAAATTGCCCTGGGAGCAGGATATGGGCTTAGATTTGACTTTTCTTTTCTAGTACTGAGAATAGATATTGCCTACAAAATTATACATCCAGGTTACCCGAAAAACCAACGTTTCATCTTGGGAGATTATGAATTCAATGATCTTTGGGATTTTCAGGACAAAGGAGCGATTAATATAGGAATAGGTTACCCTTTTTGAGCATGAGCAACAGAATCAATATTCAGACATGGTTTGAAGGTCTGCAAGATAGCATTTGTCACGGTCTAGAGACCTTGGATGGAAAAGGCCGCTTCAAAGAAGACAAATGGACTAGAAATGAAGGAGGTGGTGGAAGGTCCAGAGTAATTGAGCATGGTAGTCTGATAGAAAAAGGCGGTGTGAACTTCTCAGCCGTTGAGGGACCGCTTCCTAAGAAAATTCAGGACAGCCTTAAGCTGAGTGATTCAGATTTTTATGCCACAGGAGTGTCCATTGTTCTTCATCCAATCAACCCATGGGTACCCATTATTCATATGAATGTTCGGTACTTTGAGACTAAAAGTAAGACGGACCCAGCCGATACCACCTATTGGTTTGGAGGCGGTATCGACCTAACACCACACTATGTAGATAGTGAATCTGGTAAACACATACATCAGGTCTTAAAAAATGCATGTGATGAGCATCATCCAGAATATTATACTCGATTCAAAAAGTGGGCAGATGATTACTTCTATATCAAGCACAGAGAAGAAACCAGGGGTGTAGGAGGAATATTTTATGATCGCCTAAACGATATGAATGAACATTTAGACTTCAACCAGTTGTGGGCTTTTCAGCAATCCATAGGCGAATCTTTCCTTCCAATTTATCAACGGTACGCGGAGGATAATAGAGACAAGCCGTATACTGATGATCATAAGTCATGGCAATCAATTAGAAGAGGTAGGTACGTAGAGTTTAACCTTGTATGGGACAAGGGAACCAAGTTTGGATTAGATACCGGAGGGCGGACAGAATCTATTCTTATGAGTATGCCTCCCCTTGCCAATTGGCGGTATGATCACCAGCCAACGACAGGCTCTCCGGAAGCTGAAACGCTGAAGTGGTTAAAAAAGGACATTGAATGGGTCTAAATGTTGGAATGGATTCTTGATATTGATAGAGAGCTTTTTCTAGCGCTCAATGGCTTGGGTTCTCCGTATCTGGACGATATTATGATAGCCATCTCCAACAAATACGTTTGGATTCCACTTTATCTATATCTGATCTTTCGCCTGTATCAACGATTTGGAGTGAAGTTTTACTGGGCAGTTGCGGTGGTACTTCTTGTAATAGTCTGTACAGATCAGATTACCGCAAATGTTTTCAAGCCGTTTTTCGGAAGGCTAAGACCTTGCAAAGATCCTTCACTGGAAGGTTTCATGACGATAATAGGCCACTGTAGAGGGTTCTACGGGTTTGCTTCCGGCCATGCAGCCAACTCAATGGGACTAGCATGCATCATTTATCTGATCGAAAAATCAACCTTTGGAAGGGCTATGATCGTCTGGTCATTGGTAGTGGCTTACAGTAGGATTTATCTTGGCGTCCATTACCCTACCGATATTATTGTTGGCCTTATGCTGGGTGCTATCCTGGCTTATTTGATCTACTTCTTAGTATACAAAACGATACAGGCTAGAGCATATTTAGCTTAGTCATGAATCCATCTTTATACGAAGCACCTACGGGTATGACCTTGTCAGTAATGAAAACATTGTAGTCCTCAATATGACTTACCTTGTTTCTATTGATGATATATGACCTATGAACCCTACTAAAAATACTTTGCGGTAGGCGCTTCTCGATACCTTTCATGGTATGGTGTACTATAAACTTACCCTTGCTTGTGATGAAAATCACATAATCAGCCAAAGCCTCTACGTAGATCAAATCACTAAATGGTATCCTTACCTGCTTTGAATCAGACTTTACAAAAAGATGATCCACTTGCTCGGCCAACTGCAAATCACGCTCCCTGTCCTCTCTGGCTTTCACCGCTGATTTCAAAAACCGTGTGTACTCCACTGGCTTTACCAAATAATCCAGCACGTTCCCTTCAAAGGCCTCAATGGCATAATCCTTCTTTGAAGTGATGAAAATGATCCTGTAGCTATCTTGCAATGATTTCAGCAACTCCAGCCCAGTCATCTCAGGCATCTCTATGTCCAAAAAGACCAGGTCGATATCATTGTTTTTTTCACCAATCAGAATATTAGAAGCCTCTATGGTATTATCAATAGTGTGCGTTAAGTTCAAAAAATCGGTTTGATCTATAAACTTCGCAACTACGAGACGAGACATCTCATCATCGTCAACAATCATACAGTTAAGTGTAGGCATATTAAAAGGATCCCTTTTCTTTATTGGCTAATTAGCTTCTTAATATACTTCCCAATTATGTCAAATTCAATGTTTACCACAGAACCTTTCTTCAAATTGCAAAAATTGGTATGTTCATAAGTGTAAGGAATAATTCCTACACTAAATTCCTTTTGATCAATATCAAAGCAGGTTAAGCTCACCCCATTGATACAAACGCTCCCTTTTTCTACCATTACCTCTTCTTCGTGTAACCTAAACCGAAAGATCCAAGATCCATTCTCATCTGTAACACTCAATACTGTGGCTACTGTATCTACATGACCCTGAACAATGTGCCCGTCTAGACGACCATTCATTACCATGCATCGCTCAAGATTGATTAAATCACCCACGACAACATTCCCAAGATTGGTCCTTTTCAGTGTTTCATCAATAGCCGTAATCCAATATCCATCCGATTCCACGTTCGTGACGGTCAGGCAAATTCCATTGTGGCTAACACTCTGATCAACCTTTAATTCATTCGAAATAGATGATGAAATTTTTAGATGCAAATTCGTGCCCTCTCTCCTAGTTTCCTTAAGATTGCCGAGCGATTCTACTATACCCGTAAACATGGTTAAAATAGTTGGTTTCGATTAACTTCAGCTCTGAATGGGAGCTTTACAATATTAGTCATACTTGATTGGAAGATAGTTACAGACATAAGGGAATGCGAAAACTTTTGGTGAAAGAAGTCGCTTCCAAAGGAATAAAAGATCAGAAGGTACTAGATGCGATCAATAAGCTACCAAGGCATTTCTTTTTCGACCCGATTTTTGTCACTCATGCCTATGAAGATAAGGCCTTTCCTATAGGGCAAGGTCAGACAATTTCTCAACCTTATACCGTAGCCTTTCAATCTGAACTCTTGGAAATTAAACCAAAGGATAAGGTTCTGGAAATAGGCACAGGTTCGGGTTATCAAGCGAGTATTCTGCTGGAGCTTGGAGCTGAGGTTCATACCATTGAGTATAACAAAGTGCTTTACGCGAAGACCAAGTCATTTCTTCCCAAACTAGGCTACAAACCTTACTTCTATCAAGGAGATGGATCGAAGGGATTACCTAAGCATGCGCCATTTGATGGTATCATTGTGACTGCCGGGGCACCTACAGTGCCTGCTGACCTCATTGCTCAACTCAAAATAGGGGGAAGACTCATCATTCCGGTAGGCGATGGAAAAAAACAGTCAATGTTCAAATTCGTCAAAGTGAGCGAAAACAAAATCTCAAAAAAATCCTTTAAAAACTTCAGCTTTGTACCTTTACTAGGTAAAAACGGCTGGAAATAACTCTATGAGCGCACCTACAAAATATTGTAAAGATTCGGTAGTAACCATGACAGAATTGGTTCTACCAAACGACACGAATACGCTCAACAATCTAATGGGAGGAAGACTCATGCATTGGATGGATATAGTGTCCGCCATAGCCGCACAGCGCCATAGCAACAGCATTGTCGTCACGGCCTCTGTTGACAATATTTCTTTTTCCAATGCCATCCAGCTGGGCAATGTAGTAACCTTCAAAGCCTTTGTGACAAGAGCGTTCAATACTTCGATGGAAGTCTATATTGAGGCAATCGCTGAAGATATTCCCAACGGTAAAAAAATAGACACCAACAAGGCATTCTTCACTTTCGTAGCTGTAGATCAAAACAGCCAACCCCATCAGGTACCTGAAATAGTACCCGAAACTGATGAAGAACGAGAACTCTATGAAGGGGCCTTAAGGAGGCGTCAATTGCGCCTTGTTTTAGGGAAACGGATGAAGCCTGAGGATGCTACTGAACTTAAATCTATATTCAAAATACAATGATTGAAGATTCACACCTTCCGTTTTTCATCAATGAGGATCTCTACATACTAAAGGAAGAAAAGAATCCGGCAGAGAAAATCTCAAAAGATGCTTCTGGTGAAGTTCCAACCAGGTCAGTTAAGCCCTCAATTCCATCACCTGCCGTGGACAAGAATGTAGTTAATGAACCAACTCCCTCCATCCCTAAGATCAAAGAGGAAACAAAAACACCTGTAATTCCTGAAAAATCAGTTGAAGTAGAAAAAGCCGCATTGGCTATATGGGCTCCTCCTTTGATGAAGGAAGATGAAGTATTGCTTCACAATATTCTTAAGGCTATCGATCAAGATTTTTCGAAAGCCAAGCTTATGAGTGGAATTGCCGCATACGAAGAGCATTACGAAAAGCTTCTTTGCTTCGGTTATCAAAAGGAATTAGAATTGAAAATAGGCAAAGCAATTCCGCTATATCAAGTAACATCTCATGAGTCGCAGACGATTCTTGTCTCGGCTGCTCCAGAAGGTCTTCATTCAGACAAAAATGAGAAAATGAAGCTTTGGGGTGCTCTGCAAAAGATGTTTCCGAAAGGATGATTTCTACCCAAAAATTTCTTTGAGTTTAGCCACAAGAGTTGGCCCTCTAAGCCCTTTAGCAATTATTTTTCCCTCTGGATCAATCAAAAAGGTGGCTGGAATAGCCGATATCTGGTATTCTAAAGCTGCTTCCGAATTATAATATTTCAGATCCGACACGTGTTTCCACGGCAATCCATCTTGAGCTATTGCCTTAGTCCAAGCTTCTTTGTTTCTATCCAGCGAGACACCAAGTATCTCAAAATTTTCACCTGCATATTGTGTATACAATCTTTTGACATTTGGATTCTCTGCTCGACATGGTCTGCACCAGGCAGCCCAAAAATCAATTAGCACGTATTTCCCTCTCAGCGAACTCAAGGTCACCACTTCTCCATCAGGATTAGGAAGGGAAATCTCTGGCGCCACAGCACCTACAGCTAACTTTCGCATGCCCTCTACACGTGTAACCATTTGCTCGGTAAACATATTCCCTGGAAGCTCCTGCTGAAACCTCTGTGTCACGCTATCGTGAAAAGCGAAATGTTCCTCTAGAGGTAAAGACTCCAGTCCATAAAAAGCTGCCAAGGACGGAGTAACGCTCCAAATGAATTCCTTAATCTCCTCCTGACTAACGCGCATCAGCGCATAATACTCTTCGGTCAATCGCTGCATAGTCTGATCATCTCCTGCTTGCCTTGCTTCCAATGCCTGATTATTGAGGTCTTGCACATCAGATTGCTGGTCTCTCATCAACCCTTCTATCTGCTGGAGATATTTGGTATGCTTTGCACCCGTGACGGACACTTCGCCTTGTGGGTTGTCACCTTCTATGAGTATTTCTACTTCCTCTTCTTGCCCATCCAAAATCAAATTCATCTGCTGACGGTTGAAAAAATTTAGTCTATAGAAAGATGCCTCTGGAGTAGGGATATACACTGTGAATGCACCCGAAGATTCGATATCAATAGTATCTATTGTCACAAAACCTTCAGTACTAAACTTGGTCACAAGTGCCAATTCTCCCTTTATTGGATTTTCAACCTTGCCAAATACTTTGACCCCATTTTTAGCCTGCTCAGAGCAACTTGCCATCACTAGCAATAGGCATATAATGATTGTTCCGGTTATGTTTTTCATATCAATTTCTTTTATGAGCTTCTCTATTTGAGTCTTATTACAATTTATCTTCTAGTATGGTTTGGGCAATATCGAGTGCCTTCTCTAAACCGGAAACATCCTTACCACCCGCTGTAGCATAAAAAGGTTGGCCTCCTCCACCTCCCTTGATTTCTTTAGCCATTGCTCTGACCATCTCAGAAGCGTTCAATCCTTTGGATTGAACCAATGACTCATCCATGATCACACTCAACATTGGTTTTCCTTCCAGATCGGCGGCTAATACTATCAACGCATTGTCTATTTCATTCTTTAGCTCAAAAGAGAGTTGTTTGAGCACATTGGCATCCGGTAATTTTACCACTTTGGAGATCACATTCAATCCTGAAATATTCTTTGCAGATGCAATCAAATCCTTCTTGATTGCTCCTCCTTGCTCCTGGTTGAGTTCATCCAATTTCTTCTGCAAACTACCTTTTTGATCAATCAAATTGGCGATCGCCTTTTGCACATCAGCAGGATTCTTGAGCAATTCCTTGATCTCTGCCAGCAATGACAATTCGCCATTTACATAATGTTCTGCTTTCTCAGCAGTAAAGGCTTCAATACGTCTCACTCCTGCGGCTACAGAGCTTTCGCTTACGATTTTCAGCAAGCCAATCTGACCAGTAGCTTTTACATGTGTGCCTCCACAGAGTTCTACCGAGTACTTGTCATCAAAAGTTATTACACGTACAAAATCACCATATTTTTCACCAAACAAAGCCATGGCTCCAAGGCTCTTGGCTTCTTCAATAGGTACGTTTCTTCGCTCATTGAGCGCTATATTTTCACGAATCTTTCTATTGACAATTCTTTCTATTGAGGCCAACTCTTCATTAGTCACCTTAGCAAAATGTGAAAAATCAAATCGTAGCGTCTCCTCATTAACCAATGACCCTTTTTGTTGTACATGCTCGCCAAGCACTTGCCTAAGTGCGGCGTGCAATAAGTGCGTAGCTGAGTGATTATTTTCAGTCAAAGCACGCTTATTTTCATCCACTTGTGCATGAAAGGTTGCCCCTAAATCACTAGGTAGTTTTTTGGTATAATGAACAATGAGATCATTCTCCTTTTTGGTATCAAAAATGGCTACCTTATCTGAGTCATTCGTCAAAACACCCCTATCTCCTACTTGCCCTCCGCTCTCTGCATAGAATGGAGTTTGATCCAACACCAGTTGGAAATATGTAGACTTCTTATCCTTGACTTCTCTATATCTCAGAATCTTAGATGACGAATCTAAATGATCATACCCTAGAAACTGTGAAGCTTCGTCACTCGACATGACCTCAATCCAATCACCTGTAGATTGTTGAGCTGCGCTTTTCGATCTTTCCTTTTGAAGCTTCATTTCGGCCTTAAAGCCATTTTCGTCTACTGTAAGATCATTTTCACGTGCTATCAACGAGGTAAGATCAAACGGAAAACCATATGTATCATAAAGTTCAAAGGCAACCTTTCCGTCTATTACGCTACCAGAAAGTTCAGTTTTTATACCTTCGAAACGCTTCAAGCCTTTCTCCAGGGTCCTCAAAAATGCGCTTTCTTCTTCTCTTATTACCTTGGCCACAAAATCCTTCTGTGCAGCCAATTCTGGAAAAGTGTCTACAAACTGTTCTGCTAATTGGCCCACAAGATCAGTTAAGAAAGGTGTGCGAAAATCCAAGAAAGTATATCCATACCTCACCGCTCTTCTTAAGATCCTCCGAATTACATAGCCAGCTTTTGCATTGCTAGGTAATTGTCCATCCGCAATACAAAAAGAAATAGCCCGGATATGATCAGAGATTACTCGAATAGCAATATCTGTTTTCTCATCCTTCCCATAGGTCACATTCGCTCTTTTAGCTATGGTCTGTATAATAGGTTGAAATACGTCAGTGTCATAATTGGACTGCTTGCCTTGTATGGCCATAGCCAATCGCTCAAATCCCATTCCAGTATCGACATGCTGATTAGGTAAACTAACAAGTGACCCATCTGCCATCCGATTGAATTGCATGAACACCAGATTCCATATTTCCACCACTAGCGGATGATCTTTATTAACCAACTCGCTACCGGGAACTTTGGAGACTTCATCATCAGATCTCAAGTCTATGTGAATCTCCGAGCAAGGTCCACATGGGCCTGTTTCTCCCATTTCCCAGAAGTTATCCTTCTTATTGCCGTTCAATATGCGCTCGGCTGGAATTAAGCTGTTCCAAAAACCTCGCGCTTCATCATCTGCCTCAAGATTTTCAGTTTGGTCACCTTCAAACACTGTGGCATACATACGCTCTGCCGGCAGTTTGCATTCTTCGGTCAAAAACTCCCATGCCCACTCTATGGCTTCCTTTTTAAAGTAATCTCCAAAAGACCAGTTTCCCAACATCTCAAACATCGTATGATGGTAGGTATCCAATCCTACTTCTTCCAAATCATTATGCTTTCCAGAAACTCTCAAGCATTTTTGAGTATCAGCCACACGATTAGATTCAGCAATTTTATTCCCAAGAAAAAAATCTTTGAACTGATTCATTCCCGCATTCGTAAACATCAAAGTTGGGTCGTTTTGGACTACAATTGGAGCAGATGGAACAACCTTATGGGCTTTCGATTCAAAGAAGTTCAAAAACTTCAAGCGGATATCTTTTGATTCCATGTAAATGACTGACTATTAGTTAGTTATGAATTTTTGTTTGGAAAATACAGTTGAAAAAGTGTAAATTGCCTATTGATTTTGGGCTACCAACATCCCAAAATTAAGAGAAAATAACCTAACAACGAGCTATGGCTAGAATTAAGTACTATTATGACACAGAGTCGTGTAGATACGAAAGAATCAAGGTCTCAACATGGGACATCATATGGAATTCCCTTGGGTTTCTCACATTGGCATTGATTCTATCTGTCGGGATTGTCTTTGTATATATCAAGTACTTCGAATCTCCAGAAGAAGCCCTCCTCCGAAAAGAAAACGAAGAGCTCAAAATGTACTATGAGCTTCTGGGTCAAGAACTCACTGATGCCAATCAGATGCTGAGCACACTGCAAGAGCGAGATGACAATATCTATAGAGTTATCATGGGTGCTGAACCTATTCCTGAAGACATCAGAAAGGCGGGAGTTGGCGGAGCTAACCGCTACAGAAATATTCTCGAAAAAGGTCTAGAAAGAGAAGAACTTGTCATTGAAAATCTAGAGCGATTGGATCAGCTCAAGAAACAGATGTATATCCAAACCAAGTCTTACGACGAAGTAATGGCTCTGGCTCTCGATAAGGAAAAAATGTTGGCTTGTCTACCTGCCATTCAGCCGGTATCTAATGAAGATTTGAAAAGGCTGTCTAGTGGATACGGATACCGAATCGATCCTATTCTTAAGACTAGAAAAAGACATGCCGGCGTAGATTTCTCTATTCCAAAGGGTACTCCTGTATATGCGACTGGAGATGGTAAGATTCGTTTCACCAAATCAAGTTTTAGTGGTTACGGTAAGCAAATAGAGATTGATCACGGCTTTGGATACATCACCAAATATGCTCACCTGAGTGAATTTAAGGTTAAATCTGGGCAAAAAGTAAAGCGTGGTGAACTGATAGCCTTTTCTGGAAATAGCGGAAAATCTACTGCCCCTCACTTACATTATGAAGTGAAAATTGAAGGCAAACATGTCAATCCGGTGTATTACTTCTATAAGGATCTAGATCCAGAAGAATATGAAGAGATACTTAGACTAGCTTCGATAGAGAATCAATCTATGGGCTCTTATTGATATAGCAAACTCCCGTTAAAATGATGAGGCTGTCACGGAAGAAGTATCAATTGTCAAGTTGAAGAACCTCTTGAAACTTAAGTTTGTAAACCACAAACGACAATTGGATGAGCTCAATGAGACTGCTCCCTTTATTTAAGTTCCTCTTGAGATAACTTCTTTTGTCTAAAACTTGTGGAAAACTAGCCACCAACTAGAACACTGATAGCTCTACTTTTGACGCAAATTAATTTGAATGAATCTGCGTCACGCAATCATATATTTTTCTGCTGCATTTCTGTTTCTCTGGGGTTGTAAATCGACACAATCAGTATCAGGAACGAGTGATAGTACTCAAGACTTAGCTCAGATAGCAGCGGATAGTGCAGATGCATTGATTGAGCCGGCGAAGGAATATCTTATCACACTAAAAGGTGACACTTTAACTAGCCTATATTCTGAAGTGGAGATTGAAACTCATAGGCTCCTGCCAGATACCGTGTCAATTAGTGCTGTGGGAGATATTATGATGGGCACCAAGTTTCCCAACTCGAGCTATCTCCCTAGTGAAAACGGAGAATATCTATGGGATCATGTAAGAGCCAGTTTGTCAGAGGCGGATATTACTTTCGGAAATTTGGAAGGCACCGTACTGGATGGTGAAGGTGATCCAAAAAAATGCTCAAATCCTGCAGCATGTTATCTCTTCAAAATGCCAACTCGTCTGACATCTAATTTGGTGGATTGCGGTTTTGACCTTTTGAGTTTGGCCAATAACCATGCGAATGACTTTGGACTTGAAGGGAGGATCAGCACGCAAAAAACTTTAGACTCCATTGGGGTAGCTTATGCCGGATCAACCGAGACACCTTTTGTCATAACAAAGATTGGTCACCTTAAAGTTGGGTTCATTGGTTTTGCTCCCAACAAAGGCACTGTTGGTTTTTATGATATAGAATATGCCCGAAACACCGTAGCGCATCTAGATACTCTATCAGATATAGTGATCGTGTCAATTCATGGCGGAGCAGAAGGTGCAAAAAATATGCACGTAACTCGCGAAACGGAATACTACTATGGCGAGAATCGCGGGAATATATATGACTTTAGTCATCAAATGATAGACATGGGAGCGGATGTCATACTTGGTCATGGACCACATGTGGTTCGAGGAATTGAACTATATAAGAATAGACTTATAGCGTATTCATTAGGAAATTTTCTGACCTATGGCCGATTCAATTTGCGCGGTGTGGCTGGAGAAGCGCCACTTTTGAATATCAAAACGAAAAATGATGGAACATTTATCTCGGGTGAAATTGAGTCTTATTACCAATCTTATGAGTTGGGACCAAGGGTCGATTCACGGAAAAGAGCAATGACCAGTATTCGAAAATTATCTGAAGAAGATTTCCCTGAAAATGAAATAATGATTGACGATGAAGGTAGAATTTTATATCTTCAAAACTGAAATAACTGAGAGTGCCTTATAAAGAAAAAGAAATAGAGAAAAAGTACTTCACCATAGGTGAAGTGGCTGATGAGTTGAACGTAGCAACGTCTCTAATTCGCTTTTGGGAGGGTGAGTTTGATATCATCAAGCCCAAGAAAAACAGAAAGGGAAATCGTCAGTTTACCAAGCAAGACATCAAGAATGTAAAACTGATTTACTACTTGGTAAAAGAAAAAGGCTTCACCCTACAGGGAGCAAGAGACTTTATCAAAAATGATGTAGATGCTGCTACTTCCAAGGTAGAACTTATAGAATCTTTGAAGAAGGTGAGATCATTTCTCAGCACGTTAAAAACACAGCTTGATTGATCAATGAATGAAAAGCTCTATCAAGTAGCTTTAGAGTTCATTCCTGGCGTTGGTGATGTCAATGCAAAAAATCTGATCGCTTATTGCGGATCTGCAAGGGAAATATTCAAAGCTAAATCCACTCTCCTTCAAAAAATACCGGGCATAGGTACCAAGACGATAGCGCTTTTAAAATCTAAGCAACCATTAGCGGAAGCAGAAGCGGTCATAGCCAAATGTGACAAACTAGATATAGCCATTCATCACTTTACAGATGCGTCATATCCTAGATTATTAAAACAAGCCATAGATGCTCCAAGCCTTATCTATTCCAAAGGTGATATCTCAAATATCAACAGACCAGTCGGAGTAGTAGGCACCAGACAAGCTACAGAATATGGCAAATCCATGACCGAGGCTTTTGTGAGGGGAAGCAAACCACTAAACGTAACGATCATTAGTGGACTAGCCTATGGCATAGATATTACCGCGCACCGTGAAGCACTAAATGAACGAGTAAGAACCATCGGAGTTCTGGCAGGTGGATTGGATAAAATCTATCCTTCGGTACATAAAAAGTACGCCGAAGAGATGCTCGAAACTGGTGGGCTAATATCAGAAAATCCTCCTGGGACCAAACCGGAAGCGCATTATTTCCCAGCTCGCAATAGGATAATAGCCGGTATGAGTGAGGCCATTTTGGTGATAGAAGCAGCTAAAAAAGGAGGCGCACTGATCACTGCTCAAATAGCGGACTCCTACGATAAAGTTGTTTTTGCAGTTCCAGGTGATTTGGTGCATAAGTATTCGGAGGGATGTAATTTTCTGATTCGAAATCAGAAAGCCTTGATTTACACTGGAGTGAGTGATTTGAAATATCACCTAAATTGGGATAGCGAAAACAACACCTCCTCTAAAAAACCTGACAGAGACTTCTCAACATTACCTGAAGATGATCAAACGATTCTTCAGACTTTAACTAAGCATAAAGATGGCTTAGCCATAGACGAGCTTTCGTGGCGAACACAAATCACGATCAACCAATTGGCAGGTAAGTTGTTGAATCTTGAGTTTACTGGATATGTAAAGTCTTTACCTGGGAAGCGCTATAAGATAGTGTGATATTAGTTTCAGAGGTTAAACGTTAGCCGATAGAAAGATTACCTCAATTCCTAACAACGCTAATTTTGGAAGATGAGAATGTCACCTATCATCCCAACCAACTAAGACCCTAACCGCCCAACAACCTAATCTCCCAATCCCCAATAACCCAAACTCCTATATCCCCAATTTTTCAAAATCCATAAAATTTCGGGATAAGAAAAGTAGCAATGAGCCAGAAAAGAAGATTTAGCCACACGCCAATTTTAAAAAAATCTCTAAACCTATATTGACCAGCCGTATATACCATTGTATTTGTTTGATAACCTATAGGAGTCATGAAACTAGCTGAAGCAGCAAGCATCACAGCGATTAAAAATGGATAAGGACTTAGTTCCAATTTGTCTGCTGTTGTTATTGCGATCGGTGCTAAAAGGGCAGCCGCCGCATTGTTACTCATAACCTCAGTAAGCATGGAAGTAGAAAAATAGATTCCAGAGAGTAAAGCTACTGGCCCCCAAACTCCGATATGATTTATAAGGCCAGAGGCTATGATATCTGCCAATCCACTATTATTCATAGCTATACCCAAACTCAATGCACCGGCCAACAAAAAAACAATCTTCCATTCGATCGATTGGTAAACCTCTCGCATACTAATAGTCTGGGTCAATACTAGTGTCATTGCGCCAAGCAAAGTAGAAATGGCTATTGGGAAAATATCGAAAGTAGAAAGTGCTACTACTCCAACAATCACACTCAAAACGGTCATAAACTTTTTTCTATTGAAGTCAATAATACCTTCTTCGGAAAGAACAATGAAAGGACTTTTTTGACTCATTTCTAACCGCTTTAGATCTTGAACTCTGTGAGACTTAATTTCTATGAGAATGACATCACCGGCCACCAACCTACTGCTATAGAGATTTTCATGAACAACCTCCTCTCTGTGAAGAATAGCCAATGGCACTGCCCTAAACCTCCTTCTAAAATCCATCTCACGAAGATTCATATTCTCAAATTCGGAACCTGAAGTAATGATCAACTCTAAGATGGTGGTTTCTCCTTCTTGAAGCTCATTCTCACTTAAGCGGATAGTCTCTCTGTTGAAATTAACCTTAAGGCGATCCTTTAATGCCTTGATCTTTTCTACCTCGCAGCGTACTTTGAGTATATCCTTTTCTTTGATTTTGAAATCTCCAGAGGGGAGTGCAAATAGATTTCCATTTCTCCTTACTTCAATCACATCTATATTCAATTCCTTAGACAAGATGGAATCCATAATTCGCTGACCAACAAACTCCGAACCCTCCAGTACCTCAACCTCAGAGATATAGTTTCTCATCCCAAACTTGCTCGATAGGTCATCTTCTACCATACGATCAGGAAGCAATTTCTTGCCAAAGAAATAAATATAAACAGAGCCACAAACGAGCAAAACCAACCCTATTGGAGCACTGAGAAACATTGGAAAAGCTTCTATTCCGTGCTCTACGGCTATGCCGCTTACAAGCATATTGGTGGAAGTACCTATCATGGTACACATGCCTCCAAAAATGGAAGCATAAGATAATGGGATCAACAGCTTAGAGGGACTTACTCCTGACAAATTACCAATGCTAATCATCACAGGGATGAACATGGCAACTATAGGAGTATTATTGATAAAGGCTGAGACTAGGCCAATAAATATCATCATGATCAGAATTCCCAAATTGAAATTCTTTCGGAAAATAGGACCAAGAAACGGCCCTATTCGCTGAAGCGAACCTGTCTTTAGTAAAGCATAGCTCAGCACAAACATAAACGCCACAGTAATGGAAGCCGGATTGCTAAATCCTGACAATCCCTCCTTAGGGGTGATAACCCCTGTAACTATCAGCGCGAGCATGATTAGAATACCCACCAGATCAATGGACAGCCATTCCGTAGCAAATAAAACAAACGCAGCTACAACGATAACGAGTACTATGATAGCATCAATTCCCATCAGGCCTGCCTTGACAAATTGGTGAATATTTCATTGGCGATTGACTTGGCTTTACCAAAGGCTGTCAAATCTAACCCGTGTTTCTGCTCCATTTTATCCAATAGCTGCACGATGTTTTCTGTGGCCATATTTCCTACTAATTCATCCTTAGCCATCGGACAGCCGCCAAATCCCATGATTGCTCCATCTATTCTCCGGCAACCAGATTCGTAAGCTGCCAAGAGTTTTTCATTTCTGGTGTCAGGTGTGCTATGCAAATGTGCCCCAAACTCTATGTGCGGGAACTTCGGAATTAAGGTCTCGAAAAGATCATTGATAATATCTGGGTGCGATACTCCCACCGTGTCTGAGAGAGAGATGACACCTACTTCCAACTGATCTAGTCTATTAACGAACTCTTCCACATAGGCGGTCTCATAAGGATCTCCATAAGGATTTCCAAAGCTCATAGAGAGATAAACGACAAGCTGCTTGTCTTCAGATTCACATAACTCCTGAATCTCAGCCAGATCATCTAATGCGACATCAATGGTACGATTGGTATTTCGCAACTGAAATGTCTCTGATAGCGATAGAGGATAACCAAGTTGATTGATTTCTTCGAAATCGCAAGCGATCTGAGCGCCCCTCTGATTGGCAATAATTGCCAAAAGTTTGGTGTCTGATTGAGACAAATCCAGCTGAGCCAGTACATCCGCGGTATCCCTCATCTGAGGAATAGCCTTAGGAGATACGAAGCTTCCAAAGTCGATGGTATCAAAGCCTACTTTGAGAAGCTGATTGATGTATCTAGCCTTCAATGAAGTAGGGACAAATTCTGTCAAACCCTGCATGGCATCCCTTGGACATTCTATGATCTTCATCAGCTTCAGTTTCCTATAAAGGTATTAGAAAAGCTCCTTTGCGATTCTGTAAACAGAATCAGATTTACCCATGGAGTAATAATGAAGTACGGGCACACCGCGCTCCATAAGCTCCTTAGATTGCTTAATTCCCCACTCTACCCCTACTTCTTTCACCGCTTTATTGTCTTTGCACTTTTCTATTTCGGTATAAAGCGCATCAGGAATGTCAATGTGAAAAATGCTAGGCAGAATAGTCATGTGACTCTTCGTAGTGATTGGCTTTAGTCCTGGAATAATGGGCACGTTAATACCCGCAGCTCTACATTTATCTACAAATTCAAAATACTTTTCATTGTCAAAAAACATCTGGGTTACAATATATTCCGCCCCTCGGTCAACCTTCTGTTTCAGAAATTTCAAGTCAGACTTGATGTTGGGTGCTTCAAAATGCTTTTCAGGATATCCGGCTACTCCTATGCAAAAGTTGGTCGGCACGGCATTTTGCAACTCTTCATCAAGGTAAGTCCCTTCATTCATTCCCATCACCTGATCTACTAGGTCAATAGCATAAGCATTGCCATCAGGCTCTGGGCGAAATGTTTTCTCCTCGGCAATCGAGTCTCCACGTAGCACCAGCACATTGTCAATCCCCAAGAAATTAAGATCGATCAAGGCATTTTCTGTCTCTTCTTTCGTAAATCCACCACATATTATATGAGGAACCGGATCCACATCATATCTATTCTTGATAGCCGCACAAATACCTACTGTTCCAGGTCGTTTGCGAATGGTCATTTTCTCTAAAAGTCCATTTCCGCGGTTCTTGTAAACGTATTCTTCCCTGTGATATGTGACATCAATAAACGGAGGCTTAAACTCCATCAATGGATCAATATGTCCGAATAATGAACCAATGCTATCTCCCTTCTTCGGTGGTATGATCTCCAAAGAGAATAATGTCTTATCACCGGCTTGTTTTATATGTTCTGTTACTTTCATTCTTTTAGTTTGTTGGGTTCTTAGGTCCTTGGGCTTTTGGGTTAGGTTTCAAAATCATTCTTCAATCGACTTTTTCAAGTATTGAATAAATGAATTTAATCTCTTCTTAAGCCGAACCAGGGACTCTAATATTGATTCTAATTCATGTTCAGTTAAGTATCCTAAATCATTGCTAAGAATCAACTGGTACTCAAGCTCTGATGCAGATCCCATTGCTATATCACAAAACCTCTTAAGCTCTGACTGACCTGATCTCCCACATCCTTCGGCGATATTCGTTGGTATTGAGGTTGCGCTTCTTCTCATTTGGCTAACTATTCCATATTTCTCTTCCACTGGAAAATCTACTGTAATCTTATAGATATCAAGAGTTATCTGATGTGACTCTTTCCAAACTTCTAAATCTTTAAAATTTCTCATTAATCTTTCACCCAAATCACTAACTACTCAATCACCTAAAATCCCAAACTCCCAATTACCTAAACACCTTATCAATACCCCAAATTCGTCCCGAGCCATTTCTCTAGTACTTCTATGTCCATCCGTTTTCGGTTGGCGTAATTCTCTACTTGATCTTTATACACTTTACCCAATCCAAAATACTTAGACTCTGGATGCGAGAAATAAAATCCACTTACCGATGCGGCCGGATACATCGCCATGCTTTCTGTGAGCTCTACACCGATATTCTGTTGCGCATTTAATAACTCAAACAGTGCAGGTTTCTCTGTGTGATCTGGACAAGCTGGATATCCAGGAGCAGGACGAATACCTTGATATTTTTCCTTGATCAAGGAATCATTGTCAAGATTTTCATCTTTGGCATATCCCCAATAATTTTTTCTAACTCGCTCGTGCATCATTTCAGCTAGAGCCTCTGCAAAACGATCAGCAATGGCTTTGATCATGATAGACGAGTAATCGTCATGGTCTTTTTCATATTGATCCGCCAATTCTTTAGCTCCAAACACAGAAACGGCAAAGCCTCCGATATAATCAGTTTTATCTGCAGACTGAGGGGCAATAAAATCAGCAAGAGAAGCATTGGGCAAATTGGCGCCTTTTTTTCCTTGCTGTCTCAAGAAATGAAAGGTAGCAATTGATTCGCTTTCATCGTCATTCAAGACTTTGACATCATCTCCATCAGCGCTGGCTGGAAATAAGCCTATTACCGCCTTGGCATTAAGCGAACCAGATTCAATAACTTGGTCTATCATCTGATTGGCCTCATCATATAGTTTTTTGGCCTCCACGCCTACTGTTGGATTCTCAAAAATGTTAGGATATTTACCCTTCAACATCCAAGTGTTAAAGAATGGAGTCCAGTCTATATATGTCCTGATTTCCTCCAATGAAATCCCATCAAAAACTTGGGTACCCAACCTTTTGGGTACTGCTGGCTCAAAGGAATCCCAATTAATCTTCACCTTATTGCGCTTAGCCGCCTCATAGCTGATGTGCTCTTTTTCTAGTTGCCTGTTTTCATGACCTTCCTTCAAAGTGGCATATTCTTCCAAAACTGATTTGACTAAAGCATCACGCTTATCTCCAAGCAAGTCGGAAGCAACACCTACACTTTTGGAGGCGTCCAAAACATGGATTATCGGACCCGAGTACTTTGGAGCGATTTTCACAGCTGTATGGATTCTGCTGGTAGTCGCACCACCTATGAGAAGAGGAAGTTTCATGCTTCTTCGTTCCATTTCAGACGCTACGGTCACCATTTCATCCAGTGAAGGGGTAATCAAGCCGCTTAAGCCAATGATATCCGCTTTCTCAGCTTCTGCAGCGTCCAAGATTTTGTTGGCCGGAACCATCACTCCCATATCAACTATATCATAATTATTGCACGCCAATACTACTCCTACAATATTCTTTCCGATATCATGAACATCACCTTTGACAGTGGCCATAAGAATCTTTCCTTTGGCTGTTTTAGTATCTCCAGAGCGCTTTTTCTCTTCTTCTAGAAATGGAATCAGATAGGCTACCGACTTTTTCATCACTCTCGCACTCTTCACCACCTGTGGCAGAAACATCTTACCAGATCCAAAGAGGTCACCCACCACATTCATTCCATCCATCAATGGACCTTCTATCACCTCAAGTGGCTTGCTAAATAATTGACGTGCCTCTTCAGTATCGGCCTCTATGTGGTCGACAATTCCTTTTACCAATGCGTGCTTAAGCCTTTCAGCCACGGGTTGCTCTCGCCATGTATTGTCTTCCACTCTTACCTTTCCTTGCCCTTTTACATTCTCAGCAAATGCAAGCAATCGCTCCGTGCTATCCTCTCTTCGGTTGAGTAAAACATCCTCTACATGATCCAGCAAATCCTTAGGGATTTCGTCGTATACCTCGATCATTCCAGCATTGACAATGCCCATGTCCATGCCAGCCTGTATGCCATGATATAGAAACGCCGAATGCATCGCCTCTCTGACAATATTGTTGCCCCGAAACGAGAATGACACGTTACTCACTCCTCCGCTCACTTTGGCTCCTGGGAGGTTTTCTTTGATCCACTTAGTCGCCTTGAAAAAATCAACTGCATAATTGTTATGCTCATCGATTCCAGTAGCTACCGGGAAAATATTAGGGTCAAAAATGATATCCTCACACGCAAATCCTACTGTGTCAACCAAAAGGTCATAAGACCTTTTACATATATCGATTCTTCTTTGATAAGTGTCGGCTTGACCAGCTTCATCAAACGCCATGACCACCACAGCCGCCCCGTATTGTCTAATCAATCTCGCTTGCTTCAAGAATGGCTCTTCACCTTCTTTCAAACTGATAGAATTAACCACTCCCTTGCCTTGAACACACTGCAATCCTGCCTCAATGATTTCCCACTTGGAGGAGTCAATCATTACGGGTATTCTCGCAATTTCTGGTTCAGATGCTATCAGATTTAGAAATCTAACCATGGCCGCTTTGCCATCGAGCATCCCTTCATCCATGTTCACGTCAAGTATTTGGGCACCGCCTCTTACCTGATCCAACGCTACTTCTAGTGCTGTATCATAGTCATCTTCTAGTATCAATCGCTTGAAACGTGCCGATCCTGTGACATTGGTTCGCTCGCCTACATTGACAAAATTGGTATTCTCATCAATTACCAGTGGCTCCAGTCCTGAAAGGGTGAGTGGTCTAATCATCAGAGTACTAATAATTTCAGTTTTCGGTTTTCGGTTTTCAGACATCAGTTTTCTTCATTAATGATTTCCTGAAAGATTGAAGCATTTTCGTCAAGGTCAAAAGTTGATTATATAGTTTGTCAAATTCTGATTGATTAATAAGATTCCTGCTTTTTGCTAAATAAATACACCCAACAACTTCGACACAAGACCTCAAAGCAATTCCTAAAAATCTATTGAACTCTTTATCTGTTTGACCGGTACATCCTTCTGCAATATTGAGTGAGACAGAATCTGAAGCACGCTTTATTTGACTTGTAAGCACATACATTTCTTCTTTTGGAAATGATTTTACCAAGTCATTAACATTCATTGATAGCTCTAACGCTGTTTTCCAAACATTCAAATTCTCAAACTTAAATGACATATCAATAATGAATTAGAGGACTGTCGACTGAAGACTGAAAGCTTCTAGGTTCATACTTACTTGCTACGGCAGCAATCGCACTGATATGCTCAGGCGTAGTTCCACAGCATCCACCCAGAATATTCACAAGGTTGTCTTGTAGATATTCCTCAATCTGAGATGCCATCTCATCAGGTGATTCATCATATTCTCCAAACTCATTTGGCAATCCAGCATTTGGATGTGCACTTACCAAAAAATCACTCTTATCAGAAAGTGTCTGCAGGTATGGTCTAAGTTGTTTGGCTCCAAGCGCACAATTCAGGCCTATGCTAAGTAGAGGCATGTGAGAAACAGAAATCAGGAATGCCTCTGTTGTCTGACCGGAAAGAGTCCTACCTGATGCATCTGTGATAGTACCAGAAACCATAATAGGCACCACTATGTTTCTCTCTACAGCTACTTCATCAATCGCCATCAGCGCTGCTTTGGCGTTGAGTGTGTCGAAAATGGTTTCCACTAAAAGTAAGTCTGCTCCACCATCTAACAGCCCTTTCACTTGCTCTATGTAAGCAGTTTTCAAGTCATTGAAAGTCACCGCCCGGTATCCAGGGTCATTGACATCAGGCGATAGAGATGCTGTTCTGTTGGTAGGCCCAATTGAACCTGCAACGAATCTAGGCTTATGAGGCTCATTTGAAGTAAATTCATCAGCAACTTCCTTGGCTATTTTCGCACTCTGATAATTCAGTTCATAAGCCAGATGCTCTAGCTTATAATCGGCTTGTGCGATCGTAGTACTGCTAAATGTATTGGTCTCAGCTATATCAGCTCCCGCCGCATAATACTCGGCATGGATTTCCTTAATGACATCTGGTCTGGTAATAGACAGCAGATCATTGTTCCCTTTGAGGGAAGAAGGGTGGTCTTTCAACTCATTGTTGCGAAAATGCTCCTCCTCTAACTTATACCTTTGAATCATGGTACCCATAGCACCATCCAAAATCAATATTCTCTCTTTCGCTATATCTAGTAGCTTGCTCATTGGCTATCTTGTTTAACACACTTTAAGGGAGAAAGGCTCTTGGTAGAGGATCAATTATCTCTTCGAAACGCTAAGCGAAACGATGGGAATTAGCACCGGAATTTTGAAACAGGTCAAAACAGGTTGCCAAGACGTCTTAGGGCCCAGTCCCTCAGTCTTTCTCGATAAATGTGGCTGCAAATATACACGTCTCTCGACATAATAAAAACGAAATACAATTGGTTCAGCATACATATTACAGCTACATTTAGAGGTTATGAAAATTGCTGCGATAGATATTGGCTCCAATGCCATGCGACTTCAGGTAACTAAAGTCATAGAGTACGAGAAACTAATCACTTTCAAAAAACTTCAGTATGTACGTTTTCCTCTAAGGCTAGGTAGAGATGTGTTTACCAACAAGGAGATCAGCCTCGAAAACCAAGAGAAATTTGTAAAGCTCATGTCTGCCTTCAAAAGCTTAATGGACCTCTATGAAGTAGATCATTATTATGGATGCGCTACCTCCGCCATGAGAGAATCCAAAAACGGAAAAGCCCTTTGCGAGCTAGTCAAGAATGAAATTGGACTGAAAATCAACATAATCAATGGCCAGATGGAGGCTGAAATGATCAATAAGGTGATCAGCCTGGACTTGGATGACGCGACATATCTGCATATAGATGTGGGAGGTGGAAGTACCGAGCTTAACTTCTATTATCAAAAAGAAAAAAAGGCGTCCAAATCCTTTAAGATTGGATCCGTGCGACGGCTGCAAAACTCCAATTCATCTAAAGTTTGGAACGAAATGGAGAACTGGGTGAAAAACGAACTGAGAAGTCATAAAGAAAGAGTCATCGCAATTGGCACAGGAGGCAATATCAATAAGATCTACGAACTATCGAAAAATGCTAAAAAACGAAGCATTACACTTGAAAATATCCACTTGGTTCAGAATTTCCTAAGAGAAATGACCCTCGATGAAATGCTGAATAAACTACAGTTGAACCCTGATAGAGCTGACGTGATTGTGCCCGCCTCGGAAATCTATGTACATGCTATGAAGGCCGCCAAGGCAAAGAAAGCCATTGTGCCAGATGTGGGTTTGAAGGACGGAATCAATTATTATCTATTCGAAAAACATTACCCGAGCAGAGGCAAAATTTTCGTTAAGAATAGCTAGTGTTTGGGTGTTTGGGTGTTTGGGTGTTTGGGTGTTTGGTATAGAACGTATAATCGTTCTTTTGGACTTTGGTAAGGGTGAGAAATCTACTTTCTGTTTTAGCTAATTAAAATATCATGACCGCATTAGAACTTATTGGATGGGCGGGAGCTGCATCATTATTGATCGGATTTGTGCTGAATATCTTCAATCAAATAACGGCCACCTCCGTTATTTATCTATTGCTAAATCTCGTAGGATCCGTCCTGTTACTTTACAACGCATGGGAAAATGAAGCCTACCCTTTCGTGGTTGTCAACTTAATCTGGAGCCTATTTTCGATTTTCAAACTTGTGCAAAAAGTTGTTAGCAACAATTCATCGAGTCAATAATTTCATATTGTACAACTAACCTGTACATTAGTGTCATGAAAGTCACTAGTTATAGCCATTTTAGGCAAAATCTCAAATCATTCATGGATTCTGTTATTCAGGATAGTGCTCCTGTGTATGTCACTAGAAACCAAGGTGAAGATCTGGTTTTGATTTCAAAATCGGATTACGACAGCATGCAGGAAACGTTGTATTTATTGAGTAGTCCGACCAATGCTCAGCGTTTGAATGAAGGAATTCGGCAATATGAATCTAGTCAGATCATCTCTAAATCAATGGACGATTTAGAAGAATGAAAACCAGCTTTACCCAAACGGGCTGGGAAGACTACACCTACTGGCAAAAGGTGGATAAGAAAGTGATTAAAAAAATCAATGAGTTAATTAGAGAATGCTCTCGAACACCTTTTGAAGGCATTGGTAAACCGGAAGCACTGAAGAATAACCTCTCTGGCTGGTGGTCTCGAAGAATCAGCTTAGAGCATCGATTGGTTTATAAAGTCATCGACAATGAGATCATCATCATCCAATGTCGCAAACACTATTAATTTCTACTGGTTTTTTACCCTTTTGCTTTTCAGTAGATAAACCATAGCTCCAATAGCGATCAGCAAACCTCCCAACTCACGTGTTCCCTCTATCCAAGGCTTGGTAGCTTTCATCTGACCGACTAGTTCGGACTTGTCTGGTTTACTCAGTAAATCACTGAAACTAGGAATGTATGCTAAAGCATACAAAGTGAATATGACGATCAAAGTGATAATCAACTTATTGAAATTGACCTGTCCCAAATAAATTTTGAGCAAAGCTATCAAACTGACTGAGCCATAAATCAAGATCCATAGCAGCGGATCTGGGTCATTGTACTGAACAGTGGCAAATAGTAAAAAAAGGATGCTCAGCGCGTAATGAATAGTCCGTGAATTCATATGGGCAATTTAGTCTTTAGGTTTTCAATCTGATAAAGGTTTTAAAAAGTATCATCTTTGCCGTTGAACAAAAACAAGCATGGGCGCCATCAAGAACCAACAGGAAATACTTCAGAAACTAAAAATAGAAAAACTAAATCCTATGCAGGAAGAGGCTGGTTTGGCGATTTCTTCTTCCAGTGAAGTAATACTACTCTCTCCTACCGGCACGGGTAAAACCTTGGCTTTCTTGCTGCCGATACTCAAAGCGATTGATCCTGAAATTGAAGACATTCAAGTATTGATCATAGTGCCTTCTCGGGAGCTCGCTTTGCAGATAGAATCTGTATTGAGGGAAATGGGAACCGGTCACAAGGTCAATGCCATCTACGGTGGCCGAGCGGGCACTAAGGACAAAATGGAAATCAAGCACCGTCCAGCAATCTTAATTGGTACTCCAGGCAGAATAGCTGATCACATCAGACGCGATAATTTCCAAACCAAGACGATTCACACCTTGATCCTGGATGAATTTGATAAATCACTTGAAGTAGGTTTTGAAGGTGAAATGAAGGAAATATGTCAGGCAATTAGACCGGTGAAACGTAAAATTCTGACGTCTGCCACTCGAAGTGTGAACATACCAAAGTTCGTAGGCCTACAAGATCCAGCTATAGTCAATTATCTTGGAGAGGACAATGCGCAACTAACAATTAAGCGAATATTGTCGCCAGACAAAGACAAGCTTCAAACCTTGGTATCTGCTCTAGCACACCTAAGCAACCATCCAGAGCCACAACCAGGCATCATATTTTGTAACTACAAGGACACTATTGATCGTGTAAGTGACCATCTGAGCAAACATAAAATTAGTCATGGCTCGTTTTATGGTGGAATGGAGCAAAAGGATCGGGAGCGCGCATTGATCCAATTTAGAAATGGAACACATCAACTGCTCTTAGCTACCGACCTGGCCGCTCGTGGGATAGACATCCCTGAGCTCAAATTCATCCTACACTATCAGTTGCCCTCACGATTGGAAGAATTCACACATAGGAATGGCCGAACGGCTCGGATGAACAAATCAGGTGCTGCATACCTATTGATGTGGGAGAAGGACACGCTACCAGAATTTATCAAAGAAGCACCCGTGCTACATCTCAAAAAAACGGAAATCCCAAAACCGTCACCTTGGGTGACTTTGTTCATATCTGGTGGAAGAAAAGACAAAATCTCAAAAGGAGACATTGCAGGGACATTCATCAAGCAGGCTAAGTTGGATAAGGATGAATTGGGTACGATAGAGATCAAACAAGACTGTGCATTTGTGGCCGTATCAAAGCATAAATTCAAAGAAGTGATCAAACTACTTGATAACACAAGGATCAAAAAGAAGAAAGTACGAATCACCAAGATCTAATTTCGTATTGATGAACAATAGCGTATCTATCAGAAACCTATCACCTACCCATTTGGCCATAGTGCCGATCACAGGTGTACAGAATATCACAGAAGCATTTCAAACGCTGCTTAAATGGGCTGGGCCCAAAGGACTCCTGATAGAAAATGAGTATAAAGTCCTGATGGTCTATCATGATAGCTTCAAAAACACGGCACCTGATAAAGTAAGGATGAGTGCTGGACTGAGATTGGTGGATTCAATGAGCAAAGATGGTGAGATCGAGCCATTGACATTGCCTGGAGGCAAACACATAGTGGGAACTTTCGAAATCCCAACACAGGCTTTTGGTCAATACTGGGAGGAGTTGTTCAAATGGATGAATGAAAATGGTTATGAAAAAGCCAACGCTGACCCATTCGAAATTTATCATAATGACTTCAACAAGCACCCTCAGAAACTCTGTCTAGTTAATTTTTGCATTCCTATAAATGGCTAAGACAACACTTGAGCACTACAAAAGCTTCATTATTGATTAAATTGAATACATGATCAAGCTATATCCAATTTTCATCTTCCTACTAGTTAGCTGCCAACAACCAATACCTGAAGGGCCTGAATTCAAGCATGAAATCTCGAGCGAGGTTAAGCCGTGGACCAACGAAGCATTCCAGCCAGAAGAGGAAGACTTTACGTTTGCGATCGTTTCTGATCTGACCGGCGGGGAAAGAGCAGGAGTTTATAGCTCGGCAGTACAACAGCTCAACCGCCTGGACCCAGCATTTGTGACGAGCGTTGGCGACTTGATCGAAGGAGGAACAACTGACCTCAACCAATTGCGAAAAGAATGGGATTCGTTTGCTAGTAGGACTAATGAATTGGAAATGCCCTTCTTCTATATTGGAGGCAATCATGATCTCACAAATCCATCCATGTTAAAATACTGGCAAGAGCGGTTCGGTCCTTTGTATTATCATTTTGTTTATGAAGATGTGCTTTTTCTCATGATGGATTCCGAGGATTACGGGATGGTGCGCATGAATGAGGTCAATGAGGCTAGAAATATTGCTACAAAGATGCGTCTAGGAGAAATTGAGGGTAATTATAGAGACTCAGAATATTTCAAAATGCAAGAAAGTAAAGTGGGGGGAGTTAGTCTTGAACAGCAAGATTATTTCAAAGATGTAATCACAAAAAATGAAGATGTAAAGTGGACTATTTTATTCATGCACAAACCACTTTGGAAAAGGACAGATAGTCTTGGTTTGGGTAAAATAGAGGAAGCATTAAGTAATAGACCTTTCACTGTATTCAATGGACATGAACACTCATTTTCTCATAGAAAAAGAAATAGCAGAGACTATACCATCCTTGGCACAACTGGTGGCTGGCAAGACCCCAATGACTCTATGGCATTTGATCACATTACCCTGGTAAGGATGGCTGAAGAACCTGTGATCACCCATCTGAAAATGGCAGGCATATTGGACGAAAAAGGCCAGCTGCCCGAGGGATCTGAGCTAGTCAAGTAGGATCGGTGACAATTTGTGACAATCCTTTACTTGAAGGTGACATGCCATAATCAAATATGGCTGTAATTCGTACGTTCATCAATTACAGCCATGTTTCGAAACTTCATCCTAACCTCCCTTCGTAATTTCCGCAAAAACAAAAGCTACGTTATCATCAATGCCTTCGGGCTAGGGATTGCGCTTGCTTGTTGCATTACAGCATACCTGATTTTAGCATTCAACTTTGAGTTTGACGATGCTTTTGACAAAGAAAAACTCTCCAGCACATTCTTAGTTCACACCCTGTATAAAGACCAAGGAGATCAGATCGGTCGACATATCATCGCCCCAGTGAATCTTGGCCCGGCACTGGCTGAAAATATTGCAGGTGTAGAATCTTACTCCAGGTACAATTCCGCCGGAGCATATGTGAGGGTAAACGACAAGTCATTTAGTGAAGGGATCCAGTTTGCAGATAGTACGTTCTTCGAAATATTTGAGTTTGACCTTATCCGTGGTGCGTTCAGCTCATTCAACAAACTAAACACAGTGGTCATTAGCGAAGAGGCTGCCGGCAAATTCTTTGACAAAGAAAACCCAATAGGTCAGACGATCAAATGCTACTTGCCCAACGAAAAAGAGAAACTATTCGTAGTAGGCGCTGTATTCAAAAACAAACCCACCAACAGCTCTATCAGGTTTCATATTATGGCTAGACATGAGCACTTTATGGATGTGTTCAATCTTTCGTCTAGCGAATGGGGAGACTGGCGAGACCCTGCACTGTTCGTAAAACTGTCAAACCCAGATCGTGCAGATGAAATAGCTCCACTTTTGACAGAATACGTGACTCTTAGAAATGAGATGAAACCTGATGCGAAAGTCACCGGGTTCTCTCTCGCACCATTCAACAAGCCCATGAATGAAGACGACATAGGTTGGAGTATGATCAATACCCCTATTAGCATTACTCCACTGATAGTGTTCTCCTCCATGGCATTGATGATTCTACTCATCGCATGTTTTAACCTCACCAACACATCTTTTGCCATTACCGCAAGGAGACTCAAGGAAGTGGGCGTGAGAAAGGTGATCGGCGCATCTCGACAGATGATTGTTCTTCAGTTCCTTACGGAAATGATTTTGACTGTCTTTTTATCTCTAATTGTTGGTCTAATTCTGGCCAAATTTATTGCAGCAGAATTCGCAGATATGTGGAATCTTGGATACGGACTAAGTGACCTCAATGGCGTCAACCTAGTTGTTACATTGATCATTTTAATATTTGGTTCTTCCCTGCTCGCAGGATTATATCCGGCATTGAACAATAGTAAATTTATGCCGGTAGAGTTGCTGAAAAGCAACATCAAACTAAGAGGTGCCAATTGGTTTACCAAGACGTTAGTTACTCTACAGTTTGCGATTTCTGTGTTTGTCCTTATCCATGGTGTGGTCTTTATTCAAAACACCAAATTTCAAGAGGCTATAGATTTTGGGTATGATTACAAAAAGGTGGTTACGGTTTCCATTAACAGCAAAAAGGAATATGATCTCATTCGAGCAAGGATCATGAATAACCCGAAAGTGGAAAAAACTGCCATATCGCATCATATGCTGGGATGGAGTAGTTACCCTTTTCCTGTGTCAATAGACACCTCAGAGTATCAAGTTCAGCACATTGAAGTTGGGGTCAATTTCTTCGAAACCATGGGGCTGAAAGTGTACGAGGGTAGATTCCTTGATTTGGAATCATCTACTGATCAGACGTCTTCTGTGGTCGTCAATAAGGCTTTTTTAACACATTGTGACCTCTCTGATAATTCGCTAAATACTATTGTGACGATTCGAGGCGAAAAGAAAAGGATCGTTGGAATCATAGAAAATCATGTGGACAACCTATTTAGATCCACCACATCCGAACCATTCATTTTCTACCAATCTAAACCCAACGAATATCATACCATGGCAATAAGATGCGCTCCGGAGGATCGGGAAGCGGTCAGCGAAGAACTGGAGTCGGTTTGGCAAGAATTATTTCCTGAGAAACCCTACTTCGGAAGATATCAGGAAGATAGTATCCTGAGTGGACTAAGAGACACGAACGACAACCTGAAGAAAATATTCATTTTTCTAACCATATTAGGTGGTCTGCTTTCAGTATCGGGTATCTATGCCCTTGCTTCTCTCAATGTAGAAAAGAGAACGAAGGAGATTGGTGTTAGAAAAGCACTTGGAGCGAGCATTAGAAGCATAGTCATGATCTTGAGTAGGGAGTTTGCCATCATACTGGGTCTAGCGGTCATGTTAGGATCTGTAGGTGGTTACTTTCTATCCACCATGTTGCTGGATGAAATCTATGCTTATCATATAAGTGTCGGGGCATTTCCGCTTGTGTTTAGTTCATTTATTATTTTCTCAATGGGCATCTTGACTACAGGGTGGATTATTACCAAAGCGGCTCTGGCCAATCCTGTACATTCGTTAAGAGATGAATAATTTGAACGTGACATAATAAATCGATCAGTGATGATTCGAATGCGTACCTTCACCCCACTTAATGTCCATCGTGCGCAGGGTCAAGTCCGTGAACAGGCTGTTTCATCAACTCGATCAAGAAATTGCAGGATTTCAGTCCGAAACCGGGCTGCATTGTATATCTGGGTGTGGTAAATGCTGCACCAAACCGGATATAGACGCCACGCCTTTGGAGTTTTTGCCTTTTGCCTTTCATCTATTTCTAACTGGTCAGGCAGAAGCCATGTTGCTAAAACTCAAGGATAAGCCAAACAATGTTTGTGTTGTTTATGCTCCATTATCCATATTGGATGAATCTCAGGGTTCATGCAGCAGCTACTCACATCGTGGATTAATATGCCGCCTTTTTGGATATGGAGCTTCCAGAGATAAATTAGGAGAACTAAGACTAGCAACCTGCAAATTGATCAAAGAAGGACAAGCGAAGAATTGCGAGAAGGCCATTACCAATATCAAATCAGGACAATATGTACCTATCTTTTCAGACTATTATCAACGCCTTGCACAGATAGACTTCAGATTAGGACATACAATACTCCCTATCAACGAAGCAATCAAAATCGCCATAGAAGAAGTAATGCATCACTATGCCTACAGGCCATTTCCAAGTGGGTTTAGGGATGCTTCTTAGATAATCTTGACATTCCGAATCTAGCTTCAGATTCCCCGATCACCAATCGCTTCGCTCCTTTCGTCGTGGAATGACGAGCTAAATGAAGTCGAAAATCAATTCAATCTCAACCCTGTTAGGATTTAAAATCCTAACAGGGTTGAAGGTGTTGGAAACTTCCTACTACAATACCCCTTTAGTACTAGGTAGACTACTCATCTCTTCAGGATTTCTTTTGATCGCCATTTTAATGGCTTTAGCCCATGCTTTGAAGATCCCTTCTATCTTGTGATGTTCGTTATCTCCCTCTGCCTTGATATTGAGGTTGCATTTGGCAGTATCGGAGAATGATTTAAAAAAATGCATGAACATCTCTGTTGGCATCTCTCCTATTTTCTCTCTCTTGAAGTCAGCCTCCCAAACCATCCATGGTCGCCCTCCAAAATCAATAGCTACCTGAGCCAATACATCATCCATAGGCAAAAGGAATCCATATCGATTAATCCCTTTCTTATTTCCTAACGCCTCCAAAAAACATTCACCTAAAGCTAATGCCGTATCTTCTATGGTATGATGCTCGTCAATATGAAGGTCGCCTTTGACCTGCACGATCAGATCAATGCCTCCGTGTTTACCCAATTGATCAAGCATGTGATCAAAAAATCCCAATCCAGTATCAATCGCCGTATTTCCCGAGCCATCAAGATTGACGGATATTTTGATATCGGTTTCTTTGGTTGTACGCTGCACCGAGGCTTGGCGAGGCTTGAGCACCAGGTATTCATATATCTCCTTCCAGCTTGGTGTAGTCAAAACAGCAGAACTAGAAGATTCTTCCGAAATGTGAATACCCTGGCAATCTAGATTTTCGGCCAGCTGAATATCTGTAACACGATCACCTATGACGTAGCTACCCTTCAAGTCATAATCACCTCTCAAGTATTCCGAAAGCATACCTATGCCGGGCTTTCTATTAGGATGATTATCCGCAGGAAAATGCTCGTCAATATGCACCGCATCAAACTTAATTCCTTCGCTCTCGAGCGTTCGCATTATCAGATTATGCACTGGCCAAAAGGTATCCTCTGGAAAAGAATCCGTACCCAATCCATCTTGATTGGTCACCATCACCAATAGAAAGTCTGATTCTGCCTGTATTTTCCTCAAATAGTAGAAAACATCCGGCAAGAAACTCACCTTGTCTATATGATCGATCTGCTCATCGGCCGTTTCGTGATTGATGGTGCCATCTCTATCTATAAAAAGTATTGGTTTCATATTTTAGGTGATTAGGTGATTAGGAGTCTAGGTAATTAGGGTTTTGGGCTGTTGGCTGTTGGCTGTTGGCTGTTGGCTCAATATTATTTCTTTTCATTAATTAAAAAATCCATTAAGAAATAAAGTGTCTTAATAATTAGGAACGGTTAGAGAAAACCCAATTATCTAAGTCCCAAAAACCTAATACCCTGTAAGCAAATTAATCAATCTATCATTTTCTTCTTTAGTCCCTACGGTTATTCGAAGGCATCCTTGACAGTGCAGCTCCTTGGTTCTGTTTCGGACTATCACGCCATGTTGGGTCAGATAATGAAACACTTCTTCTGCGTCTTTCATTCTTACCAAAAGGAAATTACCATGACTAACATGAATTTTTTCTACTTGAGCGATACCGTTTAAGTCTTGCAACATTCGATCTCGCTCCACTAGCAGTGTCCCTACTCGAGCCTTCATTTCTTGCTCGTTTTGCAAGGCCTCAAGCGCCAATTGCTGATTGACCTGACTGATATTGTAAGGAGGTTTGATTTTTTCAAGCATTGCGATCACAAAAGGATCTCCCATCGCCACTCCTACCCTGATGCCTGCCATGCCCCATGACTTACTTAGTGTTTGGAGAATCACAAGCTTAGGATAATTTTCCAATTCGCTTACCCAACTTTGATCTATAGAGAAATCAATGTATGCCTCATCAATCACCACAATCCCTGGGAAATTTTTAAGGATATTAATAATATTCTCCTTCTTTAGCGCATTGCCAGTAGGATTATTAGGCGAGCAAAGAAACAAGATCTTGGAGCTACCATTCCAGTGCTCTTTCAACTCGTTATAGTCCACTTGAAATCGGGGTGTCAAAGGAACCTCTACATTGTCTACAGCATTTACCTTAGCACTCACTTTATACATGCCATAAGTTGGCGGCATGGTGATGATGTGATCTTTATGAGGTTCACAAAAAAGCCGAATCAGTAAATCAATGGGTTCATCACTGCCATTACCAAAAAAGATCCTATTTTCATCGACACCTCTTAGTTCTGCCCATTTCTTTTTCAGCGCAGTATGATGAGGGTCTGGATATCGGTGATATTGCTCTGCTGTGGTGGACCCTAGAGCGTTTTCATTCGCATCAAGATACACCTCAGCCTCACCTTCAAATTCATCCCTTGCTGAAGAGTAGGCTGTCACCTCCTGTAGGTGAGTCCTTATCAGATTTTTTAGTAATGCCATCTTCTCTGAGTTTTTTGAGCCGTATAGTTACGGCATTTTTGTGCCCATCAAGGAGCTCTGCTTCGGCCATTCGCTCTATAGTAGGCCCTAATAATAGCAGTCCCTCTTCGGTGATTCGCTGATAGGTGATTTTTTTGACAAAACTGTCTAACGACACGCCGCTGAATGATCTTGCCCAACCGTTCGTAGGTAAGGTATGATTGGTTCCCGAAGCATAATCTCCGGCAGACTCAGGAGTGTATTCACCGACAAATACAGATCCAGCATTGGATACCTTTTCAGCAAGTTTTTCTGCTTTGGCCGTACTGATTATCAGGTGCTCCGGACCATATTCATTGATGATCTTAAGCGCTTCTTTCTTGTCCTCTACGATTATAATACTACTTTGACCTAGTGCTACTTTTGCTATTTCCTTTCTACTCAACACTTCCAACTGACTATTGATCTCTTCGTTGATCGCTTTCGCAATGCTCTTGCTAGTGGAGAGTAATATGACCTGGCTATCAGGGCCGTGTTCGGCCTGGGCCAAAAGATCTGACGCTGCATAGGCAGCGTTGGAATGTTTATCTACCACTACCATTACCTCAGAAGGTCCGGCAGGCATATCTATAGCCACACGGTCTTTAGCTAGCATTTGCTTGGCTACAGTTACATATTGATTTCCAGGACCGAATATCTTATCTACCTTGGGTACAGACTCTGTACCGTAGGCCATTGCTGCTATTGCCTGAGACCCACCCAATTTCAATACTCGAGATACGCCTACTAGCTTCGCCGTGTAGAGCACAACAGGGTTGATTTTACCCAGTCTATTGGTCGGTGAAGAAATGATCACTTCATCACATCCTGCTATTTTGGCAGGTGCAGCCAACATAAGTACTGTTGAGAATAGTGGAGCAGAGCCTCCAGGCACATACAATCCTACTTTCTGAATAGGCACAGAACGCCTACTACATACTACTCCAGGCATCACCTCCATCACCAAAGCAGACTGCTGCTGCGCTTGATGAAACTTCTTAACATTGTCAAAAGCGATCTGAATAGCCTCCTTGAGCGTAGCAGGCACCTCCTCATCTGCCGATTCAAATTCTTCATCACTGACCCATAGATCATCCAACTCTACATGATCGTACTCTAAAGCTAACTTCTTAAGTGCCTTATCTCCTCCTCGGCGTACCTTATCAAGAATCGGAGCTACCACCTTTTCGATTTTCGAAAAATCAAATGATGGACGCTGTAGCACGTTGGCTAAATCCTCAGGCGCTAGGTTTTCGTAGATCGGGATCATTGGATCATCTTTTCTATCGGTACTACCAAGATACCTTCCGCTCCAGCACCTCTTAACTTTTCTATATTCCCCCAGAAATCATCTTCATTGATCACTGAGTGAATGCTGCTCCAACCATCTTGAGCCAATGGCAATACAGTAGGACTCCTCATCCCGGGAAGCAAACTTATAATCGTATCGAGCTTTTCATTCGGTGCATTGAGAAGCACGTATTTGTTGTTTTTACCAACCAATACAGAATTGATTCTAAACAACAACTGGTCAAGAATCTCCTTTTGCGCAGGGTCCATGTTACGATTGGCTATCATGACCGCCTCTGACTTCATCACCGTTTCTACCTCCTTGAGTCCATTGCTCAGCAGTGTGCTGCCCGAGCTTACGATATCACAAATACCTTCGCCGAGCCCAATCCCAGGCGCTATCTCTACTGATCCACTGATCATATGCACATCAGCTTGGATTCCTTCCTGATCCAGATATTTTTTTAGAATATTAGGGTATGAAGTAGCTATGCTCTTGCCCTGAAAAAACTGCAATCCAGGGTAATCAACCTCTCTAGGCACAGCCAGACATAGTCGGCACTTGGAAAACCCAAGATACTTGACCACCTCTGCATCTCTCAAGTATTCTTCGTGAACATTCTGCCCTACTATACCAATATCAGCTATTCCATCTTCCACATAACCTGGGATATCATCATCCCTGAGGAACAAAAATTCGATTGGAAAATTGTAAGAATTAGCCTTTAGTTTTTTCGCGCCATTGTTGAATTTGATGCCGCACTCCTTGAAAAGTTTGAGTGAATCTTCGCTTAATCTACCAGATTTCTGGATGGCTACTTTGAGATTTGACATGAGTCGGATTATGGTAAAATTGAATTTGTATAATGAATAAACGCACTAATTGTTTGATAACTCTGGGCTTGAGTCTCAGATACAATGATGGGGATGATGTAGTGCTGTATTCATGCAGCAAATCTATAACTGATTGTTGAAAATCAAACAACAAGGCATTAAAAAACCCCTGACTTTTAATCTGTCAGGGGTTGGATATTATTGAGCCTGTTCGAGACCAAAAGTCCAAACCGGCACTTTGGCGTGGTTGACCACATCTTCAGCTATACTGCCACTTAAGAAATGACCTACTCCCTTTTTCTGTCGTGTACCGATGGCTATCAAATCCGCATTGATATCTTCAGCGAATGCCAATACACCGTCTTCCTCATTTGGATAGTTGTAGATATGCGTTTCGCAGTTCGTTATCATATTATCCTTAATGGCTTTATCCAGCAAGTTCAGATCATGTCTTGTTGTATTGAATCCTGCTGGCGTGTTAATTACCACCAAATGTATCTTGGCCTTTAGTATGGCTTGAAGGGCCTTCACGTAATTCACAAATTCAACAGTCAAATCCAAAAAGTTGGAAGCGAAAACCATGCTATGAATATCTGCAACTTTCTTAGGTTCGCTAATGGTGATGACAGGGCATTTAGAATACCTCACCATACGCTCGGCATTAGATCCTACCAGAAACTCTTCCGCTCCGGAAGATCCAGATGTACCCATTACGACTAGGTCGATTGACTCGGTTTTGATTTCTTCTGTGATCTCATGAAATGGCTGACCCAACACTATCTTGTAGCTAAGCTTGATGTCATTGAAATCAGAGTTACCCATGATCTCTTCCATCTTGGCTTTGACAGACTCTATCAATTTCTTGATGTAAAGATTCTCCATTGGATCGCTACCAACGATACCCATGGTTTTGAAGGTACTTGGAGTAGGCTGCTCTATTACATTGATCAATGTGACTCCACACCCATCGGCATTGCGAGCCAAATCTGCTGCGAAATTGAGTGCATGTGTAGCTATTTCAGAAAAATCGTAAGGGACTAATATCTTATTCATGGCTGATTATTTTGCGTTAATTGTTAGACTTCTAAGTTAACGAAAACTTCGCTATCAATATTTAATTCTAGAGGGAAAGAATTTGTCCAATACCGAAAAGCAAAACATAGATTAGGGTGCTCAGCGCCAATTGTTTCAAGTAAGGATCAAGCTCTCTTGCTTTGTCCTTTTTCTGTACTGCCCTTATGTTGAAGTACAGCATTGGGCTAACCAAAAGAAATAAGTAGGATGACCATGAAGGCTGAGAGATGAATACATAAACTACGCTTAGCAGCATAGGTGTGATCAGCAGAAACTTATGATACAGAATGGCATTCTTTCGTCCGATCCGTACAGGAATGCTGTACTTTCCAGAAGCCTGATCTGATTCGATATCACGAATATTATTCACATTCAGCACTCCAACTGCGAGTAGGCCACAGCTTATCGCAGGCAGTAGAATGTCCGCATCTAAGTATCCGGAATACAAATAAAAACTACCGCATACCCCAACAAGGCCAAAAAACAGCAAAACAAACAAGTCACCAAATCCAGAATATCCATACGGGCTTTTTCCTACGGTATACTTGATAGCAGCACCTATCGCCCCTAGGCCAAGCAACAGAAATATTACTACCTCCGGCAATTGATCACCAAATGCAATCCAGATAAGCCACGAGCCAGAGCAGAATGACAAAATGGAGGTAATAAATAAAGCCCTTTTCATTGATTGAAGAGAAATCAAACCCTCTGACACGGTGCGCTTAGGGCCTGTGCGTTGCTCTCCATCTACCCCAGAAGTAGCATCACCATAGTCGTTGGCTAGATTGGAGAGTACCTGCAAAAACAAAGTAGTAAGCAAACTCCAGATAAGAATATCGATCCTGAAAACTCCGAACTTCTCAGCCAGAAACGCCCCCATCAAGATGGATGAAAAAGCCAATGGCAGTGTCCTGAGCCTAAATGCCTGTAGCCAAATTTTAAAATTGGCCATCATTACATTCTTTCAGGTACCGCCACACCAAGTAGCCCCATCGATTTATTAATCACCTGCGCCACTGATTTAGATATGGCCAACCTCAATTTCACTACCTCCTGATCTTCTTCATTGAAAATAGGCACCTCCTGATAGAAGCCATTGTACTCCTTGGCTAGATCATAGACATACTGAGCTATGAGCGCAGGAGAATACTCCTTGGCTGCTGCCGAAACAGTCTTAGGAAACTCTGTGAGTTTAAATACCAATTCGCGCTCTCTGTTATGCAGTTCATATCCATTCAGCGCATAATCCATTCCTACTTCCAAGGTTCTTGCTCTTCGGAGGATAGCAGCGATTCTTGCATGCGTATATTGAATAAAAGGCCCTGTATGTCCCTGGAATTCAATCGACTCCTGCGGATCAAAGAGCATCCTCTTTTTAGGGTCTACCTTCATCAGAAAGTATTTCACAGCGCCCAAGCCAAGGGTCTTATACAAGTCCTCAGCTTCTTGCTCTGTGAGCCCCTCAATTTTTCCAAGTTCTTGCGTTTGTCTTTTGGCAGTGTCAAACATCTCTTGCATGAGATCATCAGCATCCACCACGGTGCCTTCTCGAGATTTCATCTTGCCAGATGGCAAATCAACCATACCATAAGAGAGGTGAAACAGCCCACCCGCATAAGGACGGTTCATTTTGCCCATAATTGAAAAAAGCACCTTGAAATGATAATCCTGCTCATTTCCCACCACATAAACTGACTTGTCAAAGGAGAAGTCATTGTACTTCAGCTCACATGTACCAATGTCTTGGGTGATGTAAACGGATGTACCATCACCTCTCTGAACGAGCTTTTGGTCAAGCTTCTCAGCAGAGAGATCCACCCATACCGAACCATCTTCCTTAGTGAAAAAGACATTTTTGGATAACCCTTCTTGGACTACATCCTTTCCTAGTAGGTAAGTTTCGGATTCATAATAAACCTTATCAAAAGAGATGCCCATGGTATCATAGGTCTGATTGAATCCGTCATAAACCCACGCGTTCATTTGCTTCCATAGTGCTACTACTTGCTCGTCTCCCTCTTCCCATTTTCTGAGCATATCCTGAGCTGCCAACATCAATGGCGCCTGCTTCTTTGCCTCTTCTTCACTGGTTCCTGATTCTACCAGTTGGTTAATTTCCTTTTTATACTCTTGGTCAAATAAAACGTAGTACTTACCTATCAAATGATCACCTTTCATGCCTGCAGATTCGGGTGTTTCTCCATTACCCATTTTCTGGTAAGCGAGCATTGACTTACAGATATGTATTCCCCTATCATTAATCAAATTGACCTTCATCACTTCATAGCCAGCGGCACTCAATATCCTAGAGACAGAATCACCTAGAAAATTATTCCTCAAATGACCCAAGTGAAGCGGCTTATTAGTGTTTGGCGAACTAAACTCCACCATCACTTTTTCTCCATTGGACGGTAATTGTCCAAAATCCTGAGTTGAAAGTACATCGGCAAGAGCCTGCATCCATGAATCATCACTGACTACTAGGTTCAGAAACCCTTTCACCACATTATAATTCGCAACTATATCAGTGTTGGCCTTGAGGTATTCTCCGAGTGAAGTAGCTGAGGCCTCAGGACTCTTTTTAGTCTGACGTGCATAGGGAAACATCACCAAGGTATGCGTACCCTCAAATTCCTTCCTTGTTGGCTGTAGCGAAAAGGAGTCTTCGTCAAACTCCAATTCGAATATGGCACTAAATGCTTTTGAAATTTCTTTCTTAAGTTCTACTTCAATCAAGTTCATTACTTAGTTACTTTTTTTTGGCAAAAAAACTTCTGCCATCATACATCTTGCACTCCCCCCGCCCAAGGTCTCTATAGTTGGTATAGGACTGGACAGAAGAGAGCCATGTTTGCCCAACCTCACTTTTTGATCTTCGCTCAGCGAATCAAACGCTGATTGAGACATTACCACAAATCTCTCATTATTTACATTTTTAACCTGCAACATGTTGCCGGCAAATTGCTCCATTTGTTCTTCTGAGATCAAAATAATTTCTTTTCCACCGTTGATAAGCGAGTCAAGCACAGCTTTTCGGGTGTTTTCATCATCTATGGTATCCGCACAAATCAACGCAAACTCTTCTCCAATACACATCATCACGTTGGTATGATAGATTGGTTTGCGTTCATTATCTACCGTTTGGTTGGCTACAAAGCTCACTACACGGTATCCAGTCATTTCACTAAACTCTGCCAGTAAGTCTGGGTGTGTACGTTCAGATATGGCTGCATAGGCGATTCTATTTTTGCAATCAAAAATCAAACTACCAGTCGCCTCCAAGAACTTCCCTTCTTTCTCAGAATGGAGCAGCTGATCATTGATCTCAGTAATCTCAAAATGCGCACTCAGTTCTTCGTATACCCTTAGTTTCCTTTCCTTTCGCCTATTTTCCGCATACATCGGATAGATGATGAGCCGACCTTCGTCATGAAAACTAACCCAATTGTTTGGGAATATGGAATCGGGTGTATCTTCTTCTAATACGTCCTGAAATACATGAACTATGATACCCGCAGATCTCAAAACCTCTACAAAATCGTCGAATTCCTTGACCGCCTGTTCCTGAATAGCATTAGAGGATGCTCCTTCTATTTCTCTCATGAAATAGTTGTTGACAGCCGTTTCTTCATTCAAATGAAAGGAAGCAGGCCTAATCATCATGAGTGTGTCTGTCACCTGCTTTCTCATATTCTTCTGAGTGGCAAAGTGGAACACCTCAACAACCCCTCCTGCTTGGCAATTTCTGCATAGGGAATCTCCTCAACGGTTATTCCCTGAGCCCTGAGCCAATCATTTAAGCGAGTAAAATTCTGCTCGGATACTACTACATCTGGAGCTATAGAAAAGACATTGCTCATCATCAAATACATCTCCCTTTTGGTGATATGAAAAAGGTTTTCCTTCCCAAACAGATCAACCAAAAACTCATAATCCGTTACTCTGCGAAATCCTTCTTTGTGAATGATGGCTTTACCATTGCCTACAGGCTGAAAACAGCAATCCAAGTGCAGCGCATTATCCTCGGCTATGGTATTGGACTTATTCAAATCAAAAGCCACCACCTTCTTATCAGGGAAAAATGACTCCAAAAATGCCACTCCTTCTTGGTTGGTGCGTGCAGTAATGAAAGAAGCATAATCGTCCCCATAATACGTCCCCACAAATAAATATTCACCATGAAGCATGACATCCCCTCCTTCTATATGAACGTCTGGCGGAGGAATAATCACCTTTTTAGGATCAATCTGATCTATTAGATAATTGATGGCCTCCAATTCAGGCTCGCGATCAGGCAGAATGTTGGATTTGAAGAAACAGTCATCTATTACAAAGGCTATATCTCTTGAAAAAATCTGATTCAAATCTTGAATCACTTCGGGTCTATAGACCTGCACGCCATGCTTCTGAAAGACACGATCAAATGATTCCATTTCTGCAATCATATCGTCTTCCGTGGGGTATGTTCCGGCTTTGATATGTTCGATAGATTTGGGATCGTATGCATCAGCCAACTTGGGGGTGCCACCGAAACTCTCAGCCCTGCCGAGGACCACTGCCTCTAGCCTTGAAGTTTCGTCTTTGACGTTTAGCTTAATCATATGTTGTTTATAAAATTTCAGACAAAGCTAAGCTTTCAGATACATAATAGACTAGCGTAAAATATTAATTCTCAACACGACACTTATTGTGTTTTTTTACTCAATATTGTAGCCAATTTTTAAGCTTATAAATATTGACCAAATCGGATGAAGAGCTACGCTGATTTAATAGAACAAACTTTCTATTTTCCTTCCAAGGAGTTTAATGTTGATAATAATGAACTCAAGTTTCATGGAGTGGACTTAATGGCCATCATTAAAGAATATGGCACTCCGTTGAAACTCTCTTATCTACCTAAGATCAGCGAGAATATTCAGTATGCAAAGCAGATCTTCAATGATGCCATAGCCAAGCATAGCTATGAAGGCTCTTACGAGTACTGCTATTGCACCAAATCCTCCCATTTTCAATTCGTACTTGAGGAGGGATTAAAAAATGACATCCATATTGAGACTTCCTCCGCATTTGACATTCCAATTGTCAGAAATCTGAATGAAAGAGGTTTGTTCGGTAAAGACCGGATGGTTGTCTGTAATGGATTCAAGCGTCCACTGTATCTAGAAAACATTACAAAATTAATTAATGACGGATTCAACACTATCCCAGTATTAGATAACCTCTCAGAAATTGACCATTATCACGCCAATGTGAATGGAGATTTTAAAGTAGGAATAAGAATAGCTGCGGATGAAGAGCCCAACTTTGCCTTTTATACCTCAAGATTAGGCATTCGGTATGGTGACATTGTACCGCTATACAAGGACAAAATATCTGGAAGCAAGGCTAAGCTTAAGATGCTTCATTTCTTTATCAACACTGGAATCAAAGACAGTGCTTATTACTGGAGTGAGTTGAGTAGATTTATATACAAGTACTGTGAGCTCAAGAAAATCTGTCCAGACTTAGATACTGTAGATATTGGTGGTGGATTTCCTATCAAAAACTCGCTCGGTTTCGAATTTGACTATGCTTATATGGCAGATCAGATTGTGGCCAACATCAAATGGATCTGTCAGAAAAATCATGTTGACGTTCCTAACATCATAACCGAGTTTGGATCATTCACCGTGGGTGAAAGCGGCGCTACAATCTATTCTATTTTGGATCAAAAACTTCAGAATGATAAAGAGCTGTGGTATATGATGGATGGATCATTCATCACTCACATGCCAGATGTATGGGGACTCAATTCTAAGTTTATCATGCTCCCTATTAACCATTGGGACAACCCGCATCACAGAGTAAATATAGGAGGCTTGACCTGCGACAGTCAAGATTATTATGACTCTGAAGCCCATATAGGTGAAGTATTCCTACCGACCATTCACGATGATGAAACGCTATATTTTGGTTTCTTCCATACGGGAGCCTATCAAGAGTCATTAGGCGGATATGGAGGTATTCAGCATTGCTTAATACCAGCGCCAAAACACATCATCATCAAGAAAGACGAAGCGGGCCAACATGAGATAGAGCTATTTGCAGAGGAGCAAGAAAGTGATGCGATGATGAAAATATTGGGCTATGCCAAAAAGGACTAAGTCAAGAAATTAAGCTTATTTAGCAAAACACTTCTCCATTTTTTCGTTTAGCCATTTAGCATCTTTAGAATTTTAACACATTGGACAAGAGATTAGTCATCATTCCCACTTACAACGAGCAAGACAATATTCGAGAGATTATTGGTGCGGTGATGAATCTCGATATGAGCTTCGATGTATTGATCATAGATGATGGCTCGCCAGATGGAACTGCCAACACAGTGCGAGAACTGCAAGCAAAATGGCCCGAACAGCTTCATATGATAGAGCGTGAAGGCAAACTCGGTCTGGGCACTGCATACATCCGAGGATTTCAATACGCCATGGAAAACGATTATGATTATGTGTTTGAGATGGACGCAGATTTTTCTCACAACCCAAATGATCTAATTGCCTTATATAACGCCTGTGCAGGAGGAGCTGCAGATATGGCCATTGGTTCAAGATATATTAAGGGTGTAAATGTGGTCAATTGGCCAATCGGAAGAGTACTCATGTCTTATTTCGCCAGCATCTACGTTCGCTTAGTTACCGGAATTCCAGTGATGGATACGACTGCCGGGTTTAAGTGCTATCATAAAAATGTGTTGGCTACAATCGATCCTCAAAAAATCAGCTTTATTGGCTATGCTTTTCAGATCGAAATGAAGTTCACGGCTTGGAAGCATGGCTTCAAAATAGTGGAAGTACCGATTATTTTTACAGACCGAGCCAAGGGTACATCTAAAATGTCTCAGGGCATTTTCAAAGAGGCTGTATTTGGCGTGCTGGAAATGAAAATCAGGAGCCTTTTCAGGAAATATGCTCCGTTTCAGGAAGCCAGCTAATCAATCAAATTTCACCGACTTTATTGGGTTTATCCTTGAAATAACAGCCAAAGGAATAAACAATGCAACGGCTGTGGCTACCACGATGAAAAGGTTAATCAATATCACTGCCATGAAATTGAAATCTATAGGCACATGATTCATGTAGTAATTCTCCGGATCTAGAGGGATGATTTTAAATTGATATTGAATAAAACAAAAACTTAGCGCAATCAGGTTGCCCCAAAGGACACCTTTCAATATCAGGTTGAGTCCATTGAAGAAAAAGATTTTTCTGATGAGTCCATTGCCAGCACCAAGGGACTTAAGTACTCCAACCATCTGCGTGCGCTCCATGATAAGTATAAGGAGTATCGACACCATATTGAACGCTGCAACAAAAAGTATCAAAGAGAAAAAGATCACCACGTTACGATTGAGCAACCTCAGCCAATCAAAAATCTGCAAATACTTGTCGCTAACCTTGTCGACATAGAGGTTGCTATCTGTTGCTTCAAAAACCATGGTTTCAGCTTCATCCATCTTCTCAGGATCATCCAAGAATATTTCCATTCCACCTATCGTTTCAGAACTCCAGTCATTCAGCCGCCTGACTAAATTGATATCACCCAAAATTACTTTTTCATCAAAATCTTCTAGGCCTGTTTCGTAGATTCCACTTATGGTCAATTTTCTAAACCGTGGAGGTTCTTGAACGAAAAACACAATGACTTCTTCTCCTACCTTCAGGTTGAGATAATTGGAGACCTTCTTACTCAGCGCTATTTCTTGCCCATAACCATTCTGTGGGAAAATCGGGAAGTTGCCCTCAATCATATGTGTAGCAAAAGCTGAAGTATCAAATCGGCTATCCAATCCTTTGAATATAATCCCATGTACTTCTTCATCAGTCTTAAGCAATCCCGCCTTATATGCGTAGGTTTGAAGATAATCTACGCCAGGCAGAGCTTCTATACCCGCTTTGACAGAATCTGAAACCACGATAGTCGATTGCTCAAAAGAGGTAGAAAGAGTGTATTTGCTTACAACCAAATGACCGCTGAAACTGTAGATTTTCTGCTTGATGGTGTCTTCAAAGCCCTTGAGAATCATAAAACAGCTAATCAATGCTACCAATGCGACAGCAATGCTCACCACCGCTACTTTGTTGATTACAGTAGAAAATGAGGCTTCCTCATTGGTGGAAATACGCTTAGCAATGAAATATGGTAAACTCAAGATGCTTAGATTTGGTCTTGCAATATTACACGATATCTATGTGGCGTTACTTCGCACTTCTTATCTTTTTCTTGACAGCTACTTCCTGTATTACATCCCAAGAAAAATCAAATGAAATACTTACCGGAGCTGCTCAGTTAAACGAATACCTACCGCTCATTCAAGACAAACGAATAGGGTTGTTCGTTAATCACACATCTTTAATTGGATCAACCCATTTGACAGACACTTTGCTGAGTTTGGACATCAATGTAACCAAAGTATTCAGCCCAGAACATGGATTTCTAGGCAACAAACCAGATGGGGAAACGATCGAAAATGAGGAATCAGATGCTTTTGAGCTCATTTCTCTTTATGGGAAATCAAAAAAGCCCAGCCATGATCAGGTAGCAGATTTAAACCTTTTGATTATTGATATTCAAGATGTGGGCGTAAGATGCTACACTTATGCCAGCACCATGACTTACCTGATGGATGCCTGCGCCCAAGCAGGAGTTCCAGTACTTATATTAGATAGACCTAACCCTAATGGCAGCTACGTGGACGGGCCTGTTTTAGACTTAAAGTTTAAGTCCTTTGTTGGTTTGCATCCTATTCCATTGGTGCATGGGCTTACACTTGGAGAGTTAGCTCATATGATTAATGAAGAAGGTTGGCTTGAGTCAGGTAAAAAATGTGACTTAAGTATCATTAAGGTAAAAAATTGGATACATGAACAGCCCTATCCCTTACCTATTGCCCCTTCACCAAATTTACCGAATGACAATTCCGTCATGCTTTACCCATCGCTCGTCCTTTTTGAAGGCACCGTGGTTTCAGTAGGCAGAGGCACAGATTTACCATTTCAGTCCATTGGCCATCCTCAATATCAGAACGGCACTTTTACTTTCACTCCTAAGCCCAACGATGGATCGAAATATCCACCGTTGGAGAATGAACTGTGCTACGGGGACAATCTAATCCTTAAAGGTCCTAATTATACGCTAAACATCAGCTATTTACTTAGCTACTATCAGAATGTTTCGAGTAATCTTGATGGTGACTTCTTCAATGCGTATTTCACTAAGCTAGCAGGAACCGATCAGTTACAAACTCACATAGAATCTGGGTGGAGCAAAGAAGAGATACGTCAGAGCTGGGCCAACGACCTGGCAGCATTCAAAAAATTAAGACTCAATTATCTTCTTTATCCTTAATTATTCTAAAATCGTTTCAATTCGCTTAAAAGGACATTCAACGCTAGTATTACCTAAGCTTTTTGGGACTTAGAAAATTAATTCTTAATATACTTTATAATCCAAACTCTCAACATATCAATATTTCAAAATGAAAGTCCTTACCCCCTTGCTACTCGTTTGCCTTATTTTCTCGTGCAAAAATTCTGAAAAACGAATGAAAGAAAGCATTAAAATAGAGTCTTCTACTTGGTCAAACTGGTCAGGAGGAATGGCAGGTGTTGGTGGAAATAGTTATGAAATCAAGTTATCAGTTCCAGCAGATGAAAACATTACTGCTACATCCTTGATTATTGATGGAGAAAGTGTGGAAATTTCTGGGCAGAATACTAATGATGGAATATTGACCGTGAGTGCTACTGAGAATAAATCCAATAGAGATGAAACGATTCCAATGAATAGCAGAAAGCCCAATTTCAGAACTGAAAATCCTAACTCTGCTACTCTAGTTCTTAAGTCGGAATGCTGCGAATTTACTTATGAGCTCACCCAGTTCGAAAAATCCAGATCCAAAAACAATCAATAATACCCCATGAAGAATCTTATTAAACCCACTCTAGCAAAAGTAATTTTGGCTAGCGTATTACTTGTTGCAGTAATCGCATTGGCTAAGTTGATACCCGACAATAGAGTTTCAGAATATGAAAGCTATTTGATCAATCATCCTTATAATCAAACCAATAGCCAAGGTATTCGATATGAGGACATCCCTAAGCGAGATAGACCAGACTTAGCTTGGCAACAAGACTTCTTGGCCACCATGGATCCAAAGCTAAAGCGACCTACCCCGGAGAAACTAATAAAGGCAAGAGCGGAGGTAAAATCGTATTTTGAAAACCAAAAAAGCGCACGGACAGGAACACAAGAGTTTCCATGGGTGGAAAGAGGGCCAAGTAACATTGGTGGAAGAACGCGTGCTATCATGTGGGATCCCAATGACGCTACCGGTAAGAAAGTATGGGCTGGTGGAGTCACAGGTGGCCTATGGTACACCACGGATATTTACGATGCTAATGTAACTTGGACAAAAGTGGATGACTTCTGGGATAACATATCCATTGTTTGCATCGCTTATGACCCTAATAATTCCTCAATTTTTTATGTTGGAACAGGTGAAGGATTTGGTGCTGGTGCATCACGAGGTGCTGGAATCTGGAAAACTTTAGATGGAGGTCAGACATGGAGTCAGCTGCCAAATAGTTCCAGCTTTTATTATGTCAATGATATTATCGTAAGAAATGAAAGTGGAAATAGTGTTTTATACGCTGGAGTAAGAGGCAATTACTATGAGGGCGAATGGCATGGAACCAATGATACTGGCTTATTCCGATCTGTTGATGGTGGAGCTAATTACTCTCAGGTTCTACCAAATATTTCAGGCACACCTTATGCTCCAGCAGATATCGAATTGGGTGCTGAAAATAGAATTTGGGTTGGTTCCCAGTCTAATCCCTTTGGCGATGGAGGTGGCACAATACTGTACTCAGATGATGGTAACAACTGGACGGTATCAACCACAAGGTCAGATGCAGGACGTGTGGAACTAGCTACTGCTCCATCAAATAAGGATGTTGTCTATGCTTTGATTGAAGGTGATGGAGTTGTGAAGGAGGTAATCAAAACAACGGACAGAGGAGCTTCATGGAATAACTTACCTGAGCCTAATGATTCAGATCCGGGCATACCAGCCAGTGATTTCACTAGAGGTCAAGCCTGGTATGACTTGATAATGACTGTTGATCCTAATGATGCTAACACTGTTCTGGCCGGAGGTATCGATTTATTCAAATCAACTGATGGTGGGACTAACTGGACACAAATATCACATTGGTATGGCGGATTTGGTTTCCCCAATGTTCACGCTGATCAGCACTCCATGGCCTTCAAGCCAGGCTCGTCAACAGACATAATCTTCGGAAATGATGGCGGCATGTATGTAAGTACGAACATGACCTCCAACTCGCCATCATTCACAAATAGAAACAACAACTACAACGTTACACAGTTTTACGCCGCTGCTCTTCACCCAGATCAAGGCAAAAACTACTTCCTTGCAGGCTCACAAGACAATGGAACTCAACGCTTTCAAGAATCTGGTCTAAATGCCACTACCGAAGCATATGGCGGTGATGGTGCTTATTGCTTCATTGATCAGAAAAATGGGAATATTCAAATCGTTTCATACGTACGAAATGTCTATGCTCTAAGCACCAATGGTGGTAACAGTTTTAATGATTTTGTCGACGATCAGAACTCGGGAAGTTTTATCAATCCGGCTGATTATGATGACAATCTGGGAGTCATGTTTTCTGGTGCTTCCGAAAATAGTATTGCTAGATTTCTTGACATTAAAACCGGCTCACCCAATAGAAACGACATCAATATTGCGTTAGGTTCTGATGCTACACATTTTCGCGTGTCACCATATACTACCGCAAGCTCTACGCTTTATGTTGGAACGCAAGCTGGATCTTTGTACAAACTCACTGATGCTAACGGCTCTCCATCTTCGACCAATATTAAGGGAGCAAGTTTTCCAGACGGGTCTATTTCATGTATTGAATTAGGAGCCTCGGAAAATGAAATCCTTGTTACCTTTTCTAACTACGGAGTAACTTCCGTTTGGTATACCTCTGATGGTGGATCTAACTGGATAAGTAAAGAGGGAGATTTACCAGATATGCCCGTAAGATGGGCGCTCTTTAACCCCAACAATAGATCTGAAGTTATTCTGGCAACTGAGTTAGGAATCTGGCGTACAGAAAATTTTGACAATGCAAACCCAACCTGGGCTCCTTCCAATATTGGCTTAGCCAATGTAAGGGTGGATATGTTACAAATCAGAGATTCAGACAATGAAGTCATTGCAGCTACTTTCGGTCGTGGCTTATATTCCAGTTCTGGATTCTCCACGGGTACCAATACAGAACTCAGTGCCAATTTCAGCGCCTCAGTTAGCAATGTTGAAGTGGGAGGTTCAGTGTCATTCTCAGACAATTCGACAGGAAGTCCGATAGCATGGTCATGGACTTTCGAAGGGGGCACACCTAATACATCCGATTTACAAAACCCCACCGTGACATATTCCACCCCCGGAAGCTACGACGTAACCTTACAAGTAACAAATGCTCAGAATGAAACTAGTACTAAAACGCTCCAAGAATTCATTACTGTAAACGAGCAAGCACTTTCCAATTTGGTTGCTTATCAGCCAGATGGCTGGGGTAACTCCATCACTATTTCCAATAACTCCGATGACTTCACTAACACGGCTCAGATTGGCAGTCAGGATGATATTTTCCTGTCTTATGCCATTGCCAATCTTGGAGATACTCCGATAGATCAAGAATTCAAAGTGAGTATTGATATAGATGGAAGCAATGTAGGCACTACCAATTGGGACTATAATAGCTCAACTACTTTGACCAATGGCTTCTTTGTTACTTGGGAGAATGAGAAGTTAGCAGCTCTTGCCGAAGGTGAGCATACGGTTACCATCACTCTTGACTCGGAGGGAACGTTAAGCGAAACAAACGAAGCTGACAATACGGCGACATACACCTTCATGGTACTACCATCATGTGGCGGAGCAACAACGCTGACAAGTGATTCCGGGACCATAGAAGATGGCAGTGGCTCTAGTAATTATTTCAATTCGAGAAATTGCCAATGGATCATAGCTCCTGAAAAAGCTTCGAGTATTACGCTATCATTTTCTGAGTTTAACCTCGAAAATGACTTTGACTTTTTATACGTCTATGGAAAATCTGATTCCAGCACACCATTGTATTCACTTACTGGTTCTTCTGTACCTGATGACATAACTATATTAGAATCTGAAATCACCCTCTCCTTTATCAGTGATGCCGAAATCACCTCAGAAGGATGGAAACTAACTTACACTTCAGAGTTTAACCAAGCCATCCTATCAGTAGAATTAGAGAATCAATGGAAAGTATTCCCTGTTCCTACGGAAAATCAATTGAATATAATCGGAAATGGACCTGCTGATTTCGTATTAACTAATCTATCTGGTCAGACTCTCACTAGTGGGACACTTCACGATAGCAAAACTTTAGATGTGAGTGATTATAAGTCAGGAATTTACCTCCTCAAAGTATCTACAAGTGATGGTTCGTTTGTGAAACGAATTAGCAAAATCAAATAATTCTTTGGGCAGATCTAAGTATTTCATTGCGCGATGGAATACTTAGTTTTGCTCTCTAATGAAGGAAAAATTAAGGATCATCTTTATGGGAACTCCAGAGTTTGCAGTTCCCGGATTACAAAAACTGGTTGAATCGGGCTACAACATTGTGGCGGTGGTCACAGCGCCTGATAAACCTAAGGGTCGAGGCAAAAAACTGGGCACTTCAGCTGTTAAAGATTACGCGCTGACGGCAGATTTACCCATCCTTCAACCTACCAACCTCAAGTCACCAGAATTCTTAGAAGAATTGGCAAGTTTTAAAGCTGATCTACAGATTGTGGTTGCTTTTCGGATGCTGCCGGTAGCAGTTTGGGATATGCCACCACTGGGTTCTTATAATCTTCATGCTTCTCTCCTTCCTAACTACCGCGGCGCGGCTCCTATTAATTGGGCGATTATAAATGGCGAAAAGGAGACAGGTGTAACGACCTTCAAACTAAAGCATGAAATAGATACTGGAAACATTCTCTTTCAAGAAAAAGAACCTATCCTAAGTGATGATAACGTCGGCACCCTCTATGAGAGATTGATGCACAAAGGAGCAGAACTCCTTCTCAAGACGGTCGAAACCATTTCTTCGGGAGAGTATGAGTTGAAACCACAGATTCACACTACAGACACCAAACATGCACCTAAAATCTTCAAAGAGGATTGTGAGATCAGTTGGAATCAAACCGGTCAACGGATCAATGATTTTATCCGAGGGCTGAATCCGTACCCTGCCGCTTGGACCAAATTTCGTGACCAAACCATGAAAATATATGAAGCCAAAATAAGTGACCAAAATTATAGTAGCGCTCCCGGAACGTTCCACTCAGATGGCAAAAACTATATTGACGTCAAAACAGAAGATGGTAGCTTAAGACTAATGGAAATTCAATTGCAGGGCAAGAAAAGAATGAAAACAGCTGATTTCCTTAGGGGATACCATTGGGACTCGTCAAATTGAGAATCAAGACTGAAGTTTCTTAGAAAAGTTGACAAATTCGAACCTTTCAAAATGAAAGGAAAAGGCTTTTCGAAACACTTAAATTAAGGGTTAGTTATCAATGCGTTTAGTTTTCTTTGAATCAACAAACACCAATACCAAGTATGAAAATATCGATGATAGCAGCAATGGGAACCAATAGATGTATTGGTAAAGACAATGATATCCCATGGCACCTTCCAGACGATTTTCAGTTTTTCAAAAACACTACTGAGCAACATCATGTGATTATGGGGAGAAGAAATTTCGAATCCTTACCTCACAAATTCAGACCATTGCCTAACAGGCCAAATGTTGTTATCACAAGACAAGAGCACTTTGATGCTGAAGGAGCTCAGGTTACCAACTCGCTAGAAGACGCATTAACTATAGCCTCACAGGCGAATGAAACTGAAGCTTTCATCATTGGTGGAGGAGAAATATATCAAATGGGACTCGAAGTAGCTGAAACCATATATTTGACAGAAATTGACGGCTCATTTGATGGTGACACTTTCTTTCCGGAATTTGACAAAACCATATGGAAGGAAGTCTCCAGAAAACATCATCCAGTTGACCCTAAGCATAAATTTTCGTTTGACTTTGTGACTTATTCACGGGTATAAAACCAAATATCAAAGACCGTATCATGAGCAAAATCAAAGATCAAGTTGTAATGGTCACAGGCGCATCTTCTGGGATTGGAGAGGCGCTGGCCTATCAATTAGCCATTGAGGGGGCGAAACTTATTCTGGCAGCACGGCGACTCTCAGAATTGGAACGCGTAAAGGCCGCTTGTGATAACAAGGAGAAAGTTAAGGTTATGACTTTGGATTTGGCAGACGCATCAAACATTCAAACCAAAGCTAAAGAAGCCGAAAGTCTGTTTGGTCATATTGATGTTTTGATCAACTGTGGAGGAATAAGCCAACGAGGCAAAGTGATAGATACCGACATAGAAGTGGATCGCAAAATCATGGAAGTCAACTACTTTGGCACTATAGCTCTGACCAAAGCGTTATTACCTAGTATGATCGAACGCAAAACTGGACACCAGGTAATCATCACCTCGGCAGTTGGCATCATTAGTACCCCATTTAGATCTTCTTATGCGGCTTCCAAGCATGCACTACATGGCTTTTATGATTCATTGAGATCAGAGCATCATGAAGACAATTTGAAAGTGAGTATCATACTTCCAGGTTTTATCAAAACACAGATTAGCATCAACGCTCTAACGGGAGACGGGAGCAAGCAAAACACCATGGATGATGCGCAAGCAAATGGCTTGAGCGCTGAAGATTGTGCAAAGCAGATTTTAAGTGCTATCAAAAAAGACAAAGAAGAAGTTTATATTGGAGGAACGAAAGAGGTAGCAGCTATATATATGAAACGATTTTTTCCATCCATTTTTTCACGCATTGTCAGAAAAGCGGCAGTAACCTAATGCGATTTTTTGTACTCCGATATGGTCTCTATTTACTACTGACTGCCTATGTGGTTGATTATGCCTGTCAGGCACAAGAAAACTTCAGGAAGGATATATTGTACATCAAATTAGATGAAAATCTGGCCTCCTCCCGAGTAGCTGATAATCAACGATTCCAGTTTTCCAACTTTCCTGAATTAGTTGATTATGCCCCCTTAAAAAATAAAGCATCCAATGCGCGATCAGGAAGATCAGTTTTGGATGGTATATACAAAGTGACCATATCAGAAGGCACCGATGTGCTAGCACTTTGTGACTCCCTCAGTGGATATACCAATGTGATTTATGCGGAACCTCTGCCTTTACACACATTACAATATGTACCAAACGATCCTAGCGCTTCGGATTCCAGACAGGCGTACCTAGAGGTGATCAAGGCTTTTGAAGCTTGGGATGTCACGCGAGGGAGTTCAAACATTACCATAGGTATCATCGATTCGGGGTTGGACTTTGACCATGAAGACATCATTCCACAAGTGTGGATCAATGAAAATGATCCCCCAAACGGCATTGATGACGATGCAAACGGATATGTTGATGACTATCGAGGATACGATTTCTCTCAAAAGGACACCAGCGCATTGACGATGCGAAGCTTTCATGGTAACAGAGTAGGTGGAATAGCATCTGCTGCTACGGATAATGGCATTGGGATGTCTGGCATTGGATTCAATAGTAAAATAGCAGCATTGAAGGCATACAATGAGAGCACGGGGCTGATTGATGCTGGTTATGAAGCCATACTCTATGCAGCCGATATGGGAATTGATATCGTCAATCTCTCTTATGGTTCTGCTTCATTCTTTAGCCAATTTGGACAAGACATCATCGACTATGCGGTACTGGAGAAAAATGTAGTAGTGGTTGCTGCTGCTGGAAATTCCAATGTAAACGAACGTTTCTACCCTGCGGCTTTCGATCACGTTTTATCCGTGGGGGCGACCAATCTTGATGACACCAAGGCGAGTTTCTCCACTTTCAATGAAACCATAGATATTTCTGCCCCCGGTAGCAATGTCTATTCAACATTTAAACAAAACGGATATGCTACCGATAATGGCACATCGTATAGCGCCCCTATGGTCGCAGGTGCGGCAGCCCTTGTCAAATCGGTTTTTCCAGAGTTTAGTGCCGTTCAGATCATGGAGCAACTGCGTGTAAATTCCGATCCAATTAATGAAGTAAATCCCTCCTATCAAAACCTACTTGGTTATGGACGCCTGAATATCCAGAAAGCTGTCACCAATACCCAAAGTAAGTCCGTAAGAGTACTCGATCTGACTCGTATATTGAACGAAATTGATGATACTATTAATCCAGGAGACACTTTGGCTTATAGTTTTAAATTGGTTAATTATTTAAAGCCTACAGATTCGCTTACACTAAGAATTTCATCCAACTCTCAATTTGTCTCTTTCACCAATCCATCACAAGAAATCGGGAGGCTAGAGACATTGGCAGACTATGAAGTGATTCTGGGAGGTATTAAAGTAGCTTCAAATGTTCCTGAAAAAACAAAAATAGACTTCACCATCTCACTGCAAGATGGAGAATATGAAGATTATCATATCTTCACGTTCACCACCAATGAAGACAAGAAAGACATTGACAATGGCCGATTAACGATAACAGTCGATGGAGAAGGCCAGCTCGGATCACCTTACGATACACCTAGTCAAGGTTTTGGACTGAGATGGAAGAATGATACCAGAGCGTATCGAATGGGAATATTTGTGAAAGATTCTTCAGGAAAAATCTCAGACAACCTGCCCAACTCCGTCAGTGACTTTACTGCCGATTTAGACTTTGTAAATGAATTTCCAATGGTTTGGAAAAACTATTCTACTCCCGAATTCCATGCTTCAGCAATCTATAGTGATGAATTAAGTGATGATCCTATAGGACTAACAATAGAACAAAACAACATTACCAATACCAATAAGGATTACCTGATACAGGATTACCGCTTGGCCAATAATTCCAATACAGCCCTTGAGAACCTGAGCATGGGTCTTTACATAGATTGGGAATTGTCTCACGACTCTACTGATAGAGCTTACTTTGACTCAGATAATGAAGTTTTGATTAGTCTAAGGTCGGACAGCACCATCTATTCTGGCATAGCAGCAATAACCAACTTACCCTCATCAAACTACACATTTGATTTGGCTGATCACAATGGTAATACTTCAGATGTTGTTGGTTCCTTATCAGATCAAGATATAGTTACACTTCTCAATGGCACTCATGACAATGCTGGCCTTTCTGGAAATGGAAACGATATAGCCACCATTCTGACAGTTGACTCTATGGATATTGGACCTATTGCAAGTGAACGATTGGGATTTGTCATTGCCTTTGGTAGCACGCTGCCTCAATTATTAGCGGCAATAGAAGAAGGAAAAACGGCCTATCAAACGTTTCTAGAAAATCCAGAATTTCAAGAATCTGTAAAAATCTGTCCAGAAGAATCCACCACCTTGGACCCCAATGGAGAATCATCGTACAATTTCTATTCCGACGTATTAGGTCAAAACCTTCTAGGATCTGGAAAAACACTCCCCCTGCCTGCTATGAATGCGGACTCCAATTTCTATCTGGCAAAAATTGATAGCTCAGTTGAAGAAAGTCTTAAGCGAATTGAAGTACTCATTGAAGCCTCTAACGCACAATTCGAAATGTCCACAGACACCTTGTATCTCGAAGAGGAGATTAATAGCGTTACTTTCACTGACATGAGTCCCAATGCAGTTTCCTGGAATTGGGATTTTGGGAATGGAAATCAAACTACTCTGCAGCATCCAACTCTCAATTATCACACCACGGGATCATATACCATCCAGCTGACAGCTACCACCACGCAAGGTTGTGTATCCAGTGTTTCACAAAACTTATTAGTTGTCCGAAGACCTGAGGTTCCAACGTTGTTAGATCAGAACATCTGTCCAAATGATTCTATCAGACTTTTTGCTATCAATGCAGATACTATCTCACTTTATAATTCCTCCGAGGCTATTACACCCATAGCTACCAACAGATCAATTTGGCTTAGAGATATTACAAGTGACACGCTATTTTATGTAGCCAGCAGGTTAAGCGGTATCGAGAGTTTCCGAGTACCCTTACGAGTCAATCTAGATGTGCCTGATATTACTTATGAAATCGTACCGGACGTGGATGCGGAAACATTAAGTGCTTGGTTGATCAACACAACAGATAACATATCGAACCAAAAATGGTATCTCGGTAATCAATTAGCTGGTGTCCAAGACACCCTCTCTGTTGCGATTACTGGCAACAGCATAGATTTCTCGTTGGTTGTAAGTAATACCACAGGATGTATGGACTCAATATCGAGAAGCGTTAATTTTTCAATTTCAAATACTCCATCTGTAAGTTTTAATCCTCCATGCAAAGGCGCTCCGTTTGTTCTGGCTCCAAGTGATGGGAACTATTTTGGTTTCTATGCCGATATGGCACTCTCGCAACTTATTACCAAAGGGCAGTCCCTAGAAATGACCCTGAGTCAAGACACCACTATCTATCTGGTAGGTCTTGACAGTATATTGCCATCTGCGGCATTAGAGGTAAATATTACCACTTTAGACGCTCAGGTAACAATAGACGCCTCCCCTGATACGCTCTATTTGGATGAGGAGAATTTTGTCAATTTCACAACTAGCGCGATGCTTTCCTCATATCAGTGGTTTCTCGATTCAGAGTTGATAGAAACAGTAGCCAGCCCAACTATTTATCTCAATGAAGAAGCCATACACGAGGTACGGGTTTCAGGTGTAAATCCAGAAGGTTGCGAAATAGAAGAAATCATCAAATACGTGGTTCTGCCAACTAGAATAGAAAATAGCGCATTAGGCACTAGTGAGAAAAGCATATCAATTTACCCCAACCCATCTACAGGTTTAGTCTATATCAATAAATCACCTCAGGAAAGAATCACTATTACAGACCTTATGGGAAAAGTTGTATTCATTATTGAATCCAATTTATCTGAAACGACCATAGACCTATCCAGTTTGGCTGATGGTATTTATTTTATTCAGTCGGATATGGCGCTAAACGCCCAGCGATTGATAATAAAAAAGTAGGGACTACTAATTGATGATGATCTTCTCTGTGAAGGAATCACCAGAGGTGGTGATGAGCTTCAAAACATACAAGCCTTTGGACAGATCAGCAGTGCTAAGCTGATAAGAAAACAAGCCCGTTTTCTCAAGTTTAGTACCCATATCAAACACCTCTTGGCCTGATAAGCTGATCATCAAGGCATGATTGATATAAAGCGCTTCATTAGACACAATATTAAAATCCCTACTCCAAACATCGGTAACATGTATTGATAGAGAAGGATTTGAAGATTTGGCGGATAGTTCCAGCCTTTCGGTTTCGAAGTATTCAAAACCACCATCATAGTCGACTTGCAGCAATCTATAGTATTCTACTTCGGCAACAGGAAAAGGATCATTGTATGCGTATTCCACTACTTTACTCGAATTTCCAATCCCAGAAACTTGACCAATCTCATAGAAATTAATACCATCTTCAGAGCGTTCGATAGAGAAGTAGTCATTGTTTATTTCAGAAGCAGTAGCCCAGGTCAAAGAGGCTCCAGCATCTTTGGCAACATCAAAAAACAGGAGATTAACAGGGAGCGGATCAGATCCGTTATTAGTTACATATTCATGTACATCTTCCAGAAATGGATCCCCGCCAGACAGTAAATCATCAATAGTCACAGCCCCACCTGAATTTCCCGTAGTTAAATTATTACCTACCCCGCCATCAGTATAGATAGTACCTGATCCAGCGAAAGCTCCGCCGGTCCCAGCGGCAGTCACTGATCCTAAAACAACTACATTGCCATCCACTGAACCGTCCGCTTGATTTTTGCCCATCTCTAAATCTCCCAAAATTATCAGGGTAGCTCCAGCGCCTACAGTTAATTCTGCGTTACTTTTTCCAGCGTCAAAAGTTACACTTCCAGTTACGATCAATGTACCGCTTGTTACCGTAAGCGATCGAGCGTTGGAGCTAGCAAAAGTTAAAGACGAAGCGGTAAGTTCATCATCTTGGTCTGCAATATTCACCGTTGGAAAGTTAAGCCCAGTAATGGGAGTATTCCATGACCCTCCCGACGTGTAGGTAGGGGAAGTCTGCCCCATCACCTCTATGCCCATTAGAAGAAATAAGAGCACAAATCCTGTGAAATGAAAATTCATTCTTTTCATAATACAAATATACGGACAACTGAAAGTATCAGATTAGTTTTTACACTCACATTCGATGAGTCATGACTTTTTAACGGTCAAAAACATAAAAACCCTACCTAATCCTGTTCAGCAAAAACCCTTTTAAGTAATTCTGTCGTCCTGGCGACAGGGTCTTTCCTTATTTCGGCCTCCTGATCAGCCACCAGCATGAAAAGGCCTCGCAGCGCTCTTTCTGTAGCATAATCTTCCAAATCGGGATTTACATCGTCCACAAATGGGATCTTGTTGTAGGTGTTTATCAGGTCTCCGTAGTACTTGGTTGCATTGGTATTGCTAAGTGATTTGCTGATGATAGGCTTAAATTTTGCCGTGAGCTGATCTGATGTCTTGAGCTTAAGGTAGTCCGTAGCAGCATTGTCTCCGCCCTTCAAGATTCCCCATGCATCCTGGATGCTCATACCTTGAATGGCGCTTACAAGAATTGGTTTTGCTTCTTTAGCAGCTTGCTCTGCTCCTTGGTTGAGCGTCTTCACAAACTTATCCACCTCGCCCCCAAGCCCTATGCTTCTCAGCTTATCCTCTACTTTTTGGACATCAGGTGGAAAAGGAATTTTAATGGCAGGGTTACCAAAAAAACCATTGGTGCTGGAAGCCTTAGAAACACTCGTTCCAGCTCCCTTTACGAGCGCTTCTTTCAGCCCCGCGCCTACTTGATCAGCTGTCAATTCATCTGATTCTTCGAGATATCCCCCTATGGTTTGCTTGGCCTGCTGTATTTGCTGTGCTGTACAAGCGCTAAGTATGATAGCTATTGCAATTATTCCTAAATATTTCATATTTCTCTTTTAAGTCCTTAGTAATCAATGATAATGGGCAAAATCTTAGTTCTCCCAATTATTGATCAAATATCGCTTACTCATGTCAATATGCAACAACTTTTCGATGGTAATCAATGTAATCTTGCGAGAATATTAGATAAAGCGCTAGTGGATACTTAAGTGGTTATTCCTTTCTCTTGTGACCAGTGAATTTCCGGACATTCATCAAGAGCGATTCATTGAAATAACTATTTTTGATGGCAATTCGATAACTATGGCAGTACAAGCAGAGATAATTTCCATTGGAGATGAAATTCTATATGGTCAAACCTTAGATACCAACTCACATTGGATCAGCGGCAAGCTGGATGAAATAGGCATCAAAGTGCGTCGGAAAATCACCATTGGAGATACCAGAGAAGAGATATTGACTTGCCTAAAGGAATCCTCTGAAAGAGCTGATGTGGTGCTCATTACTGGCGGACTGGGACCTACAAGTGATGATCTTACCAAGCCTCTGTTGGCCGAATACTTTGGTGTTGGTTTTACTTTTCACCAAGACGTATTGGATCATCTAGTGCAGCTATTTAGTGCTCGTGGAAGAGAAGTCACTCCTGTGAATAGAAAACAGGCGGATCTTCCCGCAAACTGCACCAAAATAGCCAACAAACTTGGCACTGCGCCGGGGATGTGGTTTGATGAGGATGACACCATCTATGTATCCATGCCCGGAGTGCCTTATGAGATGAAGAGCATCATGGAAGAATCGGTGCTACCGATGCTCCAAGAGCGATTTACAGATGGAGTGATCTATCACAAGATTGTCAAAACCGTGGGGATCGCAGAGTCCAACCTCTCTGATATGATCAAAGAATGGGAAGAAGCCCTACCAAAAAATATCAAGCTAGCCTACCTTCCAACCTTTGGACAAGTAAAGCTCAGACTGACTTCCATAGGCACTGATCTTGATGTATTGAAACAAAATGTTGGAGAACAAATTGATAAACTTCTCCCTCTTATTGATGCGTACGTCTATGGATTTGATAATGATGAACTGGAAGCTGTCATAGGCGATATGCTCCTCAAAAGTGGACAGACTATTGCCTTTGCGGAGAGCTGCACCGGTGGGTACATATCACATTTGATGACCTCTGTTCCCGGCAGTTCAACCTATTACATGGGAAGCATTGTTTCTTATGCATATGATGTGAAAGTAAATTCATTGGATGTGAATAGAGAGCAGATGGAAACCGAAGGAGCGGTAAGCGAAAATGTAGTCTTACAAATGGCCAAAAGTGTGAGAGAAAAACTTGGGGCTGATGTTGGTTTATCTGTAAGCGGCATTGCTGGGCCTGGTGGCGGCACAGAAGATAAACCTGTCGGAACGGTCTGGATCGGCTATTCTGATAAGCATAAGACCATCGCCAAAAAATTTAATTTTACGAAGAACAGAGATCTCAATATTAAATTTAGCGCACTCAATGCCCTAAATATGTTTCGACTCAATTTCTCAGGGAAGTAACCAAATTCATTAACTTTGCCTCACCCAAAAATGAACTAAAAACGAAGTATTCTATGGCTACAGTAGAATTGGTGATGCCCAAAATGGGCGAAAGCGTAATGGAAGGAACGGTCCTTTCCTGGCTCAAAGAAATAGGTGATCCCATCGACGAAGATGAGTCATTGCTAGAAGTAGCCACCGACAAAGTAGATACCGAAATCCCTTCCACCCATGCGGGAGTTTTGAAAAAAATATTAGCCGAAGAAGGTCAGGTTGTTGAGGTAGGAAAACCGATAGCCATCATAGAAACAGATGGTGAGAAAACCACGAACATAGACGAAGAGGTTGTGGCTCCTACTGCGGTTGAAATCGCTGAGAAAATCATTGAAGAAGCCAGCGCTGTAGTACATGACTCGTTGGATATTCCAGCGAAATCTGGTGACAAATTTTACTCCCCGCTAGTTAGAAACATCGCCAAAGCTGAGGGAGTAACCTTAGCCGAATTGGACAACATTCAGGGCACTGGTCAAGACAATAGGGTGACCAAAGCAGATATATTAGCTTACATCGCTCAGAAAGGCAACACGTCGAGCGGTATTGCAGAAGATGCTACACAAACTTCACGTCCTACTCCTAAGCCAGAACCAGTCACCGTAAGTGGTGAGGATGAGATTATCCAGATGGATAGAATGCGCAAAATGATCGCTGAGCGCATGGTAGCCTCTAAGCAAATAGCGCCTCATGTCACCTCATTCGTAGAGGCAGATGTAACCAATGTGGTGGAATGGAGAGGTAAAATGAAAAAAACCTTCATGGACCGTGAAGGACAAGTACTGACTTATACGCCGATCATGATAGAAGCGGTGGTGAAAGCCATCAAAGACTACCCAATGATCAACGTACAAGTTGATGGAGATAAGATCATCAAGAAAAAAGACATCAATATCGGCTTGGCGGTAGCCTTGCCTTCCGGCAATCTTATTGTCCCTGTGATTCACAATGCTGACCAACTGAGTATAGTAGGCTTAACTCAGCGTGTAAATGACCTGGCTCGAAGGGCAAGAGAGAATAGCCTCAAACCGGATGATTTGCAAGGAGGAACTTATACCGTTTCCAACGTAGGCTCATTTGGCAATGTAATGGGTACTCCTATCTTGGTGCAGCCACAAGTCGGTATTCTGGCATTGGGCACAATACAGAAAAAACCTTCTGTGATTGAGACTCCACAGGGCGATTTTATCGGAATAAGACACAAAATGTTCCTTTCTCATAGCTACGATCACAGAGTTGTAGATGGCGCCCTTGGCGGAATGTTTGTGAGACGAGTTGCAGACTATCTGGAAGCTTTCGATAAAAGCAGAAATATTTAATCACAAGCGCAGATCAAAAAATTAGTCAGGCTAGTTTCTTAGGTCGCTTTTATTCAATTCCGTTCTAGGTTGAAGGGTAGTTAATGTGCTAAGTTGTTTATGGATTCTCTGAATTAGAAACAACACACCCTTGACATTTTATTTACACAATGACTTAAGTCAGCATTCTAATTGACGCGAAATCAATTTGAAATGTGGTTTCATGGTTATCTTTGCAGAAGTTTTCAGTCTTCTGAATCATTGACGCATTAAATAGTCTGCTAATTATGTCAACCACGTCTAACGAACCAAGAGTACTCAACAAACCTAAAATCAAAAGTGAAATAGGTTTTGCCATTGTTCATTTGCTTCCTTTAGCAGCGATCTATACTGGCGCTACTTTCTTTGACTGGATGGTTTGCATTTTCCTATATGTATTCCGGATGTTTTGGGTGACGGGAGGCTATCATCGCTACTTTGCTCACAGATCTTATAAGACCTCTCGTTGGTTCCAATTTGTGATTGCCTTCATGGCGCAGACTTCCGCACAGAAAGGCGCACTTTGGTGGGCAGGTCATCACCGCGTACACCATCGCACAAGCGACACCTACGAAGATCCACATTCGATGAAGCTTTATGGGTTTTGGTATTCGCATGTTGGGTGGATTGTAGGCCCAGATTACAAGGAAACTGATTATAAAATCATAGCAGATTACTCCAAATATCCAGAGCTCGTTTGGCTCAACAAAAACTACTTGATCCCACCATTGGTATTGGCCTTGGTGGTCATGGCCCTTGGCGGAATAGTAAATGGCGGCAGTATACTAGCCATGTTCACTACTGCAGGATTTTCTTCCCTCTTCATCGGATTCTTCCTGAGCACCGTGCTACTTTATCACGGTACATTTAGCATCAATTCTATTATGCACAAGTTTGGAAAGCAACGATACGAGTCTGGTGACGAATCTAAAAACAATCTGATCTTGGCCCTTATCACTTTGGGTGAAGGCTGGCACAACAATCACCACTACTATGAAGTGGCAGCACGGCAGGGATTCTTTTGGTGGGAGATTGATATCACCTACTATATCCTTAGAACATTCGCATTTTTCGGGTTGATATGGGATCTTAAAGAAGTTCCTAAGCACATCAAATACTCCAAAAACAAAGCTGAGGCAAAGGAATTGGCGAAGCAAGCCAAAGAAGCGGCTTAGGCTCCAATCCGATGAGCCATCATCACCACCATCATAGTCACGGCACTGGGAAGATTAAGGTAGCATTCTTCATCAATCTCGGCTTTGCAGTAATCGAGCTGATAGGTGGTATCTACACCAATAGTGTAGCGATCATGTCAGATGCGCTACACGATCTAGGAGATAGCATCAGTCTTGGTGTCTCATGGTATTTTCAGAAAATTTCAAATAAGGACCGAGATCGCAACTTTAGTTATGGCTATGGCAGATTTTCGGTCTTGGGAGCACTCATTAACTCTATCATCTTGATAGCAGGATCCATTCTGATCTTATCAGAAGCCATTCACAGAATACTTGACCCTCAATCACCCGATGCTACCGGCATGATCTACTTTGCTATTGGTGGCATATTTGCCAATGGATTTGCTGCTTGGAAGCTTCATGGTGGCGATTCGCTCAATGAAAAAGCCGTTTACCTGCACTTGCTAGAGGATGTATTGGGTTGGACAGCCACCTTGGTTGGAGGTATAGTTATTTATTATTTCGATTGGCCGATTATAGATCCAATTTTAGCCGTGGCGATATCCATATTTATTATCTACAATGTCTTCAAAAACCTCAGAGAAGTTCTTAAAATATTCCTTCAAGGCACACCTCCCAAGATAGATCCACAGAAAATAGAGCGATTGCTCACCAATCTACCAAGGGTGAAAACCACACATGATTGTCACCTTTGGACTATGGATGGATCGTTTCATATCCTATCTATTCACTTAGTAGTAGCACCTTACCAACGAATCGAGGAGTTGTCTGAAATCAAGCAAGAGGCGAAAGCATTGCTACATCAAGAAGGCATTGATCACGTGACGATAGAATTTGAAACTACAGAAGAAGACTGCAGTCCTTGCTAAGTCCTCAGCGCAGAAAACCCACTCCTTTAGGGCTATGAGTAACGTTCATCAGTAACGAAATTTTCAGGGAATTTCGGAGAAACATTGGAATAGAAGTCCATGATTTTTTTCATATCATCTTCTATGTTGCCGGATGGCATAAAGCACATGCCTACTCCAGTTACTTTTTTGTCATAATCCATAAAAGACAAACATATTGGCATTTTGGCTTCCAAAGCGGCATAATAAAAACCTGTCTTCCACTTAGGGTTAGGCGAACGTGTACCTTCGGGAGTGACCACCACCGTAAGCGGTTGATCATCATTGGTAAACAAAGAAACCATGAATTCGGTCATCCCTCCTTTCTTAGTTTTGCTACGATCAATCCAGATGGCTCCAAGATTGGCAATCAGACTTCCTAGTGGAAAAAAATTGAACTCCTTCTTGATGGTAAATCGTGGGTTTAACCCCAACTGATCCATGGCGCTTATCGCAAATACAAAATCCCAATTGCTTGTATGAGGCGCAGCAATCATTACTGCTTTTTTGGCTTCTGGAGGTGTAGGCTGATGCAGCTTCCAATTCTGCAGTTTGAATATCAATTTGAATAATGCTTTGAGCATTTGCTGGATGGATGTTTTGGATCAGCAAGCTAGCTTAAAATATGAAAACACTACTTCTTAAAATCTGCTGATTCGAAGATTAGTCACCTAACAACGAGCCAAAAACTTACTACCTTTAATTAACCTAAAACCTAACCATCATGAAAGCATTCAACATCGTATGTGTTGCACTAATCGCCCTACTGTATAGCTGTGCCCCAAGCTCTAAATCCGAGCATACGGATGAAGAAACTCTAAAGATCACCAAAGTAAAACTGTCCACTAGCTATGGCGACATCACACTGAAACTATACAATGAAACCCCACTGCATAGGGACAACTTCATCAAAATCGTGAAGGATGGCGTATTAGACAGTGCGCTATTCCATAGAGTAATCGAAAACTTCATGATTCAGGGCGGAGATACTGAGAGCAAATATGCCGCGGCTGGAGACACACTTGGAGGAAGTGATTTACCCTATGATGTGGCTGCCGAAATCAGCCCCGATCTTTTTCATAAGAAAGGCGTTCTTGCAGCGGCAAGAGGAGATCACCCAGAAAGGGTATCTAGCAGCACACAGTTCTATATCGTACAAGGAAAAGTATTCAATGACAGCTTACTGGATGTAGCAGAGGGGAGAATTAATACGTGGCTCTCCCAGCATTATGTGAAGCAAGACTCTTTGTACAGTGATCAATTAGATTCGCTATATACTGCTCTGGAAGCAGAAGATTGGGAAACCTATTCTGACCTCAACGGAAGGTTTAGAGCATTAGCTGAAGACTATACCGGATTTGATCGCTAAAAATTCCTGAAGCCCATAGAGAAGTGTATAAAACCATAGGTGGTACTCCTCACCTTGATCAAAACTACACCGTCTATGGAGAGGTGATGTCTGGACTTGCGATAGTGGATAGTATCGCCTCGGTGGCAACCAATGCACTCGATAGACCTCTCGAAGATGTGAGAATATTGAGCGCCACAATTATAGAAGAATAGGTGTTTGAGCTTGTATTGAATTGCCCGAATGAATTTTAGCCTTTTTTGATCAACTGGCAAGACATATTCTCGTTTGTGAGCCTATGCGTGCTATAGTTCAAAATCAATACGGGCCTGCCCAAAAGGTACTTCAACTCAAAGAGATTCCAAGTCCAGAACCTACTGCTTCCGAAGTATTGATTCGGATAAAGGCTACAGCCATCAATGATTATGACTGGAGCCTGACAACAGGAAGACCGCTGGCTTACCGGTTGATGTTTGGTCTCATGAAACCAAAAAATCCAATTCCAGGAATGGAAATCGCCGGGGTGATAGAACGTATCGGAAGTGACGTTGATGATTTTAAAGTTGGAGATGAAGTCTATGGAGATATCTCCGATCATGGATTTGGTGGATTCGCAGAATTGGTAGCTATCCACGAAAAAGCCATCAGACTTAAGCCCAAACATTTGAGTTTTGTAGAGGCAGCAGCTATACCTCATGCAGGTTTGCTTGCCTGGCAAGGGCTAATCAAGATGGGTGGGCTTTCGTCTAACCAAAAAGTATTAATCAATGGTGCCGGTGGCGGAGTGGGAGCTATAGCCATTCAACTGGCCAAAACCTATTCGTGTGAAGTCACTGCGGTAGATGCTGAAGAAAAAGCTGAACGCATGAAGGCTCTTGGTGCAGATCACACGCTTGACTATAGAAAGCAAGATTTTACCAAACTTAAGATTCGGTACGACCTGATCTTGGATTGTAAAACCAGCGCTTCTCCAAGATCCTATCTGAAGGTGCTAGAAAAACATGGGCGCTACATATCTATCGGTGGCAATGCAACTTTACTCATCCGAATGGTACTATATCGGTTGGTCAGATCAAAAAGCATCAAAAATAAACTTCAGATATTAGCCCTTAAAGTCAACCATGATCTAAAAGAAGTAGTAGAATACTTCGAGGAGCATCAAATCAGAGTTGCAATAGATGGCCCCTATTCTTTAGCTGAAATTCCCCGACTAGTGCAATATTTTGGGGAAGGAAAACACCACGGCAAGGTGGTTGTGATTCCGTAGATATAGTTAAGGTCTGCAATGACTCAACTAATTGATAGAGCAAAGTTTCTAAGTAATAACCACTATTTTTGAAAAGGATCGATCTTGAAATAATCATTTTCAGTCCATCGACACCACGCTCAAACTTAATCAGCCATGTATACCAGAAAAACCTACTCCGCCCTTGAACTATTTCTTTGGACCAGATTTGAAACTTTCTTTTTCCTTTTATTCAGTTCAGCCTGGGTCTCAGCTTATTATTTTCTCGATTTAGACTGGCTGAGTATCCCTTGGACGCCCATCGCTATGATCGGTACGGCGGTAGCTTTTGTCATAGGATTTCAGAATAATGCGGCCTACGATAGAATATGGGAAGCTCGAAAGATATGGGGAGGCATTGTCAATTCATCGCGAACATTTGGAATGTACGTGCAAGATATGCTCACCAACGAGCACGCTCTCACCAAGCAATCTGATGAGTCATTGAGAGCTGAGGTTAAAACACTTACTTATCGCCATATTGCCTGGATGACAGCCCTAAGACATGCTATGCGCGCATCCAAACAGTGGGAAACTGCAGTTAATGAAAAGGCTAACAGAGAGTGGGATATCAAACCACCAGAAAGAAGAAGTACCCTCGACGATGACCTCAAACCATACTTAAGCCAAGAAGATTTAGCAGACATAGCCAACAAAGACAACAAGCAAACCGCCCTACTCTATCAGCAGTCTCACCATTTGAGAAGGCTGAAAGAATCAGGAGTAATATGGGAATTTTCCTTTCTTGAATTAGAGAGTTTACTCCAAGAATTCTTTGCCCTTCAGGGTAAGAGTGAAAGAATTAAAAACTTCCCTTATCCTAGGCAATTCGCTACTTTGAATCACAACTTTATGTGGATCCTTATCATGCTGTTGCCTGTGGCGTTGGTACCGCAGTTCGCGGAAATTGGGAGAAATATTTCGGCAAGTTATCCGATACTTGGAGATCTTTTTATCTGGTCAGCAATTCCGATCTATACAGCAGTAGCATGGATATTTCACACTATGGAGCGCATAGGTAGAACGGGTGAAAACCCGTTCGAAGGCACTTCCAATGATGTGCCAATTTCCACGATAGCAAGAGGTATAGAAATCGATTTAAGACAAAACCTTGGTGAATCAAAAGAAGATATTCCTGATCAATTCGAGAGCACCTATAATGTTCAATTTTAGGTCAGAGTGTAAAGAATTCGATTTGACCTATTGATAAAGCACACACGCTGTTACTCGGTAGAGTGGTAGACCATTCGTTCATTGACTGCCTGAATGGGCCTATTGTCATCGTGGATGATCTGATGAATCGCTTCTATCTGATCATAGGTAGCCTCTACAGGCTCTTCCAGCACAATCCATGAAATACCCTCTGTACATGGTGGAGTAGTCAGCGAACCAGTGTAATAATAAAACTGATGAAAATGCTTAGGGAAGGTCTCCAATGGGTCGGCTTTTTCCAAAGCCTTTAATTCCTCGTTGACATGAGTTGGCAGTGTCTTCATAAAATGCGCTAAGAATGCATTTCGGTGGCTCCCCTCCTCTACCAATACTGCTACCACAGCGTATTCTCCATCATTGCTTTGGTGCACAAAATGTATCTCCATATCATAAGCCTTACCATTGACATGGTGCTCCGATGGTGTGTGAAAATGAAATTGCAGGAGGGAGTAATTCTTGTCCTGAAAAACCAAGGCCTTTGGCTCTACGATTTGCTCGATGAGTGTGTGCCCATTATTGATCAAATCCACAAAAAATGGATGATAATGAAACTCTAATTTGAAATGAGCTTCACTGGATTTATCCGAAATGATGTCAATAGGTGATTGTAACTCACCATTGCAAGAAGTGAAGTTAGGATCAATTTCGGCCCAATGATCAGGTCCATAAATACCACCATATGACCACTCATGAGTCTTATGATGCTTGTCAAATAGGGCCTGATCTGTTTGAGAAAAGCAGGCTATAGCCGCGAGAGAAAATAGGAGCGAAAAAAAAGGCTTCATTGTGTTCGTTTTGTAAGGCAAAAATAATAGCCCGCAACACATTAAAAACTGACTTTCATCAGATAGCGGCAAGAGCAATGATAGACTCTCAACAACCTGAACTCTCCTGAAACAGGAAAGTCAAATCATTCGCTAAGAACATTTGCTGTCCACCAATCTGTGAAGGTTCAAGAAGATTCGATTAGATTTAATAAATGGAGATGAGTGACCAAACCCAAGATTATCTCGATGTATTGACTCAGGAATTTGCACTCAATGCAAATGCTGAAATTGCGCTAAAGCAAAAACAGTATATGAGGAATCAGTTTGACTTTTATGGGATGAAAGCTGGTGAAAGGCAGCAGATCCAGAAACCATTTCTGACTAAGGAATTTCTACCACCTAAATCCGAACTCTCTGAGCTTGTTCATACACTTTGGAGCAAACCTCAGCGTGACTTTCAATTCTTTGGACAAGAATTGGTCTGGAAATACATCAAAGTCCTTGAGGTTGAAGATCTCGAATTGTTGGAGTATATGGTTACCCATAAATCATGGTGGGATACGGTAGACTACATAGCCAATCGACTGATGGGCAGTTACTTCAAAAAACACCCTAACGAAATACCACATCAAATAGACAAGTGGCTTGATTCTGGGAACATTTGGTTGCAGCGTTCAGCGCTGCTATTCCAACTCAAATACAAGTCCGAGCTCAATACAGAGTTGCTGACTAGAATCATATTGAGATTACTGGGATCTAATGAGTTCTTTATTAACAAAGCCATTGGCTGGGTACTCAGAGAGTATAGCCGTACCAATCCTGATTGGGTGCTAGAATTCACCAATAGCCACGAACTGAATCCACTTAGTCGAAGAGAGGCCTTGCGGCTTATGAAGCATTAGTTTACTACCTTCCCATCAATGAAATCCATCATCAAAATTCTCAAAGCCCTTGCAGGCATACTTGCTGCCGGATGCCTATTGATCGTATTGTTATTTGGTCACGCAGATATCCCAATCGACACACTGAAATATAAGTATGCGCAATATCCTTCCGAATTTATCACGGTTGATGGCATGGAAGTTCATATTAGAGATGAAGGCAGTAAAAATGATTCCGCCCCGATTGTGCTCATTCATGGTACTGGAGCAAGTCTGCATACATTCGACGAATGGGCTGCCAAACTCAAAGACCAGCGTAGGGTGATAAGAATGGACCTGCCCGCATATGGTCTGACAGGGCCGTTTCCAGATGCAAATTATTCCAAAGGTCATTATGTGGACTTCATGAATAATTTCCTCACTACGCTTAAAGTCAAGCAATGTATCCTAGCGGGGAATTCTCTTGGTGGCGAGATAGCTTGGAGATATGCACTGAAATATCCCAGTATGGTTGATAAGCTTATACTGATAGATGCAGCCGGATACCCTACCAATTCTAAAAATAAACCCATCGCTTTTGAGTTGGCCAAAATTCCAGTTGTGAAAAACATCTTCACCTATATCACTCCCCGCTTTTTGGTTAAATCAAGCGTATTGAATGTTTACCACAATAAATCCAAGGTATCAGAAGATTTAGTTGATCGCTATTTCGAATTGGCTTTGAGGGCAGGCAATCGTCAGGCTTTTGTAGATCAATTTGCCTCGAAGAAAGACACATTAGCGATCAAGAATATTGGGGAAATACGGCAACCAACATTGCTATTATGGGGTGATCAGGATCTTTTGATTCCTGTTGGGAATGCACACAAGTTTCATAAAGATCTACCCAATGACACCCTGGTAATACTGAAAAATGCCGGGCATGTGCCTATGGAAGAACTCCCCACAGAAAGTTTGAAGGTGGTAACAACCTTTTTAGAAAACGAACAAGAAGTTAATCCTTTCGAGTAGAGTTGGCCCTGGCTATTTCCTCCAACTTGGGATAATTTATCATAGATGCATCTGCATATACGTACTGAGACATATCAGCTACTACACTAGGTAAATACCCCAAACTAATCGCAACTTTCTCGCAAAACTCAATTTCACTTCTGCGAACCTTACCATCTACTTTCATTAGCTGAATAAGATTTACCATATAGGACAATCTATCCTTGAAGGGTAAATTATTGAGGTCTTTTCCTGCATATGCCTTAGAAACAATAATCTCCACTTCGTCTTTGGTAAGGCCTCCTGCTAATCCAATATCAATGATATACTGCTGCTCTTCTTTGGCGAATTCATTGTCAGCTATAGATAGCTGAACAAGTACTTGTAGTAGCTCTTCTACGGATCTCATGCAGATAAAATTATTAGTGTCAAATTGAATTTAGGCGATCACTAAGATACATTCTTTTGGACGATCTACTAAAGATGTAAGGATCATTTTCAAAGTACTAATGATTAACCCAAAAGTAGATTCTAGAAAGTGGTCTATCCTCTATCCTAACTGCTTGCCTGTCTTTTTGTCCATCATACGAACAAGGAAACCTGCATCCGCCACATGTTCTAGTATCACCTTGATGAGGAAGGTCAATGGCACAGACAATAGCATACCTGCTGTACCCCACATAAATGCCCAAAAAACCAAGCTGAATAAGATGGTCACCGTATTGATGGACAAAGAATCTCCGGTCAACTTAGGTTCCACCATACTACCCATAACCAGCTGCACGCCCTCCAATGCCACAAACAAAAACACAAATTCGGAAACGGAGGTGGCAGTGAGCCCACCGATCAATAATGGAGGTACTATGGCTATAAGCGATCCTACGTAAGGGATATAATTGAGTACAAATCCTAATATGCCCCATAGAAACGCATATTGTATTCCAAATAGCCAACTAATAATCCCTATTCCTGCACCAGTAAGTAAACTGACTATGGTCTTCACTTTGATGTAAACAGATATGGAGTGTTTTACCCTTTTGAAGGTATTGGAGGCTGTAGAATGCTCCTTATCAGCAGAAACACCCATGATGTAGTCTATGACTTTCTCATACTGAGCTATGGCCCCAAGAAGTCCCACAAAATATAAGATCACCATCAAAAGCTCAGTAGCAAAACCACTCAGCGTATTGATAAATGATCCCGAAAGAGAAAGGACCTGATCTGTAGGAATCACTCTAGATATGTACTCTCTGATCTCAGCTTCTTTAAGCTCACTACCCATAAGGTGAGTCACTCGATCTACAAGCGGTTTAAGCTCTGCCGTGACACCTGCCAAGATGGTCTCTCTGTTTTCTATGAATCCACTCACCGCATTATAAAATAGAAAACCCACCAATAAGAAACCACACACCGACACGATAGTCGTAAATATCACACTCAAATTGAGTGAAAATCTCCTCTGAAAAAGTAAAACCAAGGGCTGAAGCAAAATCGCGAAGAACAAAGCGAATGCCAAGGGTACAAATAGATCACTCAGCATTTTGAGCAGATACAAAATCACGATTGCTAAGAAGACAACAAGAATGTTCTTGATGACCCTAAGTGATCTTGCAATATCTTCATTCATTTCATTCATGAGTTAACTTTGAGGGTGACGTTATTGAGAGGGAGTAATTTCTTACAAGTATCATTCATATGCAAGAAATTCATTTTTCAGATCAATGCTAAAATGTCTTACGAATTTTTTACACCCTGGTTGACTTTCATGAAGCCACGCAACTATGGCAATTTTGTTGTTAAATCATATTAAAGCCATTCAGCACATTTCCAATACCGATACAAATTCCATACGTTTGAGATCTCAAACTACCTAGTCTATTATACCATGATCAAGAATTACCTGAAGATTACCATTCGTCATCTCTCCAGACAACTAGGTTATACCACCTTAAATATTTTGGGTCTGACAGTAGGAATTGTATCCTGCCTTCTCATTGTACTATATCTTTTCACGGAAACTAACTACGATAAGCAGCATACCAAAGCAGATCGTATTTTCAGAATCTCCTCTGATTTCACGGAGCCCGACAACTCATTCAGGTGGGCAGTTACCCAGTTTCCTTTGGGACGAGGTTTGAAGGATGAAGTACCAGAGGTGGAGCAGTACACCAGGTTGATGCAGAATGGTCGAACCACATTTGAGAAAGATGATGATAGCTTTTTCGAAGTAGAAGTTTACCTGGCTGATAGTACCATCTTTGAAATTTTCGATTACGATTTCGTATATGGGGACCCAGAAACAGCCCTCATAGAACCTAATACCATTTGCCTCAATCGTACCATAGCCTCCAAACTATTTGGCGATAATGACCCTATCGGGGAGTTCATCAAGGCAGATGACAACACAGTCAAGGTAACAGGTGTATATGAAGACATCCCGACAACTAATCATATTCGGCCAAGTGCCCTCATATCTGCCAGCACAGAAGATTGGACAAGAAACCAGAACTGGGGTGGATTCAACATTTTCACATATATACTCATCAGAGAGGGTGTAGAACCATCAGTGCTAGAGCAGCGCCTCGCCGAAATCAACAAGAAATATGTTGCTGTGATCTTTGATCAGTTTGATGTCACACTGAAATATGAATTGATCAATATTCGAGATATTCATTTGTATTCAGATTTTCAAGGTGAGCCCGAACCACTCGGCAACATCAAATACATCTACATATTTGGAGCCATTGGTGTATTTCTGATTTTGATTGCGAGCATCAATTACATGAATCTATCAACAGCCAGATCTATGAAAAGATCGCTTGAAGTAGGAATCAGGAAAGTAATGGGCGCTCAGCGCAATATGCTCATTGGTCAGTTTATCACAGAATCCATTTTACTAACTGTTGTAGCTTTTATAATCAGTTTGATATTAATGATCGCATTGGTTCCTTTTCTGAATGATATGCTGCAAACGAGGATGGAACTAGCCAATCTAGGTGAGCCGGCAGTATTATTGACCATCGGTATAATACTACTCTTCACCGGTGTATTGAGCGGAAGCTACCCTGCATTCTATCTCTCAGCGTTTAAACCAGTAGCCGTATTGAAGGGCAAAGGCGGTAGATCAGGCAATAAGGCATTCAGAAGTGTACTGGTTGGTATCCAATTTGCCATTTCTATCTTCATGCTCATAGGCACCATGGTGATTTACCAGCAAATGCAATTCCTTCAGGAAAAAGACTTGGGATTTGACAAAGAGAAGGTGATGCGCGTGCATCTCAACAGTAGAGATGCAAGAGAAAAATGGCCAGTATTGCGAGACAGAATTCTCCAAAGCCCTCATGTAACTGATGCAGGAACAAGCTCCACGTCACCAGGAAGGGGTTTTGGGAAAAATATCATGAGCGTAGAAACCAACACCGGAGGCATGGAGGAATACGGTATAGATAGCTACGCCATTGATTTTGACTATGTGGACGTATTGGGTATGAAAATCGTGGAAGGTAGGAATATCTCGGAGGAGTATAGCGCTGATACAGTATCGTCCGTATTGGTAAACGAATCGATGGTGAAGCGAATGTCATGGGAAAATCCTATTGGCAAAAAATTTCAATTTGACGGAGACAGCACAGTTTTTCATCGGGTGGTTGGGGTGATAAAAGATTTCCATCAAAGATCGCTTTATGCTCCTATAGAGGCACTTTTGTTTATACCAAGTGAAAATAATTCCAATGCTCTAATCAAGCTGAATGGAGACATGCAAGCTTCTATCCGTGGAGTTGAGGAAAGTTGGATGGAAGTATTTCCAAATATGCCTTTTGAATATAGCTTCTTGGATGAAGACTTCATGGACCAATATGAAGTGGATCAGCTCAGAGGACAGCTATTCCTTGGATTTTCTATCATGATGATATTCATTGCCTGCTTAGGTCTCTTAGGCTTGGCATCATTCATAGCCGAGCAACGAACCAAAGAAATTAGCATCAGAAAAGTGCTTGGAGCCAATTTATTCGGGCTGGTATCATTAATCATCAAAGACTTTATGATTTTGGTCATCTTAGGCGCAATACCCGCTTTTGGTTTGGCCTATTATTTCATGGGTGAGTGGCTCACTACCTTCGAGTATCATGTCGAATTAAGTGCCATGGTATTCATCCTTGTGCTGGTGGTGATTTCTCTCATCACCATCCTGACCACAGGATATCACGCATTGAGAGCTGCTAATAGCAACCCTGCTGATAATCTTAAATACGAATAAGAGAATTCACCATTAGCTTTGCTTTATGCGAATACATCTTTCTATTGCACTGCTACTGGCCGGTTTTCTTGCTTTTGGTCAAAAACAGGTGGCCATTACTTTTGATGATCTAGTCATGGGTGGCGGTGAGCTCTCTTATGAGCTGATGCGTGCTGCCAATATGAAGATCATTGAAGACTGCAAAGCATTCGAAGTACCGGCTATAGGATTCGTCAATGAATCCAAACTCTACAAGGATGAAAAAAACCAAAATCGCATAGCGATACTTGAGGCCTGGCTGGATCAAGGTTTGGTACTGGGCAATCACACTTTTAGCCATCCTTCATTATACAAGACTCCTTTGGAGGAATACCAAGCGGATGTATTAAAAGGTGAACGAGTTACACGACAGCTGATGAAGGAGCGAAATATGGACTTGCGCTACTTTCGGCACCCCTTCCTCAACACCGGGCCAGATAGTCTTACTAAAGCTGGATTCGAAAGATTCTTAGATTCTCTCAATTATGAAATAGCTCCGGTCTCAGTAGAGAGTTCGGATTATGTTTTCAATAAGGTCTATCTGGATGCCTATCGGAACAATGATTCTACCATGATGGAGTCAATCGGTATGGCGTACGTGACACACACCTTACGCATGTTTGATTTCATGGATAGCGCTAGCCAGATAGTCGTTGGCAGGCCTATTTCACATATTTATTTATGTCATGCCAATCATCTGAATGCTGCCTATATGCCCCTGATTTATCAAGGTTTGAAGGAAAAAGATTTTACTTTCATCAGCATAGCAGAAGCCCTGGAAGATGAAGCCTATGAACTCACTGATCGATATATAGGTCGATCTGGGATATCGTGGGTGTATCGCTGGGATGGAGAAAATGCAATAAAATGGCTAAGATTGGAGCCGGAAATTGATCAAGAGATTCTATTCTTGTATCAGAATTAGGATTTTCACCTAAATGATTCAAAAGGTAGCTACCCCGACCTTTTAATTGTCAACATTAAGCACACACCCCACGTTGCATTGTTACAAAGTCAAAAGATAATATCAATGAATAGCGATTTCATTAATCAGGTTTACGAAGCTCATCAAGAATACACCAAGACTCCCTCCAAGAGTTCCATCTGTGGATTCTTCAACGAGTTGCTCGGGGTACTTTTCCCTAATTACTCAAGTCAACCTGTAAAATCACGGGAAGAATTGGAATTTCAACTCAAGGGATTGGAATCCAAACTTGGAAGAATTTTGATGAAAAACATTTCATTGGAAGGCGACAACAGAGAAGATATCATTCAGGACTTTTTTGGGAATCTCCCTACAATCTATGCCAGATTGCAAACGGATGTAGATGCTATGCTAGCAGGTGACCCTGCTGCCAACAACAGATCAGAAATCATCCGCTCTTACCCTGGATTTTATGCAATCGCCTCATATCGATTGGCGCATGAACTAGCGTTGCTTGGCGTGACCAGCATTCCTAGAATCATAACCGAAGATGCTCATAGCAAGACAGGAATAGACATTCATCCCAATGCGATCATTGGTGAATACTTCTGCATTGACCATGGTACGGGGATAGTGATCGGTGAGACCACAATCATAGGCAGGCATGTGAAGATCTATCAAGGTGTAACCTTGGGTGCTTTGAGTGTGGATAAGAAGGACGCCAAAGTGAAGCGACATCCTACCATTGAAGACCATGTGGTCATTTATGCTGGGGCTACCATCCTTGGCGGTAAGACTAGAATAGGCAAAGGATCTATTGTGGGTGGAAATGTATGGTTGACCAAAAGTCTTCAGCCAAACTCACGGGTCTACTACCAAACACTCATGCAAGAGGGCGCAGATACCAAGCCAGACCTGATCACTGTAAAACAAGCTTAAGATGAAACTGATAGACCTTATCGGAAATACTCCACTGGTAGAAATCACGAGAATCCACTCCAATCCAAAGGTGAGAATATATGGCAAACTCGAAGGTCAGAACCCTGGTGGAAGCGTAAAAGACAGAGCGGCCTATGGTATGATCACCGAAGCACTTAAGCGTGGCGATATCAAACCAGGAGACAAACTAGTAGAAGCCACGAGTGGAAATACAGGTATCGCTCTAGCGATGATCGCTCAATCCGTTGGGCTGCATATGACCTTACTAATGCCCGAGAACAGCACTAGAGAGCGCGTGCTCGCCATGCGGGCTTATGGCGCGGAAGTGATCCTCACTCCTGCCCAGAAGACGATTGAATTCTCTCGTGAGCTGGCCGAGGATATGGCCAACAATCAAGGCTACTTCATGCTCAATCAGTTTGCGAATGCTGATAACTATGGCATGCACTACCAAAGCACGGGCCCTGAAATATGGAAAGACACCAATGGGGAAGTGACACACTTCGTATCTGCCATGGGTACCACTGGGACCATCATGGGGGTATCCAAATATCTCAAAGAAAAGAACCCCAACGTACAAATCGTTGGGACTCAACCCACTGAAGGTTCATCTATTCCTGGTATCAGGAGATGGTCACCAGAGTTTCTTCCAAAAATATTCGACCCATCGAGAGTAGATCAGGTCATTGACGTAAGTGAAGACCAAGCCAGAAGCATGGCTCGTAGATTGTCCAAAGAAGAAGCCATCCTCTCCGGTATGAGTAGCGGTGGTGCGCTGACTGCCGCTCTTCAAGTAGCCGAAAGCATTGATTCTGGAGTGATTGTGTTTATCGTATGTGACACAGGTGAGCGCTATCTCAGTTCCGGACTTTTCGATTAGGGAACAACTTTGTACTTTTCATGGTTGATAAGCCAACCGAAATTTCAAAAAGCATGAATTCAGCCATTAAAAACATCAAACCCCTTGGATTCCCATGGGAGACGCAAGACCCTTTTCTCTTCTGTGTTTATCACAAAGATGATTACCCAAAAGGGAATGATCATATGGGACCTGATGAATCGATTGCTGATAGAAATCTGGGTCAAGATTTTGATCCATCCAATAGCTGGAGGATGTATCATGGTGACAAAGTGCCAGGATTTCCACAGCATCCACATAGGGGATTTGAGACAGTGACTGTGGTGCCGAAAGGGACAGTTGATCACTCGGATTCATTAGGCGCGGCAGGTAGATTTGGTGATGGAGATGTGCAGTGGATGACTGCCGGAAAGGGTGTGAATCATTGTGAGATGTTTCCATTGCTCAACAAAGAAGCTGACAATCCACTCCTACTGTTCCAAATATGGCTGAACCTGCCCAAGAGAAGCAAGTTCGTGGAGCCGCATTTCAAAATGCTCTGGGGAGAAGATATTCCGCTGTACCTGTCTGAGGATTCTAAGACCAAAGTCAATGTAATAGCTGGGCAAATTGGTGATATCAAGGCACAAGACCCAGCGCCAGATTCTTGGGCTGCTGACCCGGCCAATGAGGTAGGCATCTGGACGATAGAAATGCAAGCCGGAGCGAACTGGACATTGCCGCAAGGAAAAGCAACTACCAACAGATCCCTGTACTTCTATGAAGGTGATCAAGTAGAGGTCAACGGAGATACGATCAACACCCATAAGTGCATTGAGCTAAAAGCGGATGAAGAGGTAACTATCACCAGTGGATCGAGTACGTGTAGATTTTTGGTATTGCAAGGACGGCCAATCGGTGAGCCTGTGGCCCAATACGGCCCATTCGTGATGAACACGCAGCAAGAGATACAGGAAGCCATGGCAGACTATAGAAGGACGCAGTTTGGAGGGTGGCCATGGCCAAGCAACGATCACGTGCACCCGAGAGAGAGCGGCAGATTTGCGAAGCATGCAGACGGCAGAGAAGAAATAAAATGAGTAAAGCATACAAAGTTCCAGCTGGGACACGGATAGGTCACGTTCATCTCAAAGTATCCGATTTGGATCGTGCACTTGCCTTTTATCATGACCTTTTGGGGTTTGAGATCATGCAAAGAATGGGCGATCAGGCGGCATTCATCAGTGCTGGAGGCTATCACCATCACATTGGGCTTAATACCTGGTCTAGCAAAGGACAGCCCCCTGCACCGAAAAATCAGCCGGGGTTATTCCATACGGCCATCCTATTTCCCACCAGAAGGGACTTGGCACAGATTGCCCTCAGGCTCTTAGAGGAAGCCTATCCTCTCACGGGAGCGGCAGATCATGGTGTATCGGAAGCCATCTATCTCGATGACCCTGATGGGAATGGTGTAGAGCTCTATTGGGATCGACCCCAGGAAGATTGGCCAAAGAATGCCGATGGTAAGCTAGATATGTTTACAAGAAAATTAAATTTGGAAGAATTGCTACTAGAAGCTGAATAGGCCGCCCATTTCAGCATCAATGATTGAACAGGAAATGGAAAGACTTAGTAGATTTAAATAGTTTAGACTCAAAAAATACCAAGATGAAAAAAGTACTCGTAACCGGAATATCAGGATACATCGGCCAACATTGTGCAGCAGAGCTGCTCAAGAATGGATATGCTGTGAAGGGATCTGTAAGAAGTCTTTCCAAAACCGATGAGGTGACAAAAGGCATCTCTAAAGCAGTAGACCCGAAGGGAAATCTGGAGTATTGTGAGCTCAATCTACTCGAAGATGCAGGCTGGGAAGAAGCCATGGCAGATTGCGAATATGTGCTGCATGTGGCGTCACCCTATGTAGCCAAAGAGCCCAAAGATGAAAATGAGCTAATCAAACCGGCAGTGGATGGGACGCTTCGTGCATTAAAGGCTGCCAAGAAAGCCGGAATCAAACGCATAGTGATCACCTCCTCTATGGTGGCCATGCTCGGTGATGCCAATGGATCTGTCAGAATCAATCAAGACAGCTGGACCAATGTCAATGCTAAAAATGCCACAGCCTATCTCAAGAGTAAGACACTCGCGGAGAAAAGTGCTTGGGAATTTATCAACAACCAAGAAGGTGACACACCGCTAGAATTGGTGGTGGTCAATCCTGGGCCAGTGTACGGCCCTACCCTATCCGGGAATCTCTCCGGAGAATCCATGACCATGTACAAAAACCTGATCACAGGCAAGGTGCCCATGCTCCCAAGAGCAAGTATCAACATGTCTGATGTGCGAGATATAGCCACCATACATGTGAAGGCCCTGGAAAACGAAAAAGCCAATGGCAAAAGATTTATTGTGACTACCGAGCATTCGTATAGTTTTCAAGAGATGGCTCAGATCCTGAAATCTAATGGATATAGTAAAGTGAGCACCAAGCTCGCTCCTACTTTCCTAATCAAGTTTATGGCCAACTTCAATAGCGAAATGAAAGGTATGCTCCCGTTCGTAGGAAACACCTTCAAAGCAGATGTGAGCGATACCATGAAGACTTTTAATTGGTCACCTATTCAGCTAGAGAAAACAGTGTTAGATACCGCCAAGTCGGTGGAAGAAGTGATGGCTGGGTGATAACAACCGGGCCTAAAGCCATCTTCGTATTTGGATTCGTGAAGAACGAACAGGGTCTAGATAAGATGGAGCGCTAACCCACTTTTGAACAGAGTCACACATAATCTCAAATTGATCTTATTAATTGCTAGCTTTAGTGAACCTTCCTTCTAAATCTAGGTTGGAGTAATAACGGGTTGTATTCGGCTACAAACGGATTTATGACTAGTTGTCAAATACCCATAAATCAAAGCTGATCGCAATAAGCGAAGCACTGGTACAATTGGAGTTTACTTAGATATAAGTAAGAACTGGACTAAATAACAGAAAGGTGAGTGATCAACAAAAGAGCAAGGAAGAACTAACAAAAGAGCTCCAATTAAACCAGAAGGCTCTAAAACTGACGCAAGAGATTGCAAAAATAGGAAGCTGGGAATTTGATTTACAAACCAATGATTTGACTTGGAGCAAGGAAAATTATAAAATATTTGACATTGACGAAGACACGAATTCAGAGGACTTATTTGAGCTATACAGAAGTAGATTTGATAATCCCACTCAATTGCAAAAAATCGATGAGTTTGTAAATCATTTGATTCGAACTGGTGAGGGCTATACAATTGAACATTCCATCAGAACTAGCGGAGGGAAACAGAAACATATCAAAGGAATTGCAAAATCTATAAAAGATGATAAGGGAAATATCATTGGGATACAGGGCACTGCGCAAGATATTACTGAACAGAAAGAGCAAGAAAACAGAAGAATCCAACAAAAGTCGGTATTGCTAGAATTGGCGAGCATCCAGGATGCCGGCTTCATAGAAACATTAAACAAGATCACAGAACTTTCTGCGCAAGCTTTGAATGTCGCGCGTGTTAGTATCTGGGAGTTTACTGAAGACAAGGCAGGCATTTATTGCCAGTCTCTTTTTAAGATTGCAGAAGGTGTACACGAGGCAGGGTTAATCTTGACTGCCAAGGATCATCCCAACTATTTTGAAGCATTAAGAAAGGGAATCACCATCGCTGCTGATGATGCTCACTCAGATCCACGAACCAAGGAGTTTTCTCACGGGTATCTGACCCCCAATGGAATTAACTGTATGCTTGATGTTTTTATCAAAGAACAAGGCGGAAAAAAGGATATCGGAGTTGTTTGTTTTGAACATGTAGGCTCTCGTGAAAAGTGGACAGATGAAGATCAGCGGTTTGCTATGTCTATTGCCAATATTGCCTCTTTGGCATTTGAAAGGGAAGGACGCAACCTGATAGGCAAGGCATTGCGAAGAACTCAGACGCTTTTAAAGTCAAGTATTGAAAGCTTCCATGACATTATCATTTTTTCTGTTGATAACGGTTACAATTACTTATACTTTAATAAGGTTCATGCTGAAAGCATGATGAATGTCTACGATCAAAAGGTTAAGATCGGAATGAATCTTCTTGATTGTGTGACTACTCAAGAAGATAAAGCGAAAGCAAAAAAAAGTCTGGATCGTGCGCTAACTGGAGAATCGCATTCCACCATAGAAATCTTCGGTGATATAGAACGGTCTTATTATGAATCCTTTTATAATCCTATCTATAACGAAGAGTCTGAGATCATAGGTGCAACGGCAGTGGCGAGAGAGATCACAGAGCGAATGATCGCTGAACAGGAGTTGGTTAGAGCCAAAGAAAAAGCAGAAGAAAGCGACCGGTTGAAATCGGCATTCTTAGCGAACATGTCTCATGAGATTCGTACTCCCATGAATGCTATTTTAGGTTTTGCGAATATTCTTAAAAAGAAAAATTTAACAGAGGAGCAAAAAGAAGAATACCTAGACTTTATTGAAGCAGGAGGCAAAAACCTACTCAATCTCATTTCGGACATTATTGACCTTTCAAAAATTGATGCCAATCAGCTTAGCATCAATCATACACCATGCAATGTCAACAGGCTTATCGATCATTTATATGAGAGATTCAAAGTCATTAACACTAAATCGACTTGTCAAATTAGAGTAATTAAGGGATTATCGGATAATGAAAGCAATATCTCTACAGACGATAATCGCTTGTCACAGATACTTTCTAATCTGCTTGAAAACGCCCTGAAATTCACAGATAATGGAGAAGTGGAATTTGGTTATTTACAGAAGGGAGAAATGATTGAATTTTTTGTAAAAGACACTGGCATAGGAATAGATACAAAAGATCAGAAGGCCATATTTGACCGATTTAGGCAAGTTGATAATGACTACACAAATTACAAGTCGGGAACAGGTCTAGGATTAGCTATTGTAAAGAATTTAGTCGAACTGCTTGAAGGTCAAATTTGGATAGAATCAGAAATTGATAAAGGAGCTACTTTCCGTTTTACAATACCTTATATCCAAGCAAAGCATAAAGTCGAGATAACAAAAACTGATGATCTGGTTCCAGATTTAAGTCATAGTGTCACTATTCTTATAGCGGAAGATCAGTTAATTAATTTCACATATCTACAAGTAGTATTAGAAAGGCTTAATTACGTAGTAATTCATGCGAAAAATGGACAAGAGGCGGTTGATATAGTAAAGGCTAACAGTTCAATAGATCTAATACTGATGGACATTGGCATGCCAGTCATGAATGGACTAGATGCTACCAAGATAATTAAGGAAATGAATCAGGAAATCCCAATTGTTGCGGTAACAGGTTATGTGATGGAAGAGGACAGAATAAAAATTATTGATGCCGGTTGCAATGATTACTTATCAAAACCTATTTCGGAGAAAGCACTTGTATCCGCAATCGATAAATACAAACCGAAAGAATCAAACAAATAACCAGACGGATTGATTTCAAAGATTTGTTGAGTTCATTGATGTACCCATACTTTGATTTCTATCACAGGAATACCAGACGACATCTTCACTTCCTGGCTCAAATGGAGCCAATTTCTCGTACTTCATTCCCACTTTTTCCATCACTCTGATTGAAGCTACATTATCCTTCATTGCCATCGCAATGATCCTTGTCAATTTGAGTTTTTCAAATCCGAATGTCAATATTGCTTGAGAAGCCTCTGTGGCTAATCCATTGCCCCAAAACTGAGGCAAGAATCTATAGCCCAGATCTATTTCGTCAAACTCCGGCAAGTAGGCCAATCCTGCCCAGCCCACAAAATGCATCCCATCTTTTAGAACCACCGCCCATCTGCCATAACCGTATTTCTTATAGTCACTTATTCTGGTTTGTATAGCGCTCCTCATCTCACTCATAGATTCGATGACAGATTCTCCTGTGTACTTCTGTACTTCTTCATCAGCGTGAAGTCTCAGCATGTGTACAGTGTCCTCAAGCGTTATCTCTCGAAGCAATAATCTTTCAGTTTCAATAATGATTCTTAATTGACTACTCATAGTGGGAAGCGGGTAGGTAGGCACCTGCACTTTCTCTTTAAGTCATATGTCTAGCTCAATTTATCAGCAAAAAAAGCCATGGTCCTACTCCATGAAAGCTCTGCTGCAGCTTCTTCAAATCGAGGAGTAGTGTTGTTATGAAAACCATGATTGACTTCTGGATACATAAAGGCCTCATATTCTTTATTATTCTCTTTCAGCCCTTCCTCATAAGCAGGCCAACCCTCATTGACTCTCTTGTCTAGTCCTGCATTGTGAATCATCAGAGGAGCAGAAATAAGCGGAATCTCTTCCTTCGCTGGCTGTCTGCCGTAGTATGGCACTGCTGCCCCGAGATCAGAGACTTTTACTGCCATCATGTTTGAAACCCAGCCTCCAAAACAGAATCCCACAACGCCAATATTACCGGTGCATTCCTTGCTAGCTTTCAGGTATTCGTATGCGGCAATGAAATCTTCCAGCATTTCATTCTTATCTCGCTGGCGCTGTAGGGCTCTTCCTTCGTCATCATTGCCAGGATAACCTCCCAACGGAGAAAGCGCATCTGGCGCCAAAGAGATGAACCCATCTATAGCAGCTCTTCTCCCTACATCTTCTATATACGGATTGAGTCCCCTATTCTCATGTACTACGATGATTCCTGGTAGCTTCTTCTTAGCATTTTTTGGTCTGGATAAAAGTCCCTTTATCTCCCCTCCTCCGTTCGGAGATGGATAAGTGATGAACTCCGATATGAGTCTATCATCGTCCTGCTTAATGACCATAGTATCTTCATAATTGGGCATTATGAAACTAAGCAACGATGAAACTGTAATCCCCCCTACTGCATACAATGATAGTTTCTTTATGAATTGCCTTCTTTCTATTCGGTTGTGTGCATAATCATCATAAAGGTCAAATACTTCCTGATCAATGTCTTCTTTATTCAAATTTCTCATACCTAAATCTAATAAAACACAGCCTAAAATCTATTTCGGTGCTTTTGAGGATACATTTAATTGAGCTTTGGTACAAGGATTAGGTGTATCATTCCTGTAACCATGTAAGGTGTCCTCACGCTCTAACCAGTAAATTTCCGTTCGTGAGACATGAACTGATGTTAGGCCGTTTGGTCGTTCATATTCTAAATAAAATTTAGAATTTTCGCTTCGCACTCTAAGAATTTGTCCAAGTTGGCGACTAATGCAAGCATAGGAGCAATTAAACTAAAGTGGTTTGGAAAAAGAGTTCATTAGCTTAATAAAAGAAAACGAACGGATCATTCTCAAGATCTGTAATATCTATTGCAAGGAATCGGATGATCGGCAGGATCTATATCAAGACATACTTGTGCAGTTATGGAAGTCCTTTCAGAGATTCGATGGCAAGTCCAAAATCACAACCTGGATGTATCGCATAGCCTTTAATACTGCCGTTTCGAGATACAGAAAGCGAAAGAACGAGCCCACAAAGGAGACCATATCCGATCAGCTAATTTCAGATCCGGTCTATGATGACGAAAACGTTCGACTTCTATATGCAGCCATAGACGAACTGAATAATATAGAAAAAGCCATAGTTATGCTTTATCTGGATGGTATCAAGTATCGGGAGATCAGTGAAATAATGGGGCTCAGCGAATCTAACATAGGATTCAAAATCAATCAGATAAAAGGAAAATTACGTCAAAAGCTAAAATTTGATATGCTATGAATATGGACAAATTAAAAAACACATGGGATCAATTTCATCTTGGAGGTCTGGAAGGTCAAACCGAAGGTGACATACGGAAAATCATAGGAGAAGGGACATCTGATATAGTATCTGCTATGAACAAAAAACTCTTAACAGAAATGACTATTACTGCCTTTGGGGCAGTGGTGAGTGCATTGGGGATCATTTCTTTCTACTTAGTATATGATCCTACCAAGCACCCTTGGATTGATCCTTCAAAACTCATCCCTCTACAGTTATTAGCCTTTGTTGTGTTTTTTGTGTTGCTATTGTTCGGCTGGCTTGAATATAAACTTGTCAATAGAGCGTTTACGTCAGAGTCTGTCAGAGCATACCTTTCATCGCTGCTGGTCAATCTCAAGAAATATAAGCGACTTTTCCTGATATTCGTTCTGGCTTTACTTGCAGCAACCTATTATCTCGAACTGCGCTATTTCTTTCCGGACGAAGATTTCGCTAGCCTTTGTTTGCGGATTGGCGGATCGGTATTGTTAACATCTATTAGCTACTTGGTGATCATGATGTACTACGCTAAGAGCTTTGGTCCTTATATGACAAAATTGACAAAATACATGGAAGAGCTTGAGGTGTGAGAGTATAAGGTTTTACTTATCCAGATAAGCTACGAGACTTGAGGAAAAATGACTTCAAGTATTACAATGGCGAGCGTGAGAAATGTCATGCTACTTCCGTTTATCAACTTGTCTTATCGCTTGGACTGTAGGCTTGTTTCACCATTCGTTTGACAATGAGGTGATGAAATGGCATTACAATAGCCATATAAAATCTCCCAAATAGATTATTGAACTGCACCAAGGTGGTGACTTTGATATTGAATTGATCTTCTCCAGAGTTATAAATACTTACTCTAAAGTTCAAATGCTTGTCATCTGCTCCCAGCATTATTTCATTATGTTCAATGCTGAAAATTTGAAAAAAACCAACGTATCCACCCACCTCGAAAGTAGAATGAAAATCTGCTGGGATTTCTGTTTTTAGACCAAAGACGCTAACAATGGCATTCCGAAGTTTCATTAAGAATTCGACCCATTTTGGCATTGTCCCAAAAACCAAATTTGATATGGATCTCAAATCATCTTGATGATTAGTGGTAGAGAAAGTATCGGTAAAGTCAATTTTGGGAAGCGCATTTTTGACGCCTTCAGTCTTGGGAGTTGGCTCTAATTTGACTTTCATAGCTTTAAGATACTCAGAGGATATTTCCTTTTCAACTTTGCACAGACTCACTTTGGGTGAATTTTTAGCTCAAAATCCTGAAAGACAAGGAGGTGCCTCGATCAAAGGAACTAGTAGCACTTAGCCCGACTTACCAATGGAATTCTCGGTCTTTCACTTCAATATGCTCTGGCACATAGATATCAGTGATGGTGGTTGTTTTATTAGAAAATTGCTTGTGCTTAAACTGCAAAGTCATCTGATCATCAGTTAAGCGTAGCACTTTAAAAAGCTTGTAATCCTTGTCAATATTCATCAGTTCTGGCAACTGCTCGCTTTCGATTCTAACGTAGTAGTTACCTTTCTTGTCCTTCACAAATTTCCAGTTAGCCTGAAGAGTTTCGCCACAATCTCTATTGTCCCCGGAGTTATTGTACATCGTCATATCATTGCTGTAGGTTTCCCTATGAGATAGAAAGCAATCACCCATATTCATCCGTGTCTTATTGTTGTACCGCTGTGCCAATTTCCAAGTTTTGGAAGAATCTCCTGTCAAAAGCTGTTTCGCTTTAGATGGGAGTTCGTAGGGTGATTCCTCAGGGTTTGAACAGGAAAATTCGAAAGATAAGAGCAGCAATAACAAAAGGGAGAGCGTACGCATTGAAGTGGATTTGATAGTGGGGAATTTATTATTTCGACACACTCGATCAAGTTACAAAACTTGAACAAAAGTGACTCACAAGTTACGCTGTGGTGAACTTGAGATACGCTAGAGGAAATATGTCAATCAGTCTTAAGAATCCACTTAATAAAGTCTTGCGTAACTTCATCAAACCTATCTATTTCCTCACCACTATCTAGGATTTCCACAAATCCGTGATCATAGTTTGAGAATTGACGAAAGGTCAGGTTCTTTTTGCGATATCTGATAAATTGGATGGGTATAATTAAGGCGTTTTCAACAGCCACGTTCTGATCTTTGGTCCCAATGGCTACATAAATAGGAATGTCCAACTTCAATAAATGATCAACCGGGGGCTCGGAAAAACTGACATAGCTCAAAAAACTATTTCCATCCCACATCTCATCGGGGCTGGGATTGTCAAACATTTTCTCGAACTGTAAAAGAAGGGAATCAATCCGTTGAGTGGCTTCATGTTCGGTTATTTTTCCTGAAATCGCCTCCTTACGTGCGAACATTACAAATTCCATAAGCTGGGGAAGGCCTCCACCTGCCCAAAATCCGATTTTGGTAATGTCTTTATTAATAGTTGCCAATTTGGCCGCAACATCTGTCCCTTGGGACGTCCCGACTACCACAATCTCTTGAGGTGAGAAAAGATGCTCTTGAATATATCGAATGACTCGATTAACTCGCTCAACACGAAAATCCAAGGTGTTTTTTTTCCAATAATAGGTAGGCACCTCAAAGTCCTTCTTATCACTGAACGGAAAACCATGTTTGGAGATCACAACATAAGCGTAATCCGTAGGGATTAAGTCATAATTAAACGGATCAAGGGTTACACAACAGGGGTTGGTTTCTATCCACAATGGTGCGGGATATGATCCAGCTATATGAATAAAAAGGTGTTTTTTGATCACCTTTTCAGGATTGAATATGTAGAAATTTATCGTATCCTCGTTTGTTTCTATTCTATATGACTCGAACCCTTTTTCTGTAGGTTTTAATTGAGAGAAACAGGTAATAGTAATCAATCCAAAAAAAATGAATAAATACTTTTTCATTTAGTCGATAGCCTTGAGTTGGAGGAATTGAGATATTTAGTTTAATTCATTTTCATGATAAAACTAAACAGTTTAGTCCAGTTGAATATAGTCCCATTTTGGTCATAGCGTTTTAAAATCAGCAATCGTACCAATGAAATTGGACCATTTCAACTTAGGGCATACTTCGTTTTCCTGTTCCATTTCTTTGGATTCCAATCAAAGAGGAATTTTAGTGTATAACGCTAAGCTAGCAGGAGTGCGCCCGAAGCTTGGCAAGTTCAGATAAAACTAATGAATCTGCCGGTGCTTCCAAAGTATCAGAATGGCAGTGCGCCCAGAAAGAAAAAAATCCTGCGAGATGCGCCAGGTAGAAAGCACCGCGAGTTCCCAGCGGCTGATTCATGGCGATATTTGCACAAAAGTCAGCAAATAGGCAGTTTGGCGCATTCGTGCTAGCGCTTGTTACCTTCCGTTTAGTTCTTCATATTCCAGTCGATCCAGTTCGTAGTTGAACCGGGATACGAAGAATCCTTCAATGAAATCAAAAGGTTCGAGTGAAGTTCGAATGCTGTTAATCAGTAGTTCAGAAGTTAAACTGTCTGCATGTATGACGAGCCAATAGTTAGGATTTTTCGAGCTCCATTTATCTGATTGGATTTGTGCAAATATTGGCAGGCCTGTTAGGCTGGAAAACACATTGTTCGTCTGAATTTTTGATAGTTCCGAGGGGTTTTCATTCTTGTCTGATCCAACAAGAATATATTCCCATTGTTTGCCCTCCAAAAGATCGGGTCTTGAAATCTTAGTTGACTTTGGAAGGTTAATTTTAACCAATGATCCGAGAAAAATATCGTTCATATGATACTCCTCATCAACTCGAACGAAACGGTAGTGTTCAGCTATTACAAGCGTATCGTTTGTGACATTAAAGTTTCTATATTCTTCCCACATGAAGACTATTAGTTCATCTCCGTTTTTATCAAAACGAATGGTCTCAGGTTCGCTGGTTTCAATATCATATTTGTTAACCGTAGTTGATGAATCCGTTACATCAAGAGTCCAATAATGTCCATCTTCTTGATGAACTGAATGCCAGTGTCCTATGAGTTTATCTGACTCTGTTCGGCAACTAAAGAGTAAAAGGGTTAAACCAAAGAGTTGAACTATGCGCATTATGATGATGGAAGGTAAAGACTGAATAAAGTGAACCATTCACTTTATTCACCTTGTATTTAACCAAAGCTAATGGATTTTGAATGCCATGCAAACTACTAATCGCTACTCTATGAATGTAGTTTACCTTTCGAGCCTTATTCCTCGTAGATATCAAACTTTTCGGAGAACGATTTCATAAATTGGCTATCAGCGAACTGAGCTTCTGTCATGGTTGAGAGCTCCTCCAAAAAGATATCAAATTCGCCATTTTTGAAGATGGTGAGCATCTTACCTCCATTTTCGCATTTGGCTTCATGCCAAACATTTGGTGCCACAGTGATGGTATCTCCTTCTTTCAGCTTGATGGTTTCGGTATCAAAAATGAGTTCCATTTCACCTTCCAACATATAAAAAACCTCCGTCATGATTTTGTGATGATGGCGCTTCAGGTGAAACTTCGATTTCAGCGTATCTTCTACTATGCACAACTCGCCATTGGTTTCTCTCGAAGAGAGCTTCACAAAACAGTGATCCTGCGAGTAATTGTAGTTTTCCCCTTCCCCATTTTTGATGTAATTGATTAGCTTCATGTTGCTTTCATTTTACTTTTTATCAAGTATTCTAAAAGTACAGTAAAACCATCGGATAACTTAGTCTTCCGAATAAATGAAAAGCCGTTTATTTCTTATCTACAGACTACAGAAGATCTTCCAGCTCATTCCTGACTTTGGTGCCTGTAGCTAGGTATGGATCACTCTGAGCTTCGCCATAATCCTTCAGCTTCTGAGCCAGTTCTTTGATGACTGACGCCTTAGAAGCCTCATTCACATAGTTGGTCAATTCGTCAGGGTCTTGCTCCAGATCAAAAAGCCATGGGTCTTCGATTGGTGATAACACCAATTTGTATCTGGAGGTGACCGCAGCTATCCATTTGTCAGAGCTAGAGCGTAGAAAGGTAATATCCTCGAATTGAGATTGAGTGGCAGGGTCTGTGAGTAAGCCAGAGAAGTCTTTCCCTACCATCTCGGCCGGCACGCTCTGTTGCATGAAATTTAGAATGGTTGGCGCAAAATCAACTGTATTTAATGCATTGTTGACGATGGATCCTTTGGGAACACCAGCAGGATAATGAACAATAAATGGAATCTTAGCTGATGCCTCAAGCGGATTACCCTTGTTGTGTCTGCCATGCTCAGCGCGAAGATCTCCATGATCAGATGTAAAGACTATGATGGTGTTTTCCAGTAGGTTGTTTTCCGTTAAGAAAGCCACGATTTTACCTACATTGTCATCAATCAACCGCACCATCCCAAAATATTGATCATGGGTAAGTTTAGGGTTATTGTCTGGCTTTGCCCAAGCCGGAGCAGTCGCACTATTTGATGCGAAATTTCTTGGCTTATCAAACGTCATATCAGTGTACATCTGATCATAAGGCGCCCGCACTTCATCCGGTCCATGTGGATCTGGTATACTCAGATATAGACTGAACGACTCGCTTTTGTGCTCGGTCATAAAATCGATCGCTCGATTGGTGAGAAAATCTGTAGTATAAGATTCCTCATCAGCACCTGCCAAACTGTAATCACCAGTAGGTACTTTGGGGCCGTTCTCAGTATCCTCGAGCTTCTTCCAGTGGCCTCTGTTGAACATGTACCTATTATCATCAAAGCCAAACTTTCGCTCTGGCGCCCATTGTGGTTTACCGTCACCATCAAGGTGCCACTTACCTATAAACCCAGTGCTATAGCCTTTGTCGCTCAGCACTTGCGAAAATGTAGTGATATCTCCATTCAGTGGTCTATCGTTTCTGGTCACGTTGTTCTGATGAGGATAGAGCCCTGATACAAATGTTCCCCTAGATGGAGAGCAAACCGGTGTTGCAGCATAGTACTTCGTAAACAATGCGCCATTCTCGGCGAGCTTATCAATATTTGGTGTTTCTACAAAACTGTTTGGACCCCATATGAATGCTTGCTCGGCGCTGAGCGTATTGCGGTAGCATCCTAATGTCCTGAAATTGTGTTCATCCGTTTGGATAATGAGCAAGTTAGGACCTAATCGATCGGACGGTTCCTCCTCTTCCTCTTCTTCCTCTTCTTCCTCTCCCTCCTCTTCTTCCTCGTTTTCTTCCTCTTGTTCCTCCTCAGTATCGGTTTCTTCCACCTCCGTGTCATCTTGGCTTTTCTTGATGACTGACTCACTCTTTCCACAGCCGATTGATAAGACAAACACTGAGATTAGCAAGACTAGGTAGGTCTTAAATTTTGAGATATTCATTTGAGTTTTTTTAAGATTGGGGATGGATTAATTAGAAGTAACAATAGCTGTGTAACTAGAAATATTATACGTCAATATTCTTTCAAAAAAATTTATTGAATTGAATTTTTCATGGATTGGCACACCTCTACTAGTTGTTCATGACCGCATTGTTCGTTTATCACGATGAAATTAGGCATAATCAACTAACAATGGAGCTTACCAAGAAGCCCTAAAATCCACTTCTACAGCACAATCGTTCAAAAGGTCTACCCGTACCATGATTCAATGATCATCTGCCATAGTGCAAAGTGAAAAAGGTGACCTAAACCTTAGTGATCTCATCACGCAGCTCATGTCTCATATCACAAGTCATGCCCCCCTTTCTACAATTTAATACATACAAGTATTAACTATCTGAGTGAGCAATCGGCGAATTACCTAATGGGAACAACTGCGGCCAAGAGATTCATCAAAGCCTACTCAAAAAGGTCTTAGCCTTGTTCAAGTGATCATTTAGCTTATTATCATCCATATGATCCAATGTTCTTACCAACATGCTAAGCCTGGGATTTTGCAGAAAGAAGTCTTTGTGAACATGCATAAACCTCCAAAACAAACCATCCCAAGTCTCTTGCCAATCCCCTTTGGGATAATTACTCATTTTCATCAGGTAATTGCTACCGCTGATGTAGGGCTTGGTCGACATAAGTCCACCATCGGCAAATTGACTCATGCCATAGACATTGGGTACCATGACCCAATCATAAGCATCAATGAATAGCTCCATGAACCAACGGTAAACTTCATCTGGATCAAACTCACATAGCATCATGAAGTTGCCGAGCACCATCAGCCGTTCTATATGATGGCAATAACCCGTTTCCAAAACTTTTCTAATGGTACTATCAACAGGATCAATCCCTGTAGTACCGTCATAAAATGAAGAAGGTATCTTTCGTTTGAATTTCCAGAAATTTCTATTCCGTTCCTCAGTTCCCTTCGACTCGTATACACCCCGAATAAACTCGCGCCAACCAATTATTTGTCTTAAAAATCCTTCTAATGAATTGATAGGTACATGCTCTTGGGCTCCAAAATCCAAGGTGCGCTGTACAATATATTCTGGACTGATTAGCCCTACATTCAGCATTGGTGTTAAAACGCTATGGTGCAATATGTTTTCTTCTTTGACTATGGCATCTTCATAAGTCCCAAACTCTGATAGTCTTGTTTTGAGAAAATCCTCGAACCAACAATCCGCTTCATCTTTAGATGTAGGGTAAAGCGGAGTGCTGCCCAGACCGCCAGGACAATTTCCAAAATGTGTTTCAACATATTCTTTGGCCTCTTCAAAATACTGATTGCTATCCGGATATTGGATAGCTGGAGGAGTCTTCTTCTTTGGATACTTCTTCCGGTTCTCCTGATCAAAAGTCCATTTTTCGCCTATTGGTTTATCGTCTTCCCCGATCAGAATTTTGAATTTCTTGCGCTGATCTATGTAGAAGGTCGTGTGATAAAACTTGGTCTTATCAGATCTGAAGAAAGGCTCAAGTTCTTCATGAGTATTCAAAAACAGCGGAGAAGGATAGACCACCGTTTTTAGTCCGTGTTCTCGGGTTTTTTCTTGAATTCTAGATGATAACCAATTGTCCGTCACATCTGTGTAATGAATCTCCTTAACACCCTTATGAGCTAAATCATCCAACAGATTGCGTACATCAGACAAAGGATCAATAGCGTCTATGTAACGCACATCCTGGTAGTCAGCAAGTTTCTTCTGGTACTGCTTCATAGAAGAACGATGAAATGCCAGTTTCTTCTTGTGAAATTTATATTGATTGAAAAATAGAAATTCCTCGATAATATATATGGTGTGCCCATTCTCCAAGAGCGGAGTGTCCGCAAAAAGCTGATGTGGAAATACTAAGCTAACCTTCTCCATGTACTCTTCTTTTTTGCCCGCTACACTTTTTACTACAGTACTTCACAGCTTCCCAATTCTTCTCCCATTTTTTGCGCCAGCTAAAGGGTCTTTTACAGACAACACATTCTTTGGTCGGGAGGTGTTGTTTTTTCACGGTACCTATTTTGATAAATCAGGAACATTCTCACGATGCGCGTATGGGTATTGGTCTTTTCTTGTAAGTTGATAATAGGAATCGACACCCGAAATTCCTGCAGAATCAATGATCTCAAGGTTGATTTGACCCGAGTCTTCCATAGCTTCATCAGGTACAATCAAATGCTCTATTTCCCCAATAATGAGTATTGTATTGTTGCGCTTGATAGGTATTTCTTCCAAAAACTTCATACCCAGTTTAAGAACACTTTCCTTCACAAAGGGAGCATGAAAATCATGCAGGTATTCTTCAGTCAAACCACAGTGCACAAATTCTGATTCCTCTTTGGCAAATTTCGCAGATGTGTAATGAGCACGCTTAGTCATGTTGGTACTGACATGATTGATGGTATAGCACCCGTTCTCCAAGATATTGATATAAGTATCTCTCGGATTCTCGTGCTGTGGGCGCATCACAAAACCTAAGAGAGCAGGATCGCTACCGAGGTGAACCACGCTGCTAAAGATCCCAACATTGGGAAATCCATCATTGGATTTGGTAGCTATAAGATTGGCAGGCTTGATACCACTAATGGAATTGATCAGATTCAGTCTTTTGATTCGTTCGGTCTTTTCTATTAGCTCTTTGGAGAAGTACATATTATGGTATTTGATTTAAATATTGTCGCTTAGATGGACATAGTGTTCGACTTGATTTCTGGTAGTTCCTTTTTGCACTTCTTCCAAAATGCGAAAAACGATGGGAAGTATCCTTTCACCGAAAATATCCAATCTCTAGCACTCTCCTGACCAACATAATGAGCGCTGAGCGGGTGCTCTTTAAATCTTATATTCTTCAATTGATAACCTCCAACTAACTCTTCAAAAGAACCTACAAAGACTTGAATTTGTGGAATGTTCTGGGCCAAATCAAGCATAAACTCGATGCTATTAGTGGACACAGGATACTTCGAGAAAACTGATGGCTCCAATAGCAGTATCCTGTTGGCAGGTACTTCCCTTTCCCACATCGGATCAAGATTGTAGAAATTATATAGATAGGTGGGCAAGTCACGATTGACTCTCAAGGGCTCAGTCTTTGGCATTGACGATTCAAGCTCCAAATCACATAAACTAGCCAGCACGGCAGGCACTTTCATTTTGTCAAATGACTCGTAAGGCACATCTAGAAAAGTGTCTTTTTGGTCCGAATCAAAATAGGTGTTGATATTCTCCTGATTGGCGAAATACTTTTTATGACTATTGGATCCTGCCACCCACTGCCAGCTCAGTGAGTTGCTTGCCCAATCGGCATCCAACAGATGATAGTACATCCATTGTGCTGGGAGCTTCCAATGGCTCTTCGCAATATTGCAAGCCAACGAAGCAACATACATACGCATGTGATTGTGCATATATCCTGTGTCATAAAACTCCTCAATCGCTTTGTCCACAGCGAGAATACCTGTCTCACCTTTTAAGATGGCTTGAGATAATTGAAAGTTATTGGTGTCTTCTTGGGGTTGCTTGAGGTCGTTATCTATAAGATTGCCTTTGGCAATCCAGACCTGCTGCCAATAATCTCTCCAGGCCAATTCCTGTATCAGCCTACTTGCATCTTGAGTGCTAAACCCTCTGGAGATTATAGATTGATATACTTGCTTGGTAGATATTACTCCCCGAGAAATATAGGGTGAAAGTCGGGTCACCGCCCCATCTGCGAAATTCCGTGTAGCACCATATCCCAATGGGTCAATTGACTCCATCCTATCAACAATCGACTGATAGTCCGTTGGGAAATTCATCTTTTGGAGATCTTGTTTAAGCTGATTGATTTCTGCCGTGAGCATCGAAATCTATTGATCTCATCTCCTCTTTTTTTCGAATGCTTTTGACTTACACCACTATTGACCCGTTTTCTCCAAACGTTAAAACTTGACCGCTTCAGCGTCATTCTCATCAACTGGATCACCTCACGCTCAGGTGTCCCAAACTGAAATTCTATGGCTTCAAAAGGGGTTCGATCCTCCCAGGCCATCTCGATAATTCGATCTTTTTCTTGCTCTGTTAACTCTTTCAACATTTCCTCCGACTAACCGACTGTAAATGACAATTGTTTAAGCTAAAACGATTCAAATGGAAACCGAAAATCCATCCACATAGGAACTCCATACATCATGCCTTAGCATTTTTAATGTTTATTATTGTAAACTTAATACCCTATATTAGTCTTATATATTAAACATTATGGACAATAAAAGAACCATTCTACTCCCGAAGAACAGGCAAATTATTGAGACAGTTGGCGAGCAGATAAAGCTAGCGAGGCTTAGAAGGAAGCTAAGTGGAAAGATGGTTGCCGAACGTGCGGGTATTGGTAGAAACACCCTTATCTCCATTGAGCAAGGAAAACCCTCTGTAAGCATAGGACACTATTTCAATGTATTGAATGCACTTGGCTTAGAAAAAGATTTCTTACTCATTGCGAAAGATGATGAGTTGGGTAGAAAATTGCAGGATGTCGGATTAACCACTAGAGCACGCGCACCAAAGAAGAAATGAAGCCTACATCCAAATCCATTTACGTGTATGCCGACTGGCTCGAAACAAAGGGCCCTTTGCTCATGGGAATTTTATCTTCAGACAGACTGAGAGGCAAAGAGGTCTTTTCATTTAGATATGATAAGGACTGGTTATCATCTGAATTTGTTCAAGTCCTTGACCCAAACCTACAGTTCTATCCTGGTCCGCAATTTCTGAAAAACAACGATCATCTCAATTTTGGACTATTCCTTGATTCTTCTCCCGATAGGTGAGGAAGAGTACTCATGCAGCGAAGAGAAGCAGCATTGGCAAGATCAGAATCCAGGCCACCTGTTAGCCTGTATGAAACAGATTATCTTCTAGGACTTAATGACGGTAATAGAATGGGAGGACTCAGGTTTAAACTTGATCCGGAGGGACCATTTTTGAATGATAATGCATCTCTCGCCAGTCCTCCCTGGACCTCCATTAGAACCCTCGAAGAAGTAAGTCTCAAACTTCAAGAAGAAGATGCTATTGATCAACCTGATTATTACAAGTGGCTCAACCTTTTGATTAATCCCGGGTCGTCCCTGGGAGGTGCCAGACCTAAGGCTAGTATTGTAGATGCTAATGACCAATTATGGATCGCGAAATTTCCAAGCAAAGATGATGATCATGATATAGGCGCATGGGAAATGTTGACGTATGAACTGGCAATAGCTTCCGGTATTAATATGGCAGAGTGCCAAGCCAAAATTTTTTCTAGTAAACACCATACATTTTTGACCAAAAGGTTTGATCGAACTTCAGATGGCAAGAGAATTCATTTCTCTTCAGCAATGACTCGGCTGGGGTATACTGACGGTGCGGATTCCGCGCACGGTATCAGTTACTTGGAGTTGGTGGACTTCATCACTACACATGGCTCAAATGTCACTAAAGACCTACATGAATTGTGGCGTAGGATAGTATTCAGCATTTGTGTCTCCAATACTGATGACCACCTTAGAAATCATGGCTTTCTTTTATCAGATCAAGGTTGGAGCCTATCACCGGCTTATGATCTCAATCCTGTTGCTACAGGAAAAGGGTTAAAACTAAATATTTCTGAAAATGACAATACATTAAGCCTTGACTTGACGATGAGTGTTTGTGAGTATTTCAGACTCAATCAAAATCAGGCAGGCTCCATTAGAGATCGCGTAAAAAATGTAGTTGGTGGCTGGCAATTGTTAGCTTCCAACTACGGTATTTCGAAGAGTAGTCAAGAGCTCATGTCTCCTGCATTTCGAGCTGTTTTCCAATAATCTATCTCAATTCTACTTCCTCAATACTAAACCAAATTACATGCAGACCTACCTCACCAATAGTATCAAAATCGCCAACTATTACAAGCAGCTCGGCGAGCGCACCTTTGAGCAATTAGAAGAGGATCAACTTTTCTGGAGTCCCGGACGCACTTCCAATGGCATAGCAGTGATCGTCAAGCACCTTTGGGGAAATATGCTTTCGCGTTGGACCAATTTCATGACGGAAGATGGCGAAAAACCTTGGCGCGACAGAGAGTCGGAGTTCGAACCCGATATACTTACAAAAAGTGAAATGATGAGTAAGTGGAAAGAAGGATGGAAGTGTTTTATCTCTGCATTGGAATCTATAAATCCAGAAGATCTGGAAACGATCATTTACATCCGAAACGAAGGACATACCATCATGGACGCTATTCAACGACAATTGGCTCATTACCCTCATCATGTTGGTCAGATTGTGACATTAGGTAAACTTCTGAAAGGCGATGAATGGAATTCTCTGTCTATTCCGAAAGGAGGATCTGACGAGTACAATGCTGAGAAATTTTCAAAACAGAAAGGAGATAGTCATTTCACTGACCATGTGTGATTGCAGATGAAATTAGAGATTAAAGCTATTTCTGTTGATGACCTCTTGACCATATTGAACTTCGCAAGGGAACAGTTCATCAACACCTACCAACACTTGAATGAACCTGATAATTTCAAGGCATACATTGATCGGGCATTTACGCTTCACCAATTCACTCGTGAATTTAATCACCCCGATTCAACATTTTATCAAGCACTATTAGACCAAAACCTAGTCGGATACTATAAGCTCAACACTAAGGATGCGCAAACAGAACCTAACCACCACAATGCCGCCGAGATAGAACGCATCTATGTAGCACCTTCTCACAAGGGATTAGGAATTGGCAAAGCCATGATAGATCATGCTTTAAATCAGGCGTCTACCTGTGAATATCTCTGGTTGGGTGTCTGGGAAAAGAACAAATCCGCCATCGCATTCTATCAAAAAATGGGGTTCCAAGCCTTTGGGAAACATATCTTCCAAGTAGGCAACGATCCTCAAACCGATATCATGATGAAGCGAATTATTTTCCAGCCTTAAATTTCTTCAACTGGCTCTCGTAGTGCATCAGGTCTTCTAACTCCAACTCCGCAGCTTGAAGAGCCCTCTCAGAATATTTGACGGCTTCCTTTTGAGAACCTAATTTGAATAACAGCGATGCATAGCTGTCAAAATAAGTAGCATTAGGATAAGTATCCAGAACCTTTTTCATCCATCCCTTAGCTGCCTCTAGTTGCTGCTTATCGTCTATAAACAGATAAAACTTCCAGGCAAACTCATTGAGCTGATCGGGATCGGTGACTTCTTGTTCCTTGACCACTTTGAGTGCATTATCACCATACAACGTCCAATCTTGCTTAAGGTCCGCCTTTTTGAGATTGGTCAATGTCATTAGCTCACCCTTTCCAGCGAAATCAACATCTGCTATCATCTGCTGAAGAGCCTGTGTGGCGAACAACCTAAGATCAGCATCTTCATAAATGCCAATAGTGACGTCCAACAGGGTATTGTATACTTTCAGATCAACCGTATCTTTTCCATATTTCAAAGAGTACATGTCATGATAGGACATGAGGTACTGGAAAGGTTCGCTGAAAGGATCTGTCACATTCAAATTGATCATGTTCCATGCAGTCTCATTCGTCCATTCGCTATGAGGAAGACCCTCGAAATAGCCCTTAACGAGAAATTCCGTATCCATGCAGGCACCTGCCAAAAGCTCAGAATATCTCACCAAAAATTCATTCTCCCTGTTTCCCGCGCTAAAAAGACTATCCAGTTTGGACAGATTATCTTCGCCTATCGCATCCTCTCCAAGCGTCAGTAACTCATCTGATGCAATAGCACCACACCGCCGATGTACCACATTGCCATCAGCATCCAAAAAAAGCAATACTGGAAATGAAGTAACCTCATATTCCTCCGCGATGAGCGCACCTGGCATATCTTCCATATCCAGTCTCATATTGACAAAACGTTCATTAAAGTACGCCCCTACCTCCTGGTCTGCAAAAGTGTACTGCTCCAATATCTGACATGGCTGACTCCAATTGGCATATCCTTCTAAGAATACAAGCTTAGATTCCGTCTTTGCCACTTCGAAAGCTTCCTGCCAAGCGATATCCCTAAACTCAATGCCTTCCTGAGCATTTGCCATAAATGTCGTGCAGAAGATGAGTACACCGAAACAAACCGAATTTCTCATAGCCATGTGTGTTGATTGAAGACTAAATTTACCCAAATAGACTTAAGCAATATCAAAAACTCTCACCTGATCTATGAAATATTTCTTCATCCTTATATGCCTCATTTCTGCGGGAACCATATCTGCCCAGGAGAACTATCAAAGCGAAATCATCCAATGGCAGAATGAGCTTGATGCAAGTTTCGAAAATCCTGAAACATCTCCTCTCGAAGGCAAAGAACTCAAAAAATTTAGAGGGTTGGATTACTATCCAATCAATGAAAACTTTAAGGTAGTAGCAAGACTGGAGCGACTCGCCAATGAACAGCCGTTCACCATGCCCACTAGCTCTAATAAGAAAAAGATCTTTCTTCGATACGCTATTGCTCATTTTAGCATTGAAGACAAAGAATATCATTTTCCCCTCTATCAAAGTCTGCAAGTCCAACAGATGGATGATTATTCGGACTACCTCTTCGCTCCATTTACAGACCTCACCTCTGGCTTTGAAAGCTATGGCGGTGGAAGATATCTTGATCTGAAAATTCCTGCAGGTGATACCATCATACTAGATTTCAACAAAGCTTATAATCCTAGTTGCGCATACAGCCCAAACTACAATTGTCCGATCCCTCCTCGAGAGAATGACTTAGATTTGGAAGTCAAAGCAGGTGTGAAAGCCTGGAAAAACGACAAGCATTGAACATACATATCAAAACCCTTTTTGGTCTGGAAGAAATCCTCGCTGAAGAAGTCAGAAAAATTGGAGGAAAAAACGTCATAGTCCATAAGCGATCAGTCTCATGTGAAGGTGATCTGGAATTTCTCTACCGTGCCAATTATCTCTTGCGCACAGCTCTAAAGGTATTGGTACCCATTCATAAGTTCACCGCACGCACAGAGCAGCAGCTCTATGACCAGGTGATGAAGCATGACTGGTCGCAATACCTCACCATCTACCAGACCTTTGCGATAGACAATACGGTGTTCTCCGAATACTTCAAGCATTCGCAATATGCAGCTCTTAAAACCAAAGATGCTATAGTCGATCAATTCAGAAAAAAACTAGGAAAGCGTCCTTCTGTAGATATCAAGCAACCTGACATTCAGTTTGATTTATATGCCTTCAAAGACCAATTCACTATCTCAATCGACAGCTCTGGAGACACGCTCAATCGGCGCGGATATCGCGAGCCCGGACACAAAGCCCCTATGAGTGAAGTATTGGCTGCTGGTTTGCTAAAGCTTGCCGAATGGGATCCAGCCCAGCCATTGGTAGATCCTATGTGCGGAACAGGTACCATTCTGATCGAAGCGGCTTTGATGGGTCAGAACATGCCTCCACAGATGCACCGTGATGATTTTGGATTCAAAAACTGGAAAAATTTCCAGCCTACCCTTTGGCAAAAAGTGAAGTCCGAGGGTATGAGTAAGATCAAGAAAGTTAAACTCAATATCAGAGGTGGTGATATAGATGGAAGCACTATTCTGAATGTGAATAGATCATTGCGCAAGCTGAAGCTCCGTGATGCAATCACTGTTAGACAGGGAGATATGACAGATTTCAAACCGGATACGTCCAGTGGCCTATTGGTATGTAATCCCCCATACGGGGAACGTATAGGTAGAGACAACACCAATGAATTTTACGGACTAATTGGTGATACACTTAAAAACAACTTTGCTGGATTTGATGCTTGGATTTTGAGTTCTAATATGGAAGCATTCAAACATATGCGACTGAAAACTTCCAAGAAAATCGTGCTTTTTAATGGCCCTCTCGAATGTAAATTTCAAAAGTATGAGATGTACAAAGGGACAAAGCCAGAATGATTGAGATTGATTAAATTCACTTTTTCAGCAATATTATTACCATGCAAGACCTAAAAGAAACAACGGAAAACTTAACTGAAGAATTCTCCGAGCCAGTGGCACAAATCACTGATAAAGTAGATAGTTGGCTGGACGCACTTATCACTATGCTACCCAATATGGCTGTTGCTGTGGTACTGTTCATTGTATTTTTGCTGTGTGCAAAAGCGACCCAAAAAGTCTTCCTAAAACTCTTTACCAGAACCTCCAACAATAAGGCACTCGAAAACCTATTTGGTACGATCGTCTATTATATCGTATTGGGCACAGGGCTGTTTATTATACTGGAAGTACTCCAGCTGGAAAAAGCGGTTACCTCCCTCCTAGCAGGGGTTGGAGTAGTCGGATTGGCGTTGGGTTTTGCCTTTCAGGATATCGCCGCGAACTTCGTGTCGGGTATCATTCTCGCTTTCAGGACGCCTTTTCAGATTGGTCAGATCGTTTCTATAGCAGGACATGAAGGCACTGTGACCAGAACTAATTTGCGCGTTTCGGTGATCGAAACTTACCAAGGACAAGAAGTATATATCCCCAATAAAGATGTGCTTCAAGCACCTATCATCAATTACTCTGCTTTGGGTGAAAGAAGAATTGACCTGCCAGTAGGCATATCTTATGCCGATGACTTGCAGAAAGTTGAAGATTTGGTAGTGAGTACGATGAAGAGCGTAGACAATGTGATCAGGCATGAAGATATGATCTTCGACTATACTTCCTTCGGAGATAGCTCTATTAATTTTGAAATCAAATTTTGGATCAAATTTCCTGGCCCTCCAACCATTTTTGAGATGCAGACTAGGGCTATCAAAGCCATCAAAACAGCATTTGACAAAGAAGGAATCACCATTCCGTTCCCTATCCGTACATTGGATTTCGGGATTAAGGGTGGAGAGAGCCTGTCAGAGATGAAGTTGAACGGAGGGAAATAATCTCTTCAACCCATATTAAAGAGAGGTCACTTTATTTGAGTGACCTTTATTATGCGGTGTAGAATGGTTAATTTTAACGAACTATAAACCACCAAAACACCACTCGTCATGAAGAAATTTTCTACCGCACTTCTTTTCTGTTTTGTCTCATTCTTAAGTTTCAGCCAGTTATCCACAGGTGATATCGCTTTTGTGGGATTTAATGCTGACGGTGATTCAGACTTTGCCATTGTTACTTTAGTTGATATTCCAGCTTCAACAGAGATTTATTTCACAGATCGAGCTCTAGATGGCCAAGGTGGACTTTCAGGTACATCTGAGGGGATTCTTCTTTGGAACTCTGGTTCTGTTCAAATTGACGCAGGGAGCATTATAGTATTCACTGATGTTGATGCTGGTTCTAATGTGCTTTTTGGGGCATCAGCTGGAACCCTAACAGTGGAAGATACCAATGTGAATCTTAGTGCAGATGGAGATGCTTTGTTCGCTTTTCAAGGAAGTTCTTCAACAACGCCCACAACATTTTTAGCCGGCGTTGCAAATAGAACAGATGCGGAACCTACCATAGCAGGTACTGGATTAACACTTGGCAACACATTTGTGGAATTCAACAACCTTACAAGTCCCGATGGTGGCTATTATTCTGGGCCAAAAGATTCAAAAGCATCATTCGCTGAATATCACTCATTAATTGGTCTAAAGGAAAATTGGACTCAAAGTACAAGTGATGGAGAAAGTTTACTTCCATTCCCTACAACTCCTTTCTCATTGACAATATCTCAAACGTTAGGCTTTTCACCCACAACAACTAATTATGATGAAACCAACACCCCTTTCAATATTGATATCCCTGTAGCAATAGCGAACTATGGTGATACCCAAGTCGATCTCGCAGTAGCTGTAACAGGTGGCACAGCAGAACCAGGAGATTATGTGTTGAATACTACTACGCTTTCTTTTACAGAAAATGGCGCGCTTAATATCTCGGTGACCATCAATGATGATGCGGATGATGAGTCAGAAACAATAGAAATTACATTAACTGAAACAAGCAGTACACAATCTGAAATTTCACCTAATGTACAAACCATAACTATTAATGATGATGATGTAGCACCACTTGTGATTACAGAGATTTACTACAATCCTGCGAATGGAGGTGATGAATTTATAGAAATCTACAACGCAGGTCAGAGTGTGGTAAACCTTGAGGGATATACATCCGATGCATTCACCATTAACTTACCTAGTGGAACCAATATTGATGCCGGAGAATACATTGTCTTCACATCTGATATGACGAATTTCACAGGAGCATTTGATGTATATGAATGGACAAGTGGAGCGTTAACCAATACAGGTGAAACAGTAAACCTCAAAAACTCCTCTGGTGCAATCGTAGATGAAGTGACATTTACAGATGATATTGAAGCTGCTAACGGAAATGGTAGCTCTCTTACACTTGCAGACCCAAGTCTCGACAATTCAGACATGACCAATTGGGTTCCATCAATTGTCTCCGGAGGAACTCCGGGTGCTGCTAATGATGCATCAGTTTGGACTGGAAATGTGGATGATGAATTAATAACTACAGGTAACTGGACCAATGGTGCTCCAACTGCTTCTTTGAGCCTCTTGATACCTGCTACATCCTCGGTAATTGCTAAGGTGAATGACAACCTAACTGCTGGTGCATTAAAAATAGGGACCTCAAAGTCTCTCATCATCCAAAGCGGAGCATTGAAAGTCAATGGAGACATTATCAATGATGGTTTCATAGAAATCTTCTCCGGAGCTTCCCTGCTACCTATGGGTAATGTTGAAGGATCAGGTTCTACTACGGTCATGCGTAACACAACTTTCTCTACCTCAGAAGGACGTTACAGTATAGTGGGATCACCTATCGAAAATGCCACCACTGCCTCATTAGGATCAATCGTCTATAGCTACGACGAAACAGCTGACTATGGTGACGATGGCAGTTCGCGATTCGTACCAGTAACTCAGGCAGAAAATATGACACCAGGAGACGCATACTTCTCAGCAAAAACTGGTTCATTAACCTTTACTGGAACTCCAAATACCGGAACTATTGCAAAATCCTTGACTTATGTTGAGCCACCTGGAGATGCCCGTGTGGATCAGGGTAACAATGATTTCAATCTTGTCTCCAATCCTTATACCGCCGCTTTAGATATTGTCCATTTTCTGACCGACAATACGGATGTCGCTGGAACAATCTATATCTGGCAAGATGAAAATTCAGCTAATGCACAAGGTTCTAATGCTGATTATGTTATTTATAATGCTGGAAATAATGTATCGACAAGGGGAACTCCTGGAGGAAGAGATTTTGATGGATATGCTCGTTCAACTCAGGGCTTTTTCGTGTTAGCCAATGCGGGGACTCAAGTTACCTTTGAACCTGATATGATGTCTGATGGCAATAACTCAGATGCAGGGTATTATAGAAAAGGACAAGACCAGGAATCTGTAAGATTCTCTATGAATACCAAAGACAAGTATAGTGATATAGTGGTCGTTTTGAGAGAAGACGCCACCATGGGCTATGATAGACTACTAGACTCTCACACATTTCCCGGTGGTGAATTGAAGCTTTATTCTTACATAGATAACACGAAGTTTGCTATTCAGAGCTTGCCCAACTTTGAATCAAAAATCAGCATCGATCTAGGTTTTGACAGCAAAACCGAAGGCACACATGAACTGAAAATAGAAGAAGGAGAATTTGAAGGTTACTTCATCTATCTAATCGATAGCGAAACTGAAGAGTTAATCAACTTAACCTCTGAAAGAAGCTACACGTTCGAAACTGAGATTGCACACGAATCTAGGAGATTCCATTTGCTATTAAGTAAGTCAGCGGTATTGAGTTTTAATGGAATTGATAAAAGTGAATTCCGTGTCTTCAGAAATGATTCTCAGCTAAAAGTTGTTACCCGTGAAGCTCACAAGGATGCACATATTCGAATCTATCATATCGATGGAACTTTGGCTCTAGAGGCCAAAAACATTAACCTTGGCAATAAAACCTGGACAACTGGTTTCAATAAAGAAGGTGCCTTTATCATGACCATTGAAACAGCTAATGGGTTATTGGTTAAGAAATTCGTCTACTGAGCGACAAACCTTTAAAAGATGCTTGTTTTGATTCCTAATGGCAGCTTATGGCTCCTATTACAATTCAATCAGTTCTATGTAAAAGTTCATTTAATTGAAAGTTGAATATCGGAACAATATCATCATCGGCTGAAAATACAAAACGGGTTATTTTCGGTAAACATGTTAGGACGGAAATCATTCAGGAATCTCTTCAATTAAACTCTAAAGAGATTCCTGATTTTTTTAGTTCTTTCTAATTCTAGTTACCTCTACTATCCCTTCCACCGAAATCATTTCGACAAAGTATATTCCAGAAGGCAATTCCGTAAGATCTAATTGGCTTTTGGTAGTCTCGAGCAGTTCGATACCTGCAGCATTATACAATTTAACTTTTTCTACTTTCACTCCATCTATTTGGATTAGCCCAACAGTTGGGTTAGGGTAAATTCTCAATGCACTTTGTGATTCATCCTTCAGCACTGTCTCATCTAGATCATTTAGATTAATTGTTATCAGTGCTTCTGAAACTAAATCTCCATCCGTAACAGCAACTTTAAGACTGAAACTTTCATTAAGCTCAAAGTCAAGATTAGATGCTTCACTTACAACAATTCTTCCTGAAGAGGAACTTATTGAAAAAGCGCCATCATCATTTCGTGTGGTTATACTGAAGCTTAGAATATCATTTTCAGGATCCGTTGCGCTAACAGTCCCTACAACGGTACCCACCTCACTATTTTCGTCTACAAAGAATACCTGATCAGAGACTACCGGTGCTAGATTTACAGTCTCATCTACATCGTTCAAATTGATGGTGATGGTAGCAGAGGCATTCAATGCCGCATCTGATACTTGTACTGTAAGGGTAAATGTAGGTGTTGTTTCAAAATCTAATTGAGCTACATCTGCCACCGTCAATGCACCTGTGGCTCCATCAATAGCAAATGCATTGTTGGTATTGCCTGCAGTTATGCCGTATGTCAATACGTCTCCATTTGAATCACTTGCAACCACTGTCCCTACCGCTGTACCATTCGCACTATTCTCATTCACACTAAATGTCTGATCCACAATCTGAGGTGCTACATTGGTATCATTTAGATCGTTTAAGTTGATCGTGATGATAGCTGAAGCATTCAACGAAGCATCAGCTACTTGCACTGTCAAAGAGAAAGTAGGTGTTGTCTCAAAATCTAATTGAGATACATCTGCTACTGTTAACGCACCAGTGGCTCCATCAATAGCAAATGCATTATTGGTATTGCCTGCCGTGATCGTATATGTCAGTGCATCACCCTCTGGATCACTTGCAACTACAGTGCCTACCGCCGTACCATTCGCACTATTCTCATCAATATTGAAAGTCTGTGCAATTATCTGAGGTGCTTGATTTACAGTCTCATCTACATCGTTCAAATTGATGGTGATGGTAGCAGAGGCATTCAATGCCGCATCTGATACTTGTACTGTAAGGGTAAATGTAGGTGTTGTTTCAAAATCTAATTGAGATACATCTGCCACCGTCAATGCACCAGTGGTGCCATCAATAGCAAAAGTATTATTGGTATTGCCTGCCGTGATCGTATATGTCAGTGCATCACCGTCTGGATCAAATGATTCGATAGTACCAACTAATGTTCCTACTGGACTATTTTCATCTAGACTAAATGTCTGCGGATTGATCTGTGGAGCTTGATTCACGTCCTCATCAACATCAGTAAGATTTACAGTAATTGTAGCTGAAACATTCGCTGATCCATCGGATACATTTACCAACAAAGTGAAAACAGGATTCGTCTCAAAATCAATCGCGTCAAAGTTATTAACACTCAAAACCCCTGAATTATTGAGACTAAAAGCATTATCAATATTCCCTGAGGAAATTGTAAATACAAGACTTGAATCATCTTCATCTTGTACCAAAACAGTTCCTGCAATAGTTCCTAATCCTGAATTTTCTTCTAAAGAGAAAGTCTGATCTGCTATGACAGGAAGATCATTGACACTGCTTACAGAAATGCTCAAAACTTGACTGAAAGTGTTCAGCTCAGATTGCCCATCATCCGCAGTAATAGTAATGATTTCAGACCCGAAAGCATTTTCGATTGATGAAAAGGTCAACGTTAGATTATTCTCGTCGAATACCATGTTGGCAATGCCAATAGAGTCAGGACTAATCGAATAAGTTACTGTTTGATTTAGTTCGTCATCAGGAACGGCATTAGGTGTAAACTGAACTACAATAGGATCAACAAAATCTTCATCTACATCAATTGAATTCTGAGATTGGGTAAAGGAAGGTGTGTCATTAACTGGTGTCACATCCATAGTTACTGTTGCTGAGTAATTACTCGGTGTATTTGCATTGTCCACCACCACAAAATCAAACGAGACATAATTTTGACCACTTTCGTTAGATTCCGGCTGATAAACCAAATTGGCCAAGTTACTTACCGGGATCTGTTGATTTAAACTAATGGGAGTTGAAAAATATACAAGAGTGCCAGCCATAGGGAGAGAAGTGAATCTAACACCTTGAAAAGTCTTGGTATCATCAGGATGATCAAAAGGGAAATCTGCTGATATAAAAGAATATGCCTCATCTTCATCTATCACCAATGTGGTATCTCTGGTATTAGGACTGAAGGTTGCCTTCAAACTTCCATTTGCGGAGAAAACCAAAGGACTTCCTTCGTTCAACTGAATACTATTCATGGTGATACTTGTCGTGGAACCATCGTCCAGATTATCCAAAAGAAAGCTTAAATAGATAAAATCGCCAGGCCCTGTTACTTCATTGGTACCTCCACCAACTACGCGATGTTTAACACCGGTTAGTTCATTTTCTACTATGGTAAAATTCTCTGTTAATGATCCTGCTTTGACCACCTCTACAAACTCAACCTTGCTGGTATCATATGCGAAGTCAAAAGAAAAGGCACTAAAACCTCTACCATCGGGGAGTTCTGTGAGTTCGATTGGCAATAAGTATTGAGAACCGGGAGATGCACTATGATCTGCTATATCTACTTTTCCATCATATAAGTTTATCACTTGGTTCGCAGATACTCCAAGCGAATCAGTGATAGTAACTGTCAGTAGCCCTCCTGACTTTACTGTTAGCAATCCTATGGAATCAATTGTAGCCAATGCATTATCCGATACAGACCAGGTGTATGGAAGTGTACCACCTGAACCTGCAAATTGTATTTGGTCACCTGGTATATAATTGCCTGCCGGATGATTAAGGTTAGGTGCGATAAGATTAATAAACCTTATAGACGCTCCCAATCCCCGATTTCCAGGAAGATCATCGTTGAATAATATTTTATTATCCGTGATCTGCAATGTCGTAGTAGTACTTGATGGGCTCGAATTTGTCGAAAAAGTGATCCCTAATAAAGTATCCCCTGCTCCAATGGCTGCAGCTCCTGCGAATGCTACCTTGTATGTATAATCATTGATATTACTCATCTCAATGGAGTAATCTTCCAACAAAAAACCTTCGAGCACGAAATTCTTAAAATCAATATTGTCATTATTGGGGCGTGTGAATTCAAACGAACCCGAAATGATGTCCAAATCCAACAAATCGGTAGTTGTCAGATAAACCAAAGCATCTTCGCCAGGATAAACAAGATCCTCCTGAGCGATAAAACCAAGCTCAAAAGAACGTACTTCCACCGTGGTGCTACCAGTAAGCCCATTGGAATCTTCCACGTTTACCACAGCAAATCCATGTCTGTCAGCAAGAAAATACTGATCCGAAACGATAGACCCAAACGTAGGATCTGCTACAGAATACGTATATGGAGCAGTTCCGCCACTTGCACTTATCCTAGTAGAATCTCCAACGGTAATTCGACTAGGGCTAGAACTTGCACTCAACTGAAGAATTGGATTGATCTTTATTTGACCATAATCCATGGTGAACACATATCCACCTTCATTAAAATAGTTGTTCATACCTGATGTAACCAATGTGAAAGTTGGACTTCTTGTGCTGGTTACATCTCCAAGTAAAAAATCAACATAAAATAGCAAACCAGAATCTAGTGCAATTGGATTGACGCCTGCCGCGGTAATACTAAATTGATTATTCGATTTAATGGATGTATTATGGGACCAGGACTGTATCAAACCGCCATTGAAATCAAATCCTTGAGGAATTAGATCTGGGCTATGACTAAACGTAAGATTTAAAGCAATTATATTCTCACCAAGCATGTCGTTGGTGTAGACCGTATCTAGCAATATGGGTACGCGTACAATATCCCCCTCTGTTCCAACAGAGTCTCTATTAGAAGCAAAGTTGACCTGTACATCCTGCGCAACAATGGGCGTGCCTAGCAGCCAAATAATGACTGCTGTCACGCATTTTGTGAGTTTATTAAATGGTATCATCATTAGTCCGTTTAAAAGATTATTGACCAATGATTAATTGCTGCATATACTCTCTTGTCTCTCCAACAATTTTGATAACATAAATACCTGGTTTTACGCGCAGGTCACGAAGCTCCATTCTTTCAACTTTCAACTTTTCCTTGACGCTAAGCACATTCTTTCCTGAAGTATCTATGATTTGAACCTCAACCTGCTGACCAACAAAATCAGGCAACAAAAGCATGATTCGATCTACAGCCGGATTAGGGTAGACACTCATTTGTACTTGATTATTAGCGCTAAGAACTGATCCTGAGAATGACAGCATGCCTGTTTTGGCTAAGCTCAAGACGTCCGTTTCATTACCATAAAGTTTACTTGGCAGCAATTCAAAAGAAGAAAAATGAACCTTGTCCTTATTTAGTTTTAATCGCAAGGTTCCTAATTCAAAGTCTTCTTTCAAACCATCGATCAAACCGAATGCCAGGTTCAACTCATTGGTTTCATGATTCAAATGAAGTGTAGGACTAAAAGGTAAGTTGTCATCGAAAGCAAAGTCTACGAAATCCAAATCTTCGCCCAATGGCAACCTCATAGACAATGCATGCAATGATCTAATATTTGACACTGAGAGAGGAATACTTACTTCTTCCTGCGGCATAGAAATTTGCGCATCACCAATGGTCAAAATAGCTTCAGAATGAGTACTAACAAATCTCTCTTGAGTTCGCTTGTTTTCTGCTTCGGCAGGGAACGATTGAATCTTTCCTGCTGCAAATTGTAGAATGTAAGAAGCATCCATGGCAGAAACAGTCCCATCTCCTGACACATCTCCTGCTCTGTCTTGACGAGCTTCGAAATTGATAACCGCTGCAACATCCTGTAACGTAAGAGCTGCATCATAAGCGGATACGGTACCATTTAAGCTTACATCACCAGTGATAGGGTTGAGTGAATTATCCATTGCCCAAGGATCAAAAGTTACGTTTCCTAATATTTGGTCGCCTTTGCCTTCTATGTTCAAAGTAGCATGATAAGGGCCAGAATTATCTCCCCACCATGAATTCGTCGCATCTATAGTGAACGTGCCTGTATTGCTGATACCAAAACCTTGAACTGTAGTTCCAGATAAATAAGAATTATCAATAAAGTCATTATTAGCAAGTGTAGGATTGGATGCACCAGTTATCAAAAGCCCTCCATACGAATTGGATATCCCGTTTTGCCAGAAAAGTGTATTACTAATAGTTGGACTAGCACTATTCAAGTTTACCCCTGAAGCCCAGGTACTTCCTCTTATCACAGCATTATTTATAATCGATTCACTATCGGAAGATTCATTTGTAAAATGAATACCGTCCCACTCATAGTATATAGTACTAGTATAGGTGCTGTCTCCGTTAGTATCCCCTCCATAAAAGTCATCTCTCATAGAGGTGAAAATAATAGTACCGTCAGTTGTGGCATCTCCGTCTGCTTCTAATGCTCCTTGAACTGTCAACCTTGCACCACTACTTGACCCATTACTCCTTGAAAAATCTCCAAACTTCAAAATGACTCCAGGATCCACTGCTAGTTTCACACCTAACCCTACTGTGTAGTTATTAAAGAAATATGGAATATTATCAATACTCGCAAAAGACCTCTTATACAAAGTAGTGTCCTGAGTTAGTGTTTCATTGTTGATATGAATGGCTCTCCATGTTGTCCCTTCCATCGTATTTCCACTGGTGGTTGCTGGATAAGCCACCATAGAAGTAGTGAATGGCGTGAAACTAAGGTCCTTGAAGTTATTGTTAGTATATGTCGGCTCTGAAATACCCGTAGAAACTACTCCCCAATTCAAAAATTCAAACAGGTTATTGTCAAAGGTAGGTGAAGCACTTTCTAGCTCGGCTGCTCTATCCTTATACCGAATGATAGTGTGCTCAACTAGACTAGCATCATCGCTAATATTATTAAACTCTATCACTTTTCCGTGTACTGGAATACTCGTAGGTAACCCGTTGTTTTCTGTATCCCTTGGCCTTCCATACTCATCATCATAAAACCCTGTAAAAACAACTGGATCTTCTGCTGTACCTGCGATGTGTAATTCCCCATTCACCTCAAAGATTCGCTCGCTTTGACTCTTAAAATGCATGCCAGCAGGAATTGTGATTTTTGTGCCAGAATTGATTGTCATAGCAGCGCCAGATCGTGCAGTCGGATAATATGTAACACTATCTACACCCGCAAAACTTCTAAACGGGAAGGTACCTGACTGATTGAAGCTCTCGTCAACTATGCCTAGAGCAAACCATGCAACGTTCTCCATGGTATTTCCAGTGAAAGAAGGATTAGCAAACATGGACATATGAATCGGGAAGCGACTAACATTCTCTAGTCGATTATTAGTAAGGGATGCTGTTGAAGTACCATAAATACCAAAGGCACTACTGTTAGACAGCTGAACTACACAATTGCTCATTGATAAGGCATTATTCCTTGAAACAATCGTTCCCTCGTATTCAGATCCAAAGAACCAATAACCAGCATTACCTCCGTACCTAAATTCCGTATAAGCCAAGTTTGATGCTACAGAAGAAGCGTCAAATGCCACCCCAAACCAATCACCTATAGCCGGCACAGATCCATTCCCATCAATATTGGTATCTCCTCCTCTACTATCATCCTTGAGCGAAGTGAAAATGATGTTTTCCGATTCTGTACCAATTGCTTGAATAGAGCCTTCTTTTACATGGACGCCTCTACTGGACGAAAGCTTTAGTACCACTCCTGGGTTAATTGTCAACGTAGCGCCGTTATCAATAGTAAGGTTATTCATAACGTACCCTATATTGTTGATGCCTGCAATATCCCTTTTGGCCAATGTGGCATCCGCGTTTAACTGAGTATCAAATAAGTAAATTCCATTACTTCCGTTGGCATTGAAAGTGATATTAGAAAAGGTAGGATCCGCAAAATAACTCATTGCTAGTGGATCAGCTCGTGAAGTATTTATGGAAACATTATTCACCGTGGGAGTTGACGCTCCTTCAAAGTACAATCCATAATTCTGAGAAAATGAAATCTCTACATTGTCTACCGAAGCAGCAGCATTTCTCCACAAAATAGGCGCACGATCATTACCTCCATATAATAGTTTAGTGTGCGAAATCTTAGAAAAGGTATCATCACTCATTTCGTAGAAAATAATGCTCGCCCATTTTCGTGTTGTAGGATCAGTTGCATTACCATTACCTTGTGTATCATTATCAAGTGGATCAGTGAATGGTCCTGTATTGTCATCTGCCAATGTGGTGATTGTTACGGGACTCTCAACAGTACCAGCTATGTTTAGTCCACCAAAAACTTCGATGTAGTCACTTATGTCCATTTTTATATAGATGCCATCTTCAATCGTAATTTCCGCTGTTTCGTTGATATCCAAATCAGTAATGATATACAGGATATTGTCATAACCCGCTACCGACTGCTTGCTCAGAGTAGCCGAATAATTGATTAATTCTGGAAGAATAGCGACCCCTTTCCAACCAACACTCGTGAAGGTGTTTGAGGTATAAACAGGAGTCGACTGAATGGCTTGTCTAAAAGGAGCGAAATCTGTATTCTTAATAACATTGGAAGTTAAGACTGGAGATGAGAGACCTCTCATATCAATTCCATAATTGGAATCACTAATTTCTGAATTAGAAATGGTTGGTTCTGATTGATTAATAGCTACGGCAGCACTGTATGAAAAACTCACTGTACCACTTGTTGGTCTTGCCTGAGATTGATATCTGTCTGTGTAATTAGCAAACTTGATCAATACACTATCCAGCAATGATGTGCTTTCAGCATTTTCTCCGAAATAAATTCCACCAAAGTTGCCAATAGCTGGAATTCTTTCCGTTCCATCATTTCGAGTGTCTAAAGGATTTCCATAGTTATCATCATTGATCGAGGTAAATACAATCGGTCCATCTGCAATGTTTCCATCAGCAATCAATTCACCCTGCACTTCAACGTTATGGCCACTCTCAGACTTGATCACCACACCCGGATCGATAGTAAGGGAAGTACCTACTGGAATATCTACAGAACCTAGCAAGACATACGTCACATTGTCTATATCTGTAAAATTTCTTTGCGGTAAAGTGTTATCTCTAGTGAGTACACTTCCAAGCAATCCTATCGCATCATATTCATTATCTGAGCTGGAAAACGAGTTGTTAGAAAAAATTGGATTAGCATCCAATGTCATTGCAATAGGTGTTCTTTCAGATGCTGCTATCTCATTGTTGGAGAATGTAGGAGAAGATGCTCCAAGAAACTCTCCTCCGTAGTAGCAATTGGTTATGAAGTTATTGTCAATCGTAGGAGAAGCAGAATTCGTTCTAATCGCTCCATAATATCGGACCCATTTAAGAGTCGCACCAGAAATAGAAGAGGCATCATCTGAGTTGTCCTGAAAGTGGACTCCATACCACTGCCCATTGCTTGAGGCTGACGTATTGTTACTATCACCATTTGTGTCTCCAGATACATTATCGTCATACCAAGAGGTCAAAATAATGTCTTCATCCACCGCTGCGTCAGCATTTAGTTTTCCCTCGATTGATAGTATTGCTCCAGGAGTAAATTTGAGAATAGCACCTGATTCAATAACCATTTCGACTGAATTTTCTACGGTCATCGTACGAGATATGTAGTAGGGAATACCTGCATCTCGAAGTGTAAGGTTAGTATTGATGGAGGCGTAATTCATCCATATCGCATCAAAGTCATTGTTTGTATAAATATTTGTGCCTAAGTAGTTTACCTCTGCCTCGTTAATAAATTCGAATGGAAAACGGCTATTGGAAAAGGTAATGTCTGAAACCGCCACAGTACCTCCATTGAAAACAAGCCCAGATGCTGTAGCATCAGAGATTGTGGTATTACTCACAGAACTGCTAGCTGCAGCGGTTTCTCCTGTTGTCATATTATCTGAGAAATAAACCGCATTGAAGTTGATATTGCTAAAGTTGGAATTTGATAAATTCAGGTTACCCCTATTAATATATATCCCTCTTACTCCAGCTCCAGCTACAGTGATATTGGCTGCTGTAATAGTATTTCGAAGATCAAATACCGAATGATCAGAATATATAGCGTGACCGCTTATTGATGTAAAACTAGATCCACTCAAGTTAACATCGGCGGCTATGATTTCTAGACCATTAACAGCGTAAAGAACCTGACAATTCGTAAAAGTTTGCGAGGAGGTACTTGAAATGTCGATTCCTTGCCAAACACCAGCGGTCGGTGATGAATTTGCCGATGTAAAGGTTACACCGTTCGCAGAGAGTGTTCCGTTTACTTGCAATTCCAGATTATCATTGAATCTTATTTCTACACCCGATTCTATTGTTAGTGTAATCCCATTGTTAACGGTGATAGAGCTCGTTACCAGGTAAGGACTTCCTGCCGCAGTGAGTGTCTGATTGGTACTGTAAGTACCACCAATATTGGTCTGAGCAAAAGTGATGAGCGAGGTGAAAATGAGGAGTAGTGGAATTAATGATTTCATAACTGAGCTGATCATAGTTTTGTACAAATTTGGAAGGTAAAAGTTCAACTTTATTCTGACAATTACAATACACCTAAATAGGTATATTCTCTAAATTTTAGAATAATTAGACCTTAACAATTTGCAATATCGAGCACTATAATAGATGCCTCTTATAACGGCATTTATTAATGCGTTATGCGCTTATTATCAATTCAAAACCATTTTTTTGAGACAAATAACTGTCCAGCGATAGCCATAGTATCATTTAAAATTCCTATTTTCCTATCTTAACATTTTTCTATGAACATCAAAGCCACATCTCCGGACGATTATATCTCTAAAGTTCCAGAAGAACGACAAGCCATCATGCAGCAGCTACGCGATGTAATCAAAGAAAACTTACCTGAGGGATTTGAGGAGATGATGAATTATGGCATGATCGGCTATGTAGTGCCTCATAGCCGCTACCCTGCTGGTTATCATTGTGAAACTACTTTACCATTGCCTTTTATGAATCTGGCCTCACAGAAAAACTTCGTCGCTCTCTACCACATGGGTATCTATGCCAATGAGGAGTTGATGAATTGGTTTGTAGCCGAATACCCAAAGCACTGCAAACGCAAACTGGATATGGGCAAAAGCTGCATCCGCTTTAAGAAAATAGAGGAAATTCCTGTAGAACTGATCGGGCAGCTAGCATCCAAAATGACCGCAGAAGATTGGGTTGAGGTTTATGAGCGGAATGTGAAAAGGTGAGGTATATTGTTGGGTGGTTAGGAGTTTGGGGCTTTTGGCTTTTGGCAAAAAACGGATTTGCTTGATCTCAATTGTAATGCGATCATGATTTGAAGTAAGCTTTTAAAAATGCAAGCGGTTAGCAAGACCATATCCTCCACAAACAAAAAAACAAAGTTGAGATTCTGAAATAAATTCAGAATGACAACTTTGTTTTATTCACTAATATCAAATTTTACTAGGCAGTCAATCCCATCAACCCAAGTTCCCAACAACCTAAAAACCCAACAACCTAACAACCCAAAATCCTAATCCTCAAACAAAGACTCAGGAGTTTGGATACTTACTTCCTTTACGTTCATTTGATAAACTTCTACAGATTTATCAGCTTCGAATACTTCTTCAGGTAAGCTCTCTTTGATGATATTGGAGTAGCTCATTGGAGACTTCTTATTTTGAAGCAGACTAGCTTTCAAAGCTTCTGCTTCCGCTGCATCAGTAATCATGGTGATGTGCATATTCTCCGTTTGGAGATATTTGGCAGCTGCTGCGTTAACCTCTTCAAGTGTCAAGTTGGCCAGCTTCTCATCCATATCCGAGATGTAATCGTCTAATCCATAAAATTTGGAGTCCATCAAGAAACCTAATTGCTTATCTGGTGTCTGGATGTATAGCTTCATGTAGCTTCTTAAAAACTGTCTCGTCAACTGAAACTCATCATCTGTCAATCCATCCGCTTTCACTCTGTCTATCTCCTGCAGTGCCATTCGCATCGCAAAGTGAGCATGACCAATTTTGATATCGGCTAGTTCGGGGTACTGACTCTTCAAACTGTAAGCAGTCTGTACCGGACGCAACCAAATAGCAAAATAGTTTTGACTCCTCGGGAACCCTGTCAGTGGCAACTGGAAATTACCACCAGACTGATACCACTCAATGTAGGTGTAGTCACCATAGTTCATCGATCGCTTCTCTCTGATCAATTGATACAGCTTGGAATATGATTTTCTGTGCTCACCCAAATAAGAATTAACCACCATCATGGCGGCCCAATCTTCAGAACCTCTATTGATATCTATTGGATAGCCAGTGAAAACTGCTGTCCCCAGATTGTTGGGCTTAGTTACTAGCTGCACATTGATACCATCAGGCATGGCTACTTCACCCAATGAAGGGATGGTAGGGTTAGCGTCCGAAAGCTTGGCTACATCTTCTTTCAACATAGTCAAAAACGATTGTGGATAATCTCCAGCAATGCCTATTTTCACATTGTTGCGAGTGAAGTACGCGTTGTAGTGAGCTATCACATCATCTCTGGTGATATTGGCTAGACCTTTGGCTGTACCGTTTTTCATATGTTCGTAGCGGGTACCCTCGAACAACTTCTCCTCTAGAGCCATTTTGCTTAGCTCCTCATCAGAGTTAGCCTTGATGACTTCCTTCACATAGTTTTTCATATTGGATTTCACCCGGTTAAAATCCTTCTCGGCAAAGGATGGATTCATCAACAAGCTCCGGAAAATCTCATAAAATTCATTCAAGAAATCCTTGTGCACCTCAAAAGTGAATGTGGTCATCTCCTTATCTGTAAAAGCACCGTAGTTGGCAGCCATCGGATAAAGTTTGTCATCTATCTCTGACTTGGTAAACTTATCGCTTCCTGTCTGGGTAAGCACCGCGGCGGTCAGATTGGTCAATCCCTCCTTGCCTTCAGGGTCGCACATGGATCCATTTTGAAAGGCGATTTTCACTACGATCTTAGTAGAGGCCATTGGCAACTCTACTACCTCTTGAGCTACAGCGGTATAACTCAATAGAACCAAAAGTATATATGTCAATTTTTTCATGTCTATCAAATTATAGTTTGAGATTCAATTCTTCTGATACTTCTAATTCTTCGTCAGGCGAAATGGTCGCGACGGTGAGGTGCTCATCTACAAAATACTTATTGGCAACTCTCATGATATCTTCTGCTGTGACGGCATCATAGTTTGTATAACTCTGGTTTACATCAGCAGCATTATTGTTCAACCATATATACCAGGCCAGCGAATTAGCTATTCCAGCTGGGTTATCAAGGCTCATAGCATAGCTGTACTTGATATTGCTTTTGGTCTGCTGCAGCAGCTCGGCATCCACAGGCTCACTTTTCAACGACTCGAGCACTTTGTCAATCTCGCTTTTGACGTATGTCATATCTTCCTTACTCACCATCACGGTGTTCACAGACCATAAGCCCGGATCTTTGGTATTTAACCCACCAGCACTCAATTGTCTTACTTTCTGCTCTTCTACCACCAGTTTCTTGTAGATCTCGGATTTCTGAGAGAATGCGAGACTACCGATTATATCCAATACAGCCATGTCCTTGTTGGTCACGCTAAATGCAGGGCCTTTGTAATTCAGTGTCAGCACAGGAGGAAAATTGGCCTCTTGAATATGTGCAAATCGGGTAGCCATTTGCTCTGGCTCTTGGGGGATCTCCTGAGTAAATGAACCACGCTCCCACTCACCGAAATACTTACGAGCCAAGTCATTGACTTGATCTTGAGTGACATCTCCTACCACCAATACCGTGCAATATTCCGGACGATAATAACGATCGAAAAACTCTAGCGAATACTCATACTGATTGGGCATATCCACCACATCTTCCCAAAATCCAATGGTCGTGTGCGAGTAGGTATGGGTATCAAAGGCCGTTTTGTAAGTTTTGGCATTGAGTTTAGAATATGGACTCGCGTAGTTTTTGGTGTATTCACCCTTCACTGCACCTGCTTCTACTTTGAAGTCTTCTTCCGAATAATTCAAATTCTGAAAACGATCGGCTTCTAGCTCAAACATCTTGTCGAGCATGTCGGCATTTCCAGTCATGTGGTATACGGTTCTATCCCACCACGTATTAGCATTAGCCGCAGCTCCTATTGCCTTGAGCGCCGCGCTGTATTCTGATTTGGAATATTTATCAGTTCCTCGGAACATCATATGCTCGAAGAAATGAGCGAATCCTGACTTGCCAGGCTCTACTTCATCACGGCTGCCTACGTTCACCACGATAAAAAAAGAGGCAAGCCCCGGGCTATTGTAGGGGACTGTTACCACATTGAGACCATTATCCAGCTTGGTCTGCTGAATAGGAAAGGGAAAGATCCCTTCTTCCTCTTGGGCTGGTGCCTTATCAGGGGCGCACCCAAATGCGACGAATAATAGGGTCATTGAGACCAATAATATTTTCTTCATAATGTATGTTGTTTACTTAAAGCTAGCAGTAGACTAGCCAATTGCTAGAATTACTTGACGTAAAAGGTAATATGTTGAGATAAATGGTAGGGTATTTTTTGGCTCATCTGTAATTTGCTTGGTTCAGACGAAGTACTTTCCTTTCTGATCTAATTTAAATCGTTATTTCTGAGGATTATCGACTTTTGTAAATACTTATTAGAATTAACACTAAAGCAATGAATACGAAATTACACTTGAAAAGAAAGTTCTTACTTGGCCTTTCTATTTTATCGATGATCACTCTTGTCAATTGTTCTGACTTTGACGAGGAAGATCCGGTTGTAGATACAAGAAGTTCCGAAAACACTTTCGGGATCAGACATGACCTCACTTTGGCGGATTATGAAAAAATCGCAACCAATGCAAGTCCTTACGATACGGATGAACACCCGGATTTCTCACCGATCGTGGCATTCACTTATAGCCTAGATGGCAGCAGCGATTATGAATTTGTAGCTACAGGTACCTTGGTAAAGCCTGATTGGATATTGACTGCCGGACACAATTTCTTTGTTTCGGAAAATCAAACAAGTCCAGCTCCTGTTTCGGGGATCACAGTCTGTTTGGGAAATGATCCGAATGATCCAGATCAAACCTTTGAAGTAGCAGAATTGGTATTTCACCCTACTTGGCTAGAAGATGACGTTGAGCTTTTTGGTACTGCCAATGACCTCTGCTTGGTGAAGCTTAAAACGTCCATCACCTCTGTCACTCCTGCCATCATCAACGATAAAGAAGTGGAACAAATCGGTGAGATGGTATGGTACGGAGGTTTTGGAGATTACTCCACTCAGCCAGGTCAAAATCCAGACGACTACTCAAAAAAGCATGCTTTTCAAAACATCCTAGACAGAACAGCTAACGACCTGGAATCTAAATCAAGTGCTGGAACTTACATCGGTGGCTTACTCTCTTATGATTTTGATTCTCCAGCTGGTGACGTCAACCCATATGGTGATGATGTAGTCTCTGAGGATGAAATGTTGGTAGGTGGATCTACCACGAGTAGTGCTACACCCCTACCGTTCGAAGCTTGCGCGGTACAAGGCGATAGTGGCGGGCCTCTGTATATGAAAATAGATGGAGAATGGAAGATATGCGGAGTACTTTCAGGTGCGGGTGATGCGTTGCTCCCAGATCATAAAGATGGTAACTATGGGGAGATAGATTTCTATACCCGAACAGCCACGGCATACGACTGGATTTCGTCGGTGATCAACTGATAGTTGATACTGTAAATGTTAATACAAAACGCCATTCCTGCTAGGAATGGCGTTTTGTTGTTTATGGGTACTTATGATTGTTGGTAGCTATGTGCCAAGAAATAATACTTTCATGGTTTATTCCCTAAAATGAGAAATGTGGATTATTCATTTTATCAGATATTTTTTACATAAAAACCTGTTGCATTCATAAGCCTTCAAACCCCTTATGGTTTGATGCTAAGATTCCCTGCGGGAATGACTTCAGGAGTCGCGATGGATTTGTAAGGAAAATGCTAAATAATACCCAATGCTACGTGTTGTTGATGATATGATTTGAATAAGGTTAATCTGATATAAGTAATTGACCCATAGCCAACAACAACTCATTTTCAAACGCTATAGCGATGGTTTCTGTCGGGAAGAACTAATATTGATCAATTCAATCTTTTCCTTTTTAGGAATGACCCGATAGGTCAAAATAGTGTATTTATTGATTGGTCCACGACGCATATTTTTATATCTGGCCGTCTTCTTTAAAATTTCGGGATACTCCTTAAGTAATTCTAAAAACTCGTTCGTTTGGCGAATAAAACTACGAAGTTCTTTTTTTGTCCAATTCTCCTCAAGGTAACTAATGATTTCACCATAACCAGCTACAGCACGAGGAGTCCAAACAATCTCTAGAGCCACTTTTTATACTTTTCCATCACCGCAGCATGTGAAATCAATTCTCCTCGATCTGCTTGAGCTAGCCCTTCTTTTATTTGCTCTTTTTCAATTGAACCTATTTCGTTCCACCAATCTTGTTCCTTGGACTTCTTCAAAGTAATGAACTCATCGAGTGTTTCGGAATCATCTAGACCTGCTAACCATTCTATCAATTCCAATTTTTCTGCTTGTAGATCCATCATTTTCATTCTTACAAAGTAACGATTTAACTTCAATTTCGCTTCTTAAATCAAGGTGAAAATAAATGAATAGTTTCCATATTGTTTCACGGAACATTAAGAAAAGGTCGTTCTAAGCACCTAACCACTAAAAAACCTAACACCCCAAAAACCTAATATCCCAACAACCCAACAACCGAAAAATCCCAACTCACCACTCCACCCTATAAGTCAATATAGGTATTAGGCCAAGTTGATATTGTGTCTCGATTTGTTGGGTGAATTGGTCGTAATATCGCCAAGCCTCATTTTCATGATTGGTCATGTTCTGAAGGTCAAGAGACCATGAGGAGGTTCTCCCCTTTTTCTCCTTGGTCCAAAGGAGCCGCAGATCAAGTCTGTAGTAAGGTGTGGTTTCATATTCGGAAGTCACGACAAATTGACTCGTAGCTTGGGTCAACTCCAGCGGAATACCTCCTTGCACCAAACCTCGAAGATTTATTCCGAAAGTCTTATTTGGCTTCTTTTTGCGTGTCCACTCTTGGCCGAAAGTTGCCTTGCCTGTGTAGCTATTGTCAAAAGAACTAGACCGAGATCCTATGGTAGATTGAAACAGACTACCGCCAATATCAAAGTAGAGCCCATTGCTCAGCTCTCGATGCACAGCTGAGGAAAAACCAATAGTCTGAGCGCTTTCCTTGCCATCGATCGTATTGACTTCCGGGAAGTAATAGGCGAACAATTCGGTATTGAGTGTGAAATGTTCACTCAACAATGAATGGCTCAGGGTGTATCTATTGGACTGAATAAAATCCGATCCAGCGTCAAAATCGACTCCTACAGTACGGTCAAAATAATGATTGTATGGTCGAAGCAATTGACTGTAACGACCCAAGCCAACCGATAAAGTATTTTGCCTATTAAGTTGATAAGTCAAAGAACCTCTCGGCTCTTGTGATTTTTCTTTCCCGCTCAATGCTACTCCTAAACCAGCATTCCAGCTCCAGGCCTTGCCTATTGTTCCTTTGAAATCCAAGTAAGGCCTTACCAGAAATTGATCGAGTTTCCTTACAATACCAACTGAAACAGGTGAGACTGTAGCCTGATCATAATGGTAATAATTGGCCATGACACCAGCTGCGCTAGTTATTCGCTCGGTCAATCGTGTCTCATATGTCAGCTGAGAACTGAGAATGGAATGCTTATCTGTAAATAGGAAATCTTCAGACGAAGGCTGACCTGATTGAATGTCTGCAAAAACAAATTCATCACGCTGATTCACAACCCAAGAATATGATGCGCTTGCATTGAAGTTACTATTTGCGTACCCTTTGGTGTAAGTCATCCCTACAACTCCAAGCTTAGAATCAAAATAGATATCACTTAAGTCTTTCTGCTTTTCTGGTACATCAGGACTTTCAAAATCATTGGAACTCAGTCCTCCAATTGCATATATCTTGAGCGACTGCTTGTGCTTAATTGGGATATTGATGCTCAGTGCCAAATCTTGGAATCCTATAGTTTCACCCCCAAAATCCACCCCAAATTTGGCCAGCAGTCCAGTGAAAGAATATCGATAATTGAGCGCATAGGTAGCTCTGCTTTTTTTGCTGAAAGCCCCTTCAGTAAACAAATCAAAGCCTATCAAAGAAGCCTGAGCAATGTGCTGTCTATTAGCATTTCCAGATTTTATCTCCATATCAAACATGCCCGTGGTAGCATTTCCAATCTGGCTATTCATACTACTATATCGAAAAAGCGAACGATCCAACATCTGCGCACTTAGTGCATTTACGCCTCCTCCGGTTGGGGTAGGCTGATCGAGAAATGTGCCCGCATTTGAAAGATGATTTGGATTCACTATCTCCACTCCTTCTAGTCGCCACACATTGAGCGAGGGTGGCAGTCCGCGGACTGATACTTGATTATTTTGATCATTGGCAACAGCCACATCCGGGCTATTGATCACGATCCGCGCTGGATCAAAGTAAGTCGCCGCATACCGGTAAATCTGCTCCTCCGTGATCCCAATACTGCCAGGCTCGAAGGTGGATCTATTGGCAGTGACTTGAACTTCACTGAGGCTTTCTGCGGTAGGCTGCAGCAAAATGTCTTGAGTGATGGTCTTTGATCCTCTCACCCAGATATCTGCCACTTGCAAGGGCGCATAACCGATGTATTGCGCTTGCAGCGTATACTTTCCTGATGCTAGTTCGGTGATTTCAAAGCTCCCATTGACATCTGAAACAGCCCCTTTGTCGCTTGAGACAATGCTAATGGTGGCTCCCACGAGAGGGGCAAGACTCACAGCATCACGAACAGTTCCTATAATTGATTGAGCCTGGGAGGTAATACAAAAGGCTAATAACAGCCAAGAAATGCTGAATTTCACTTAGGCTAGTATCTTTTGAGTAAGGTTATTGAATGAAACTTCGATGCTTCGCATCGGATCATCAGATTGATCTTGCTCTATGAAGAAATGCTCCATGCCTGATGCACGCTTAGCGTCAAAAATTCTTTTGAAATCAATAACTCCATTACCTACTTCGGTGAAGAATTTATCCGATGTATTGTCCATATCTTTCACGTGCCAAAGCACTGATCTACTTGGGTTTTGATCAAAGAAATCAACCGGATCTAGACCCACTTTCGAAATCCAATAAAGGTCAAGTTCCATTTTGACCAGAGCTGGATCGGTATCCTTAAGAATAATGTCTATAGGCAATTGACCATCTAGGGGCAAGAACTCAAAATCATGGTTGTGATAACATACGGTAATACCACCATCCTTTGCTTTCTCTCCGCAAGCGTTTAGCAGCTCTGCATAAGCTTTGTACTGATCAATGCTCACACGGTCATCCTGATTAAGCCAAGGCATGACGATATACTGCTGCCCAGACTGCACGGCAAAATCTACCACCTGATCGAATCCCTCTTTGAAGTACTGAAGCGGAACGTGCCCGCTGACTAGTTCTAATCCACTGTCGTCCACCATTAACTTAAAGTCAGCTACTTCCATCCCGTAGATTTTACCCTGGTCGTAGCTCGCAGCTTCGATTTTTCGATAGCCTATTTCACCGATTTTTTTGAGGGTAGCTCTGGGATCTACCGACATGGCATCTCTCACGGTGTAGAGCTGCACGCCTACTGACTCCAACACATCTGAGCTAGATGAAGAAAGACAGGAAGGCAGCAAGGCTACTCCAGCAGATGCAACAGCCGTCTGCTTGATAAAAGATCTTCTATCAGTCATGATTCTATCGTTTTGGTTCAAAAGTAAGTGATCTAATGAGGCCGATCCGGTCACCTTTCTTTTCACTGTTGATGACAAAGTAAATATCACCTTGGAAATCAGCATCTACTGCCATCGACACTTGGGTGTTGGTTTTATCCCCTGCGAGCATTGCCTTGCCCAGTTCTTGCCCATCCGGACTATCAGCACGCAAACTCATGGTGGCATCAGAGGTAAACCTTAGATTGAAAACCAGAGCGCCTATGCCTGTCAAGTCAACGGATTTGAAGCCAAACCAACTTTCGTCGGTGATCTGTGCTAGTCCCTTGCCACTATTAGTTGGTTTAGGGCCGTTGATATAATCATAGCGCGCAGGATCCACCTGGTTGTGCTGTAGCCAAATGTTTTGAGTGACCGATATCGGTCGCAATGATTCCTTGCCTTGATCGGTATAGCTTGCGCTGAATAGGTAATTTCCGCTCGACTTATCAGCTTTATACATTCCTGCTAAAGGTAAAGACTCAGTCTTAGCAAGTGACAAGATGTAATTCACAATAGTGCTAGCTTCTTCATCACTTAAGTCTGGGTGGGCACTCATGGCCACTTCTCCCCAAACACCTCCACCCCCTACGATGATTTTGTTGCTCAAATAGTCCTTAGAACCAGGCTTGCCGGCATACTTTTCAGCTATAGCTGTGTACGAGGGTCCTATAGATGGCCCATCGGTTTTATGACAACTCTTGCAGTCTAGTGAGCCTATCAATGTCAGACCATTGCTGACAGGTTTCTTGTGGCCCAACACCTCCGCCTTATCTTGTGATTGAAAATGCATAATATCAAAATCCACATCACTCGCGGCTATTCCATTACCCAAACTACCATCTTCCAGATCGGTCACACTTACCTGATAATCAATCTCTCGTCCCTCCCAGAAGAACGTGCGATTCCCCTCGATGTTGATAGCCACTTTGGCAGGATCATTACCCACTTCCACCACAAATTGCTGAGCAGATTTGTTGCCTTTATTATCCTTCAGCGTAAGCTTTGGGTAGTAAACACCTGGTTTCGTAAACTCATATTGGAAAACAGAATCTTGGAAAGTCTCTCCGTCCAGATCCCAAATGAAAGTCAACCGATCTTGATCGTAATCTTCTGAACCAGACGCATCTATGGTCACTTTGAGCGGCAAGGCTCCCTTCAAAGGTGTCGTCTCTGACCGAATAATTGGCGGGCGATTGCCTCCAGTGTATTTCAACCTCCCCAGCCTCGCATTTTTGTTTTGGGTAAACCAACCTGTCCCATATTCAATAAAGTAAAGCTGTCCGTCCGGGCCAAAACTAAGATCGATTAGGTTGTTAAATTCGGTATTGGGCATGAATGGATACCAGTCGATTGGATTCCCATTTTCATCTAGCTCAAGAGAAAATATGAAGCCGCGCATCCAATCAAAGTAAAAGACTCTACCGTCAAAGTAAGACGGATATTTACCTCGGGCATCATACTGATCGGAATAGTAAACGGGTCCGGCCATGGCATTGCGACCTCCTGTTTTCAATTGCGGAAAGACCTCCGAATTGGCATATGGATAAAAAATTTTAGCAGGATTGGCAGGCGGCAAGGTGTCAAGACCAGTATTGTTTGGTGAATTGTTAATAGGCATTTCCGGAACAAAATGCTCACCAGAAACATTGGTCTCGAAATCAAAGACTCTGTAGGGTTGGTTGTCCGCCACAAACAATGGCCAACCAAAATTTCCCGCTTTCAGTGCCACGTTAAACTCATCATGTCCTCTCGGTCCTCTTTTCGGATTATTGGCGCCAGCATCGGGACCTACATCCCCCCAAAACAACCAATCGCGCTTACTATCCAATGAGATTCTATAAGGATTGCGGCAGCCCATCACAAAAATTTCAGGTCGCGTACGGGGATCATCATCTTCAAAGAGATTGCCCTTAGGTATGGAATATGTGCCATCAGGTTTTGGCTTGATCCGAAGAATTTTACCACGTAGATCATTGGTGTTAGCCGAAGATCTCCGCGCGTCCCAAGCACTCCGACCCGGCCTGGCATCTATGGGTGCATATCCGGCCGAAGCAAAAGGATTGGTATCATCGCCAGTAGAGAGATAAAGCAAACCATCAGATCCAAACTCGACGGAGCCTCCTGTATGGCAGCATTCATCACGTTGCACATCCACTTTCAGCACGATCTTCTCATTGGACAATCCTTTCGAGGAGTAATCAAATCTAGACAAGAAGTGCACTGGCACTTCGCCCGGAGGCGCATAGTAAAGGTATATCCACTTATTGCTGGAGAATTGTGGGTCTAAGGCAAGGCCCATTAGTCCATCCTCGTACTTGGAGTGTACAGGTATAGAATCAAGCAGCGATAGCTTGTTGGTCTCAAAATCATACAGCTTAATGGCTCCTCGGCGCTGTGAGAAAAGTAGGTTGCCGTTTGGCAATACTTCCAGTTCTGTGGGTTCGAATAGATTATCAACAAAAACCTCTTTGGCGAATCTATTTTCTTCTGGTGGTCCCGTAGTGACTAGTTCATCATTGGTACCTCCACCACAACTCCACAACAGCACCCCGCAAGCTGCTATCATTCCAAACCTTCTTATCACAATTCTCTTATTTTAATATTTCTAAACCAGACCTTATCACCATGATCTTGCAGGGCAATATGTCCTTGTTTGCTCATTCCAAAGCCCTTCATCTGGGCAAATTTGCTACTAGCGATCAATTCCTTCCACTCATCCGAATTGAGATCATAGCTCACTACTTTGTATCCATTCAACCAATGCTCAACATTACCTCCTTTGCTTACAATACGCGTCCTGTTCCACGCTGTAGGAGGATTCACGGTGACAAACTTGGTTGGGATAAGATCATAGAGATCACCAGCTCTGTGCATAAATATTTGACCATCTGGGTGACCTTCATTATCAAGCAATTGATATTCCGGGCCAGTATTCCACACATAATCATATTCGTCTGATTCCACCACATTATAGATGATTCCACTATTGCCATTTTTGGACATTTTCCAGTCGAGCTGAAACTCAAAATCTTTGTAAGGCTTATCCGTGATGATGATATCTCCACCATCGGCTGCTTGCCAGCCATCTCCCTCACCCTTACCCACAAAGTGTAAGCTACCATCGGTCACGATCCATTTGCCGCCAATGCTTTCGGATTTGAAGTTACGAAAGTTGCCCACCGTTTTGCCATCAAAAAGCAACTGCCAGCCCTCTTCTTTTTCCTCTTCTGTCAGGGTGTTATGTTTCACTTGATAGTCATTCGTAAACCCTGGGCTATTCTCGGGAATATTGGTCAAAGTGTACCAAGCCTCAGTGGTCCAAAGTTCGTGATCCAATTCGCTCATAAACGGTCGTTTGATTCTGATATAGACCACATGTTTCTCTTTCAATCCGTCCAATTCTATAAAGACCGACTTGCGATCATCAGCCAAGTAAAAATTAGTCGGCTCCAATGTCTCCAACCCTAGTTTCGGCCCACCGTAATCCGCTGTAGGTTTGAAATAGAATTGCTCGATCTGAAAATCCTCTGCGGAGATTTGCTGACCTGCTTTGATGCCTTCTGTGAAAGTGATTTCAAATCCATCGGACTTTGCGTTGACGCTGAGCATCTCAAATACACAGTTTTGGTTGAATACCATTCTCTGAAGTCCATACTTGAGTTTTCCGGTCTGACCCCAGTTGCCTCCCACGCCTATTCCACCGAGCACCAACGAACTATCAGGTGCCCAAGCGATACGGTTGACGCCAGCTTCTATGCCTTGCGAAAACCTAAAAACCGCTCCTTGATAGTTGCCATTGATTTTCTCCAATGCTATTCGCTTCAATCCTCCATGGGTCACTTCGCAGAGTATCATCTGATCCTTATAAGGGCCATGGTTGATATAGAGCGGTGTACTCGGCGAATTGCCTATTTCGTCTTGTGCCAACCAAACCACGGGCTCATCCTGAATCTTGCCTTCCGTACCTTCAAAATCTACCGACCGTGAGCCATACCACGCTCCTTCTTTCACATGGTTCATCTTAGACGCTGGCAACCAATCACCTTGATTGTCGCAAACAAAAATCTCATTGTCTACTCCTATGCCTATACCATTGGGAGTACGAAGACCAGAGGCTATCAATTCTACTTCACCGGTTTCTTTGGAGATTTTTACGATTTTTCCCCTATCGGGAATTTGAGGATTGGCGGAAGCCCCACCAGGCATAATGGCTGTGGCCAGAGCGCCGTAGAAATAACCTTCCTTGTACACCAACCCAAAGGCAAACTCATGAAAATTGGCCGATACTCGCCAGTCATCCGCGACTGTTTGATATTCATCAATGATACCATCTCCATCTATATCAATGAGCTTTGTCAATTCTTGCTTCTGCAGTACATAGATTTCTCCATCGACAACTTTGATCCCAAGCGGCTCAGCGAGCCCGCTGGCAATTCGCTTGACGGTGATCTTAGAAGAATCTGGATCGCGGAAATTACTCACCAGGTACACGGGCCCCAAGGAGTCCCAGGTACAAACGACCATTTTATCTTCAGACAAAAAATCAATACCACCTACTCGCGGTTTGAAATCATCAGGACGAGCCTGGAACAGATCAAATGAAGGATGAACACCTGCCACCAATAATTGATCTCCCGGAATTGATTTGACCAGTTCTTCCTTAGGAATAGGCATTAAAGGCTTCTCATAATCCTTCGGGTCTACGGACAGCAAACTTTCTGGTACTAATTCAAAGGCACCTTTATCCGTGTTGAACCATTGGAGCGAGATATCCGCTCCTCCTCCACCTTGAAAATAATGTACTTCGATTGGGTATTTGCCTTTTTTCAAATAGACCTCACCATCTTTCTTGGTTGGCCCATGATAACCGCCATTGTTGATGACTTCTTTCCCATCAATAAATAGCCACGAACCATCATCTGAGAATATTCTAAAGCTGTAGCTGCCTGACTTTCTGATATCAATTTTCCCTTTAAAGATGATGGCAATTCGCTCATTCAAGTCACCAAGAAAAGAACGATTACGCACATGAATAGCCGGGATGATAGAGGCTTTGATTGGAGGGTTTTCTCTGAAAGTTTGGAAGTTGGGCAGATCGCCTGTCCATTGGTACAAGTGGGCAAGCAAACCTGGTTGCTCATCAGTGAAGCTCGCAAGATTCGACTTAAGGTTTAACGGAATGCCTTTTTCGCCTAGATGCCATGCATCAGCGTCCTCTTTGGTATCGCCATCATCTAATGAAAGGATGTAGCGCGCCATTTCGTTGGCATCTTCCTCAGAGATATCGGGATGTGGGGTCATCATAGCCACTCCCCATACTCCGCTGCCTCCTTTGATGATTTTCTTGGATAGGTTGGATACGGAAGTTTCCGAATCATTGTATTTCCTAGCTATCGAAATATAGGCTGGACCTACCGTTTTGACTTTTTCATTGTGACAAGCCATACAATCACTCTGCGCAATCAAAGAAGCGCCTTTAAGTACCACCTCTTCGGTTTTACCTTCTTCTTCGAGAGGTTTCATGCTATCAAATCCCGGATGAAAGAACATCTTCAATTCGGTAGCTTGGTCAGCCAATAAAGTCAGTAGCCCTTCTACTTCGATTGCTTCGCCATCTTGGTATTGAATGGTTTCGGTGTTGGTAGTCGCAAATGTGGAATTCGTGCTGAAGTCTCTTTCATTGATCAAAGAACCAATCTGTACATTGAGGAATACTTCATACTCCCCGGCATTGCTGATGGTAAATGAACGCACCAAACCATTCTGATTGCCTCTTTTAATGGCCTCAGGGGTTTCAGTGATGCTAATTACTTGCTCCTCGGTTATCAGATCGAAAAGTAAGGACACCTGATTGGCGCTACTCAATCTATGCCCCCGATATTCAAATTTGAATGGTACTTCCGTTCCATTACTAGTCACTGACCATTCGTAATTGTCCTCTTGATCTGTGAAATAGGCATAACCCTTGGTAGTAGGCTGTGGGCCGTGCACGGTAGTATACACTGCTCCATCGAAATTGACTCCCCCTTTCCACGCCTTGTACAGACTTCCATACCTTGCATCATAAGCTACCCATATCTCATCACTCAGAGCAGCCGTGACCATACGGGGCTTTTGGTCCATGACGGATCTAAACACCCAAGGATCTGCTGGTCTTTCTGTTTTTTTGTTGGTCTGACAACCAAAGAGCGTCAAGCCGAGGAGTAGATAGGTTAGGTGTTTCATAAGGTTGGGGTGGGTTAATTAAAGTCCTAATATTTTCTTGTTGAGCTCATCATCTGGACCTCCACCAGCAAAATCATCAAAGGCCTTTTGGGTCACTTCGATGATACAATCGCGGATAAATCCTGATCCTTCTCTGGCACCTTGCTCTGGAGATTTGATACAGCACTCCCACTCTAGCACCGCCCAGCCATCATAGCCATATTGACTTAGCTTGGTGAAAATGCCCCCAAAATCCACTTGTCCATCTCCGAGCGAACGGAACCTGCCCGGACGATCTACCCAACTTTGGAAGCCGCCATAGACGCCCGATTTTCCGGTAGGGTTAAACTCTGCATCCTTGACATGAAACATGCGAATATTATCGTGATAGAAATCTATGAACTGTAGATAATCCATCTGCTGCAGCACAAAATGCGATGGGTCATAGAGGATCTTAGCCGAGCTATGGTTGCCTGTGGCTTCTAAGAAACGCTCGTAGGTCACCCCATCATGCAGGTCTTCTCCCGGATGGAGCTCATAGCAGATTTCTACCCCTTGATCCTTGGCGTGATCCAAAATCGGCATCCATTTTTTGGCCAAAGCTTCAAATCCCATTTCCACAAGACCCGCAGGGCGCTGTGGCCAAGGATATACCGTGTGCCATAGCAACGACCCAGAGAAGCTTGCCATCACATCAATGCCCAAATTTCTACTCGCGGTAGCCGCGGACTTCACTTGATCCACTGCCCAAGCTTCACGCGCTTTGGCATTGCCATGCACTTCTGCAGGAGCAAAACCGTCGAACATCACATCGTAGGCAGGGTGCACAGCCACCAGCTGCCCTTGAAGGTGAGTAGCCAGTTCGGTGATCTCCAAGCCTGCTTCATTGACTATGCCTTTGATTTCGTCTGCATAAGTTTTGCTTTCCGCAGCTTGCTTGATATCAATTAGTCGACCGTCCCATGCGGGAATCTGGATGCCTTTGTATCCCAAGTCAGCGGCCCACTTGGCCATGTTTTTCAGATTATTGAAAGGTGCTTCATCTCCTGCAAATTGAGCCAGGAATATGGCTGGTCCTTTGATCGTTTTCATATTGTCAATTTTCTTATTTTGTTAAAGCGTTATCCATTGTTGGTCTTTGGCAGAAGATTCCAAAACAGCTTCTATAAATTTCATTCCTCGCACACCATCTTCGATACCCGGATATGCTCCTTCGAACTTGGAAGTACCTCTAATTGCCCTGGCTGCTCCAGTGTAGATATTGCCCATGGCATCAAAAATTCCCTCAGGGTGTCCTGGAGCTATTTTGGTGGCATCCGTAGCAAAGTCAGAATTGTAAGCATGACCCGGCTTAAAGATTTGAGCTGGCTTGTCATCCTGCAAAAAGGTCAAATAATTAGGATCTTCCTGCTCCCAGATAAGAGCGCCTTTGTCTCCATACACGTAGATGCGGAGGTTGTTTTCTTCTCCGGTAGCTATCTGACTAGCGCGAATCACCCCACGCACTCCATCTTCTGTTCTGATCAATGCTGTCCCGTCCACATCCAAAGGATTGTCCTCATACATGGTAGTGGTATCGGCTAATACTTTCTCAACCTTAAAACCGGTGGTGTATTCTATCATATTGAAGGCATGCACTCCTATATCTCCAAAGCATGAGCTCTTGCCCGACACTTTAGGATCCAGTCTCCAGATGCCTTGTCTTTTATCTTTTTCATGAATGACCGGATTGATCCATCCTTGATAATACTGTGCATCCACTTTCTGAATTTTGCCTATTACGCCTTCAGCGATCATGGCCTTCATCTGGCGCACCATTGGATATCCCGTATAGGTATGGGTCAGGGCAAATACTATCTCTTTTTCCTTGATAAGCGACTCAAGCTCTAAGGCCTCTCCCGAGGTGATAGTGATCGGCTTTTCGCAAATGACATGAAAGCCCGCCGATATCAATTTACTCGCCTGCTCAAAATGCAAGAAGTTTGGGGTAAGAATCCCAACAGCCTCTATTCTCTCGTTTTCTGGCAAACGATTTTCTCCGGAAACAAATGCGTCTAAATCCGGGTATACTCTGCTAAGATCAAGATCAAGATTGGCCGCAAATTCCTTGCTTCCTTCATAATCTGAGCTAAACACGCCTCCTACCAACTCATAGCGCTCACCCATATATGCCGCAATGCGGTGCGCAATGCCAATAAACGAGTTGCTGCCTCCCCCTATGAAGGCCAGCTTAATTTTGTTTTGTTTCATAATGATCTCCGTGATTAAATAGGCTTAGTCATTTCTAATTGGAATATATCAACAATATCTCCCATTTTCAATTAGCATTCTAATACAAACGTTTGCGTAAGACAACAATCTTGAAACTTTGATAATTTGTTCTAAATTCCTTTTGAAACCATACCTAAAACGAAAATGAATCAGGACAATATCAACAAAAGTCGACTATTCACCGCGAGCTGTTTTGCTCTCTTAACCACAGCATTTGCCTTTGGCATCCGAGCAGGGATTATGAATGATCTCGTAGCAGACATGAGCCTGACCGATTCGCAATTGGGGTGGATCAATTTTATGGGCATTTTCGGTTTCCCGATAGCCACACTTATTGGTGGGCCATTGTACAATTCATTGGGACCAAAGCGCATTGGCGATATTGCCTTTGTCGCGCATATTTTGGGTATCACCTTTTCGATTTTGTCGAGTAGTTTTTATACACTTTTCTTTTCCACTTTCTTTATCAGTTTTGGAAATGGGATGGTAGAGGCAGCCTACAACCCAATGATAGCTTCCATGTATACTGACAAACGGGCAACCATGCTCAATCGCTTCCATGTTTGGTTTCCGGGAGGTATCGCCATTGGTTCGGTCTTGGCTCTGATGATAGCCAACATTGGTGGTGGATGGCAAATCAAACTGGCCATCATGTACGTGCCGGCGCTCATTTACTTCTTCATGTTTAGAGGTCAGCAGTTTCCTGTAGCTCCAAAAGAAACAACCACATCTACGTCGGATAATCTTAAAGCAATTTTCGCATCTCCTATCTACTGGCTCATGCTCGTTTGTATGGTTTTGACAGCCACTACAGAGCTAGGCACCCAATCTTGGGTAGAGCGAATTCTTCAAAATTCTGGTGCTCAGCCATTGTTAGTCTTGGCATTGGTTACCGGGTTGATGGCATTGGGCAGAATGTTTGCCGGTCCGCTGATCCACAGACTCAATATCACAGGTGTGCTGCTCGGGTCAGCCGTCATCTCGTCAGTGGCCATTTACATGATGAGTATCGCCACAGGCCCCATGGTGTATGTATCGGCCATCTTATTCGCCATAGGCGTATGCTACTTCTGGCCGACTATGATCTCTTTTGTGGCGGAATATTTACCTAAGACTGGGGCACTAGGCATGTCACTTATTGGTGGCGTGGGTATGCTGGGATTATCCATTTTCCAGCCGATCATAGGTGGATGGATAGAAGGTCATAGAGCTATTCAAGCGATGAATGGTCTCTCTGGTGATGCTTTGGAACTGGCTGCCGGACAGGCTACACTCGCCAATATTGCTATTCTGCCTATTGTATTGATTGGCGCATTTGTGGTGTTATTCTTTTGGCAAAAGAAACTTCAGAAAGGCTAATCCAGGAAATAAAATGATCAAACGCTTCCTCTATATTGTATGCTTAAGTGGCGCATTGAGTTCCTTGGCGCAAGTGACCATCATTGTAGATCAGCTACCAACTAACCACAACGATGAAGATGCCATTTACCTGGCTGGATCACTAAACAGTTGGTCACCAGGCGATGATCAGTACAAACTGACGGATCGAACTATCACCATTCAAACTACTCAAGCGTTTGAATATAAATTCACGCTAGGAAGTTGGGATCAAGTGGAAACGACCACATCTGGAGGTGACGTCCAAAACCGAAAGTATGACCCTAGCAAAGATGGAGACACAGTGTTGGTCTCGATAGCCGGATGGAAAGCGGCAGTAAGTAATACTTCCTTGCCAGACAATATCACCCATCATGAAATGGACATCCCACAGCTCAACAGAAAACGAGATGTGTGGGTATGCTTGCCTCCAAATTACGATAGTGAGTCGGCAGCCTACCCTGTGGTGTATATGCAAGACGGGCAGAATCTATTTGACGCAAGTCTCTCCTTTTCGGGTGAATGGGGTGCTGATGAAACCATAGCGAGGCTATCCAAAGAGCATGGGCTGGACCTAATAGTAGTTGGGATAGCGAATGGTGGAGCATATAGAATCTCTGAATATGCTCCTTGGGTAAATGCTGAGTACGGTGGTGGAGAAGGTGAAGCATTCACGGAATTTCTTGTAGAAACATTGAAGCCATTTATAGATGGAAACTACCGAACCAAGCCGTCAAGTTTTCATACAGGGATCATGGGAAGCTCCCTGGGTGCCAATATTTCGCTCTATGCGGGATTGAAACACCCTGATGTGTTCTCCAGAGTTGGGGCCATGTCTCCTGCCCTTTGGTTCAATCCAGAACTGTTTGCGCTGGACTATCACAGCACCCAGAGGCGCGCACAAAAAGTCTTGATGAATGCCGGAAGTCGAGAACCATCCAGCGTCACGTCCAACATGCTGAAGATGAAAAGGGCGCTATTGGCTGATGGATATGGATCCACCCAAATCCACACTTCTGTCACGCGCAATCACGGTCATAACGAGGCGCATTGGCGTGCTACATTGGAAAAATCTCTGCTTTGGCTCTTTCGAGATGCTCAGTTCACCAATGTGCCAAATGGCAACTCCTATGCTGCCCACGCATCCGGCGATCGGCTGACGATCTTTGGTGACAGTGCAGCGGCCATGGCCACATTGAAAGTCTACAATATGGTAGGCAAGGAAATGCAGGCTAACTCTGTAATGCTGAGCGAAAGCACAGAACTTATTTTCGACCAAAGTGGACTTTTCGCAGTGGTAATAGAAGATGAATTGGGGAAGTATACTTTGCGGGTGTTGAAGTGATTCAGGAGGTTGGTTTAGCTACTGATTCTAATTATTTACTTAATCGACTCACCAAATTAAGTGTTGTTCTGTGTGTCACATATCAAGGGTGAACGAGCCCACTCTTGATTGATACTGGAATGTTAATTGGGTTATCTACAGGTAGTAAATTTTAACTCTCGATTGCATTATTGTATCCAAGTGAATACATTTACCGTATGTATTCTGTAGAAAAGACAGATCTATTTGATAAGTGGCTTAGAAAACTGAAAGATCAACGAGCCAAAGCCAAGGTCCTTTTCAGAATCCAAAGAATTGAAGCACATGGAAACTTTGGAGATTGCGAACCTGTCGGACATGGAATTAGCGAACTGCGGATTCACTATGCGAAAGGATACCGAGTCTATCTAAAAGAATACAAAGGCACAGTAGTGCTCCTTCTTAACGGCGGAACGAAATCGTCTCAACAGAAGGACATAGAAAAAGCCAAAGAATTATGGTTGAACTATAAAGACGAACTTGAAAATGGCCACTAAAGAGATAAATAAATTTGACATTGCTGAATACCTTGAAGATGATGCTATGGTAGCAGAGTATCTAAATACTGTGCTAGAAGAAGGTGATGCTGAAGACATTAAAACCGCTCTCGGACATGTGGCTAAAGCAAGAGGGATGTCAAAAATTGCAGAGGATACTGGACTAAGCAGACCAAGTCTCTATAAGGCATTAGCCAAAGGTTCAAAGCCGCAATTTGAAACGATTCTTAAAGTGCTCCGGGCCGTGGGTAGCAACTTGAACATTCCAGCAGCTTAGTATCTGGGGAATTAGCTTTAGCAACTTCGTAGGGCTCTTACTTTGGAGGAGAATCAAGAAATTGCACTCTGCCCTCTTAGCCGGAGACCATTGGAAATTTAAGGTGAATTGGAAGGTATAATTTGCGGGTATTGAAGTGATTCGGTTTGACCGAATTAGAGGCAGAGCAGATACTTTGTTTTATAGGCCCTTATCAGGCATATAGGGTTGCTTGGTTACCAACACGTATTTTTCTTGATTATTTTCCGTCACTGATAAGAAACCATATTCGTAGCAAAATAGATAAACCTGATCGTTTTGGTTTTTCCAATAGTGGGTGAAATAATTGGGATTGAACCCCGCATCATGCATGGCTTTTTTTCGCACAAAAGATTTGCCTGACTTGTTGAAGTCACGAAGGATTCGTCTGTTGAATTTCAACTGCTTATCTACCTTTTTGTAGAATGAAGGTTCGTTGCCTTTTTTGGCCTTGTAGTGAAATGCCGATCGGCAGTATTCGGAACAAAACTTTTGTCCTTCTCTTCCGGTGAGCTTTTCGCCACAATCTTGACAGACTCTATTTGATGAATTCATATCCGTAGATTTATACGGATAATTCTACGCTTATTTTTGATCATGGCCAAATTTTCAATGAGTTTGGGGGGCACAATGAAAGATTCGCACCGTCAAATAACATTAAAACACCTATTGATCAACGATGAACAAATGATCGGGATCAAGTTTTATCCCAACAGGGTCATTCAAGCGTTGGTAAAAAGCCTTAACAACCCGCTATGGAGCAATAAATACGGTATGGTAATCATTAAAAATACGCCGGCCAACCTCCGCGACATATTTGATAAATTCAAAGGCGTAGCTTGGGTCAATTGCCAGTATTTCTTCACCAACAGGCCTGTGCATGCAGGAAATGCGCCGCTATCTGTGGATGACTACCGAAAACGGGCTCCAAGACAGGACTGGAAATACTGTCCGGAGAACTTTTTACAAAAACTGGAAGTCAGAAAATACAGTCTAAACACTGCCAGGGTCTATATTTCGATGTTTGAGCGATTTATGAATCACTACGATGATGTAGACAATCTGCTCACACTCGGCGAAAATGAAATCAATCAATATCTACAATCACTGGTAAAAAATGGCAAATCGGACTCCTATATCAATCAATCGATCAACGCTATAAAATTTTACTATGAAGTAGTAATGGAGATGCCAAACAGGTTTTATCAGGTGGAGCGTCCGCTTAAGCGGGAAGCACTTCCTAAGGTAATCAGTAAAGAGCGTGTACTCAAAATGATCGACTCTTGCCCCAATATCAAGCATAAATGCATTATTGAGCTGCTTTACTCAGGTGGCTTGCGAAGGGCTGAGTTGCTCAACCTGAAAGTCTCTGATATAGATAGCGACCGAATGGTCATCTACATAAAAGCTGGTAAAGGTGGAAAGGATCGTCAGACTCTGCTTAGTCGTCAACTGCTAGCGGACCTGAGAACCTACTACAAGATCTATAAACCTAAGAATTATTTGTTTGAGGGCCCAGGAGAAGTGCCATATAGTGGTAGCAGTGTGCGAATGATTGTACTCAAAGCAGCACGTAAGGCAGGAATCAAAGCCAGAGTGACTCCACATATGCTAAGACATTCGTTTGCCACTCACCTATTGGAGCAGGGCACTAACCTTCGCCACATTCAGGTACTTTTGGGCCACAACAGCGCTAAAACAACGGAGGTTTACACACATGTAGCGGTCAATGGCTTGGAAAATATCCAAAACCCTCTAGATTTACCATAAAGACATAAGGCGAATAAAGTGAACACGTTCACTTTACCCGGTTGTTGTGTGGCACATCTAAATTAACTAACATGTTTTTTAAAAAATCAAACAAGGAGCTAGTTGAAGTGCTTAATGAGACCCACGAACTTTTAGTTAAGTATGACAACATTTCTTGGGAAGGTCTAAGTCCAGCTGAAGCAAGCATGGATTTAGAAATTGCAATTGACCAAATCTCTAAAGGTAAAACCATACACAAGCAACACCTAATCACTTTGTTTTTACCAACAGGGTTAATTCAAGAGTGCGCAATTGCCAACAATTGGAATGACAAGTATCTTGTACTATCTGATAGATTTGACGCATTAATAAATAATCTATGATTCATTCTATAGAGCTCATAAACCAGCCTTATTCTGGACAATACGATGAACGGATTTATGACAACCAAAGTCCTTGGAATTCATCATCTTGGACTTATGTAAAATTTACGAGCCAAGACTTTACGGAATGGTGTGGAGTATTTAGAGGCTCAGCTAAAAAAGTGGCTCATTCTGTTAGACACCAAACAATCCTAATTCTCACCTCCGATTACTTATGGAAACTTGATGCCGTTTCTGGAAATGTACTGGAAATTGAAGACCAACCTCAATACCATAACTTAACAGTAGCGCCCGACGGATCATTTATTGTAGCTGATTACTACAACGTTTTAAGAATCGACAGTTCATTAAAATCTGCAAAACCTATTACAAGTCCTATTCAAATGGATATGATCCAATTCAAACACTGGAATAACAATACTCTTACGATTGAGTGCGACGAATTCACAAATTGGGAAAATCATGTTGAACTTGAGCTTGATACAACAGATTGGAACCTGCGAATAAAAAAGCCACACAACAATCGCTGATCTCGCCATGGCGCATTCTGCTATTTTGAGCAGCTCTGCTTTCTACTTGCACCGGAAAATCTTCGATTTTCCTCACTGAATCAAAAAACGTAGCGATCAAAATCGAAGATTTTCCTACATTGTATCCGAAACAAACTACACGTCAAGCACCACAGCGGATAGCGAGACGTTATCGGCAATACATGCAACCTAAAATCCTTCTCATACTCATTATCCTAACTGCCTGTTCTACTCGAACGAACATCTCAACTGAAGACTGGGAACAAGGAAAAGCAGAACTAGCTGATCTGATTGCGAACGGTGAATTTGAGAAAGCAACCGAACTAGCAACTGAGAGAATTGAACTAGCCGAGACTAGCGACATCAACGATTTTCAACGGTCGAACTCCTACAGTGACCTAGGCTTAATCTACCAAGAAACTGGTCATTATTCCGAATCAAAATCTGCTTTTGAGAAGGCCTTGGAAATTTACCCTAACAACGCTGTAACACATTACAACCTTGGACTTTTGTATCGAGATTTTGGTGAACTAGATGAGTCCATTGAATGCTTTTCAAAGGCAATTAATATCTACAGTAAAAACTTGGATGTTTATGATAGCAGTTCTATTGTAACCGCAGGATTAGCATTGGCCTTAGCGCTGGTCAATACTGGTGAACTAGATGAATCGAACAAATTGATTGATGTAGCCACTATATATTTTTTACAACGTGGAGATAGTAACAAGTACATTCAATCATTAAAGATCAGAGCAACTCATGATATTGTTTCAAATAAGGCTTCTGAATCACTTGAAACTTATCGAACAATAAAACCTAATTACGAGAAGAATCGGAATCCTCTCGATTTGGCTGAACTCCTAAATGATATCGGTTCTGCCTTCTATTTTTCAGAACAGTACGACTCGGCAATCTTTTATTTTGCCAAATCAATTGATTTGAAACTTTCAACTTATTCGGACTCAGCAATGATCCGAGTTTCATTAAAGAATCTAGCTAGTGCTCATGAACAACTGGGAAATACAACACTTGCAGCTGATCTCATGAACACTGCAGAACGGATTAAAGCCGATAACAAGCGCTAGCACGAATGCGCCAACTGCCAATTTACAAACTTCAGTGCGAACATCACCATGAATCAGCCGCTGGGAAAGGTCGGTGCTTTCTACTTGGGGCATCTCGCAGGTTTTTTTTATCTTTCTGATCGCGGTGCCTCTCTGATACTTTGGAAGCACCGGCATATTCATTAGTTTAGTGCTTTCTGCTAAGCTCGGGGCGCACTCCTGCTAGCTTGGCGTTATAGCCAATCACTGCAT
>JAGDZO010000020.1:0-25885 GCA_049115815.1 Cyclobacteriaceae bacterium | reverse complement strand
ACATGTATTGTTGTCAGTGATAGAGATGTTACAAAGAGTAACAACTCGTTTGTGCGTAAAGTCATCAATAATAGTAAATGAATAGGTTGTGTCGCACTTAACATCAAAGTCCGTAACCGTCATCACATAGTTACCTGCAGGTAAGCCATCAACCACAGATTGCGTGCCCGTGGTGGAGTAGGATACACCTGAATAATCACCACCGTTTCCACCCGCGGCATCAATATCTATACTTCCGGATGTTGCTAATTGAAATGAATATGAACTGGCTACCACTCCATCTGTGGTAGGATTAAATGTGATGCCACCATTAAAGTCTGGATTGCCTCCATTATTGTTCGGATCACAAACCGTATTATTTAATTTGCTCGATGCTACAGCCAAAACCTCTGGCGTATCATCCTCCACTATTACATTTATAGGATCAGTAGTACATCCGGTATAATTATCTGTAGCATAGAAAGTATATGTGTCAGCAGCTAGGCTATCAAAAACTCCTTCTTCATTTATTTCAACAGCGTTACCAGTGGTATTACTAGACAGAAATCCAGAGTAATTGTATGGACTCATGAAGAACTCTACCCCATCAACAAAATTACCCGTAGAACCACCAGTGATTGCTTGATATTGGAATCTTGTAAAGTATTGACCTTCAGGTACGGTATAGGTTCCTTCATAAAGATACCATTGGTTTCTATCACTTGTGGCCCTTGTGATTTCTACGAGAGTTCCAGTTGAAGGCCCTATGAATAATGCAAGAGTCTCATTTCCAGTACCTCTAGCTCTATGGGCAAATCTCCAGATCATCTCAACACCAGGTTGAGTATTCAAATCAAAATATAGGGCAGCATCCTGATCTGCATTTATTTCTGCCCATTGGTCGCCCTCATAGGCATCATGATTTCTAACTGTATTGGTTTTGTGGAATATTTCAATTTCAGGAATGGCATCTGATTCAGTTGTAGACCATCCGGAAATATCGCTTTGTCTGAACTGTCTAATTCTATTACCATTAAAACTTTCCGATGCGTTTGTCGCAGTGAGAATATTTGGCTCCTCGAAACTTCCATTGATATTGTTGATTTGTACTGACTGAGCCGTAGAAACAATCGATGAAATATCAACTTTTCCACCAGGATTAAGCGTATCGCAAGAAGTTGCCGCAGTTATTACTATATCATTAACATCTATAACTAAAGGGTCTTCACTATCATCAGAGATCGTCACGGTTTGTGTGGTGTCACATTCGTTAGTATTATTTGTTACCCTGACAGTATAGATACCCGCATCCAAACCACCAAGATTATATGTCTCATCATTTATATAGAAGGCGTTCGGATTAGCCGTCCCAGGTAAGGAATTTGCTGCTTGTGTGTTGTTACCCAAAAACCACTCAAAGGTATAGCCCAAAGTGCCCCCTGCACCATCCCCATCAGCCAACGCTTTACCATTACCGATATTACAACCCGTTGTTGGTTCTTCTTGAACCACAGTCATTTTCGGACGGTTAGGTACATGAGTGATATTCACTACTAGCGTATCAGAAGTACAACCATTCGGGCCAGTTGTTACTACTTTGTAACTATCATTCACAAGGCCGGAAGGGTTTTCCTTATCAGCATTACTTACCGTTCCTCCATTTACTACTTCTGTTCCATTAGAATAGAACCAATCAAAGTCATAACCACTATCTCCGGCGTTAGCAACATTAGATCCGTCAAAACTTGTAGATAGCGTAGCAGAACCATCATATGTGTCTGCATTACAACCAGTGTTTGGTGATTTGCTCGACTCAGCCAATATTGGTTTAATAGGACTTGAACTTAACGTGATGCTCCCAGTCACACTTGTACATTTATTGGTGTTATCTGTGACCATCACATAGTAGGTCTCACTTGGTAGGTTGATGGCTGTGCTTTGATCTCCATTATTAGCAACGTCGACCATAATACCATCAGAGACAGGTCCTACATACCACTGAAAACTATAACCACTTACAACTTCGGAACCATCTAAGTCTACATAGGCTCTGATAGAACCACCACCGGCAGTATTGTTACATCCAGAAGCAGCAGTCACTTCTACAGTGAATACATTTGGTACATAAGGTTCATAAGTGATTGTTCTGGTAGCAGACAAAGTTTCACATCCGGTGATTTTATCTTTCGCTACCACTGTATATTGGCCAGCTTCGAGCCCACTTAAGTCTGAGGCTACCGTATCAGCAACAATCAATGAATCATTTAAAACGGTACCGCCATAGTAAAATGAATAAGTATAATCTCCATCTGTATTTCCTGGCATGTTTACATTCATAACACCCGCACCAGTTTCACAATTGGAGTCATTGATTAGGGTAATGCTTCCTATTGTAGGGATGGTAGATATGTCTCCAATAATGAGATCTTCGTAGGCATCACATTGTTCGGTCTCATTGGTCACCTGTATTCTGTATGTACCATCAGTCAAACCAGTAAAAGTATGGCCAATAGATCCATCAGCAATACTTATGGTGCCTAAGGAATTGGCAGGAGTGAAATTAGCCCCATTAAAAAGCTCATATGTGTAACCATCAGCTGGTTCTACATTGTCAGAGTAAGAGACAATTTTGATAGATCCTGTACCAGTCGTGTTACAACCTTGATCATCCGTGACGGTTGCTACAATCGTGGGAGTATCAGGAATATTAGCAATGGCAAAGGCTAGGGTGCCTGTAGAACATTCAGTATCTGTATCTATAGTCTCTATAGTATAAAAACCAGAAGGCAATCCGTCAAATACAGGTGCGTCAGGTGTATATATAGAATCTTTCGGGCTGTCAGTAGAGTATCCTTCATACAACACATATTTATAATTCCGACTTCCATCATCAGGATCTACTTTTCCGGTGAGATCCATTTTACCATTGGGATTGGAATCATCGCAGGTTGTATTATTCTCGGCATATCCAAGTGGACAATTAATGTTTGATGTCAGATATGAAAAAGTTCCTTGACCTTGTCGCTGTAATGTTCCATCATAAAAAGATCCAGATTCACCAGTATTAGTATCAGTATTTGCATTAATTTCTGATGCTCTATTAGGCATATTTGCTCCATCACTCAGATCACTTAGCCCATCAAAGTCATAATAAACAATTAGACCCTCTTCAGAACCCGTTGTTTCTTCACATACTGCAGCATTTATCTCTGTAGGAGTAAAGGCTTTGTTGAATATCCGAATTTCATCTATCCTACCGGTAAACTTGTTAACTCCAAGGTTTGATCCACGTGCCACCCACATTTCATTTTGAGGAGCATCAATTTTATTTGTTCCACCTAAATAGTTATCAGTACCAATGAGAACACCATCAGCATAGATGGCCATATCTCCCAAAATACCATCACCATTGAGATCGGTGATCGCAGACCAAACACCTGTAAGCTGCGTCCACCCTGTTGGCTTATAATTAGTAGTTATTCTTCCTATATCTGCCGTTCCTTGAGCCTTTATCACAAACGAAAGCCCATCAGTATCATCTGTCCAAAGGGCGAGTTGGTCTTCACCAGTTCCTCCAGAGGAGAAAATCAAATGATCATCGGCATAATTTTCTAGTGACAGGTAAGTCCAATAGGAAAGTGTGATTTCTTGCCACCCATGAACGGCTTGTGGAATTTCAAGCCAAGACTGTCCACTGAAATTGATTGCATTACCAGCGTTTACCGAAGTAATAAAATTGTATTCAGGAGCATCAGAAACTTCCAGAACTTCAACAGTTTTATTAATTGTACAACCACCCTTTTTTACAGCTACTGTATAGATGCCATCAGGCAAGCCTGTGATTGTTTCTCCACTCCCCAGTTCTGCAGCTCCGTCAATAGCGCCAGGAAGTTTGGTCGCATTGGAGGTAGTTGTTCCTACATGCCATTGATAGGAAAATCCCGAAACACCTCCGGCTCCATCTCCATCAGTGGTTACTATACCATTATATGCTCCTGAGCCACATGCGGAATTATGCTGTGATACTGTTGCATTGGGTTTTGGACCTGTTGAGACGTCAGCCACTGTGCCTGTGACTGTCTCGCTGGCACAACCAGAATTGTTTCTAATGACCCTTAATGTATAATCTCCTTCAGGTAGATCTTCGATAGTCTGTGTGGTACGATCTGGGGTAGGCTTCATTCCTGAACCGAAAAACCACTCGAAAGAGTACTGATTCGCATTACCACTAACAACTGCTTCTGCTTCGCCTGTACCACCACAACTTGTGATATTCGAAATATTTATGGAAGGTGTGGCAGGTTTTGAAAGTGCTGTGGATATATCTGACAATCCTGTCACAGTACATCCAGTTAAGTTGTTAGTAACCTCCACGAAGTATCCAAGGGCTTCTAGGTTGCTCAAGGTATCACCTGTTCCGATTGTAGTTCCCCCCGCATCAGAACTTAATGTCCAATTAAATGAATAACCGTCATAAAGAGTATCCTGTGGAATACCACCAATCTCCGAAGTATAAGCAAATGCTCTTAACTGTCCATCAGGAAGTGAACAATTAGTTAATGGTTGCAATTCATAAACTTCAACCTCGAAAAGCGGCGTGTTGTCAGGTCTTATTGTAACAGTCACAGTATCTGAAAAGCAACTCCCATTTGCCGCGTATCCTACAACCGAAAAATCACCAGCAGCCATACTAGAATAAGTGCTACCTGTATGCAACACTTGATCAAAATCCTCAAAATCATACCAATAGAATTCAAATCCATCAACATCGGTAAACGTTTTTGTTACTGGAGCACTAGTTCCTGTAAGGCTGACATTATCTAGGGTATATATTTCAGCGTCATCAGTCGAATGCATCTGAACTCTGATGGTAAGTGAATTCCCGTTTAAATTTGAGACTGATCTTTGTGTATAACCAAAGTTCCCAGGAGCAGACGTCAATGCGATTTCACCACCATTATCAAGTTCATAGTAAACACGAACTACATCCCTCCAAGTTCCTGATTCCTGCATGGGCCCTTGAGCTATCAAGTCAAGGCTAAATGATACATCACTATAGTCTGATATGTCGATAGTAGTTGTCCAATTTACAGGATCATCCTCATTAGACCCACCGGTGTTCCAAACCTTGAAACTACCATTGATAACACCGTAAAAAGAAGGTGTTCCTGAAGCGCTGGAAGACCAAGGTGTATCGCCATTATCAACTTGCAAACCATTGAGGGCTGGATCTGAAAAATCTTCAAACCAAAATGTTTCCTCTGTGCCTCCAACTGTTCCATTAAAGTAAGCTGTGCCGATTCCGTTGTCTGGTTTGGAATCATCACATTTTACATTTGCCTTTAGCGAATCAGCTGTTAACTGGAAGGAATTGTACGCAACTGAGAAGGTTTCGATGTTATTGTCAAGATCACACTCAGTAATGCTGGCCGCAATAGGAGTTATAGGAGGAGTCTGGCCAAAGTCATTTACAGAAACATATAAATCAAAATTTCCTCCAATTCCATCAACATCCATAGTGATGGTACGCGTCTCAGTCTTCAAGAAGTTATTAAGTACTTCTACTTCCGTATTGAGTTTTATTGAACCTGGTAACGTTGGATCACCAGCATAAAAAGTAACTGGAAGCGTTCCTGAAAGGTCTGCATCTCCAACATTCGATATTGTAAAAGTCGTTTCAAATTCGGTTTCCGGACAATTGGCAGCAGAAGCGGTGATGCTTGATCCGTCTAATTCAATATCTGGGCTCACATAAGAAGGGCAACCGTCTCCTTCTACAAAAGGTGCTTGGCTTAAGAATGTATTCAAGAAACGATTCTCGCCATCCGTACAAATATCAGTGGAGAAAACTCTAGAATGATCTTGCTGACTAGAGGGGATAGTCAAATCGTCATTAACATTAACATTAAAATAAGCATGCTGATTCCAGACAGATCTTGAAGGCTGCCATGCCTCTCCGTCAGCGCCGAAAACCCTAACTTGCGAATATCTGGTATTACTATATGGGGTGGTAGGAGTCCCATTACTTGTATAACACGTGACGCAAATTTCTGAAGCTCCATCACCGTCCACATCAGCTACAAGAGGATATTCTTCTTGTGTTTGAGACACGCATGCCAACTCTTTTTTGGTGTCTCCATTTTTTCCATCGATGATCAATAATGATTTTTCTGATCTATAAAGAATTTCAGAAGCACCGTCACCATTAAAATCAAATAGCGTACAACCCGTAAATCCAGATGAAGTTTCTTCGATTCCTTTAGTCCAGATTGGGTCTAAATCTCCAGTAACTGCATCTATTTCGAGAGAATAGAGCAATTCATTGGACACATAGGTTAAATTCAACTCTCCATCATCATTTACATCACCAATGTTGATGCGACCAGTACCTTTTTCATAGTCATTTGCAGCATCTTGATAAATTTTAACAAATGCTTTATCGACGTTCCAATAAAAAATTGTCGCCGTTCCAGTATTATCAGATCCAAGAGCACCTGAAGTAATGATGTCTAAATGATTATCAGAATCTATATCTGCCACTGATATAGATGTCCATTGCGCGCCACTTGCAATTGCTTTTGGATAATAGGAGCCACTTAATGTAGCATCGGCAGCAATTACGTCGTTCATGTCCGCATATTTGGATAATGAACCACCAGCAATGTCCACATTCCATATCATGTTTCCTGTAATAAGTTCTAGATCTCCATCTCCATCGATATCCACTGCAGCGGGAGAATGAACAAAGTCAAACTCCCAATCACCTGAGCCAGACACAACAATATCTCCCGTAAGAGCATTTCTGATTTCATTTTTATAATAGAGCTCTACACTTCCGTCACCATTAAAATCAGCAACTGCGGGTAAACCTATATCAGCACCACCTGATGCAGCTGCAAGATTGGTGACGTTACCACCAGCAGTTATCGTACTCCATCTAAGGTTCTCTTGACAATCATAAACAGAAATATGACTTCCTCTATTTTCTACTACAATAATCTCTGCACAGCCGTCACCTTCAAGACTAGCCAATACTAATGCATTTTCCGGTTCAAAATCTAACGTGATCACAAATTCGGTAGCACCTGTCACACCATCCAATACGGCTACTGTTTTTGCCTGTCTATTAGTTACAACTACTTCAGGAGTTCCATCTTGATTGATATCCCCAACAGCAGGTAAGGCATGGCTATTGGCTGTTTCATCTTGAGAAGCCCATTCGGTCTTCATATTAAACTGAGGATCAGGATCAGGCTCATCAGCACAAACTACACTATTACCAAAATAAAAATCTGTACAACTTGCTCCTCCCGCGCATTCGCTATCGTAGCAGTCAGTAAATCCATCACCGCCATCATCTATTCCATTGGAACAGTCGGTTTCATCGATGAATTGCGAAAACCCAGCGGTATTGCACAAAAAGAAAATTGATAATGAAATAGCAAGTCGGAAGTAGTATAGCCTCATATCAGTAATGGTGGTAGAATTACGGGTGAATACGGCTTAAAGCACATAAGTAACCCACTAGGCAATCTACGAAAACCACCTGAAAACAAAAACAAAAATGGATAAGAGTGAAGAATTTAGTTTTAAGCTGGCGGTATTTTACCAATTAAAAATTGCATTAAATCAATACAATCATCTTGGTTTAATGAAATTAATCATCAAAATTGTAATATTGGTAGATTACCTTGCCAGAAGGATTGCACCGGATTTTTCAAAGCGAGAATTCTCACATTTCATAACGAAATAATAAATACCTTCAGGTGCTTGACTCGATCCATTGTCGATGTTACCATTCCAGACACAATTATCTGTAAAAGGAGAATCACCTTTAAAGAGCGTAGCTCCACGCTGATCGAAGATATAGACAGTACAGCCATCTAGTTGGTCGGTATTCAATATCTCCCAGCAGTCAAAACCTAGTCCATCAGCATTGGGTGAGAAGGATTTTCTTGGAACAACCCCTGGTGTTTGGATGACTAATTTTTCGGTAGTTGTACACCCATTGGTCAAATCAGGTCCGGTCAGACTCACAGTGGTAAATTCATCTTTTGGGAAAGCTTCTACGTTAGAGCTATCCGTATTCAAGAATTTCAGGATATCTGTTGGTTCCCAAGAATAGCTTGAGGCATTTTCTCCTGTCAAAAGTACAGTGGATACTCCATTTTCAAGCGTTATGGTGTCGTTGGTGATTGTGGCCTCAGAAGAAGATATTATCACTCTTGAATTCATGTAGTTCCCCACAGTAATACTTGAATTTACTGCACAGCCAATATCCGTAATCATGCTGGCTTCTATAGTGACGTTTTCTTCTTCAGGAAGCGTCTTAGCATATACAAAATATAGTGTGCTAATAGTATCATCACTATTCTCAAGTGACCAAGCAAAGCGTTGGAACCCTTCAGGTAGTTCAAGCCTTAGACTATCCGCAGGGCATTTTTCGCTGCCTTCTGGCAATGAAATATCCACTGCCTGTGGTTCTGAAACAACAATATCCTGAGATACTGAAGTTGAGCATGAAGCTATTTCAGAATAGCTGGTAAGAAGAGAGACTGAATAAGTGTTTGCTGTGGCGAACGTATTAAACGTATCCCTTCCAATTGCCGTATTACCATCTTTAAAATCCCAAGCATAAATCAAAGAAAATCCTGAGGATCCAGTACTTGTAGAGGTAAAACCTGTTTCCACATCCACGCATATTTCTTCATCAGCTACAAACCTACTATTTGGTAGTGCTACTGCATTGAGTGAATAGGTCGGACTGGTGTTACTACATCCACTCGTGTTAGAGACAATAGCTACAGAGTAATCTCCCGATGTGTTCGCCGTATACGTATTGGTAATCTGTCCATCAATATCTGTTGTTCCATTTTTCCACTGGTAGGTAAAGCCTTCGTAATTAGGCACTTCTAATACTACAGTTGAATTGGCACAGAAATTATCCTCTCCATTGTTGAAAATACTCACTACAGGAGGCTCGTCTATTGATATGGATAAGGTTGCCTCATTGCTCACACAACTTCCAGTTTGCAGCACTCTGAGTTTATACTCTCCTGCATCAGCACTGGTAGCATTCTCTACATTCAATTCGTTACTTGTCTGTGTTATTTCTTCGCCATTAGGAAGGGTCCATAAATAAGAATCTCTACCCGCTGTTGCCGTGATTGTGAATGATTCACCAGCACAAATTGTTCCAGTCTTGCTAGGTACCATTGCAGGGGCAGAAGGAGGTGAGCCACCAGTCAAAGTGAAGGTCTCCGTTTTCTCAGAGGTACATAGGCCGTCATTTGAAGTAATGGTTACCCTGATATTGGCACTGGTCTCTGAGTTCACGGTTATACTTGCATCGGATGAACCATTTGAATTGATCGTAGCATCACCCGCAGTTACTGACCAATTGTAAGTTGTTTCAGCTGATTTGGTAGCCGAAAGGGTAAATGCATTTCCCAAACAAAATGTAAGATCTGAAGGGCCGATTGAAGGTTCGATGCAGTTTCTGTTGGTGATGACTAATAAATTTCCAAATGCCGTTTCGCTGCTATTATTTACCAGTGCAAAATCCAACTTACTATCTCCATTCAGGTCTAAAACAGCAATGTTCCTGTTGCCACTTGTGCTAATGGTTTTAGAAGTAAATGAGATATTTGAATCGGTGGAGGTGTTCTCCAATACATAGACACCATTTGCAGTTGAAGCTAAATTTATGTCGGGTTTGCCATCACCATTTACATCTCCAACCGACAAGCCCCAGCCATTATTGATATTTGATATCGTGGTAGCTGATGATTCAAAAGAGATAGTATTACTGGTGGAATTATTGGTGAAAATATTTACTTCATCTGAGACAGCACTAGTGGTGATAATCTCCAATTTCCCATCTGAATTTAAGTCAGCGGAGGCAGTGTTTAACCTTATCGAATTGCTTCCAAATCCTACTGAAGATGCGAAGCTTATATTTCCAGAACTGCTCTCGTTTTTGAATAGATGTATTTGATCTGATTCAGAATAGGAAAAACTTACTATGTCTAATTGTCCATTATTATTAAAATCAGCCAACTCTATAACACCAGCATTTATTGCCCCGGTGGATATCAATTCGATTGGAGTATCAAAAGTGATTGAAGCACCCGTGCTCGAATTCCTATAAACAAAAAGTGAATTATCAATTTCGCTACCGACTACCAAGTCATTTTTTCCATCTCCATCTAAATCACCTAATTTGAGTTTACGTGCATTTCTTTTAACATCTGCCGATTGGTTTGGAATTTGAAAAGAATTAGGAGCAAATGAAATATTGCCTATCGAACTGGTGTTTTGATAGACGTGCACATTGGTAACAGCCAGCCCATCAGATGTGGTGAAAATCAAATCGGCTAGACCGTCACCGTTTAAATCGCCACATTCAGTTGCAATTGTTTTCGCTCCAATGTTGAAATCTGATTTATTAAAATTTGAAGTGCTTAACGTAGACGTATTAAGAAATATAGAGACAAAATCTGAGTTGTTATTTGCTATGGCAATGTCAATTTTGTAATCACCATCAAAATCGCACCCACAGAGGTCATAACCGTATTGTTGGTTGGTTTCAAATAATTCACCAACCCCAACATCACCCGCGTCAAACACACCACCAGAAAAAGCAGGATTGAAATATTGTCTCGATACGCCTGACAGTCTTGTAGATGTATTCAGAACAGTGATAGGCCCATAGCTAGCGGATGCAGGAATGGTTACCTCTATCAATGAAGCCGATTCACTAGTGATTGTTGCTTCACCTTTGCCAATATAGACTTTCATGTTCCCTGGGGAGAACCCTGAACCCGATATAGCAATGGTCTCACCTACAGTAGTTGATAATTTATCAATGCTGTTAACAAAAGGGCGTTGCTGAGCGAATGCACTGAAGATACCCAAGACGAAAAGAATGATTAGTATGTTTCTCATTATTCATTCACCGTTAATACCCAAACCTTAGAGAGACCTGGTAGGTTTTTAATCCTATTTTTTTGCTTATATGAGTCTTTCAAAGAGCCTTCCGTAATTACCACGTAATAATATCCTCTGGCCGATAGGTATCCAACTTTGGTATCATGGAAACCTCTTTGGAACATGCGATCACTTTCATCTTCAGCATTCTGAAAGCTCCTAAAAACTCCAGCAACTACATAATTTCCGCTTGCCAATTCTAGTAGATGCTCACCTCTTTTTACCACCTGCACCTCATCTTTTTGAGCATATTCTTCATGATTTCTGAAGTCATCTGTGAGTGTTGGGTCACCTTTTTCCATTTCCTCTTTGACTTCTTCCGGCTGTGGCTCTACGATCACTTCAACAGGTTTTTCTACTTCGATAACTGGTTCTTCAACCACCGGTTCCTCCTTTTTCTCTTCCTCTACCATTACAGGCGTAATTTCTTGTGCCGGTTCTTCTTCCACTTCTTCAGCCCTGATCGAAATCTTAGCATTGTCTAAAGACATAGCTACGGCAGGATTATGATCTATTTCACCTGCTGCCTCTTCGGATAAAATAGGATCCCATATTACTAGCGTTTCGGTTTTCTCACCATCAATTGTTCTTTTCCATTTAATTCCCGCTTCTTTGGTTCCATCAGGTCTGGTACGAATCAAAGGCTCTGAAGTAGGATCAGAGATTTCATACGTTTCTTCTTTAGCACCTGGAGGTGGGGGAGGCAACCAACTAAAGACGACTTCCTTCTCTCCGTCCTCATTGACACGATCAAACTTAACGCCTCTTTCTTTTTCACCAAACTTATTAATGCGTTCTACAGGCTCATTTTCCTGTTCATAGTTCCAATTAGATGCTTTTTTCTCTTCTTCAGGCGCTGGTTTAGCACCTGCCAAAAGACCAAGATCATCCTCATTCTCTTCGGTAGCTGCCGCCTGACGGCTTTTTTGTAAGGCTTGCAATTTCTGTTGACGCTCAAGCTCAGCTTGCTTAGCTCGCTCTTCCGCTGATGTTCTATGACTTTTAATGAATGAACTCACATGCTCGGCGTGTTCTTTTTTGGTGCCAAGATGATAACCGATGTGAACCTCGTGGGAAGGCCCTACTAAAGAGGCATTGCTTGGATTACCATATTCAAATGAATATCCAACCCCCATGCGTTCCCAAAGTTTGGCACCTATAAGTCCTACCAATCCTGCGTTCTGTCTATAGGTAGCACCGACCCAAACTACGTGTAGCAGATGGACAATCACTGTGGCTTCTAATTGATCGGGAAGATATTTATTGTATCTATATAATATATGAGGCTCAATGGCTATATCGTCACCTAGGTGACCTCTATAGTTCATTTTGAAAAGCATATTATCTTGTGGTCTAACCCTAATTGGCGTTGATTCCCTTGTAAATAAATCATACCCAAATATTGAAGGTAGCGCCAAGCCGACGTTGAAGTGGCCAAAGTGATAAGCAACTCCAACGTCTCCAATAAGAAACGTCTCATTAGTTAGTAAATTTTGAAATGCTGGATCTGTCGGAGAATCAAATTCGCCAAAATTCAACGTGTTGTTACCAGCGCCAAGAGACATTCCAAACCTTAGAAAGTGCGTTCGATCCAAATTAATGAGATAACCACCTGTTACTTTCCCTCCACTTTGAGAATAAAGTCCGGCCCTTTCATTGAATGCCAAAGCCCCGATGGCTAAGCCACCCTTTAGTGGGACATGGAAATTTACATGAGAAAGGGTAGGAGCTCCGTCTATACCCGCCCATTGATCCTTGTACATGAAAAACACCACCGTATGACCTTCTACCCCAGCATATGCGGGATTGTAGACATAGGGATTCATAAAGAATTGGTTATAAACTTTTGGTAATGTCTGAGTATAGGAAGTGAATTGCAATAAGCAACATAACCCGAACCAAAGAATTCTTTTCATACACCTATTGAATCTGTTGACCTGTATCGAGATTAATCAAGTATAGAATTTTAATAAATTCTATTTAGCTAAAATATTAAAATAATTGGTGTTTAAGGTGTTCTTCTGTCGAAAATTGGACTTTAACGATATTGCACAGAACATCTTATGGATAAATGTTTAGTGGATATGTCAAGATCATTTTTAAATTACATGCTTTAGTTTAGTATAATTACGTCAGACTTTTTCGACCATACCATGCTTAAAAATGTAATTTTGATAGTTTTCAGCCTTTTTGCAATATCCGCTAACGCGCAATATTGGTTTGGTCCAAAGGTAGGGTTGCATCGAAATGACTTTATTTACCAAGAGTCAAATTATAAGTCAGACTCCTTTGATGTAAAATCTAATTATAATGGGCAATATGGTGTTGTGCTCGTCTATCAGGCCACTGAGAAATATGCTGTTCACGGTGAGTTATATTATGAGCGACTCAATAAGAAGGTAACCAACAAGGATGGTTCTGATATTCCAGTATATAGTAAAACCAATTTTAATTACCTCTCACTTCCATTTTCATTGCGATGGAATTTCGGTAGAGAGCCTACTCATTTTTATATCGCAGGTGGTCCTAAATTGAGCTTATGGCTCGGAGGTTCTGGTGAGATTTTGCTTGATGAATTTAGTGAGGATAAGACTGTGGAAGGACCTCTTGATTATAAAATGCGTTTCACTTCAAATAGAAGTGATAGGGGCAATAATTACCGAACAATCGCTGAAGCGAATATTCTTCAATATGGCCTCCAAGTCAGTTCAGGAGTCTATTTCGATGTTGTTAGTGGAGGAAGAGTTTTGTTGGATGTAAGATACTCATTTGGACATTCGAATATGGGGTTTAATAATAATCCTGATTTTAGTTTTGATGAGTATACGGAGGATTGGGAGTTTAGAAACTATACACTTTCGGTTTCACTTGCATACTTGTTTGAGTATAACGTAGCTCTGCAGAGAAAAGGGGCGAGTACCAATAAAATAAGTAAAAAGTCTAAGAGATGATATCAAGGTTTTTTAAATGCTACATCTTGATATAGTTCAATCGTGAATTATTAAATCTTGGTTTTTTGGCCGTGGAAATTTGATCTGCAAGCAATGAATAATTGGCCGTAAACCAATCAAAAATCTCGTTGAATGCTTGCTTTATTTGTCTCACACATCTGTTTTTCTAGTGACTTTCGACTTGGTTGAGTGAAAAAAGTCAATCGATCGATTGGTCGGAAGTTTTTAATAACTATTTTTAAGGAACTATGCTTAAACTCCGCCTATCGTGATTAAGTCCTTTTTAGCATTTCTTGGGGGTGAACCCGGTGAAGAAAAACCAATGTTGCTCTTGTTGGGTATGGGTTTTTTCATGGGTATCTTTTTGGCAACCTATCAAATCGGGTCTGAAACGTTATTTCTTGATGTATTGGGTGAAGAATACCTAGACAAGGCTTTTTTCTGTGCTGGAGCTGCAGGGATAGTCTCTACCGTGTTATTCGTTTTCCTTCAAAAACGGATTAAGTATTCATCGCTTATTATCACTAATCTGTTTTTGATATTTGCATTTATGGCAGTCATGAGATGGGCTTTTGAGCTAACAGAATATGACCAAGATGCGGCTGGATTTCACGTTTTACCTTTTATTCTTTTCGTAATGATTGGCCCAATTACAGCCATCACGCTATTGGGTTTTTGGGGTATTTTCGGTCGAATTTTTGACCTAAGAGCTTCTAAACGAATTATTGGGGGAATTGATACAGGGGCTCTGACAGCCACTATTATTGCTTTTTTCTCAATTCCATTCATCACAAGGCTGCCGTTTATTGATTCGACTTATGATCTTCTTTTTGTATCGGCGATCTCATCATTTGGTGTATTCTTTTTTACTATTTGGATAGTTAAGGATTTCAATGTTAATAAGGCTACTAAAGTTAAACACGGTGCAGAAAAACCTAAAGAGGTTAACTTTTTTGATTTATTGAAAGATCCTTATTTAAGGTTGTTATCGTTATTTCTTATTTTCTCAATGGGAGCAAGTGTCTTTGTGGATTACACCTTTTATTCAGCTACAGAGATCATGTATCCTGATGAGCAAGAGCTCACAAATTTCTTGTCTTTTTTTAGCGGTACCGTGATGATCATGAGTTTCTTGATTCAGAGTTTCGTCAATGATATTATCATAGGAAAATTCGGTATTAAGGTGGCACTTATGACCATGCCACTTATTCTCATATTGTTTACCCTTGGTGGCATTGTATCTGGACACATTTTTGGATATGAAATTAAGAACGAAGAGTTTATCTTGTTCTTTATGTTCATAGCCTGTGGTAAGGCATTTACTGCGGCCTTGAAAGATGCCTTAGAAAGTCCTGCATTTAAGTTATTTTTCCTACCAATTGATATTAAAATTCGCTTTGATATACAGACCAGGATAGAAGGGGTAGTGAATGAAATTGCCACTTTGGTGGCTGGTGCTGCTCAAATTGCTTTAGGTCTTTTGATTTGGTTCAAATTGATTCACTTCTCCTATTTTATAGTCGTGTTGGCTTGTGTGGTAGTGTATTTATCTGGAAAGTTATTCGAGCAATATAAGATCACGCTTAAGAAAACGCTTAATGAGCAGAAAGAAGCATTAGGTGTAGAAGGGACAAGAAATGAAGAAAGTACCTTAAATGTCATAAAGCGAGAAATTGCTTCTAAAGATGTTGATAGAGCGCTAGGTGGCTTGAGGATCATGGAACGTCTCGATCCGATTCAATTCGAATTTGCGTTGCTTGATCTGCTCAATTCTAGGTTTGCTCCCTTACGAAAATATGCATATGAAAAATTAGAAGAGTATTTGGTGTTTGAAGCACTAGATATTATTAAAAAAGATTTCAAAACAGAAGGCGATGAAAGAGTGCTTGAATCTGCTAATTCTTGCATAAAAATTCTTGAAGAAGCTGCATCTTTTGATCTTAACGATATAAGTATTCGTGCATTTATTAGGTCTACAGAATCACAAGACAGAATAAAAGGAGCAAGGTTGCTTGTGAAGTCTACGGAGGATAAATATTTAGCATATGTCAACGAATTGTTACGTGACATCAATCCAAAGGTCCGTGTTGCAGCCATGATCACAGCTGGAAAGATAAAACGACCTGAATTATGGCCAGGATTGGTTGAAAACTTGCATTTAGCGACTTATGGCAACCCAGCTATGTCTGCCCTAACCAATGGAGGAGAAGCTGCTTTTCATATCATTGATTCTGCTTTTTATAAGACGGGTCAGTATAAGCCGACCATGATTCGCGTGGTACAACTATTGGGTAGAATTGGAGGGAAATCAGCTATTGACCTATTGTGGAAAAAGATTGATTTCCCAGATAAAAAAGTCGTTTCCGAGCTTTTGTTAGCTCTTAGTTACATAGGGTTTAAGGCGCGTGATTTCCAGGCGGCAAGGATTAAAATCGCTATAGAATCGTCTATATCTGATATTGGATGGAATATTAAGGCTCTGTTAGACATACCTCAAGAAGATTACTTAGATATCATGATACGTGAGGCCATTCAGCAGGAAGATGTTGTTAATTACGAAAACATATTCATGCTTTTAGGTATGATATACGACCCTCAAAATGTGAAGTTGGTTAGGGACAACATTCAAGATGGCACTGAAGATGGGATCACTTTTGCTGTAGAGATGATGGATATTTTTGTGGAGGAAGAACTCAAACCAAAGTTGATTCCTATTATGGATGAAATGAAGGTAGAAGATAGACTTGGGCATTTGGAAAATCATTTCCCGCCTGAGGATTTTGAGTCCTATTATGATTTGTTACTTCAGATAGTAAATAGAGATTATAATAGAATAAATAGATATACCAAAGCTTTGGCACTGTATAAAATTCAATTAATAGAAGAAGCCAAAGTGTCTCCAGACTTAATAGCTAATTTATTCAATCCTGATTATTTGTTATTGGAAACAGCAGCATATACCATCTATAAGATCGATGAAGAAGCTTATCATACGCATACTAAAAGGCTAAGACCTGGTATTAAAAAGGAATTGGACAAAGCAATTGTACCACCTGTATTTAAAGGAGAGGATGAGGATTACCATCAAAAACTGCTTTTAATAGAACGAGTTTTACTTCTGAAAGAAGTAGAAGAATTCAACACTGTAGAAGGTCAACTGATTACCAATATAGCTGAGGAATTGACCGAGGTACAGTTTCTAAAAGGAACAACTATTGTGGACCAAGGCGATAATGGAAACACTCCGCTTTATATCATTATAGATGGGGTGGTTGAAATTCATCGTGAAGGTGAAAAAGTGGAAGAGCGAAGTAGAGGAGATCTTATTGCACAAGAATATATACTTGAGTCCAATTACTTTGAATACAACGCGATAGTTCAAAACAAATGCAAGTTACTTGTCTTGAGAAAAGAAGAATTGCAGGATTTGATGTCTAAGCATCTAGAAATAGTTGAGGCTTACTTCAAAATCCTAAATAGAACTGAGGATGTTGAAGAAGAAATCGAAATAGCTGATATCCTTATAAACATTTAAGCCTAACCTAACTGAAATGAATCTTAATAAAGAAATACTGCTTTGCTTCTCTGAAGAAGACAACCAACCAATTGAAGGTGGGTTAAAGGGCTGGGTTTCCAATTTTCACAAATTTCTTTCCACCTTGGTATCTCAAATCCTGAGAGATGCTCCAGAGATAAAATTGGTTAGTGGGAGTGATTTGGACAAAGTGATGTTGGATGAATCTTTGATAGTCATTTTGATAAGTACTCCAGCCTTGATGGGTAATACTAGTTTTATCGGCTCATTGGAAAAGCAAGGTGAAGAAATGAAAAAGAAGGACCTCTTGGTGATAGATGGAGTTCCTAGGTTTTTTAAGGTTCATAAATCGCCATTTAATGAGGATGAATTCCTCCCAAGCTTTTCAAATTTAATTTCTTTTGATTTTTATATGGTCGATCCGCTTTCAGGAGAGGCTCAAGAGTTCAAACGATTTTTTGGTACTGATGCTGAACGTTCGTACTGGATGAAGTTAGTGGATATCGCTTATGATGTCAACAGTCTTTTGAACTCTGATATAACTGGTAAGGTTAAGAAGATAGCAGAAGAGATTCCAATCGAAAAAACAGTGTATCTAGCTAGTACAGGGGTGGATATGGTAATTCAGAGAGACATCATTAAAAGGGAATTGATACGTCATGGATATCGCGTATTGCCTCAGCACACTTTATCTAAAGAGGTGGGACAATTAGAAGCGATGGTGAAAGAAGATCTTCATAAATGTAGACTGTCAATTCATTTGGTAGGTGAGGATTATGGATACAAACCTAAGGGGTCAGATATTTCAATTGTAGATATTCAAAATAGGATAGCTTCTAACCATACTTACGAGATGGCGGAATATAACAAGACTGCTAAGGAGCCCAATCCGTTTAGTCGACTGATTTGGGTTTCTCCAGATTTGAAGAATGTTACGGAAAGGCAAAAAATTTTTATTGAAGACTTGAAAAGTGATGCAGCTTCATTAGAGGAGGCAGAAGTATTACAAATAACGTTACAAGAGCTTAAGGCCATTATTCGTGAGGAATTAGTGACTGGAGGAAGATTCAGTAGTAAAAAAAGAAACATTGAAGGGTTAGACAATAAAGAAGATAAATCTAAGATTGTCTACCTCATTCAGGATAAATCCGATATTAAAACTGCCAAACCTATTCGTGAGTATCTGGAGAAATCGGGTTTTAACGTGGTTTCTCCTGTCTATGAAGGAGATTTGGTGGATATTAGATACGTCCATCAGGAAAATTTGAGAAGGTGTGACGCATCCATCATATACTTTGGTAATGCCAAAGAAGCTTGGATTAAAACCAAGTTGCAAGATTTATTGAAAGCTCCAGGCTTTGGACGGGAGAAAAAACTTCTCGCCAAAGCGGTCTATTTTGAAGGAAAGAAGGAAGTAGATATGGGGCATTATGAAAAGAATAAAGCTATGGTTTTAGGTATGAATGGCGGATTTAAGCCCGAAGACTTGAAGCCTTTTCTAACCAAATTAGGAAAATAATGAGTAACAAGGACATTGAATTAGTGCAAGGTCAGGATATCGTAGATATCACCGAATTGATCAATCCGTTTCCAGGGCTAAGGCCATTTGGGATCGAAGAAGGGCACCTATTTTTTGGTCGTGAAGGCCAGAGTGATGAAGTGCTGGTCAAATTGGCCGACAATAAGTTCGTAGGAATACTTGGAGCCTCTGGTTCGGGTAAATCTTCCTTCATGTACTGCGGGCTCGTGCCAAGTTTGGTTGGAGGGTTCATGACTGAAGCTGGATCTAATTGGCGAGTGGTGGTAGCAAGACCTGGTGGAGGCCCAATTGACAATCTAGCCGAAGCCTTGCTCATAAAAGACAGAGAATATTCCAATTTGTCTGAAGAAGATCAGCTCATTAAGAAAACGATTATAGGTACAGTTTTGAGAAGTAGTTCTCTCGGTTTGGTGGAGGTGATAAAGCAGCTCAAAACTGAGAAAGATCAGAATATATTGGTCGTCATTGACCAATTTGAAGAATTGTTCCGATTCAGAAAGTTAGAGGCGGCTACATCTGATATGGATGAATCTTCAGCTTTTGTTAATCTGTTGTTGGAGGCAGTACATCAGTTCGATGAACCAATTTACGTGACAATTACAATGCGTTCTGATTTCATTGGAGAATGCGCTAAATTCCCGGATTTGACGCAGATGATCAATGATTCTCATTATTTGATCCCTCAAATGACTCGAGATCAGAAGAGAGTGGCCATAGAAGGACCTGTTGCCGTAGGTGGTGGGAAAATAGCCCCACGACTGACGCAACAATTGCTCAATGATGTCGGAGATAATGCTGATCAGCTTCCGATGTTGGGGCATGCCTTAATGAGAACATGGGCGAATTGGGTGGAAACCCGCAAGCAAGGGGAGATGATGGATTTGCGTCATTACAATTCGATAGGGACTATTAGAGAAGCACTTTCACAGCATGCTAACGAGGCTTATGATTCTCTGAACAAAAGAGAAAAAGAAATTTGTGAGACGATGTTTAAGTCTCTTACAGAACGCGGAAGTGAAAACCAAGGCATTAGGAGACCTACTAAGATTGGAACGATTGCTGCCATCGCGGGAGTGACAGAAGATGATGTTGCTAGAGTGGTTGATAAGTTCCGTGAACCGGGAAGGTCATTGCTAATGCCTCCTTATGGGGTGAGACTGGAATCAGAGACTGTTGTGGATATTTCTCACGAGAGTTTGATGAGGATTTGGGATAGATTGAAGCGATGGTTGGATGAAGAATCCAAAGCAGCAGAAATGTATCTCAAGCTATCAGAAGCTGCTGAGAGATTCCAAGAAGGTAAAGCTTCCTTATGGAAAATGCCCGATTTGCAATTGGCGATCAACTGGAAAGAGGAGAATAGACCAACCTTGGTTTGGGGACAGAGATACAATCCTGCATTTGAGAGGACCCTTGTTTTCTTAGAGACTTCTGAGAAGGCTTATCTTACAGAACAACGTAATAAGGAACTTCTCCAGAAGCGCCAAGTAAAAAGAATGCGAATTACCGCAATTGTACTTGGAGCAGCGGCATTGGTTTGTATATTTTTTGTGGTGTATGCCAACATTAAGGCTGGTGAAGCTGAAAAAGCGTCGGCTGAGGCGATTGTGCAGTCTGAATTAGCGGCAAAGAATGCTGAAGATGCTAAGAAACAGGCCGAAGCAGCGGATATAGCTGCTGCAGAAGCAAGAAAGCAAGAGCGATTGGCAAATGAAGCCTTGGCAGATGCAGAAAAAGCAAATGCGGAAGCTACGCGTCAAGCACAGATTGCTAAGGAACAAGCGGCTGCTGCGAAGATCGCGGAGGCAGCAGCCTTGGAATCGAAAAAGGAAGCAGATGCCAATGCCGAGGAAGCCAAGAAAAACGCAGAAGAGGCTAAGCTAGCACAAGCTGCAGCAGATGAAGCAGCGGAAAGAGCGAGTAAACTTAGGATGCAATCAGTAGCCCAATCTATGGCAATTAAAGCTGAAGGAATTCCAGAACGAGAGCTGAAAGCTGTGGTTGCCAAGCAAGCATATGATTTCTACCAAGAATTTGGTGATCCTAATAAGCCTTATAACGGTGATATTTACGCCGGTGCTTATTCTGGATTAGTAGGGGTTTTGAGTGACTTTACAGTCACTGAGAACGAAGATGGCACCACCGCTACTGAGTATCGTGAAAATGGTGATTCTATTTTGAATCAATACCATGGTCACCTTCCGTTGAAGGATGAATTAACCGGCAAGGAAAAGGCGGTTGCGGTTCGTTCGGTAGCCTTCTCAGAAGACGGCAGGCGTATGTACTCTGCAGGTAGTGATGGTAGGTTGCTCATGTGGGATTATGAAAGTGGACAGAGAACTTACCGAGAGATCTATAGTAAAGATCACGTTAACCGCGTGGTAAATTTGAGTCCGAATGAGCGCTATCTTGCGCTTGGTACTGACGACAATCACATATTGGTTATCGATCTACAAAACAAGGATAAGGAGGCGATAGAGATAGATGGCCACATTGGAGGTACCATCTACGACTTAGTATTCCTTCCTGATAACGAGACCTTTATCTCTAGTGGAGCAGACAGTAGAATTTTACTTCATTCTATTAGAAATAAGAATACTATTCAAGTAGCACAGACACCATCAAGAGCTAAAGCGCTTGCATTATCTCCTGATGCCAATACACTCGCTGCTGGGATGGAGTCAGGAGAAATATCAATTATTGACTTGACAAGCAGTGCATATCCTAGCAGAAAAATTGTAAGAAAGAACGCTGAGGCCGTACATGCTATTCATTTCAATCACACTGGAGATCGTTTGGCATTTGGTGATGAGCACGGAGATTTGGTCGTTTGGGATATGGAGAAAAAGGAGCAGTGGGGTCCAACACTTACCGGGTTTACTTCTCCAATATCGGATGTTCACTTCAGTCCTGATGATAACCTATTGGCAGCAACTAGTAAGGATCGAACTGCTAGAATGTGGGATTTGAACAATATTTATGATTTGCCTACTGTATTTAGTGATCATGGTGATTGGGTTTGGAGCCTTGACTTCCATCCTGACGGAGATAAATTCGCTACTGGATCGGCCGATGGTATCATCAGAATATTTAACACTAAACCAGATGCATACGCAGCTCAAATCTGTGGATTGATTTCAGCCAATATGACCGAAACACAGTGGAGACAGTATGTAGGTGATCCAGAGCAGATTCCGTATGTTGAAACTTGTGAAGGGTTAGGTCAAGCAGAAGAAAAGGAATAAGATGAAAAGACTTCTACCCATAGTTATATTGAGCATTCTGACAGTTGGTGCATATGCGCAGAATTGTACTCAGAAGTTGAATCAAGCAGAGGATGAATATGAAGCAGGAAGGCTCATAGGCATTCCTCAGTTACTTGAAGGTTGCTTGGATAATTTCTCACAAGAAGAGGAAGTGAGAGCTAGAAAACTTCTGACACAGGTTTATATTTTTACAGACCAAGAGGCTAAAGCAGAGGTAGCCTTGGTGGAATTGCTTAAAACAGAGCCTGAGCATCGTTTGGATCCACAAGTTGATCCAGCGGAAATGTTCTTTTTGTACAATCAGTATAGAACTAGACCGATATTCAGAGTGGGAATAAGAGTAGGAGTGAATTCTTCTAGTCCTAGACTAATCAATGAATATGCAGTGTTTAATAATGAAGAGAGTAAACCTTTCTATAATGGTAAAACACTAGATGGAGAAACTTCTCAAAGTGTTGCTCTGACCGATTCAACCTCGGCGACATATGTTCCCAGAAGTGGGCTAGGCATTGGCTTTAATGGTGAAATTTTGATCGAGAGGCATTTTGGTAAAGGTTTTGAATTGGGATTGGGACCCCAATTCAGGTTTTCTCAGTATCATTTAGATAGTTATTTGCTTGAACAGTTGGGAGAGGAAGGTACCAATAGACAAATGTATCTTAGAGCCCCATTGATTGCTCGGTATACTTATGGATATGAGAACAGAGATCAGAAGTTTTTACCATACGCTTTCGTGGGTTTTTCCTTTGATTATCTGCTTAGTGCAAATTATTCTCAGGCAGCAAGATTCGGAGGTACGGCCTATACGCTAGAAGCTAATAGCTCCGACAAAGATCTTAAAGCGGCTGAACAAGTAAACAGTATCAATTATTCACTTTTGGGAGGACTAGGAGTTAAGATTAGGGCCAAGACTCATTTCATCACCATTGAGGCGAGGTATGACAATAGCTTAAGAAATTATATCAATGGTGAGAATAGATACCTTAACAAAACAAGTTTGTTTGATCTCGGCTTTGTGGAATCTGATTTGTCGTTGGATTTTTGGTCTTTTACGGTTGGATATACCATATCGATTTATAGTCCAAAAAAATTGAAAGAATATTAATTGAAGCTAAATGAAATACACCAGTCTATATATTCTCTTAATTGCGATTCTTTGGTCTTGCACACCAACGGACGATGAAAGTCCTGCGCCCAGCGATATTTTCGTGAAGTATTATGGTAGCGCGGGCACGGAGGTGGTTGATGTGGTTAGAAGCCCGGCTGTGACCTTGAAGGGTGATACAGTGGATAATTTCATTATCCTTGCCACGAACAGCGATAATCAGATTACTGTGATTAAAGTGAATCATGAAGGGAATCAGGTTGCAAGCACAGATTTTAAAGACTGGGCTGTATCGAGCTCACATGTACCAAAGCGTATTAAAAGTATTTCCAATGGACAATTTCTCATTGTCGGCCATGCTCAATCATTGGATTTTCCAGATAGCGTAAGAGGTATTTGGGCCAAAATTGATGAAAATCTACAACTGATCGGAAATCCACATGTAGTTGGTAGTGATTCAGATGACAAAATCAAAAATTTGTTTCTTACTGATATTATTGAGTCGTATGAAAGTGATGGCGTAGAAAAAGTGATTCTTTTTGGTCACACTAGGAATAAGCTAGATAACAACCCGTCAGATGATATGCAGCTATATATTTCTAAAAAGGATTATAGTGATTCTACATATTGGGAGAAGCTTAATGGGTTCGGGGAGGATGAAGAATCCTTGGCTATTTTTCAGAATGATTATGACTCGAGTTTGGTTTTGATAGGATCGGCTAATTCCACTACTCAAGGAACCAACGTTTATGTGGTACAAACCAATAAACTTGGTACAGCGGATCAAGGTTCATTGAATACAGGGGTATCGGGATCTCAAGCCAATGCGGATGATATTCCTTATGCAGCCATCAAGACTTCTTTAGGGTATTCGGTGGTTGGTTCTACGACTAGCGCAGCAGGTAGTTTGAGTGGTTTTCATATGGCGTTTACCACCGGTGGTCAATTGGTGTCTGGTTCGAGTCATGTATTAGAGTCATCTTTCGGTACTGAATGGCAAGCCTTTGGCGTCACCAGGTCTGTAGACAATGGCTTAATAGTCGTAGGAAGCGCACCAAGTTTTGCAGGTGTAGGAGAGGGTAGTGCTGCAAGAGGAGAGGAAGCCATCTTGATGAAGATTAATCCACTGAATGGGAGAGATGTGAACTTGGAAGATCAATCCTTTGGGACTACTGTAGGAAATGACAGAGCCGTGGCAGCCATTACTTTGCCAGATGGAGACATCTTGGTTGCTGCCACCTTTGATTTTGGAAGTGGTACCACCTTGGCAGGTCTTATGCGACTCAATAGGAACGGGGAATTAAGAGATTAAAAAAAGAATAATGCGAAAGGCGTGCAATGCACGTCATTTTGTGTTTAGAAATATTTGAAGAATTAGTATTACTTATTGGTTTTAAACCACCTAGTTATGAAGAGAATTTTACTTTTTACCAGCTTGTTGATTGTCGCTTATTTTGGATATTCACAAGTTACTCTTACGAATGGAGCTGATGCCGAACTAGATAATATTTCTTCGCTTCTAGATCAATCAAGTGGTCCGGATGAGAGGTTTATTTTATTAGATTTTGGTATTACTGATCCTGGAGGGGGCGGGGCGTCCGATATTACGGCCATTACAGTTAACATTCCGTTACAAACAGGCATAACGGATTGGTCAACTATACTAGCTGATGCGCTATTGGTTGATTTGGATGATGCGGGCACAATGGCAGGTGTTATTGGTACCAACACAATCACATTTAGCCCTATTGCTGCCGGAGGTGGAGATATTGGTGATATTCAGGATCAAACAAAAACATATAATGTACTTGTTAGATTTCAAACAACAGGTATAGGTAGTATCATAGATCAAGTTCCATTGTATGCTAATATTGATCAGACCACAGTCACAAGTAGCCTAGGTGTGCCGAACCCAGCTACAATAAGCAGTAATAATTCCAAAACAAATATCATTGATGTAACAGCTACTGAATATCGATTTCTAGCACAACCAAGTGCTACAAATACAGATGCCGTTATGAGTCCGGCTGTGACTTTTCATGCTACAGATGTCAACGGAAATAGAGATATTGGATATAATGCTGGATCAGAGACAGTTACCGTTAGTTCTACTGGTACATTTACCGGAGAGCCTTTGGCACCAAGTTCATGGAGTGCCGGTGTTGCTACTATGGGAGATATCATTCATACTGTAGGCGGGGCAGGTTTACAATTATCCACTTCTGGTGGATTGCTGAGTAATAATGCTACAAGTAGTTCTTTTACGATTACTGACATAACCCCACCTTCTGTCAGTTCTGCTGTTACAATAGATAATGACGGCAATGGAACAGTAGATTATATCAAGTTAACCTTTACAGAAGCAGTAAGTGATGCAAGTGTAGCTGCAGGAGATTTTGTTGTATCAATAGCCGGTACAGATCCAAGTACGGATGGGGGACATTTAACAGAGAGTTTTACATCAGGAATGCCAAATGGTGGAACAGAGACGGATACTCCTAATGATGCGATCATCTATGT
>JAGDZO010000019.1:0-315036 GCA_049115815.1 Cyclobacteriaceae bacterium | reverse complement strand
TTAAAGAGCATGACTTCTGTTAGTGAAAATTATTGGGTGAGACTGTGAATGGATGAAAGGACTCTGTTCCGTTAATTGGTGACATTGATTTTAAATCTCTATTTGCTAAAAGGAAAATGCTGCATCTTTGTGTAAAGTTAAATCAAAATGAAAATATTCGGCATTGGATTAAACAAAACGGGAACAACGAGTCTAGGGCAGGCGTTAGAAATTTTAGGTTATAAAAAGCACTTAAAGTCCGACTTGGAATTATTGAATGCATGGTCACAAGGTAGCCTAGAAGTCATCCAAGCAGCCATAGATGAGAATGAGGTTTTTGAGGACTGGCCATGGCCACTTACTTATGAGTGGGTTGCTGATAAATATCCAGACGCAAAATTCATATTAACCACACGCAGCTCTTCTGAAAGATGGTTTAAAAGCTTGTGCAAGCATGCAGATAAAACAGGCCCTACACAATTTAGGAAAATCGTCTATGGGCATGAGATGCCTCATGAATTTATGGAGCATCATATTACTTACTATAACAAACACAACGAAAATGTACGCTCCTTTTTTAAAGATAATGGCCTAACAGACCGATTGTTAGAGTTATGCTGGGAGCATGGAGATGGTTGGAACCAATTATGCCCTTTTTTAAATCACAAAGTTCCTTCGAGAGATTTTCCTACAGCCAACAAATCTGGCACAAGTTTGCAAAAGAAAATTTGGAAGAAGATTGGGTTTTGAATTAGGACATTCTCGGAGCACGATTAATCAGTTTATTTTAATATATTCATTACTACTCTTCGCTAAGTTTGGAATATAAATTTACATATGATGGTAATTGAATCTTTAATTTAAAATTCATATCGATAATATGATTAAAAATCTGAAGTCCTTTCCTTGGGCATGTCTTCGTTTAAAGGTAGCAATAACTCGATCTTGCCTTGAAAATACTCCTTTATAAAGAAAGGGGAAATTCTGTATGTTCATCAGTACAATATTGACTTTTGAGACATGGGAATTAAGTTTTGTCATACATCTATTATCTTTCATTTTCACAAATTATTTACTTGCTAAGACATGAATATTCTTTATTTAAGCAGATCATCAGTTTTAAACTTTGTATCTGTCATTTTTATTTCTTCGATTTCAATCGGAAATGTCTTCTGTCAAAATACACAAGACAGTGTTGGCAAAACTCCAAATGTTCTATTCATTGCTATTGACGACCTAAATGACTTTATAGGTGGGATGGGAGGTCATCCAGATGTGAAAACTCCTAATATTGATAGGTTAGCTGCTAATGGGATACTATTTGATAACGCTTACTGTCAAGCTCCTATGTGCGGGCCAAGCAGAGCTAGCGTATTAAGTGGGAGGTTACCGTCAAATACCGGAGCCTACGGCTTTACTCCGTTTGAAATTGTAGATAGCCTAAAAAATTGCATTACCATTCCAGGCTTTTTTCTCAATAAGAAATATCATACAATGTCGGTAGGTAAGATCCATCATAGAAATGGTCATAGCCTAAATCCGGAATGGTCAAATTACGATTCCACCCACATAGGGAAACACCCACATAATCTAATTAATCCGATAAAATCAAAGTCGATTTTTTGGGGTGGGGCTACTAATGATCCAGTTGATTCATTGATTGATGCAAAATCAGCCAATTGGGCGATCGACCAATTAAATTCAGACTTTGACAAACCCTTTTTCCTAGCTGTCGGTTTTATCCGCCCCCATCTTCCTTTAATTGCTCCAAAAGAGTATTTTGATTTATATAATCTTGATAGCATGTCAATGCCTCAAATTTCAAATTTCGACCTTCTGGACATACCGAGGATGGGACAGGCAATTCCACTTTTTAATTATGATTATGAAGTGTGGGAAAGCGGTCTCGAAAAAGAGATAGTTCAGGCCTACTTAGCTTCAGTTTCTTTTGTTGATGCGCAAATTGGCAGACTCCTTGACGCACTAGAAAACAGTAAATATAGTGACAATACAATAATTGTTTTGTGGAGCGATCATGGGTTTCATTTAGGAGAAAAATTTACTTGGCAAAAATTTACACTATGGCAAGAGGCTTTAAAAGTGCCTCTGATTTTTGCAGGCAAAGGGATTCCATCAAACACCATATCTTCAATTCCTGTGCAATTAGTGGACATATACCCTACTCTTGTGGCTCTAACCGGTTTTGAAAGGCCACCTCATTTGGATGGAAACGATCTTACGCCGCTTTTTAACTTCCCAAATGACTCCACATGGCCTCCTGCTTTATCAACCTTTGGTAGAGATAATTTTGCAGTGATCGCTTCCCAATGGAAACTAATAAGCTATTTTGATGGAACTAATGAGGTATATAACTTGGATAAAGACCCAAACGAATGGGTAAATATATCTCGTGATTCAATTGGACTAAACAAAGCAAGACAGCTTTCTCAATACATTCCTACCAAAACTGCCCCCAATGCACCCGGAACTACCTCTAGAAGGTATTTCTCATCGGATTACTGGAATGTAGAATATCGTATTTTTAGAAGGGATATCTTCTTGTTTTTTAATTTTGCCTATCGCTATAATTTGCCTTATTCTTTAGGAGATCTTTCCTTTTATACAAAATTAGCTGCAATTGTTTTTATTCTGCTTTTGCAAGTTTGTTTGTATTTACTAATTAGAAGACTTTTTATTAAGAGGTATTAGTAATTACCTTAAGTATAACTCAAAAACAATTAAATAAAACATCTATCATTTGGCGTATAGACCTGATTTAGAAGACTGTGCAGTCTAGGAGGTTATTTTTGCTCAATCTGGATTAGTTAGTGTGCTATCACATTGAAATAGGACTATCATAAATGAGATGTATTGATTTCGGGAGTCTCATTTATGAACTACATTTTCTTAAACCAAACCGGCTCAATGAAAAAAATTATTTTTATAGGTGGATGTCCACGAAGTGGAACTACCATGCTGGGAGCCATGCTTGGAAGTTCGGAGCGAAATATTGCTACGCCTGAATCACAGTTCAAAGAGGCTTTACCGTTTACTCATGGAGTAAAATGGGAAGAAGGAATGTCTGCCGAAAGCCTGCATGAATATCTTCAGCGGGATTTTAGGTTTAGATTATGGGGTATCGAAATCCCTCGCTATTCCAAAAGAAAATTATCAGTAGAAGAATATCGAGATTACATTCTTGATCTTGTTGACTCATATGCTCAAAGTCAAGGGATAGAGAATTCTATTTGTTGGATAGATCACACGCCTGAGAATTTGCAATATTTCAATACGCTTACTGAGATTTTTCCGCAGGCTTTGTTTATTCATCTCGTAAGAGATCCACGTGCCATTGCATCTTCGGTAATGAAGTTGGATTGGGGGCCTAATACAGCTAAGGAATCAGCAAATTTCTGGGCAGCTAATGTGAGTTTCGGTTTGAGCGCGGAATTATTTCAGCCAAATAAAGTTCTAAGATTGAGATATGAGGATGTGGTGGAGCGCCCAAAAGAAACCATAAAGAACGTCTGCAGATTTGCTGATATCGACTTTGATGAAGCGATGCTGAAGGCAGACGGATTTCAAGTTCCTGATTATACAAGAAAGCAGCATTTGGCTGTGGGAGATACACCAGATAGGGGGAAGGTTTACTCTTGGGAAAAATCCCTGAAAGATTGGCAGATATACAGAATCGAACAGGCTGTAGGAGATCTAATGGGGCATTTTGGCTATGAAAGAGTAGCCAAGGGAAGGTCACTTCCTGGATTGGGATCTAAACTTGAAAATGGGATGCAATTAATTTTTGGAAGGTATGTGAACAGGTGGAGACAATTTCTTCGCATGCGTAAGGTAGGTAAGCACTAAAAATCAGAATCAATTGAAGAAGAAAATATTGTTATTGGTTCCTGATGTCAATGTTGGAGGTGTTGGTCGGGTTATTTCGAATATCTCTAAACTGCTCTCTGAGAAATATAATTTCACGGTTTGTATTTTTGATTTATCGAATTCATTTTATGAAATAGACGGTAGTGTCATTGATCTTGGAATCAAAAATGGGAATAACCCGGTTTCATATTTTGTGGCGCAGTTGAGGAGACTTTATAAGGTACACCAGTTGAAGAGAAAGCTGGATTTTGACCTGTCAATCAGCTTTATCACTTCAGCTCATTATATAAACTGTCTAAGCAGACATAAGGAAAAGATAGTGCTTAGTCTACGTAATCCATTCACTCATGATTACCTACATAGAAACTTAGCAAAATATATCGGTAACTCCTCGCTGGCTACTAAGATTAAGATTAGGGTATTTTCACTGGCCGATATTATTATACCTAATAGTAAAAGAGGACTTCTAGATATTGATGAATTTGAGGTTTTTAAAAAGGCCGAAATTCAATTGGACTATATTCAGAACTTTGTTGATATCAAGAAGGTGGAAGCACAAGCAAAAGAACCTTTGGATGATGAGGTTGACATACTTTTTGAAAAGCACAGAATCATCCTCAATGTTGCAAGACTTTATGAACAAAAAGGGATAGACACGTTACTTTCTGTCTATGCCAACTATAGAAAACCCAATAAAAGAAATGCGAAATTGGTTATTATCGGAGATGGGGTAAGAAGGGCAGATTTGATTGAGCGTGCTAAACTATTGGGGTTGAAAGTTTATCACATATGGGAAGAGAATCAATTTGATGATAGTTATGATGTCTACTTTTTAGGGACTAAAAAGAACCCTTATCAATTTATGAGCAGGGCAACTATATTTTTATTTCCCACTAGATTTGAAGGGTTCCCTAATACGATCATTGAATCGATGGCTTGCAAGTTGCCGGTTTTGTGTTCAGACTGTGTATCTGGTCCGCGCGAGATATTACTTCCGGATACAGATTTAAGAAGTGATGCGAATTCGGCTGAATTAGGTCAGGGCGGCATATTATTACCATTAATTTTATCCGAAAACAAAAATCTTGAAGCTATTTGGGCAGCGTCATTGAATGAATTGTTAGATAATGAAGAGCTCAGAATGTCTCTCTCTGCTAGAGCTTACAGAAGATCGCATGATTTTTCAAAGGATAGAATATTTGAAAAATGGTCTAGTTTAATCGAAGCAGCAATATGAGGGACTCCATAGATCTTATAATCGGTAAAAAGCGTTTTCCCTTGTCATTGGAAACTGTTATCAATTTCTATTTAGTTTGGTATTTGGCTGTAGACGTACTGAATGGACTTTTTTTGAAGGTGCTTGATTTCGGAGAGGCGATTTCCTTTGGTCAAATGTCAAGAATATTAATTCTCATTTTATTGAATGTATACTTTTTTCTAATAAACAAGAAGTTTAGTTTTAATATAGCGCTGAGTTATTTCTATTTCGGTTTTTGTTTATTCTCATATTATCTCATCAATGATTTTTCCTTAAAGTATATCCCCAAGGAGGTTATTTATTTTACCAAGATTTCTACCTACCCACTTATTTTTTTATATGCCTATTCAGTCGTTAAGGATGAACGCTTTGTTCATAGAATGGTAAGTGTTACATTTTGGATATATGCTGGTAGTATTGCAATTACTTTTTTAACTGGCACCGGACTAGGAGGGTACAATTATTATGCGGCTTCCAAGGGGTTCTTTTATGCGACAAACGCCACAGCCATTATTGGCTTGAGCTTGGGGATGTATTATTTATTCCATAGAAAGGATATATTATTTTCATTGTTAGTATTAGTTGTTCTTTTTCTTTCTGGCTCCAAGGTTTTTTTGGTTTTCATACTATTCATAGGTTATCATTATTTCTTGAAGTTTTTAAAGGGATTAAGGCAAGCAAAATCTTCAGTTTTCTTATACATTTTAGTCATAGTGATGCTGATTGTTGGATCTGGGGTAGTGTATCAGAAAGTATGGGTAGAAAGGTACAAGGTAAGGGTAGAGTCCGTGCTAATCAATGCAGAGCGGGCTGGGTTATTTGATCAGAAAGATCTTTTCAGCTATTATGCTTTTATCTCCTATGAGCGAGCAGTTAACTCTAAAGAAGCAATCCTAACCTTGAATAGTAATTGGCAACACTATTTAACAGGTTTAGGATATTATTATACCAAATACGGAATTTTTGAGGAATCCAGATTCGGTAAGGATGATATCGAGAGCGATTTTTTTGATATGCTTATCATGTATGGGTTAATTGGGTTGGGACTATTCTTTTTGTTTCATTTAACAATTATGTTTAATGTAGAACGTACAATATTGCCTATGGTCATAGTGGTGTTTTTATATGCTATAGTGGCGGGTCATTTGGTTTTTAATCCTATGTCCTACACTTTGCCAGCTGTTCTATTCGGGTTTTATTTCAGGTCAGGTAAAGGAGTGGCTGAAAATCAAATCACTAATTAGCCGTGATTTCTGTTTTGCGTATTCCTTTATACATCTTGTTCTATTGTGTTTTTGGAACTTCCTTCGCTCAAATTTCAGTTCCCTACTATGAACGCTTCGACGACTCAGGGTTTCTGCACAATAATGGTGGCCATTGGAAAGCTCAGATTATAAGGGACAGCCTGGTGTCTCGAATGTCCCTATTAAATGGGGCGTTAAAAATGACAGTTATGTCGATGGATACAGTGGCGATGCCTGGGCGAAGCAATAAAACAAAAATTCGGAATAGAGCGGAAGTATTCATTAAGCCAAAACATCCTGCCAACAGTAAATATTACTACAGTTGGAAATTTATGGTTCCGAACAATGCTGAAGAATTTGTTGATGACGAAGAAAGTGATCGGCATGGGTATCACATCATTGGGCAATGGCATGAAGAAGATCATATCAAACCCATCTGCAAAAAGCCACATCCTCCAATCACTTTGACCTATAAGCATTCCAAGGATACTTCGGGCTACAGAAATTTGGGGCTGACTTACGGTCTTAAATGCCAGGACGAAAACGCAAAAATTTTAAACAATAAGGAGTTTTATAAAATCATTAATCCGATTAAAAAAGGAGACTGGGTGAAAATAGTTTTTGGAATTTATTGGTCTTCAGAATCAGAGGGATATTTACAAGTATGGGTAAATGACTCACCAGTTATTTTTGAAGGTCAAAAAGGGACAATGCGATCTGGGGACATTCTTCCTACAAAATTACATGGTGCAAATATGTATACAAGAGCATCTGACTCTCGAGCAATACCAAATTATCTAAAATTGGGACATTATAGATCAAGGCATACTTATCCTAGCACGATTTATTTTGATGATTTTGGAATCACGACAGAATATCCGAATGGCTAAATTGATTTAACTGAACAAACTTTAGGTTCAGTCTCTAATGATTATTTTGTCTAGGAAATGGACTTTTAGATTAGCGCCAGCATCTATTACCTCGGATAGAACGAAATATATTCCTGGTTGGATATTATCTGGCAGGTCTATATTTATATCTTTTTCTGATAAGTCATTAAATTCTTCGATCAATGTTCCGCTCAAGCTGAGAATCTTCACATTCAAAAGCTCATGCACGCCGCTGTATCTTAAATTGAAATTTCCTGAGTTAATCGTAGGGAAAATAGAAATATCAGTTCTATTAATATCTGGAGTGCTACTTAATATTGTTGAGCATGAATCATATACCAGATCATAAAGCACTTGCGTATCTAAGCAAACCGAAAAAGTATCATAAACATTATACTCTGTGATTATGGTGTCATAAATGTTAATTAGTGTGCTATCATAGACATTATAAATAACCGTGTCATAAGCTGTAATTCTCACTGTATCTACATACTCAATGAACGTAGTGTCAATTACTTGGATAGTGTCTACATAAAGGTAAAGCGGATTTATACCATCAGTACTAGTCCGAGCAACTCGAAACTCATCTATATTAATGGAATTGGTCGCTGTAATATTCTTTGAGCGATAAAGACCAAATTTGAAGTATTGTGGGGAAGAATTGTACATGTTGGCACCATATATTTTATAATCCGTACCGTTAAAATTCGTCCAAGGCCTGCCATTAAGCCAGACTTCAATAAAGCCATGGTCATCAAGAGACCATTTTATATGATAGATAATATCTACCCATTCACCCTTTTCAATATTAGCTTCAGCTACTCGAGCTTGATTTTTAAGTTTTAAGGGTTTGGTTCCGTCAGGTAATGTGTCGTAAGAATGATAGTTGTTGCCATAGTTAAGGGCGATTTTGGATTGATTATTTTCAAATAAATAGACGAGGTTTATTGACGGCTCATGTCCCTTATAATTTGACCAAGTATATCCATTTGGAGGTCTGTCGTGCCATTGAGTAATTATGTGTTGATTGTTGTTCAGCGTAGTATCCTTGAAACTCTCCGGAAAATAAAAACTGTAAGAATACCAAACCTCTAACTCTGGCATATTAGCACGGTTTGTAAAAAGTTTGAGTTCACTCCTGTGCCCTCCAGCAGACTTGTCGCCTTGCTGGAGTGATATAGATAGCGAGCCATTTCCTTCTTTTTTATTTAGGGTGTCAATCTTCAACCTGCTTCGATCTTCTAATTCCCAATCCCACTTATCGTTTAAGGGTAAGGAATCAAAACGTTCATGGACCAGCTGGCTAATTGCATCGGACGTGCAAATAAGAATCAAAACTGATGATAAAATGATTTTATTAACCATAGCTGGTTTTCTTTATTAATTTTAAATTTATGCTGTCCTCTTTTTTTGTTTAAAAGTTCTGATCAGTTGTTGATAATTACAAACTTCTAAATCTTAGATTTGACAGTCGATATGCGTTTTGAATTAAATATGCATAGCAAACAACTAAATTAAAGAGCTAGAATCAGAAAATTAATGATTTAATAAGAATTTAAAAGAATCAACGCCGCTTAAAAGAAAATTACAAAATGGTACTGAGCTACAATTAGAAATTCGTTTTACGTTTAATCTTCTCCTCAAAATAAAATGCTGTGTTGGGTTTTTTATTTGAAACCTAAAGTGTGCAAGATGAAAATCTTACTTATTACCAATATGAGACCCTCTCCACAAAAACCCTATTCTGGGATTTTTGTGATTAATCAATTCAATAGGCTGAAGGAAAATCCAAACCATCAAGTTTCACTTTTCACAATGGAGCGCTCCTTTACTTCCGGGATCGCTAGTTACTGGAAGTATTTAAAAGCATTTATCTCGTTTGTGCCACATTATTTTAAGAAGTACGATTTGCTTCATGTCCATTATTTCTTCCCTTTTATTATTGCAGCATATTTATATAAGGTCATAAGACCTAGCACCAAGCTGGTTGTTACCTTTCATGGTTCTGATATCAACGAAAAGATAAACGAGAAAAACGCGAAATTTTTCAGAGGACTAACAGGTAAAGTAGACTTTGTGATCGCGGTAGGAAATGATTTGGCTGCAATGGTATATCAAAAATTGAATCTCAAAACCGATCAAGTACTTTCTGCAGGAATAGAGGATAGAGTATTCGCTCCATTTGAATCCTCAGAGAAGCTTTATGATTTCACCTTTGCATCATCTTTTGTTTATAGGAAAGGGTTGGATATTCTAATAGAGGCTATAAAGATATTTTCTGAGAAAGAGCTAAGATTTTGTTTCATAGGAGGAGGAGTCTTAGAGGATGAAATTCATTCGCTCAGTGAAGATTATAAGGTGGATATAAAGTTAAACTTGAAGCAGCGAGAAATGTGCGAAGTATTTAATCAATCGTATTTTCATGTTTTACCATCAAGATTTGAACCTTTTGGCTTGGTAGTAACTGAATCCATGTTTTGTGGCACCCCTTCGATAGTATCAAATGTAGGTGGAATAAAAGATCAGGTTTTGAATGGAGTCAATGGCTTTGTTTTAGAGGAGAATACCCCTGCTTGTTTAGCCAAGCATTTAGAAGATTGTTATTCCATTATTCAGAGTGGTAAGTATTTAGAATTACAAAAATCTGCATTGGCTTCCAACAAGGAGCATTCACTTACAGAAGTAATGTTAGAGACTATGCGAATATATGAGTCATTAGTTTATCCAAGTAAGGTAAAAGACTAAATGAATAAAAAGGCAATTCTATATATCATAGGGACTGGAAGGAGTGGCACTACTTTGGTTGATATATTATTGGGTAATGATGATCAGATGTTCTCTGGTGGAGAATTAAATAGATTACCGAAGCGAGCAGGAATTGCTCCTGGAAGAAAAAAGGGAGATAAGGCTTATTCTTTTTGGAACATAATCAGTGAGAAATTATCCAACCAATTTTCATTAGAAATGATATTTAGGTTATCTGAGAACATAGAATATCATTCGGGATTTTTTCATCGTAAAAGACGTTTTGATAAGCATTATCAGTTATATTTGAAAGAATTTTTCGCCTTAATTTTTGATGCAATAGGAGAAGATATACTAATCGATTCATCTAAATATCCGATGCGCGCATATCATCTCGCAAATGAATTTCCAGAGGAGTTCAGATATTGTATTTATGTGAAGAAACATCCAATTTCAGTTTTGAGATCATTTCAAAAGAAAGGATTGGAACAGCCTCCAAAAAACTGGATGATAGTTAATATTTATTTAGTGACGGTCCACTTATTGTCATCTTTTGTGGTAAATAAATTGAGGAAGAGTGGGGTGAAAGTGTATGAAGTTAATTTTGAAGATGTAGTGAATTCACCTATTGTTTTTGTGAATAACATAGAAAGAGCTTTTGATTTAAATTTATCCGATTTGAAGGAAAAGTTAGAAGTTGGTTTGCCTTTAAAAACAAATATGCTTTTTGATGGGAATAGAATTCGATTGAAAAAGGAGGTTAAAATCTTAAGTAATAAACCCCCGTCTGACTGGAAGCTGCTGGAGCATTTTGTGTACTTTTGCAACAAATTTTGGTGGAAAACAAAGAATAAATGAGAGTAGCGGTATTTGGATTAGGCTACGTTGGAGCTGTGAGCTGTGCTTGCTTTGCTAAACTGGGACATAGAGTGATTGGCGTTGACGTTAGCCAACTCAAAGTGGATTTGATCAATGATGGAAAAGCCCCAATAATTGAGAAGGATTTAGAAAATTATATAGAAGAAGGGCGAAATAATGGTTCTATTCAAGCAACTGTTAATATTGCTGAAGCAATCATCAATGCTGATATTTCTTTGGTCTGCGTTGGAACACCGAGTCAATTAAACGGTAGTATCGACCTAAGCTATATTTTTGGAGTAATATCTGAAATAGGAGAGCAGCTCAAGAGGATGGATCAATATCACGCAATCGTTATTAGAAGTACAGTTGCTCCAGGTACTATCAGAGAGAGTGCTAAGCTCATCCAAGAATTGTCGGGAAAAATTGAAGGGGAGGATTTTGACGTTATATCTAATCCTGAATTTTTGAGGGAGGGAACTGCGATCTACGATTTCTGGAATCCTCCTTATACTATAATAGGGTCAAATTCTTCAAATGCCATTTCTAAAATGGAAGAGTTGTATAAAGGGATCGAGGCTCCGATTTACAATTTAAAACCTGAGGAATCGGAAATGATTAAATATGCCAATAATAATTTCCATGCTGTCAAAGTAACATTTGCTAATGAAATAGGAAATATATGTAAAGAACTTGGTGTGGATGGTCATAAGGTCATGGATATCGTCGCAAAAGACACGAAACTGAACCTGTCCCCATATTATTTAAAGCCAGGTTTTGCATTTGGAGGTTCTTGTTTGCCTAAAGACGTTAGGGGGTTGAATTATAGAGCGAATCAATTGGACGTAAAAACACCCCTCTTGTCAAGTTTGATGGAAAGTAACACCTACCAAATTGAGCGAGGACTTTCTATTATTCAATCTTTCGGGAAGAAAAAAATCGGATTTTTAGGGTTTTCCTTTAAAGCAGACACGGATGATCTTAGAGAATCTCCATTGGTTACGGTAATTGAAACCTTGATTGGTAGGGGATATGATTTATCTTTATATGATAGGAATGTGATGCTTTCCAAATTGACTGGAAAGAATAAGTCATATATAACGGGACATATACCGCATATTGCGGCTTTATTAAAAAGTCAAATCAAGGATGTTATAGATCAATCTGAAGTCATAGTGATCGGGAATCAGTCGAAGGAGTTTGAAAAGGTGATTGAGGATTTACCAGTGGAAAAGGTGATTGTAGATCTAGTGAGGCTTAATTCCGAAAAAATAAGCGAAAAGAATTATGTCGGTATTTGCTGGTAAGCACATCCTTATAATTATCGAAAATTTACCGGCTCCATTTGATAGGCGCGTATGGCAAGAGGCGATGACACTCAATGAGGAGGGAGCGGATGTGTCCATTATTTGTCCCAAAATGAAAGGCTTTACTAAAAGTTTTGAAAGAATTCAGGGAATAGATATTTATCGGCATTATTTGCCTGAAGAGGGAAGCGGCCCCTTGGGTTATTTGAGGGAATATACTGTTGCTTTATTTTTTGAATGTTTTCTCGCATGGAGAATCTTTTTTAAAAAGAAATTTCAAGTTATTCAAGGGTGCAACCCTCCAGATCTAATATTTTTAGTCGCCCTATTATTTAAACCATTCGGTGTTAAATATGTCTTTGATCATCATGATATTAATCCTGAATTATACGTGGCTAAGTACAATAAGAAGGGGATATTTTATAGTCTGATGATTTTTTTAGAAAGATGGACATTCAAAATTGCAGATTATTCTATTGCAACGAACCAATCCTACAAAGAGATAGCAATTAAAAGAGGATTGATGAATCCCGAAAAAATTCAGATAGTGAGGAGTGGGCCTAGTCTGGATCGACTTAAACTACAAGATCCAATATTGAAATATAAGAATGGCAAAAGTTTTTTGGTAGGGTATTTAGGAGTAATTGGACCGCAAGAGGGGATAGACTTACTTCTTAAGGCTATTCAGATTTTATCCAAAAAACGAGATGATTTTTCAGTCGCTATTATTGGTTCTGGCACCTCATTATCTCAATTAAAAGAATTAACTAAGCGTTTAGGATTAGAAAACATAGTTGCTTTTTATGGTAGAGTGAGCGATCAAATTTTGTTGGACATTTTGAATACTTCAGATATATGTGTCAACCCAGATATTCCAACTGAGATGAATAATTTATCTACAATGAATAAGATCATGGAGTATATGGCCCTTAAAAAACCGATAATTCAGTTTGACCTCAAGGAGGGAAGATTTTCAGCACAAGATGCATCTCTTTATGTCAAAGATGGTAATGTAGACGATTTTGCCGATAAGATTTCACAATTGATGGACGATCCGAAAAGAAGAGAGAAGATGGGACTTTTTGGATTCAACAGGGTGCAGAATGAACTAAGTTGGAAGTTTGAACGAAAAAAACTAATACAAGCGTATTCAAATGTACTTGCGGTTTAGTTGAGATTGATATAATTGAGTAAACAATTAGCTTTTTCTAATAAAAAGTTTAATTTTATTCACATCTACTTTTTAATATGCCATCTCACCGTTATTCAAAATATATACCTACAATTTTTGTTTGCCTCGACCTACTCAGCTTGAGTATTGGGTTTGTAATAGCTTATCTTTTTAAGTTTGGAGATTTAGTTATTGGATATCATTATTATTCGCTTTTATTCGGTCTTAATACATTGTGGTTGCTCACCTTTTTTAGTGCTAAACTACATCGGGTTAATAGAGAGGATGGCTTAATTCAACAATTAAATCAACTTCTTACCGCCTTAGTGCTCAATCTTGCTATAATTTTTGCACTTTGGTTTATTTTCACCCCAGATTACCTTTCTCGCCAGCAGCTATTCTTTACCTATATAATTTTTACCAGTAATAGCATTCTGTGGAGAGCATTCTGGTATTTTTTAGTAAGGTATTATCGCGCTAAGGGCTATAATTATCGCAGATTGGTTGTGGTAGGTCACAGTGAAATATCCAGTAAGCTTGTTAAGTATTTTCAGCAAAACCCAACATTCGGCTACAAATTTTTAGGGTATTTTGATTCAAAGAAAAGTACTTCTGAAACGTTAGGAAATCTTAACGATTTAGAAAATTATGTACTCACCAATAGGGTCGATTTCATATATGCATATTTACCTTCCTTATTACCCAGTCAGATGAAACGGCTAATGGATTTTGCGGAAAATCACATGGTGAAAGTTAAAATACTTAGTCAATATACCTCCTTGGGATATCAGAACTTAAATATTCAAAATTACGGAAACATACCGGTTATCAATATCACCGCAATTCCTCTGGATCACAAAATCAATCAAATCGTTAAAAGGAGTTTTGATATAATATTTTCAGGTTTTGTTATAATTACCATAATTTCATGGTTAGTTCCACTGGTAGGCATATTAATCAAACTTGAATCCTCCGGGCCGATTTTTTTTCGTCAAGAAAGAACGGGATTGGGAGATAAGAAGTTTAGTATTTTAAAATTTAGAACCATGCGGGTTCATGATGATTCTAAAGTTAAACAGGCAACAAGGAATGATTCAAGAATAACAAGATTGGGTGGGATATTAAGAAGAACGAGCATTGACGAGTTTCCTCAATTTATCAACGTATTTCAAGGAGATATGTCTGTAGTAGGGCCTAGGCCTCATGCTGTAAAGCATAACGAGGAATTTAAGAAGAAAATTGATCGATTTGTCCAGAGGCACGCCATGAAGCCTGGCATTACTGGCCTGGCTCAGGCCAAAGGCTTTAGAGGTGAAACAAATACTTTTAATGATATAAGTGGCAGGGTTAGATTGGATAGATTTTACGTTAAGAATTGGTCAATATTTCTTGACTTCAAAATTATTTTGTTGACAATTATAAGTATTCTGAAAGGTAGTGATAAGGCGTATTGATTCTAAGGCGTTAGAGTAACTTGAGTCCGAAAACAAAAGATATAGCTATAGTTATTCTGAACTGGAATAGCTTTGAAGTAACTAGGCAATGTCTGAGCTGCATTTCTGATTTAAATTTGGATTATCAAATTATATTGGTAGATAATGGGTCAGTTGACAATTCTGGCGCGAAGCTGTATCTAGAATTTCCAGAATTGTATTATTTCGGTCTAAAAAAGAATTTGGGGTTTACTGGTGGCAATAATGTTGCATTGCGTTGGGTCATTGAGCAAGACTATGGTTACGTATTATTGCTTAATAATGACACCATCTTCGATGAAAATTTTGTGGCTCCACTTCTAAGTTACATGGACGCTCATCCTAATGTTGGAGCGATACAGCCTAAAATAATGTATCAAAATATGCCTAAAATAATATGGAATGCTGGGGCAGTTTACAATTCCATTCTAGGGCTGCCCAAAACAATCGGGGAAAACAAGTTAGATGATGGCTCATATGACCTTCTAAATGAGGTAGATTGGGTTACAGGATGTGCCATGTTTATTCGAACCTCGGTTTTAAAGAAGGTTGGCTTACTAGATGATATTTTTTTTGCATATTTTGAAGACGTAGATTTATCACTAAGGGTTAGAAAAGCGGGATATCAATTAGTTTATTTTCCGGAGGCTAAAATATACCATTTAGCTGGCCAGTCACTTCGCCATACTAAGCCCGATTCTGAAGGATTCTTGTCTCCCATCTTTCATTTCTATAATATCCGGAATCAATTATATGTCATGAGGAAACATTTAGAATGGTTTAATATGCCATTAGCTTTCCTATTTGTTGTGTTTAAGGATATATCCATTGTCATATATTTTATCTTGCGTTTTCGATTGAAAAAAGCTAAAATGGCTTGGAATGGATTGATCGAAGGACTAACTAATTCTATTTAATGTGAAGGATATTTTAGTAACCGGAGTAGCTGGATTGATGGGTAGCAGAATGGCTGAATGGATTTCGAAGAATCAGCCAGATTATCGTGTAGTAGGGGTTGATAACTTGAGTGGAGGGAACATCAACTTTGTGCCCAGAGACATAGAGTTTCTGAATGCTGATTTAGTTTATGATAATCTGGAGGAGTTGCTTGAAGGGAGAGCGATCCAATATGTTTATCATTTTGCGGCATATGCTGCAGAAGGTTTAAGTCCTTTTATAAGGAAATTTAATTATGAGAATAATTTACTGGCCACAGCCAGTGTCGTTAATTTTTGTATTAATCACAATGTAGAAAGATTGATTTTTACTTCTTCCATGGCCGTGTATGGTGCTGGTCAAGCTCCTTTTGCTGAAACTGATCCAGTTGCACCTATTGACCCATATGGAATTGCTAAGTATGCTTGTGAAATGGATATTAAGGTCGCTTCCGAGCAGCATGGATTAGAGTATTGTATAATTCGCCCGCATAATGTTTATGGGATCAATCAGAATATTTGGGACAAGTACCGGAATGTATTGGGGATTTGGATGTTTCAAAAAATTAATGATCAACCAATATCTATTTTTGGTAAGGGGGAACAAAAAAGAGCCTTCAGCTATATAGATGATAGTTTATGGCCTTTGTGGAATGCAGCAACAAGTGATTTATCTCGGAACCAGACCATTAACCTGGGAGGAATTGAAGAGATATCAATTAAGGAAGCCGCCATTATTTTTGAGGAAATAGTTGGAGGAGTTCAGAAAGTATTCTTACCAAGTCGTCATGAAGTACAAGATGCCTTTTCTACACATGATAAATCAGAAGAACTGCTGGGATTTAAGAATCCAACTTCATTGCGGACGGGTTTGAAGAAAATGTGGGAATGGGCAAGAAATTTAGATAAAAGGCCAAGATTTGAATGGGGAAAATATGAAATTGATAGAGGGATATATGACTTCTGGAAAAAACAGTAAGACACAATAATTTGGGAAAGGCGGATCCTATTATAAGGCCTAAGCGAATTCTTGTTGATATATCGGCGCTCGCTTATGAAAACACGGGGATTCTAAGCTACACCCAAGGCTTACTAATTTCCATTGGACAGGGTCAAGCCAATAGTTCAGATTTTGTGTTTGAATTTGTCCCTAGCCTTGATCAAATTTCTAATTTTCGTTGGTTAGAAAGATTAAAGGCTAGTCGATTTAAATTCTTATTTCACTTTTTTTTCTTTTGTTGGAAGCAAGTGTTGCTGCCTTTAAGTGCCTTAATGGTTAAGCCAGATGTGTTGCTGGTACCGGATTATGTATTACCGATTCTGAAAACCGCTAAACTAAATATCGCGGTAATCCATGATGCTTTTCTGTGGGATAATCCACATCTATTTGGAGTTTATTGGAGACGATATTTTGCAGCATTAGTAAGCCATGGACTAGCCTCAAAGTCAATAGCTTTAACTGTTTCTAATTATTCTAAAAATGCTCTGAAGACCAATTTAAAAAGCAGTATCAAAATAGAAGTCATTCATCCATTCTGTCTCCCAATGAATTTCGAGGAGACTGAATTATCAAAGGATTTGGCGTATTTCGGAATTACCAAAAACGAATATTTTTTGCATGCAGGATTAATAGACGAAAGAAAAGATCTAGCTACTTTGATTCACGGATTTTCAATCTTTTGTAAGAAGAGTAAGTCTAACCATAAACTAGTACTCACCGGGAAGATAAATAATCTTGATCCAGAATTTATCAAAATTTCAAAGATCATAGTGGAACAAGGCATCCAGTCATCGGTAGTATTTACCGATTATGTTAATCGTGCGACCTTGAGAATATTATATTCCGGAGCCAGTTTATATGTTTTTCCTTCTAAAGATGAAGGGTTTGGATTGCCAATTCTTGAAGCATGGTCCTTTAATGTGCCAGTGATTGTTTCCGATATTGGCGCTTTAAAAGAGGTCGGTGGTAATGCTGTTGCGGTATTTAAAGCTGGTGATTTTAAAGATCTATCCGAGGTTATGATGAGCATAACTAATGATTCGAAAAGGCGAGAAGACTTGATATTACTCGGGCAAAAGAGGTGTCGAAAATTTAATTCTAAGAATTTTTTTACAGAGTTGAAAAGGGTAATTAATTTTCATTTGAGTCAATGATTGTATGATAAAGTGAAATGAGTTGTTTATAGTGATTTTCCTTTGAAAATTTGCCTGAAATCTGCTGGGCTTCCCTAACCATATTTTCATAATGAACTTCTGTGATTGAGCTGGCCTTTGAAATAGCAAATTGCAACTGAACTGGATTTGACGGCTCGAATAAAAATCCCGTGATATCATTTTTTATGAGTTCTTTCATGCCGCCAATCGCTGAGGCCAGAACAGGAGTTCCAAGAGTAAAACTTTCTACAATTCCAAGTCCGAAACTTTCGTAGCTTTCAGATGGAAAAATGCTAAATCTAGCATTTCCTATAAGTTTTTCGAGTTCTGGATCATTTTTATATCCAAGGAAGGTTACATTTTGAATGTTCAGAAATTTTGCATGCTGTTTGAGTTTAGATTCTTCAGGACCTTCACCAACAATATACAGTGAGATGCTCGGAAACTTAGCAAAGGCCTGAATGAGATTATTAAGCCCTTTTTCCCTTGATAGTCTTCCGAAGTAGATAAAATAATCCGATTTCAGATTTGCGTAAGAAGCGTTGTTCTGTTTTGTGAAATTGTGCAGAATGGAGATTTTATCTGTCAGTTTAGTTTTAAACTGCAAATGTTTGTTAAATGTAAATTCTGAAACAGCAATAAAATGATTGATATATGATTCATATGGAATGAATATGTCTCTCACATATGATTCTAACGCGGAGATAGTGCTTAGACTAAGGGTCTTTTTATTGCATTTTTTCTTAATTGCGTGATAATATCTTCCATTTGAGCACCTTTCACATATGTGGTTTTCTTGATCATAAAGCGAATGAATCGGACAAAGAAGCTTAAAATCATGCAAAGTCATGACTATTGGGATATGGTATCTTTTTAGCGTCGATAAGACAGAAAGAGATAATTCCCCAAAAAAAATGTGGATATGTGCAATGTCAGGTTGTTCCTTCTCTATTAGCTTACTGAGGAGTTTTTCAGATTTTGAAGAATAGAGATATGAAGGGACCAGTTTTAGTTTTTGATATATCGATGAATTTGTAAAATCAGGGGGATCTACAAAATATTGGCTGGTTTTAGAAGGTTGATTTTTGGGGTTCTTGGTACTAAAATGGGATACGATATGCCCATGCTCAGTAAGCATCTCGGATGTTTCTAAATAGATTCTATCAGATCCCCCTTTGAGATAATGATATTTATTTATTTGAAGTACTCTTAATTTACTCTTGGCCACTGACGTAAGTTTATCCCACAAAGATGAAAAAAGGGGAAGACTATTTAACCTCACAAATCAATAAGTATATTCGTGAAAAATTAAACTTTAACCGATTTTCATATAGTGAAGATAGCATTTATTGGCAGTAGGGGGTATCCAAGTAATTACGGTGGATATGAGTCATTTATTAGAGAAGTTTCTGAACGCTTGGTAAACATGGGTGTGGAGGTTACGGTTTATTGCCATAAACCGCTTTTCGAAAATCGTCCGAAGACGCTAAATGGAATAAGATTGGTATACTTACCAGCTATTGAAACCAAAATATTTAGTCAACTTTCTCATTCTTTACTTTCGTTAATCCATGCCTCTGTTAGGAGTTATGACCTAATTTTTGTGGTTAATTCGGCCAATGGGCCACTAGGATGGCTTCCGAAATTATTTGGGAAAAAGACTGTAATTAATGTCGATGGGATGGAATGGCTTAGGCCAAAGTGGAGGGGCATTCCCGCTAGATATTTTTTGTTTGCGGCAAAAATGGCGACTAAATATTATGACTGTTTAGTAAGTGATGCTGATGAGATGAGAAAAGTTTATCTCGAATATTTTGGAGCCGATTCAGAAGTGATAGCATATGGTGCTCCAAAAGCTTTGTCAGTTAGTAATAAGGATAGAATTGCAAAATGGGGGATACAATCCAGACAATATTATTTAATCGTGGGTAGACTAATCCCTGATAATAATTCTCGATTAATAGCAGAAGGCTTTTTGAAGTCTAAATCTGATAAAAAGTTAGTGATAGTAGGAGGAGTACCTTACAAGGATAAATATGTCAATGACATTATAAAATTGGCGGAGAGTGATTCAAGGTTGGTTGTTACAGGACATATCAATGATAGAAGAGATGTAGCAGAGTTATTTCAAAATTCATACATGTACATCCATGGTCATGAATTTGGAGGAACGAACCCTACAATGATTGAAGCATTGGGCTATAATTGTGCAATACTAGCTTTGAATACTCGATTTAATCAGGAGATGTTACAGAATGGGCAATACGGCCTATATTTTGAAAAATCAACTGAGAGTGTATGCTCAATAATAAATGAATGGGATATTAGATCATTAGAAGTTGAAAAACTCAGGGAGAAAGCATCAGAAGGAGTAATAGAAAAATATAAATGGGATAATGTGTCCAAACAATATTTTGACTTATTTCAAGCAGTAATAAACGGAGGCTATCAAAAGCGAAAATAGGTTCAATTGTATTGTTTTGATATAGGTCAAGATTTAGAAAAGATAAACGACCTTAGTTTGTAGGTTAAAATTATTCGTATCGACACCACTATTATCCTCAAAATATGGTGAACTGGTAACTGTTTCCCATTGATAATTTAAAGATCGAGTAAATCGGAGGCTTGAAGAAATGAGAATCTTTTTTATACGTTTGTTCACAAGAATTCCGCATGTATAGTCTATCCAATAGCTTCTAAAGTCCCCACCCAAACTTCCATAAAATGCTTGATAAACAAAGTCATTATTGTTTGACAGTCGTTCGAGATAAAGCCCAATTTTATTAAAATTTTTAACCCAAGAAATTTCGGCTAATTGAATATTACTACCAGGGCCTGCATGATTTCCGATAATCTGGCCATTATGTGTATACCCCTGTCTAATGCTTTGACTTGTATACCAACTTACTGGCTGTGTAGACCTTAAACTTACCATGTAATCCGGTGGTTGCTGAAGTTGAGTGACTTCTATGTTAAATTCTAAGTACGCTTGTGGTTTCTTTAATGGAATGAGGTTGGTATATCCAACTACAAAGGCGGCATTAAGTTGTGGACTTGAAATAATTTTCGACCAGTTCCAAGATGTATTATGTCTGCCATATTCAAAATAGAATTCATGACGCTTATCAAACCACCGCAGAAAAACAGACGTCATCTGATTTCTTACAATGGTATCTCGTCTATGTTTACCAAATCCGAACCTATCGGTCAGCAATGGTAAATAATCTTGATAATGCTTCGCAGTTGATTGGTATTGTTGAATACTCGAGTTTATCCCAAGAAAAAGTCCATTCACCCATTTGGGCTGATAGGAAAAGCTAATGCCATTAAATATACGTTTTTCGTCAAATTTAGGAACGTAAAATTTGATACCCTTTGAATCGGCCTTAGAGGTATCTGGCGGGTACAAGCCAGAATTGCGTAGTTTTCCATATATCAATTCGGCCTCAAAGCTGCCGAAGCGAGTTTTTACCGGTTTAACCGTGTTAAAAGTAAAATGTGGTATTCCCTCACCATTATTAGTCATGATTAAGGAGTTATATTTTCCAGGCCCCCACCATAGATTTTCAGTTGAAAAACCTAATGCAAATGGTTCTAAGTTTATGAGAATCGAAGATTGACCAGGAATTATTCTTCGTATCGATGTTGAACCAAAAGATTCTGGACGATCAATATTGTTCCACCATCTATACATATATCGCCATCTATTGGAGTTTGGCCAAACACGTTCATCTTCCTTTGGAAGTACAGGGAATCCATTATACGCCTTGTTTTCAGAGAAAAGCAATTCTGGTTCAAAACGAAATTTCACTAAACCGATCTTTCCAATTAATCCACTGCTTATTAAGATTTGATTACCTCTTGAAGGTAACATGCCCGCATTATAGTTGGAATAAGGGTGGTGCGTATTTAGTTCATGACTCAATTGAATAGGCATGGCGTTTAACCACACAGAATTTTTACTATTGCTCCATACCGTGGTTGCGTATGAAATAGCACTATCGCTAATAAAATTAACTGGCCTTGCTGAAAAGGAAATTTGTTGATCAAATAATCCTATTAGTTGCGATCTTCTTAACGTTTCCTTTAATATAGGTGCATTGACTGAAAGATGTTGGGCTTGAATTTTCGATACTATAGAAATAGATAAAAATAATAGTAGAAGTAGCCTTCGAAAATAAATTTTACATTCAAGACTCATTGAGGTGTGATTTTGAAATGGTTTTTCAATAAGACGATTCCAATTAATCCTGAAATTAATTCAGTAATGAAGATGGCGATAATGAGACCTTTAAGCCCTAGAAAAAACCCAAGAGTAATCCCCAATACTATTATCGTTAGAGCCGAAATCGCACTATATATCAAATATAATCTTTGAATGTTGAAGGAAACAATTATCAGGCTAATTGGCAAATTAAGAAAGAGACCTATAGGAATGAAACCAATCAAAAGTATTTCGAACTGGATGTTTAATGGGTCAATTTCTCGGGAAAGTATTCCAATTAGATCTGATCCCACTAAGACAAAAACAATTGCGGAAACAATGACCAGAAGCCCTAACCACGGAAGGTATTTCTCAAAAAACATTCTAACTTTAGAAATGCCATTCTTTTTGACGTAAAGACTACAGATTCGTGGATATAAGGCATTATATAAAACTATAAATGCACTGATAATGGCTAATATTACTTTGTCCAAAACGCTATATAACCCCAAGTTTTCTGAGGTAAGCATGAAACCTGCAATAATAATTGGTGCATTTCTGTGAATTGAGCTTAGAAAATTGGCGAAGAAAATGTTGAAATTGTCTCCGATAAAAATGAGAGACTTCTTAACAGGAATAATGAAAACCCGGTATCTATATTTCTTAAAAATTAAAACAATAGCTACGATCCCGACAAGAAACAAGCCAACACCATTCCAAAAATTAACATAATAGTAGTCATCCGGAGAATTAATCAAAAACCAAACCGCCACGAAATAAAAAAATCGAGATAAAAAATGAAAAAACGATTGGTACTGATTTTTCTCTTTACCGATATAAAACCAATTTGGTGTAAAAGCTTGTCCTAGAACAATCATAAAACTAAAAACAATCAGCTTTGCCTCTTCCTGATAGTTAGGAACAGTCAAAATCAAGCCGATAAGGAATAGCAAACAGGGGACCAATAGTAAAAGTCGCGCATTGATTAAACTAGAAACAATAAATGATTCTTCTCTATTATTCTTAGCGGTACTTATTAGCCTCGGGCCAGTGATGTTAAATCCAAACTCACTTATTGAAAAAACCACCAGTATTACCCCCATTGCCATGGATACCTTACCATACTGTTCTATCCCAATTTTATTCAGAAGAACAGGAATGATAATAAACGGCATGAGATAGTTAATCACTTGAACTGCCCCAAGAAAAATAATGTTTTTTTGAATTTGGTACTGACTTCTCAAAGTTTCGCAGGATTCAATTAGAAACTAAACGAACTGCGTAAGGAAAAATGAAAATTAGATGCATTGCGTTGATATTCCCATTGGTAATTTTTACTATTTACCCATTGCATTCGAGTATCCAAAACAACGTTTTTAAAATTCCAAACACCTAATAATCCAAAACTAGCATCTATCCAGTTGCCATTTTCAAAATCATCATTAAATCGAAATACTTGATAGTAGAAATCATTATCATTCGCAAGTCTTTCGAAATATAGACCAACTTTTTTTATACCACTTACCCAGCTGACTTCAAAGTTTTGAATATTACTTCCAGATCCAATACCTGCTCCCAGTATTTCACCATAATGGGTGTATCCTTGTCGATTTTTTCCATTTTGATACCATTTTGGCTCGTCCCTTAAAGTACTGGTTTTAGAACGTTCCAGGTGAGTCATTTCAAAACCAACATGAATAAATTGATCCATTCTGGGAATTGAGATAAGCTTGGTTAAACCAAAAATATATGATCGACTATGCTCAGGCGAGAGTAGAGCATCTCTAAGATTCCAAGAGGCGTCTGCTCTACCATACTCAAAGTAAATTTCACTTTTGCTAGCCACCATTAACCATCGTGCATAAAACGACAATATCTGATCTTTACTTCCATCTTTAGCTTTCTCATCTTTTTCACGAAATAGGTTATCAAACGCAGGAAAATAATTTCCAGTCGATTTAATACTGTCAGAATAATTTTGAACTACCCTCGACCCTCCAATAAACAGTCCTGGTACCAGTTTAGGTTGGAACGAAAAAGTTATTCCATTTAGGTATCGCCAATCATTAACTTTTTTCCATGCCCAATCATTGTTGCTTCCTGTTCTGCGAGTTGGTACAGGTGGATCAATATTTGAATTTTCTAAACGTCCAACTAATATTTGCCCTTCCAAACTTCCGATTGGGGTTTTAATTGGCATTCGGCTGTTAAGAGAAAAATGCGCAAAACCTCTGGTATTATTGGTCATGATTAGCGTATGATTACGGCCAGGACCCCACCATAGGTTCTCTGTAGATACACCAAGGGAGAGGTTTTTGAAATTTAATCTAATATTGGATTGCCCCGGCAATAATGTTGATATAGGAGAATTTCCAAATAATTCTGGTAAGTCAATTCTGTTCCATTCTTGATCATATCTTTTCTCCCAAATAGCATTAGAATGTGAATCAGGGAACCCATCAAACTTTTTATTCTGAATATAAATCAATTCAGGTTTAAGCTGGATCGATAAAGGGCCTAATTTTAAAAATAAGCCATTACTAAAAAGAAACTGATATCCTCTACTTCTAGCTAAAGATCCGTTGTTAGTGCCGTATGGGTATTTGCTATTATATTCTTGGTTTAGTTGAATGGGCAGCCAATAGGCTTTTATCAATTTTGAAGAGGATTTGATCTCCTTCCCAAAATTAAATTGAATAACTGACGAATCTTTCAAATTAAACTGAACGGGCTTGAGGGAAAAAGAAATAGCGGAATCTAAAGTTCCTTTTAACTGTTCACGTCTAGCATATTCATATAGTCCTGTCTCAATTAGAGGAAGCGATTGAGCTATCACAATTGAAGAGAAACATAAAAATATGAGAGATATTGAGATATTTCTATGTAAGGTATGTAGATCCATAACTAGGTCAAAAGTAGAACAAATAGAGACAAACTAAATGTCATTATATAACTTCGCAAAATAATTTCATGAAGCGAGCTAATAGAATAATAAGTGAATGAGAAAAATAGTTTTATTATCAGTAACTATCATGTTGTTTGCACCTATCCTCCTCACGGGACAAGATAATTTTGATATAAATAATTTGTCTAAGATAAATGTTGAGAACCTGACTGATGCTCAGGTAGTACGATATATGGAAAAGGCGGAGGCTTCCGGATATTCGCAAGATCAGCTTCTATTGCTTGCTAAAGCCAAAGGAATGTCTAGCAGTCAACTTAATCAACTGCAGGAAAGAATTGAAGGATTAAGGAAGAAGGGACTAGGTAATTCAACGCCAGTGGAGGATGATTCGAATAGGATTAGGTCGTATTCACTAAATCAATCTAACCCAATAAGCAGGACAGACCCTTTTTCCTCATTGACTTCTGGCGACTCAATTCGAATACAGCATGAGGATCTCGAAGTATTTGGAAGAAGATATTTTACGGGCGAAATACCTATCTTTCAACCTTCCCTAAATGGGCCTACTCCAGAAAATTACATCCTAGGTCCTGGAGACGAAATACTTATTGATATCTGGGGAGCTTTTGAATATAGTTACAGGTTATTAGTTTCACCCGAAGGTTACATCAGAATACCGGATATTGGACCTATACAGTTAGCTGGTTTGCAATTTGATAAAGCGTCTCAAAGGATCAAGTTAAGACTTAGGAAAATTTATAGTTCATTGGGGGATAATGCCTTTGCTGATATAAGTCTGGGGGGAATAAAGTCCATAAATGTTCATGTTGTAGGAGAGGTGGTGAAACCTGGTACTTATACCACTCATTCATTTGCTACTGTGCTGAATCTTTTATACTTGGCAGGCGGTCCATCAAAAGATGGCTCACTTAGGGAAATTGACGTGTATAGAAATGGGATTAGGTTGAATACCATTGATGGCTATCAGTTTTTATTGGAGGGAGCGAGCACCTCACAGCGATTGTCTGATGGTGACGTTATCCTTATCAAATCTTATTCTAATCATATTGCAATTAAAGGAGAGGTTAAACGACCAGCAATCTATGAATTAAAGAATGAGGAAAACCTTAGTGATCTTTTGAAGTTTGCCGGAGGATTCACAGGCGAGGCGTTCCGAGATGTTATATCACTAAGAAGAATATCGAATGGCTTCAATGCTGTATCTACGATTACAGAAGACGGTTATAGCGAATTTCTATTAAAAGATGCAGATCAGGTAGAAGTTAAAAGGGCAGCAAACTATTTTGTAAACAGGGTTACAATTCAAGGTGCCATTTTCCAGCCTGGAGAATTTGAGCTCACAGACTCATTGTCTCTGAGTAAATTGATTGAGTTAGCAGGAGGATTAAGGGGTGACGCTCTATTGGGACGGGCGGTTATTTACAGCAAGAATAAGGATTATTCCTTAAGTAGTAAGTCTATTAATTTATCTGAATTGACATATACCAATGGAGAAAGTGAAATTCAACTTAGAAAAGAAGATTTTGTCATCATAGAATCTGTTAATCAAATAAGAGAAAGAACTTTTGTTCAAATTGAAGGTGAGGTTATAAAACCAGGGGTTTATCCATTCGTAGAAGGACAAACTATTGAAGAATTAGTGTTGCTAGCTGGAGGGTTCAAAGAAACAGCTTTAAAGTCTAAAGCAGAGGTAGCAAGAAGGTTGATCAAGTCAGAAGGCAACGGTAGTAGCGGTTTAATTTCGAAATTGTTTGAAATTGACATTAATTCAGATTTAGAATATGATAATGACGCTTCTACATTTGTATTTGAACCCTATGACCTAGTTTCCATTCGTAAAAATCCTTTTTATAAAAAGCAAGCTAAAGTAGAGATAAGCGGAGAAGTTACTTTTCCAGGAGTATACGTCTTAGAGAAGAAAGGAGAGCGAATTTCTGATATTATCAAGAGGGCAAATGGATTCACAAACTTTGCGTTTTTAAAAGGAGCAACTCTTATTAGAAAAACAGAATATTATTCAAGTGGTGATGATTCAGGGGAAAAGCAGGCCGCCAAAGTCAAGAGAGAGGAATTACTCTCTATTTTTCGTAGAGATACGATCGCGAGCAGTGAAGAAAAAACCTTGAAAGAAAGGGAGATAGTAGGTATTGAACTTGAAAAAATAATGAATTCACCAGGATCAGATTTTGATCTAATCTTGAAGGAAGATGATATTCTTTACATTCCTGCTCAGTTACAGACGGTAAGAGTGCGAGGATCTGTTTTACATCCAGGAAATGTCAGGTATGCGAAAAACCTGAGTTTTAGAAAATTTATTTCCCAAGCTGGTGGATTTAAAGATGAAGCTCGGGTTAAAAAGAGTTATGTGATTTACGCGAACGGGACAGCATCCAGTACAAAGAGTTTTTTATGGTTTAAAAATTATCCTAAGATTGAGCCAGGGGCGGAAATTATTATTCCAACTAAACCAGAAAGACGTAGATTGACTCCACAAGAGGTAATTGGAATGACTACAGGTTTGGCATCTTTGGCGTTACTCATTTCTAGATTTTGAGATGAAACAATGATACGAAAAAACATAGAGGAAGAAGTTGATTTAATGGCCCTAATTGGGATAATATGGCAGAATCGAAAATTGAGTTTATGGATAACTGGTAGTTTTCTTTTTTTAGGATTGATTATTAGTCTTACTTCAAAAACTGAATATGAGGCATCTTGCAAATTGATGCCTGAAATTCAAGAGGGGACAACTCCTAATTTAGGGGGGTTGGGTAGTTTGGCAGGCTTGGCTGGAGTTAATCTTGGACTTGGAGTTTCTGGATCCTTAACCCCACAATTATATCCTGAGATTGCTAAAAGTGTACCCTTTCAATTAGGATTATTACAGAATCAAGTGTACTTCCAAAACCTCGATACGGTTATGTCGAGTCAGTACTATTTTAAGACAGTGGACAAGCCATCTTTGATGGGGTTGATGATTTCGTATACCATTGGGCTTCCTGCGAGAATCAGATCCGTGATGAAAGGGAATGAGCGCGCTACTAATAATCGAGAGAGCTCATTATTACTCATCAATAAAGAAGATTGGAGAATTCTGGAAAAATTTCGTGATAGAATAGAGGTGTCGGTAAATGTTGAAACAGGAATTATAACGATAAACACAGAAATGCCCGATCCATATGCTGCGGCTAGTTTAACCGATTTAATCGTTGAAAAACTTACAGCTGAGATAACTTCATATAAAATAGAAAAAGCAACTGTGAATTATGATTTTGTTCGCGAAAGATATGAAGAGGCGAAAGGTGACTATAATAAGAAACAGACAAGACTCGCAAGATATGCCGATCAGAATAAGAATATTAATAGTTCGCTGATAGAGATTGAATACTCAAGGATTAAGAACGAGGTGGATATTGCCTTTGAAGTTTACAAAGGTTTAGCTAATCAGCTAGAGCAGGCAAAAATTAAAATAAAGGAAACAACCCCAATATTTACCATACTCGAACCAGTTCGCGTTCCGGTAGAGAAAAGCAAACCAAAGAGAATTGTAATTTTGTTCGTATTCGGCTTTATTGGCTTTTCCGTCAGTGTTTTATACATTTTGATGGATACTTTTATACTTAAATAGCATTAGAAATATTAAGCTCAGAGGTATATTTTTATGAGAGATTCATTAAAGGTTGTTTACGTAATTGGGGTATTTGATTTATTTCATACTGGACATGTCAGACTTTTAAAAAAGGCTAAAGAATTGGGAAATGAATTGATCGTCGCGATAAATGGAGATGATATGGTCAAGGCCTATAAGAGACTACCGATTTATAGTGAACAACATAGGTTAGAATTGATTGAAGCATGTAAATATGTAGATAGAGCTTTTATTATTCGAGATTTTGATAACAAACCATATATTGAGAAATTCAATATAGATATTATTGTTCATGGAGATGATTGGGATGTTAATGGTTACTTAGAGCAAATCAGGGTTACCAAAGGGTATTTGAAAGAACAAAAAGTGGAATTGAAATTATTACCATATACTTCTGGTATTAGCACCTCTGAGATTATAGAAAGAATAAAAAGTCTGTAAGACTATTTAAAAATCCAATATGATTTTTTCGCAATTAGCGCATTTGCCGATTATTTTTCAAGTAGATGAAGCTATCCGTTTTAAAATAAAAAAGACATTTAAACGAAATAACATATTATTTAAAAATATTCTGGTGGTTTCAGGCCTAAATTATTCTTCTCATATTGCCAATGAAATAATAAGGAATAAGGAATGGGGGCATCTAGAGATTGAAGACAATTCTGACAGAACTGTCAATATGGTACGTGAGTACTGTCAAAAGAATGATTTTAGGTTGTTGATTGCTGTTGGGGGAGGAAAAGTTCTAGATACGGTTAAAAGGGTAGCTTATTTAAGCCATCTAAATCATGTTTCAGTTCCTACAATAATCTCAAATGACGGATTAATATCTCCAATCGCAGTTATCACAAATAGTAGTGGAATTTCGGAAAGTTTGCCGGCTCAGATGCCTATGGGGGTTTTTATTGATTTAGATATAATTCGTAAATCTCCCGAGAAGTATCTTCAGGCCGCAGCAGGAGATGTGCTTTCAAACTTTAGTGCTACAAATGATTGGATATTGGCTGTTCAAAATGGTAATGTCCAAATGAATGATCTTGCTTTTCAGTTATCAAGAAGTGCTGCTCATTCATTAGTACATTTTAATCGAGTTGACTTCAGGTTCAAACCTTTTTTGAGAACAATAATCCAAGGACAAGTAAATTCGGGAATAGCCATGGGATTGGCAGGGAGCAGCAGACCTTGTAGTGGTAGCGAGCATTTAATTAGTCATGCAATTGATTTTTTGGGTCTTTCTACCGATAATTTGCATGGTTTACAAGTAGCATCAGTTAGTTTATTTTGTCTCTATCTTCAAGGGAAATTATTAGTTGAACACATTAATTATGCTGAAGCAACCGAGATACCACTTGTATTTACCGATTTGAGCGATCAAATTGAAATGCGGCTTAAAGATATATTTGAATTGGCAAAGGAAATGAGACCTGGTCGATATACTGTTTTAGATGAAATGTCATGCGATGAATTTATTGATCAATACGATAGGTTTCGTGATACGTATTTGAAGCAATAAGATTTTGATGAATAAAGATCTAGGTCGGGTAATTCAGAATTTTATTTCGCTTTTACTTACACAGGGAGGCAATTATATTGTTCCATTGATTACTCTTCCTTATTTGGTAAGCGTTCTTGGAGTTACGGAATATGGTAAATATTCTTACGCCCTCGTATTTAATGGGTATTTTTTAATTTTGAGTTCATTTGGTTTTAATCTGTCGGCACCAAAGATCGTTGCGGAAAACTCAGAAAATACGGGCAAACTGAATGAAATATTCTCTTCAGTGTTGACATTGAAAATTCTTTTAATCTTTGTCTCGCTCCCCATCTTATTAACATTATTATACTTTATTCCAAGTCTAAGAGAGATTCAATTCCTCGTCATCGTTTCATTTGGATTTGTGATTGCCCAAGCTCTTACCCCCAATTGGTTTTTTCAAGGAATGGAAAGGATGAAACTAATTACCATTACATCATTAAGCGCTAAAACTGCTTATGCGATTAGCCTGTTTGTTTTGGTAAGAGAACCTAATGACCTTTATTTAGTACCTGTTCTTAATTCTTCGAGTTACTTGATAACAGCAATCATTGGGTTGCTGATTTGCGTGCAAAAGTTTCAAATCTCATATTTTGTTCCAAGTTTATTTCTTCTTAAAAAGTATCTCATTGACAGTTATGCATTTTTTCTTTCTAGAGTTTCAGTTTCACTCTATACCATAAGCAATACTTTTGTTGTAGGAGCTTTTTTAGGAATGGAGATGGTAGGGGTTTACTCAATAGCAGAAAAATTGTTTCAGGCTATGCAAGGCCTTTACCATCCACTAATGAATGCCGTATATCCTTTTATTTCAAGGGTTAAAGACAACAAAATATTTAGAAAGATTTTCTTAGGAAGTGTTTTAATTAATTTCTTAGTTGTTGTTGGAGTGTATTTTACAGCTGATATTATTTTTAGTTTGGTTTTTAGAGATGCTGGAATTGAAAGTGTTTTTGTGTTCCAGCGCTTACTTTTTATTACACTCGTAATTGTCCCTTCAATCTTATTGGGATACCCTTTCTTGGGGGCTATGGGATTTTCGGGTTTTGTTAATCGTAGTGTAATGATTTCTTCTTTTCTGCATATCACGCTTCTTGTTGTCCTAATTATACTAAAGGAAGTGACATTAATGAATGTTGTTCTGGCCATTTTCATCACAGAATCTACAGTTCTATTGATAAGAATTTATGGGACATTTAAATTTGGTTTATGGTCAAAGTGAAAAGATTTCTCAATGCGATATGTTATTTTCCAATTTATCTGATTTCTTTTTTGATTAGAAAGAAAACTAATCTTTGGGTTTTTGGCGCTTGGTTTGGGTATAGGTATTCTGATAATTCGAAGTACCTTTTCGAATATTGTAACCAAATAACAACCTTAAGATGTATTTGGCTATCAAGAGATAAGAAGGTTATTGATATGATCCGTGATAAAGGTTTTGAATCATATAGGACCAATAGTATTAAAGGGATTTATTTTCAGTTGATTGCGAAGGTGGGTGTCGTTTGCACGGGTAAAAATGATATCAATCCATACTTTGTAGGTAAAAGCATAAAACTAGTGAACTTATGGCATGGAACTCCACTTAAGAAAATAATGAATGATGATAAAATTACCTTTAAAGCACCAAAAGGCATATTAAGTAAAATATTTCCGGTCTATAGTCCAACAAACTATTCGTTGATTTGTGCATCATCAGAAGAAGTTGCCACCAGATTTAAAACAGCCTTCAAGTTGAATGAGGAAGTTGTTATTACAGGTTATTCTAGAAATGATTTTGCTTCAAAACTGACAATTCAAGAAAAGGAAAAGAAATTCTTACAGGGAGTATACTTACCAACACATAGAGGCGAGGGAGATTCTGATTTTTTAGTAACCGTTGAGAGTATGTTAAAAAAATTAGACGAGATTTTGGAAGGATCAAGAATTCAAGTTGATGTAAAACTGCATTTTTATTATCAAACCAGATTAGCTTCGGTTAATGAATATCAAAATATCCGGTTTTTAAAAGATGCTGACATAGATGGTGATATTTACTCGGCGCTTTGGGATTATGACTTTTTGATTACGGATTATAGCTCTATATATTTTGATTTTTTACTAAAGGATAAGCCAATAATTTTTTATCCTTTTGATCTTAATAGTTATTTAACAAAAGATAGGGAGATGTACTATAACTATGAAGAGGTTACCCCTGGACCTAAAGTCACTTCATATCAAGATCTGTTTGAAGAGCTAATTAAAGTAAGAAATGGACAGGATACATTTCGTGAACAAAGAAGAGAGTTGAATGCAGTTTTTAATAAATTCAACGATGGGCTGAATTCTGGCAGGATTGTTCAGGAAATTATGGAATTAATATGACTCTTTTGGCTTTACGAAAGGTGTTCCGAGTACTTACAAAGCCCAAGGGTGTGATGAGTATTATTCTTGGATTGTTTCTTGAATTATTTTTTGTACCAATTCAAATTGTTAGAATCCTAAATTCTAGAAATAAGGTTTGGGTTTGCTTTAATTATGAAAACGGTACATACAATGATTTTTTTATAAATGTGTATTTGCAGTTTTTGAAATTCAGGGAGAAAGAGACAAAGTATGAACTAGCAATAACTACCAACTTACGCTATCCTGTATGGACTTTGGATAGGCGTTATAGATTTATGCATTTGTTTCCTTCTTTTCTTTCCCCCTTGCTTTTCAAGAGAGTAGTATTTCACGCTACTCAATTAAAACCAAAAGATCGAGTGCCAAATGAATTGATAAAACATATTCAGATTAATCATGGATTTGGGTCGTTCGTATCTGTATTAGATTCGACATATATTGAAAATGTTTCAATGTTTATTGCAAATACAGAAATGCAATTCAATCAACTTACCGAGGGAGTTTTTAAAGGATATCTTGACAACAAATGGGTAAGAAAGGACGGTTATCCAAAGTTGGATGGATACACAAAAAAATTTCAGAAAACTAATGAGCAACCGATTCAAACTGTTTTTTATGGACCAACTTATCACAGAGAGATTTCCTCGTTATTTGATTTTCTTAATCCTATAGTGACTTTATGTCGAACTAATAGGATTCGTTTAATAATAAAACTTCACCCATTACTATATAGACAGTTTGATGTTGAAAAATCTGGTGGTGTGGATTGGGAAAATACCATCTTGGGCATAAAGAAGGGCACTTATGAGAATATTATTCTCTTGAGTAAGGATCAAAAGTTTAGTGAAGTTGTCGATTTATTCCATAACTCAGATCTGTTTCTTACAGACAATTCCGGTCTTGGATATGAGTACGTGCTTCTTACTGGTAAACCGATTGTGTTCTTAGGCAATAAGCTCAAAATCCCATTGGAAGACTTAGAAAACAAAGAAAAGTATAATTTATATCCTGAGATTTATTATCGAGGCAAAATTGGTCCGGTTGTAACGGTTGAAAAGTTTGAGGAAGTACTTGGCTCATATTTAACCTCTTCAACTTCTATTTATGATGAAGCTATCAGAGATTTTCGAAGGTCCTTTACATTTAACTTAGGCAATGCATCTCCGTCAATTTATGCTAGTACCATGGACTTAATAGAATCATGGGACACATAAATATTATCATTGTTAACTATAATACGCCAGAAGATGTCAAAGAATGTATCTTGAATCTGAAGAAGGAAGTAGAATTGATAGACTACAGACTATTTATTGTAGATAACGGTTCTACACGGGGCAATTACTCAACTTTAAAGCAATACTTTGGTGAATATTTAGAAAGCAAATCTCTTATTCTTCAAAGAGGTGAAATTGATAAAATAAGTCTTGATTATAAAGCATATCTCATTGAAAGTGTAAATTCAGGTTTTGCTGGTGGGAATAATTTGGTTCTAAAAGTACTCTTAGAAAAATGTCATGAAGAATACGTTCTACTTTTAAATCCTGATGTAGTTGTTGAGAAAGGTTCGATATATAAATTGAAGAGCCTATCAAATCATATCAAGACAAGAAAATTTGTTTTGGGTAGCCGTGTTTATAATTACTTTAACAAGTCCCAACTTATTCATAATGGTACTTTTAGGGTAAACACTTTTTCTGGGATGGTTAAGCCAAATTTGGAAAGTATACCTCCTTCACGATTAAACTACGTCTATGGGGGTTTTTTATTTACTCCGTTGGAATCCTTCAGAAAAATAGGACTTATTAAGGAAGAATACTTTTTGTATTGGGAGGAGGTTGAATGGTGCCATAGGGCTAACTCAATGGGATATGAGCTTATGGTTAGTGAATCAATTAGGGTCTTCGATAAGGTAGGCGGAAGTGCAGGACGAGGCTTTCTTGCCAATTATTATTTCACTAGAAATGGTCTTTATTTTGTAAAACTATTATCCAAAAATTATCTTTTTAATTGGCCAATTTTGTTTCATTTGGTAAGGGCATGCAAACAATTGGTACTTCTTAATACCAGTGTTGCCTCTGGAATCCTCATAGGAATGAAGGATTATATGTTACGTAAAAAAGGTAAAAGGTGAGATCTGTATTATTACGCTTTATCATATTTCTATTGGTTTTTGGCAATTTGATTAAGTTATGTATGCTTAACATATTTCATTTGCCCAATCTAGTTTCACCACTAAAAGATGGAGTATTCTTAATGTTCTTGGTTTTGGCACTTTATCAAAAGCACTCGATAAAAAGGGTAACCAATATGGTCTTCATTCTAGTTTGTGGTGGGACTTTCTTCGTCATCTACCTGCTTTTAGGTTTGTTTCAAGGGGCTTTAATGGAGACCATTTACTATTTAAGAGTTTACATTTACCCATTAATATTTATGATGGCGATGTATTTGCTGCGTGATGAAATTAAGAAGAGTGCCATTAGATTACTCCATTTTGTATTTCAATTAAATACATTGGTAATTCTCATATCTATAGGCCTTTACGTTTCCTTTTGGCTTGACAGATCCTTCTTTCATCAGTTGCTGGGGAGTGAAGCATCATATGTTTGGTATATTGATAAGGCCTATATTTTGCGCTTAGGCTTACCATTTGCAGGCCCCAATATTATGGGTGTTTATTGTGCAGGGATATCTTTTTTAACAATATGGTTAATGCGTGAATCGAAAGTAGAGAGCATGAAATTTTTAATATTTACTTTCGCTATAACTTCTCTGGCATTATTTCTTACCTTTTCTAGAAGTTCAATTCTACTATTGCTTGTAGCTTTAATTTTTTACTTCGCGGATCACTTAAGGAAAAACATTGGCTTCTTTTTGTCTAGCCTTATTACAGGAATGGTTTTTCTTGTTGTTATAGTTATTATTATTAACTCCATAACCGATGATGCTTTGACCTTATGGTTATTAAGTAATCTCCAGCTTAATGATTCTTCAATCGAAGGTCACGTAAGAACATTCCCCACATTTGTGAGAAACATTGATGACTTTTTTTTATTCGGCTATGATAATGGAACAGTGGGGCCAAAAGCGTATGCTGTTGGAAACACGTTTGCTGAAATTAAGAATAGTGAGAATAGCATATTGGTAGTGCTTTATGATATGGGTCTTTTTCTGGGTACGTTTTATTTTATATCATTTTTCTTGACCATGCTATTTACGAATTTTCATAGGATAGCTAAATATCTGATTATTGGACTTTTTATAAATTTTCAATTTTTACCAAATATCTATGAGTATGAAGCTATTATGACGTTAGTGCTAATTAATATGATTATAGTATCGGTTTATGAGATTGAAAAAAGTAGAGTACTAGAGAATGGCTAAATTAAAGTTGTTATTCGATGCTAAATGGCTTTTTGAAGGGCATGTGAGCGGCAAGGAAGTTGTTCAAAATCAATTAAAATACCTTATCCGTCAGAATGAATTTGAACTGTTCGTTTTGTTGCGGAAATCAGATAAAGAAAGGGTATTCAAATATCCATTGACTGGTGTAAAACTAATCTACATAGCTTCAAGAGTAAATGCTTTGTCAAATTCGTTTTTAGTGGATGGAATTATACGAAAGAATAAAATTGATATAATCCTTTTCCATAATCATATCCCCTATTTTAATAGAAACTGTTTCAGGGTTTGTTTTATACATGATGTTCTATTTTTGGACTTTCCCGAATTTTTCTCATATAAGGAGCGTTTATATTTCAAGTTAATCGTAGAATCAATTAAAAGGTCAGATCATGTTATTACCATTTCTAATTCGGAAAAGAATCGCATACTGAAATGGAAATTGAAAAAGAGTAATGAAATAACTGTAACGCATAATGGCATTAATGATTCCTTCTTAACCTTTAGGGCAGACAAAAAGGAGCGTCAAAGGGTAAAAGAGAAGTATGATCTTCCTGACAGGTTTGTGCTTTACTTAGGAAGATTGAATTTTCGAAAGAATATCGGTGGTTTGATCGAAGCAATGAAGTTTGTAGATGTACCACTTATGATCGGAGGCTCTCCAAGTCATAAAATGGAAAATATCACTTCGATTGAAAGTAACTCAGAAATTCGTTTTTTGGGATTTATCGACACAGAAGACCTTCCATATTTATATAATCTGTCTACTGTTTTTTGTTTTCCCTCATTCGCCGAGGGGTTCGGATTGCCTCCAATTGAAGCAATGGCAACAGGAACTCCGACTGCAGTTTCAAATACTACCTGTTTTCCAGAGGTATGTGAAAATGCCAGTGTATTTTTTGACCCAAAGGACTCCAGTAGTATTGCAAAAGCGATAAATGACTTGCTCGAAAATGACAGCTTGCGTGATGACAGAATACAAAAGGGATCCGAGAGGTCGAAAGAGTTCACATGGGAGTCCTCTATTGAAAGATTAACAGAACAGCTAAAATTAAAATATAATGAGTTTGAAAGTTTCAATAATAGGATCTAGAGGATATCCATACGTTTATAGTGGTTATGAAACTTTTGTTAAAGAATTAGTTGAAAGACTAGTGCCTCGGGGTATTGAAGTTACAGTCTATTGTCATAAGAATCTTTTTGTAAAGCGACCTGAAATAATGAATGGAGTTAACCTAGTTTATATTCCTACTATTGAAAAGAAGTCTATGAGTCAGTTAATTCATTCGTTTCAATCAATGATTCACGCTTGCTTATCAAAAACGGATATTATCTTGGTTGTCAATTCTGCAAATGGTCCTTTTGGAGTCATATCTAGACTTTTTGGTAAAAGAACCGCAATAAATGTAGATGGGTTGGAATGGTTAAGGCCTAAATGGAAAGGTCTTGGAGCTAAATATTTTTATTGGGCTTCAAAATTATCGACAAAACTTTATGACTTTATCATAAATGATTCAGAGTCGATGCGTGATTTTTATTTGAAGGAGTTTAGCGCAGACTCGACAGTGATAGCTTATGGAGCTAACATTAGAGAATCAAAAAGGCCAGAGTTAATAAAAAAATGGTCTTTGAGGGAATCTGATTATTACTTAATAGTTGGCAGACTAATACCTGATAACAACGCTGATTTGATTGTGAATGAGTTTATTAAATCCAATACCACAAGAAAACTCGTAATTGTAGGAGATGTTCCATACCAAGATTCTTATGCCGAAAGCATAAAGAATACTACAGATGATAGAGTGATTTTCACTGGTTATGTTACTGATCAAGATGAATTGGCTGAGTTGTACCATAATTGTTATGGCTATTTTCATGGGCATGAGTTTGGCGGGACTAACCCGACCATGTTAAAAGCTTTGGCCTATGGTTGTGCCATTCTTGCGCTAGATACTGTTTTTACTCGTGAAATGCTTGATGGAGATAATTATGGGTTGTTTTTCAATAAGGATGATGCAAATCTTAAAGAATTAATTGAGCACGTTGATAAAACCTCAACGATAATATATGATCTAAAAAAAAAATCACGTAATCGAATATCAGAAAATTATACTTGGGAGAAAATTACCCAACAATATATAGACTTGTTCAATAAGATTAATAGATGACTATTTACTACTTGATTATTGTATTCAAGCTAAACTAGCATATTGTAATTATTAAGTAATGAAAGGATTCAAGGGTCGAGAATTACTGCTATTTGTGTTGAAGCGTTTTTTTTGGGTCCACTATATCCTTACATACTGATTAGGATTTTAATAGGTGGGAAACTTGCATATTTGAATAAGTGTAGAATTTCTATTAAATAATATTTCATATGAAAAAGGCATTAATAACAGGTATAACGGGACAAGATGGGGCTTATTTGGCAGAACTTTTAATAGGTAAAGGATATGAGGTTCATGGAATTAAAAGGAGGTCATCATTGTTTAATACCGATAGAATTGACCACTTATATCAAGACCCTCATATCAATGGTACCAAAATGTATTTGCATTTTGGTGACTTATCAGATTCCATGAACTTGACTCGTTTGATTCAGGAAATTCAGCCGGATGAAATTTATAATCTAGGAGCAATGTCTCATGTTAGAGTCAGTTTTGATACCCCTGAGTATGTTGCAAATGTGGATGGTATAGGAACTCTAAGGATATTAGAAGCAGTTCGGCTACTTGGTTTAATTGACAAAACAAAAATTTATCAGGCTTCCACTTCAGAATTATATGGTTTAGTTCAGGAAGTTCCCCAAAAAGAAACAACCCCTTTTTATCCTCGCTCACCTTACGCTGTAGCGAAAATGTATGCCTATTGGATCACTGTAAATTATAGGGAAGCTTATAATATGTATGCATGTAATGGTATCCTGTTTAATCATGAATCCCCGTTGCGTGGGGAGACATTTGTAACACGTAAAATAACGAGAGCAGTGGCAAAAATAGCCATGGGGCTCCAGGGAACAATCTACTTAGGGAATTTGGACTCCAAACGAGATTGGGGCCATGCCAAAGATTATGTAAGGGGAATGTGGTTAATGTTACAACAGAATAAGCCTGAGGATTTTGTACTAGCGACTGGAATTACCACCACCATACGAGAGTTTGTTGAAATGGCGTTCCAAGAGGTCGGAGTAGAGCTTATGTTCAAAGGGTCGGGGGTTGACGAAGTTGGAATCGTGAAAAGTTCTTCCAATTCTAAGTATGCATTTATTTTAGGTCAGGAAGTTATTAGAATCGACCCTAAATATTTCAGGCCGACTGAAGTAGACTTGCTAATTGGAGACTCTACAAAAGCAAAGGAAAAGCTTGGATGGATCCCTGAGTATGATTTGCCTGCCTTGGTAAAAGAGATGATAGACAGTGATGTAAAACTGTTTGAGCGTGACAAATATCTTATGGAAGGTGGACACAGTATTTTAAAACAAGCAGAATAAACTGGATAATAGATACTGTTCTTGTAAGTCATTGTATAGCAAGACAGTATGGGTTTAAGCTTAAGAATGAATATGATTAGAAATTGCGAATTCAATTTTCGGAACTATTGTAATTAATCTCCATGGAAATTAACAAATCATCGAAAATCTATGTGGCAGGTCACAGGGGAATGGTTGGGTCGGCAATTGTAAGAAAATTGATAAACGAGGACTATTCGAATATAATCACAAGAAGTTCACAAGAATTGGATTTGACGAATCAAAGGGATGTAGAAAACTTCTTTAAATCTGAAAGACCTGAGTTCGTTTTTTTGGCAGCAGCTAAGGTAGGGGGTATCCATGCCAACAACGTCTATCGAGGACAATTTCTATATGAAAATTTGATGATAGAATCAAATGTGATTCATCAATCCTATGTCCACGGAGTTAGAAAATTGCTTTTATTGGGGAGTTCATGCATTTATCCCAAATTGGCGGATCAACCCATTGAAGAGAGTAGTTTGTTAACCGGACCACTAGAGAAAACAAATGAGCCTTATGCAGTAGCAAAAATTGCGGGAATTAAGTTATGCGAAACATATAGGCATCAGTATGGTGTGGATTTCATCAGCGCAATGCCAACAAATTTATATGGACCGAATGATAACTATGATTTAAATAATTCGCATGTTCTACCTGCGCTGATAAGAAAATTTCATAGCGCAAAGCTTAGTGGGGAAAAGGAAGTAGAGATTTGGGGTTCGGGTAAACCCTTTAGAGAATTTTTGCATGTTGACGATTTAGCTGAAGCTTGTCTGTTTCTTTTTAGGAACTATTCTGATGGTCAGGTAATCAATGTTGGTTACGGAAAAGATATCAGTATAGCAGAATTAGCAGAAATGATACAAGAAATAGTGGGATATAACGGTAAATTAAAGTTTGATCTGACCAAACCGGATGGTACACCGCGAAAACTAATGGATAGTAGCAAATTGAGAAATCTAGGATGGATTCCGAAGATAGGTTTGAAAACTGGAATAAGAGAAGTCTATTCAAATCTAGATAAATCGAAATGGTGAGTTTTACTTTTGACCTAACCTAATTAGATCTTTATAGAAAATTCGACCTCCTTCAATTGCCAATAGAATAAATGGTAGACCAAAGAGCTTTCTAAATTGGATCCTTATGGTATCAGATAAACTTTCAAAACCCATGATGCCAAAAAGACACCAAAAAACTACTAATATGGTAATTAATGAGGTTAATCCAAGAATGAGGTAATTCCTGACTTTCTTGTTATCTAAAAACAAAACATAAATGAATAAAATATGTAGTAGAAAATAACTCGGATAGTAAATCAACCAACCTATTGGTTGTTCTTTTTCCTCAACGGATTTAGCTTGATTTCTGAGTATCTCCAGGAAGTTTTGAAAATTCAGATTAAAAATATCAAACAGATATGTAACTAGTTCGGAATAAACACCTAGAATCAAATTTTTTAAAACGCCATAAATGACAATTGTAATGAGTACAATTATAGCAGCTATGTTTCTGAAGTTAAACATTGGCAACATACTTACCTACAGATGAGTATCTATTGAGCCAAAACCGCCAAATAAGGAAAATTGAAACATAGACAATAAATACATAGGTGTATTTATGATTGAATTCAAAGGTTTCCTGAAAGTATTTATAATTCAAAGCGAGTACGATTTCACGGATGATGTTCAACAGGAATATAACTATCGTTCCCAATGGGATAATAACGAGCTTAAACCTTATTGGGCCCGGGAAGGCCAAAAGAAACCCTATGAAAAGGGCCAATAATTCCAATCCATTGCAAGCATCAGCTACAAGTACAACAGGTTGATTGTCTATGGAAATACTGCGTGATGTTCCTTGATAAAACCCTTGATTGGCATTGTATCCTAAAAAAGTCAACCCAACCTTGGTGCCGATTACTACTTTATCAGTTAGCCAATCATTTACCCTACCATCTGGGTAAATAATTCCGTGGTATAAGCCTACCCACGATAGAAAAATGAGTACTGCTCGTAGTAAAAATCTTCTAATGATTTTTTGAATTTTTTCGTTCATATCGTATCAAATTTATCTATTCTCCTTTAATTGACGATGATTCAAATCTATAATTGAATAATATTTATATTTGACATTCATATTTCATGGTATGTCACAGCACAGATTTTCTAGTTTTTTTCCTTTAGTTTTTTTAATCGCTGATTTTGTTTGCTTGAATTTGGGTTTTCTCGGAGCAAATTATGATCGGTTTGGATCGATTTTCTATAATAGTGAGAGCTACCTTGTACTTCAGTTAGTTTTAAATGCTGCTTGGTTACTTATTTTCTTTTCGACCAATCTTCATAGGTTGAGCAGAGAGTTGAGATTGATTGATCATTTGAATAAAGTGTTGACAGGGCTAGTCATCAACTTGTCGATCGTTTTTGCTTTGTGGTTTATTGCTAAACCCTTCTATTACTCGAGGCAACATTTATTTGTCACCTATCTTATTTTCACTCTGCTGTTGATTCTATGGAGAACAGGATGGCATTATTTCATTAGGTACTACAGGCTTAAAGGCTATAACACCAGAAATGTTGTCATAGTTGGTTATGGCGAATTAGCTCGAAATCTTGAGAAATATATAAGGTTCAACCAAGGTTTGGGTTATAAATTTCTGGGATACTTCGACAATGATTCAGGTGATAAAGGTGGTAGGTATTTAGGTAATGTAAAAGAAGTAAGTAATTATGTTGCGAGTGTTTCAGTAGATGTTATATTTTGTTGTTTGCCTCAGCTTTATGATAAGGAAATTAAGAAGTTGATCGATTTTGCGGAGAATAATCTTATCAAAGTCAAGATTATTTCAGAGTTCAGCAGATTAGGTAATAAGACCTTAAGTATTCAAAAATATGGTCAAATTCCAGTTATTAATGTAGGAGCTATACCTTTAGATAATAGTATAAACCAATTCATTAAAAGATCATTTGATGTCATTTTTTCTTCACTTGTAATTGTATTTATCTTTTGTTGGTTAGTACCAATTATCGGACTTCTCATTAAGTTGGAATCAAGAGGGCCAATATTTTTTAAACAGGGGCGTAACGGTAGGGATAATTTGCCTTTTTATTGTTGGAAGTTTAGGACCATGGTAGTTAATAAAGAATCCGATTCTAAACAGGCCACCAAGAATGATCCAAGGATTACCAAAATTGGAGCAATTTTAAGAAAAACGAGTATTGATGAATTGCCTCAGTTTATCAACGTGTTTTTAGGTGATATGTCTGTGGTTGGGCCAAGACCACATCCTATCAAACTAAATGAAGAATTTAGACCTAAGATTGATCGTTTTATTCAAAGGCATGCAGTGAAACCAGGAATAACAGGTCTGGCTCAGGCAAAAGGATTCAGAGGTGAAACGGCTGTTTTCAGTGATATGAGCGGGAGGGTAAAACTCGACCGTTTCTACGTTAAAAACTGGTCACTAGTGCTAGATTTTAAAATCATCATCTTAACGATGGTATCTATTATGAAGGGGAGCGAAAACGCCTATTGATCGAGTAAAATGCTTCACTCATCGTCTTTATTAAAATAGTATAATTATATACACTTATTATTATATTGCTATCAGAAAATAATAAGTCAATATGAATATCTTAATCGCAGTATTAGCTGCGTTATTCATTGCGTTTTTACTTCTTCCTTTGATAATTAAGGTAAGTGTGTCCATTGATCTCATGGATAACCCAGACCTAAGGAAGAACCATAGTGTATCTACTCCAGCTCTTGGCGGTATTGCCATTTTCGTTGGCTTTTTATTCGCTCTATTGCTGACAGTAAACTTGGTTGAATTAGGTAGTATCAAGTACTTTTTGTTCGGTCTAATAATCATTTTTGTGATGGGCCTCAGAGATGATATCTCAGGACTTTTAGCGAAGCACAAATTATTCGCACAGGTATTTGCAGCTTTTTTGATCGCGCAGTTTTCTGAATTGAAATTGACTGGATTCTACGGGTTAGCTGGCTTCAATGAAATGCCAGAGTGGTTTAATTTGCTTTTCACAATTTTCGTTGTTGTTGGGCTTACCAATAGTTTTAATTTGATAGATGGGATCGACGGACTAGCAGGCTCAATAAGCGCCCTTATCCTCTCATTTTACGGGATTGTATTTTATCTGTCTGGAGAGATGGTCTATGCTGCAGCCTGTGGTTCGCTGGTAGGTTCTCTGGTTGCATTTCTATTTTTTAATTGGCAACCGGCTAAGATTTTCATGGGCGATACGGGATCTATGATATTGGGTTTTAGTATCGCAGCTTTTACAATTCATTTGCTAAATACAGTGGGGAATAAGACTCTATATGGTTTTGAGGTTGGAGCACCTGTAGCATTGGCTTTATTCGTTTTGATCGTTCCAATAGTTGATACCTTGAGGGTATTTATTATCAGGTTTTGGAATGGGAATAATCCTTTAGATCCTGATAGAAATCACTTGCATCATGAGATTAAAAGACTTGGGCTTAATGACAGGCAGACTACCTTTTTGCTCTTAGCCATTAATCTTTGTTTCATTGTTCTAGCTATACTATTGAATGGAGTTATTTCCAATATGCCTTTGATTATCGGAGGACTTGTTTTGATTTCTGTGCTATTATTTTTCTTAGAGTTTAGACTATCGAGAATTCCCGAAAATCTTAAAGACCAAAATGAGTCGCCTGAAAAGCACCTTTACATTTCTAAATCCGCCTAAAGACTTAGAGGTTTGCTAACTTTGCTTTCTGTCGAAAAGTAGCAATGAAGGAGAAAATCGAGAATTATCTAGAGGAAATACGAAAATCAACAGCTTCCACTCAAGAAGAACTTGAAGCATTTCGCTTAAAATATATCAGTAGAAAAGGGGTAATTAACTCATTGTTTGATGAGTTCAAAACCATCCCAAATGATCAGAAGAAAGTTCTAGGTGGTGTGCTCAATGATTTTAAGCAATCAGCACAAACTCGGTTCAAGGAACTCATCTCTTCTATTGAAAGTCAAACCAATTCTGATGTAGAGCAGGATTTGGATGTGACCTTGCCTCCATCCGTTTTACTTGGATCTATTCATCCGCTAACTACAGTTAAGAATCGAATTATTCAGATATTCGAAAGACAAGGATTCAGTGTGAAGGAAGGCCCAGAAATCGAAGATGATTTTCATAATTTCACCGCATTGAATTTTCCTGAAAATCATCCCGCGAGAGAAATGCAGGACACCTATTTTATTACAAAAAATCCAGACATTTTACTGCGCACACATACATCTAATGTCCAGGTCCGATTGATGGAATCAGGAAAACCACCTTTTAGATCTATTATGCCCGGTCGTGTATATCGAAATGAGGCCATCTCAGCAAGAGCACATTGCTTTTTCAATCAGGTAGAGGGTTTGTATGTAGATAAGAAAGTGTCTTTTAAGGATCTTAAAGAGACGATTTATCACTTTGCTCAAGAACTATTCGGTATGAGCACAGAGATCAGGTTTCGACCCTCTTATTTTCCTTTTACAGAGCCAAGTGCGGAAATTGATATTAGTTGCTTTATATGTAAAGGTGATGGATGTAAAATATGTAAGCATACTGGTTGGGTAGAAATAGGAGGCTCAGGCATGGTGGATCCCAACGTGTTAGAAAGCTGTGGCATAGATTCTAAAGAGTATAGTGGCTTTGCTTTTGGGATGGGTATTGAGCGCATTACCATGCTTAAATACCAAATCAATGATATCCGACTATTCTCAGAAAATGATGTTCGATTTCTTCAACAATTCTGATTAAAGGAGGTTTTGGATTAGTTGCTCTTCCGTTTTTCCCTCAGCTTCAGCCTTGAAGTTTCTTACAATTCGATGGACTAATACAGGTTCGGCTATTTCTTTCACATCTTCAATGTCTGGTGAGTATTTCCCTTTGAGTAATGCATTGCATTTTGAAGCTAGTACCAGAAATTGACTCGCTCTTGGTCCTGCACCCCATTCCAGATATTCATTACTCAAATCACTTCCATTTTCCCTCATTGGTCTTGTTTTGTGGACCAATCCAACAATGTATTCGAAAACATTATCTGGAACGGGTACTTTTTTGACCAACTGTTGAAAAGACAAAATGTCTTCTTTAGAAATTACCTTGTTGATGATTTTATCTGCACCTCCTGTAGTTTGTTTGATAATTTCAAGCTCTTCCTGAAGAGATGGATAATCTAGCTTGATCATGAACATAAACCTGTCAAGTTGTGCCTCAGGCAGCGGATAAGTCCCTTCTTGCTCAATTGGGTTTTGAGTGGCAAGGACGAAAAAAGGCTTATCCAAAACATAATTCTTACCACCAATTGTTACTGCTCCCTCCTGCATTGCTTCCAGCAGTGCTGATTGTGTTTTTGGAGGAGTTCTATTGATTTCATCCGCCAAGACAACATTAGAAAAGATCGGTCCTTTGATAAATCGAAGGTTTCTGTCTTGATCCAAGGTCTCAGCGCCAAGAACGTCAGAAGGCATAAGGTCTGGAGTAAATTGGATTCTGTTAAAATCTAGACCAAGAGCATTAGAAATGGTCTGAACTAGCAAAGTCTTAGCTAAACCAGGAACACCAACCAACAAGGAATGTCCGCCACAAAAAATGGAGATTATCAAGAGACGTACAACCTCTTTTTGACCAATTACCTGTTTGCCTATCTCTTCTTCTAGCTGTTCAAATGCAGCATGCAGTGATTGGGCTAGTTCAACTTCGTTCTTATTTTCAGACATGTACTTTAAATTCTTTATTCTAGTAGCTTGCAGTTTTGATATTCTGGATCGATTTCAATAAAAACATCCTCTCTGGCCTTTTCAAACCATTTTGACAAAATTTCATTCCTTTTATTATTCAGCGTGGCTGTTGCTATCTTTTGATAGTCCTGTTTTAGGTTCGCTTCATGCGGAGCAACTCGTTCCTTATAGTAAAGTATTCTAAAGGCCTTTGATCCGTCAGGCTGCTGAAATTCTATGGGTTTGCTAATCGTGCCCAGTGTCATTGTGTCCAAGGTAAAGAAGATAGTTGGGTCGAGCTCTTCAACAGAAACACGTGTGGATTCATTGCCATCCATAAAAAACCCACCACTAGATGATGTCAGTTGATCATCTGAATGCTCCTTGGCGGCCGCTTGAAAACTAATGCTATCTGCTATGATAACAGTTCTTAGACTATCTAAGAATTCTTCAGAAATCTTTTCATCTTCCAGCGACGGCTTGGGTGACATTAGAATATGCCTTGTCTTAAAGGTGTTACCGCGTTTTTGCTGTAGCTCAATAAGGTGAAACCCGAACTGAGTTTCGATCGGCATAGAGAGCTCATTTTCAGCTAGAGTCATGGCGCTAGCTTCAAACTCGGGGGCCAGATCACCACGTTTATAAAACGGTAGCTCCCCACCACGAGATGCACTTCCTGGGTCTTCTGAGTATTGCCTCGCTAAAGCCGCAAAAGATTCACCCTTAAGGATTCGACCTCTTAATTCGTACATCAGTTTTTTAACATCATCTTTTTGCTTTCTTCCAGGAGTTGGTTTTTTGACTATTTGTCCAACCATTACTTCTGTTGAGAAGAAAGGCAAACTATCACTTGGGATTTTGTTAAAAAACTTTCTGACTTCAGCAGGTGATACTTTTATGCCAGCTGTGATTTCGCCTTGCATTTTTTGGACCGTCATTTGATCCTTGATATCATCAAAAAGTTCTTCTCTTATGACATCAAGAGATTTCCCATAGTACTTCTCTATTTCATCTTCCGAGCCAATTTGCGAAACCATGTAATCGACTCTCCGATTCATGTTGGTCAATACCTCTACGTCATCCACATATATTGAATCAATTTCAGCTTTTGCCAGCATCATTTTATTGACTACCAGCTGCTCAAGTATGCTACATTTAGCATTAGCATCTCTAAACTCACCACGTGATAGGTAATCCAAATATGCCTTTTCCAAATCGGACTGTAGGACAATGTAGTTGTCAACTTTCGCTATGATTTTGTCAACTACAACACTATTCGTCTGTGCGAAAGATAAAAATGGCAGCAAAAGGAAGATTCCTTTAACGATATATTTCATACAGATTTTTTTGCTTGGCATCTTCATAGATTTGATCCTCTAGCTCCTTTTTTAGGGCTATTTTTCTTTTGTTGATGATGATATTACTAATGTCATCCTTAATAAACTCTAACGGAGATACCTCATTCGAAATTTTGAATTCTAGGATTTTTACAAAATAAACAAATTCCTCATCGTTAGTTTCAGAATAGGTGTTTTTGCTGATGAATTGGTCTTTTCGTTCGAGTTTTTCTAAAGGAGTACCAATTATCAACTCATCAAAAATGATCCACACCGAGTCTTCCAAAAAGGATTTCACCGCAAATTGCGAAATATAAGAGGTCATATCCTCCATGTTTCCTTTGGGATATTCTCTGAAATTTCTTCTGAACTGTCTGAGATTAGGAGCATCACGTGGAATTTTAGCAAATATGCATTTCACAATATTTTGGCGTAATAAGAAGTTGTCTTGTTTTTCTTCATAGTAAGCCACAATCGCTTCATCACTGACCTCACGATCCAGATTTTCATTGATGAATTGTTTTTCAAAAGCATGAACCATAAGAGCATATCGATAATCCAATACTTTACGCTCTATTTCGGCCTCATTGAAATTGATGGCCTCAGAAGATTTAGCTATCATCAGCTGCTTTCGTGCCCAATCATCAATGTATTTTTCAGCTAGTTTGGTGCTGTCCTCGTAGGTTAAGTTCATTGAAAAAAGGCCATCCAAATCTGAGGGATAAAGATAGTTGGTCATGCTTTTCGCTATGGGCTTTTCAGCTTGGGTCTCTTTAGGTGTGAAAAACTCACATCCGCTAAGAATTATGACCAGCAATATCCAACAATGCCTCATTAATCAAGCTTTTTTGTAAGCGTGCAAATATTGTAATTCTTCTCCGTTGTGAACTCTATTTTGTCCATTATTCTTTTGACCAACATTAATCCTACGCCACCCTTTCGGCGCGAAGAAATGATCTCATCCATCGAAGGTTCGGCATATACCGCTGGATTAAAACTTATTCCTTGGTCTTTGATCACAAATATGATCTGATCATGCGGCACAAGGTTCACCATTATTTCTATTTGGTGAGTAGGGTTGCAGTTGTTTGAGTGAATAATCAGGTTGGCGCATACTTCGTCCACAGCTAAAACTATCTTATGAACTTCAAGATCCGACAACTCTTGCTCCAGCAGGTGGCGTCCAACAAAGTCGCGAATAGTCGCAAGGTTGGCTTTACTACACGCTATGTTGAGCTTTTTATTCATTTAATTTTATCAATGGCTGTTTCAAAATCGGAAGTGATGGTCATTAGGTGTTGCAACCCAAGAATTTCGAATACCTCAAGCACTTTAGCATTCAGACCAAAAATGACTAGTTTAATATCTCTGGATTTGAATTCATCCAGATAAGAAATAAACACACCCAACCCGGCGGAAGAAATATATTCTAGAGATTGTAGATCCATGAGAATATCAGATCCAACTTCTGCAGCCGCTTTTAGAGCATTGTCAAGTTCAATAGAAGTGCTAGCATCTACTTCTCCAATCACTTTGATGAGCTGATGTGATTCCTTCTTTTCTGAATTAATGTTAATCATTGTCTTTATTTAAATCTTACCAATGTCAAGGTGTAATCGTCATCGAGTTTGTTGCCATCCAAAAATGACACCAAGTCTTCGATGAGTTTTTCTTTAATCTTAGCTGTAGGTAGGGCGATATGTCTAAGCAACGAATTTTGTAAACCCTCAGCTCCATACTGATGCTTACTTGGATTCTTTGCCTCGGAGATTCCATCTGTGTATAAAAGCAGTAGATCTCCTGACTGATAGGTTACGGTTTCTTCTTGAACGTAATCTTCAAAGCTAGAGTTTCTAAGAATACCCAATCCCAACCCATCTTTTTCTAGTGTTTCTATCTGACCGCTTTTCGCTCTATAAAGCAGCCCAGGGCAATGACCTGCGCGCACGTAGCTAAATTGGCTCTGGCTAGTATTGATAACTATGTAGATGGCAGTGATAAATGAGTTGCTCTCAAGACATCTGCCTATTGCATTATTAGCCTCTATCATGAACTGCGAGGGGCTCTCAACCTTCTGTGCAAGGCTGTGGAATATGCCACGCATTTGAGCCATATTAAAGGCTGCCGAAGTTCCTTTGCCCGATACATCTCCGATGATTAAGTTAAAAATGCCAGTTTCGGGTTCTAGAATATCATAATAATCACCTCCAACTTCATCAGCAGCCATGCTGAAAGCCTCTATTTCAAAATTGGAGTCATGTTTGAGTATTTCTGGAAGAAGACTTTTTTGCACATTTTTGGCAATCTTAAGCTGCTCCTTGTAACGCTCTGTTTCTATGGCCTCTCCGATTAGGCGAAAGTTTTCGATTGAAACGCAAGCTTGATTGACGAAAGTCGTGATGATTTCAACCATTTCACGATTATAAGCATCGGAAACACCTTGGAGCAAGGTTAGTATGCCAATCTGAGTGTTTTGAATGATCAGAGGCATACACAGGATTGACTTGTAATCAGGGTGACTTAGTGAACCGATAACCTTGGATGGAGTAAAGTCATTACCAAATTGGTAATTCAGTGTTTTTCTTACAGAATCTTGTTTTACGCTATCCTTAATGTCCTCTACTGCTAACTTGGTGATTCCCTTGGTGATTAGTACCGGACCTTGGTCTTTGATTTCCAGCCAAGCCGCATCAGCAAATACAGCACTCATAGAACTCTCTATCAATATGTCATAGGTCTGCTCGGCACTTTGTCCCGCAGGGATCGACTGACTCAGTTTTTGAAAATCTATGGCTTCCTGCATCTTTCTTTCGAAAACAGAAGAGGTAGGCAAATTGAATAATGTGACCAGGATTGATATGCCTGCATAGAGCAGAATAAAAACGAACAATGAAACGAAATAAGTTCGATTCATTAGTTCCATGTGCAGCACGCCTGTATCGGAGAAATTCAGGATGTTTAGAATGAAATGGTACAGATAGATGCCAGAAAGCAGAATGAATAAGATGCTTTTCCACTTCTGCTTGAAGTTGAGATAGGCGATCCATTTGAGGTTAAATGACAAGATCAAACTTAACCCGCCAAGGAAGATCAAAGCAGTGTTAAAGTTGACACTGAGAAACGTATTGCCAAACAAGTCAAAGACCAAACTCGCAAGCAAAGCGTATTCGAAAAAGCCCCAGAGTTGGATGAGGTTTTTTGATTTTTGATAAAGGATCAGACGTTTCCATACAACAAAAGTTGATACCAAGTAAACGATTAACAATCCAATTAGAATGTCATAAAGGAAATTGACAGTGAAAGGATTTTGGCTAATCGTGCTACGAGAAAAGATGTAAAAGAACAGTCTGATCAGCAGTGAGCCAATGGTGGTGGCTAGTCCGGTGATAAACACTTTCCATAACAGATCTATGAAATTGATGCTATCCGCCTTGGTGATAGTATAGCGGTAAAAGGCTAGCGTACTAAGTACAGTTGCGGTCAGGAAAATCTGAGGGACAATGGCCGAAAGCTCCACATTTAACTGATACTGCTCCACGAAGAGAAGGTATAAATCGAAAAATGTGAAGAGTAACCAGGACAGGATGCCGGCTAAAAAAGAAAGTCTTATTTTGAGTTTACCTGAAAGCATCTACATCGGTAAAAATACGGGGGATCACCCCAATAAAAAAGCCATCCATGGAATCATGGATGGCTTTGATGTTTTTTAACATATCCTTACTACCTGCTGTAGTTTGGTGCCTCTCTAGTGATAGTGATGTCATGTGGGTGACTCTCAGCATATCCAGCGGCCGAGATCTTCACGAACTTCGCATCGAAGAGTTTATCAATAGTATTTGCTCCACAATAGCCCATTCCAGCCTTCAAGCCTCCTGTCAACTGATACAAAACTTCACCAACCATTCCTTTATAAGGCACCCGGCCTACTATTCCTTCTGGAACCAGTTTTTTGATATCATCTTCTGCATCTTGAAAATATCGGTCTTTAGAGCCATCTTCCATGGCTTCTACAGATCCCATACCTCTATAGGTTTTGAATTTTCTTCCTTCAAAAAGAATCATTTCTCCTGGAGCCTCTTCCGTACCCGCTAGCAATGAGCCAATCATGACACTGCTTGCTCCACCGGCAAGGGCTTTCACCAAGTCACCAGAGAATCGAATACCTCCGTCAGCAATAATTGGGATACCTTTCCCTCTCAATGCCTTTGCAGCTTCATATACGGCTGATAATTGTGGAACTCCCACTCCTGCCACTACACGAGTGGTACAAATACTTCCTGGACCAACCCCTACTTTTACAGCGTCAGCTCCAGCCTCGGCCAGTGCCAATGCAGCTTCGTAAGTGGCTATATTCCCAACTATAAGTTCTAAATCAGGGAAGTTTTTCTTGACGTTTTTTGCAGCATCTATTACTCCTTTGGAATGACCGTGTGCAGTATCTATGCTTACCACATCAACCCCAGCTTTAACCAAAGCCTCTATTCGCTCGATCATATCGGGAGTTACACCAACAGCGGCACCTACTCTCAATCTACCATATTGGTCCTTGCAAGCATTAGGACGGTCCCTGTTTTTGAGTATGTCTTTATATGTTATCAGGCCTGTAAGTTTCCCATCCTTATCTATAATCGGGAGTTTTTCTATCTTATGCTCTTGTAAGATTTCTTCAGCTTCCTTTAGCCCTACTTCTACATTGGCCGTAATCAGATTTTCACTGGTCATGATTTCCTTAATCGGGCGTTTCATGTTTTTCTGAAAACGCAAATCCCGATTGGTGATAATCCCGATTAGCCTATTGTTTTCATCAATGACCGGGATACCTCCAATTTTATTCTCGCGCATGATTTTCTCAGCGTCTCCAGCTACACTATCATGTCTGAGCGTAATAGGGTCTAGGATCATTCCACTTTGGGATCTCTTCACTTTTCTTACCTGAGCAGCTTGCTGATCAGGAGTCATGTTTTTGTGTATGAACCCGAGCCCACCTTCCAATGCCATGGCTATCGCCAGACTAGCCTCAGTCACCGTATCCATAGCAGCGGAAACTAACGGAATATTTAGCGTGATATTACGGGTAAGTTTGGTAGCGGTACTGGTGTCTCTAGGGAGAATTTCCGAGTAACCCGGAAGCAAAAGCACATCATCATAGGTGAGTGCTTCAAAGAGGAATTTGTCGTCGAGATTCATGCAAACAATATTTGTTATTATTTGCAGCACAAAATTAACTGGTCTTGTAGAGATTGCGAAACTAAATGTAATTATTAATTACGATCATGAATGAATTTTTCACGCTGCTGATCGAGCAGTTTTATCAAACCACGTGGTTAGAAGCAGTGGCTGTCCTTTTCGGGCTATTAAGCGTCTGGTATTCGAAGCAAGAAAATATTTTGGTCTACCCCACAGGGATCATCTCTGTGTTGATTTATGTCTACATCACTTTTCAGTATGGTCTCTATGCAGATATGGGGATCAATGGATATTATTTTGTAATGAGTGTGTACGGTTGGTACAACTGGACCAATACCTCAGATGACTCAGCACAGATTCCTATAACCAAAATGTCACAGCCAGAATGGAGAATGGCAATGGCTTTTTTGATAGGAATATTCCTTTTGATTAGGTGGGTGTTACTGTCATTCACAGATAGTGATGTGCCTAATTGGGATGCTGCCACTACATCTTTTGCGCTTGTAGGCATGTGGCTGATGGCACGTAAGAAGATAGAAAACTGGCTTGCATGGATCATCACAGATTTGGTTTCAATACCACTTTATCTTTATAAAGGCTTACCATTTACTGCATTTCAGTTTTTGGTGTTTACAGTCTTAGCTACTTGGGGATATTTTAGTTGGAAAAAGACATTGAGCAAATCATGACAAAACGAATAGCCATAATAGGTCCTGAATCTACAGGAAAGAGCGAAATATGTCAGCATTTGGCAAGAATCTATGAGACAGAATGGGTGCCAGAGTATGCCAGGTTTTACCTAGATAGATTGGGTAGGGATTATGAGTTCGATGACTTGGCAGAGATAGCCAAAGGGCAAATGGCCTGGGAAGATGATAAGGCTGACTATGCGAGGAATTATTTGTTTTGCGATACCAATCTTATAGTGATGAAGATCTGGAGCCAACATAAGTATGGCAAAACTGATCCATGGATAGTAGAGGAACTGCAAAAACGCGAATATGATTTTTATCTATTGGGAAATATCGATTTGATCTGGAGGCCAGATCCTCAGAGAGAGCATCCTAAGATGAGGAAGTATTTTTTCGAGATTTACGAGCAATATCTGATTGACAATAAATTGCCCTATGGAATCGTATCCGGAATAGAAGACATGCGTGTAGCATGTGCCAAATCTTTGATTGATAATTTTTTCGATCAGTAGTTTTCATCTAGTATTGCAGCATAATAGGGGTGCCTAACAGATATTTTGATTTTGTCAGAGTATTTATCGGGCTGAGATCATACCCATTGACCTGATCTGGTTAGTACCAGCGTAGGGATGTATGATAAACCAGTAGGGGAGTTCCCCGCTTTCCACATGGTTGAAAATTTATTGAAAAAACAAAATGAAAATTTTTATTGTGCCAATGCTATGGCTTGGCTTGGTTGTTTCTGGCTATGCCCAGAATAACCTCTCCGGAACGGTAACTTCCGAAAATGGCGACCCACTATCAGGCGCCACTATTAGGCTACAGCCTTCGAATAGAATCATTTCTTCAGATATTGACGGCAAGTTTCTATTTGAAAATCTTGCGGAAGGTGATTACGAATTGATTGTGTCGTTTGTAGGTCATAGCACGTCTAATCAAAAAGTTAATGTCACGGAAGACTTGGACCTTGAAGTTATCCTTAAAGAAAGTGTGATAAAGGCTGATGAGGTGTTTGTTTATGCCACGCGAGCATCTGAGAAAGCTCCCACTACCTATTCCAATGTAAGTGCTGAGGACATAGAAGATCGAAATGTTGGTCAAGATCTTCCATTTATTCTGAGATACACTCCTTCGATGGTAGTCACCAGTGATGCTGGAAATGGCATTGGGTATACTGGAGTAAGGATAAGAGGAAGTGACCCCACCCGAATCAATGTCACTATCAATGGAGTGCCCATAAATGACTCAGAGTCACACGGAGTATTCTGGGTAAACATGCCAGACCTAGCTTCTTCAGTAGATAATATTCAGATTCAACGTGGTGTCGGAACCTCTACAAATGGAGCGGCAGCTTTTGGTGCATCACTCAACATGCAGACCGATATGCCCGCTCAGGACGCATATGCAACAGTTAACAACAGTTTTGGGTCATTCAATAGCTGGAGACATACAGTTGAAGTTAATACTGGGTTGATCAATGATCGGTTTGCGTTTCAAGGACGATTATCACAGATCACTTCAGATGGCTATATTGACCGAGCCTCGTCAGATTTAAAATCTTATTTCGTATCAGGTGGCTACTATGGTGACAAGACGGTCATCAAGGCACTGACCTTCGGAGGTAAGGAAATTACTTATCAATCTTGGTGGGGAACACCAGAATCGCGATTGAATAATGATGTAGATGGCATGAACGAAGTGATATCAAACAATGGATATTCCGATGAGCAGGCGGCAAATCTGCTCAATAGCGGCAGGACGTTTAATTATTATTTGTACGACAATGAAGTAGACAACTACCAGCAGGATCATTATCAACTTCATTTAAGTCATGCAGTTAATAGTCAATTGAGTTTTACGGGAGCATTTCATTACACGTATGGCAGGGGTTACTTTGAGCAATTTCGAGAGCAGGATGATTTTAGTGATTATGGCTTAGAGAATGTAGTGATTGGTGATACCTCTCTAGAATCTTCCGATTTTATCAGAAGAAGATGGCTAGACAATCATTTCTATGGTGTCACTTTTTCAGGAAACTACGAAACCCAAAAGTTGAGGCTGACGCTTGGTGGTGGATGGAACAAATATGATGGCGATCACTTCGGTGAAGTGATTTGGTCGCAATACGCTGGCAATGCTCGAATTAGAGACAGATATTATGATAACTATGGATTGAAAACGGATTTTAATATTTTCTTAAAAGGAGAATACAATTTAACCGATAAGCTAGGAGTCTATGCCGATGCTCAAATCAGAGCTATTGATTATGAAACCAAAGGCGTTGATAGTGATTTGAGAGATATCGATACAGGTGGAGACTTCTTGTTTTTCAATCCAAAATTCGGAGCGACTTATTCCCTAAGTCGATACGAAAATATCTATGCGTCTTTTGCCATTGGCAACCGTGAGCCAGTGCGAGGAGACTTTGTGGACGCACCTGCGGGAGCTACACCCTCGGCGGAAACATTGAGAAATATTGAAGTAGGATATAGAAAGCAAGGTGGCAACTATTCATTTTCTGCTAACTATTATCTAATGGACTACAAAGACCAATTGGTGCTCACCGGAGCACTAAATGATGTGGGGTCTTCCATCAGAGTCAATGTGCCGGATAGCTATAGGACGGGAATTGAGATGGTAGGAGCCTATAGGTTCAATGAATTATTAACCATAGGTGGAAACATCACTTTTAGCAGTAACAAAATAACTGAATACACTGAAATCTTATATGATTACGGGCCAGCATTTGATGAATTCAATGTCATAGAAACGGTCTTTGAAGACACCAATATTGCTTTTTCTCCGGAAGTAATTGGAGGGGCGGAACTCAGTTTCACCCCAACGGATTATCTTAATTTCACCTTATACGGGAAGTATGTAGGTGAACAGTTCCTGGATAATACCTCGAGCGATGATCGTAAGATTGATGCGTATTTTTTCAGCGATTTTAAAGCGGATTTCACCTTGCAAACCAATGCTGTGAGAGAGATCAATCTATCGCTGATGGTTAATAATATTTTCAATAAAATGTATTCGGCAAACGGGTACACCTTTGGGTATGCCGGTGGTGAATATGTAGTGAGAGAAAACTACTACTATCCTCAGGCTGGCACTAATTTCATGCTTACTCTGGGCCTTACTTTTTGATTATCTGCGTTTATAATTAGCAGCGACTATTCGGTACTCATTCAGGATCATTCTGACTGAGTATCGAATATCCTTGCTAAAATATGACTCATCACTGAAAAGACCACTCGCGTAACCTTGCCAGATTAGACGGCTGGACTCGCTATCTATAAAGTCTATAAGCAAGGTGCCTTCTGAGAGTTGATAACTTCGCTCTTTGTATTGGGCCTCTGAGATATACTCCAGCGTTTCATCATCTTCCGCGTACTCAGCATAGTTTTCTTCCCAGTTGGCTAGGTCTAGCTGTTCATAACCACGAAACGTGAAATCTTCACCGTAAACTTTGTAGGCGATATAAAATGAAGGCTTATCCGACAATTTGTAACCCTGTGCTGCCAATCTACGCTCTATTTCATGTTTTATTTTGTGGTCACTGAGCCCATTGAAATTGACCGTATCGTTGAGGTTAAGAAAATTGAAAGTACGATATTTCTTAAACTTTCCCTTGTAACTATAATCGGATTCTATGATGGCATCTCGCTCAACCAAACAGCTGGTGAGCGCGAAGGATAAAAGGCATGCAATGGCAACATTTTTCATGGTGGTGAGATAACTAATCATATGGTGAGATGGTTTAAATAAAGTTGCGCTACCGTTAAATTTAGTACATCTTTAGCATATGTCCTCTCATCACATCGTACGAGACCAACAAGAGCCTGCATTGTTTATTGGTGGCTTGGAGGGGCTTCCCTGGGAGCAACTACAAGATCTGCTCGAATGGTCTCCAACAGTACTATGCACCCAAAATTGTTTGCAGACTTATATTGATCGTGGACATAAAGTGGATGTGGCGTTAGTGTCTGATGATCAGTTTGAGGAATGGGAAAGTAAGCTCAATGGACAAATGCCAGTCAATTTTCTGAAAGGAGAAAGCAATGAATTTGTCTCTTTGGGATTGGCATTTTTAAAAAATGAAGGTCACCAATCTGTCAATATTTTTTGTTTGGAATCTGAGCGTGAAACATACTTGAAGTTATTAGATGTTTGGCTTGAGTTTTTTGAGATTGTGATTTTCACGGAGAAAGGAAAAACAATCGTTCAGAAGAACCCCCTTTTTAAGAAGTGGGTACCAGCTGGAAGTGCGTTCCACGTCATTTTAAGAAAAGGAGCAACTTTAGATTTCAATAACATTGAAAAGGTGAGTGAGAGTGCTACATCCGTGAACTTTTTAAAGAGAGAGGAGGGAGAATTTGTGATTAAATGTATAGAAACTCCATATTTTATTACTGAGCCTTGGTAGCACAAATCATGCGATCCTTGCCATTAAGGTCTTGCCGTATGACCACATCATTAAACCCATATTTCTCAATCATCAGTTTCGTTACGTTCCCGAAATTTTCGTGAATTTCAAAGTACAGCTTGCCGTCTCGGTTTAATGCTTTGCTCGCCAATGATGTGATTTTGTCATAAAACATCAACGGATTATCGTCTGGTACGAATAGAGCCGAATGCGGCTCATGAGATAGCACATTGGTGTGCATTTCAGACTGATCCCTCATGGGGATATAGGGAGGGTTGCTCACTATGATATCGAATGATGGGATAGAATCTGCTGACAAGATATCTATTTGTTCAAAGTGCACATTTGAACCTAGGGACACGGCATTTTTCTGAGCTTGAGTGATAGCCTCCAAGGAAAAATCATATGCCGATGTATCTGCATGTTTCAATTCTAGTTCCAGACATATAGCGATACAGCCACTGCCAGTGCCTATGTCAAGTACCCGTAGATTTGACTGATGCTTATGTGTTTTGATGATCCAGTCGACTAACTCTTCGGTTTCGTTTCGTGGTATGAGCGTTTGATTATTGACGCCAAACCGCCTTCCATAAAAGTCTGCGGCACCTATAATATATTGTAGCGGCTCCCCAGTCAGTAGGCGTGGAATGGCCTTCTTGTATCGGGCATCTTGAGATGGGGAAAAGAACGCTTCAGGAGTGGTTAATCTTGTGATTTTATGGATACCCAAATGGTCTTCGAATAACCTGTTGGCGATGGCTTCTGCTTCTCTCAATTCGTAAATAGTAGCAAGAAGAGCTACTGTTTCTTTATAAATTACAGGCACTTTCAGATTCACTTCGCGAAGTTACCAATAATGTCAGATGATCACTATATGCAGAGAGCTCTAGAGCTTGCCCAAAATGGTAAGGGCTGGGTAAGTCCAAACCCCTTGGTAGGCTGTGTGATAGTACATGAAGGAAACATAGTTGGTGAAGGCTATCATTGGCAATACGGAGGTCCTCACGCTGAGGTGAATGCTATTAACTCTGTAGATGACAAATCCATTTTGCCCGAATCTACCGTTTATGTGACTTTGGAGCCGTGTGCGCATTTTGGAAAGACTCCTCCTTGCGCAGACTTGCTCATTGAAAACAGGGTCAAAAAAGTGGTCATCTGTAATGAAGATCCTAACCCCAAAGTCTCCGGCCAAGGGATAGAACGAATGAGAACATCCGGGATCGAAGTGAGCATAGGTATCCAGAAGGAAGTTGGCAGATTTGTTAACCGAAGGTTCTTTACCTCTTTTGAGAATAAACGCCCTTATGTGATGCTCAAATGGGCACAAACATCTGATGGGTTTGTAGCCAGAAGCAATTTCGATAGCAAGTGGATCAGCAACGCATATTCACGTCAGCTTGTACATCAATGGAGAGCCGAAGAAGACGCCATTATGGTAGGAACCAATACAGCGTTTTATGATAATCCATCCCTCACGGTGCGAGATTGGGTAGGTAAAGACCCCATAAGAGTGGTGATAGATAGAGACCTGAGATTAGAGAAGGATTTGAAACTTTTTGACGGTAACACTCAAACAATTTGCATTACCGAGAAAAATGCCAAAGACCAGAAAAATCTTGCGTACTTAACAGTGGACCGCATCTCTGCGAAGACCGTATTGGAAATTTTGCATGCTCATGAAATACAGTCTGTATTCATAGAGGGAGGTGCTAGATTATTACAAGAATTTATAACGGAGAATCTTTGGGACGAAGCGCGAATCTTCACTTCTGATGTTTGTTTTGGAGATGGCATATTTGCTCCTAAAATTTCTGGCAAAACCATACTCAATAGGGATATATTTGGGGACAGATTAGAGTACATCATGAATAAGTAATTATGGCAGAACATTTGAATATATCTTCTGGTGTCAGTAAAGACGCGCAGTATCAGTCTTTGATTCCCCAGTTAGAGTCGTTAGTAGCTGGCGAAGAGGATTTGGTAGCCAATATGGCCAATGTAAGTGCGGCACTCATGACCATTTTCAAGCACTTATGGATTGGATTTTACATCGTAAAGGGAGACGAGTTGGTACTCGGGCCATTTCAAGGACCTATTGCATGCACCAGAATTCAGAAAGGCAAAGGTGTCTGCGGAGCTGCTTGGGAGCGAGAGCAATCACTTGTGGTGTCAGATGTTGATGATTTTCCGGGTCACATTGCTTGTAGCACTCAGTCTAAATCTGAGATAGTGGTACCTATCAAAAATGCCCAAGGCGAAGTAATAGGGGTGCTGGACATAGATAGCTCTGAGCTCGATACTTTTGACGAGATAGATCAAAAATATCTCGAGAGACTTGTGTCTAGTTTTTCTTAATCACAATCGTATTGGCTATCATATCATGCAGACCTTGTTTTTTGGAGGTCAAGCCAGCCATTATATAACCAATCATGAGGAACAGCGCAGAAAAGATCTTACTTACATTTCTTATTATTGCCAATCCAAGGTTTAGCCTGATTCCATTGAGATCGGTCACCTTTATTCCCACGGCCATTTTACCAATTGTGCCTTGATGTTTGCTAGATTCCATCAGAGAATAGTAGAGCAATGAAATAGTCATTCCCAAAACAAGTAGGGGCGCCATTTCAGCATAGAAACTATTTAATTGACTGATAGATTGAGCTTCGCCTAATGTAGACCAGTCCAATTCTGGCGTTTCGGAAAATTCAAAACCTAGCAATCCTAGAAGCGGCATTACAGCTAAAGATTGAGTCAATTGGAGTATGATGTAATCAATAATGTAAGCAATTGCTCTAAGCCAAAATCCTGCAAAATCTGAAGACATGTGCTGAATGATTATTAGATTCCTGATACCAAAAAACCACCCTCAGGATGGTTTTTGGTTTATTTATGAGTTTTTGTGGTTTATTTCAGTTCGGCTATTATTGTTTTGCCACCAAAAGATACCTGATCCAACTCAACTTTGATATCCGCATTAAGTGGCAAATAGAGATCAATTCTGCTCCCAAATCTGATGAATCCAAACCGCTCGCCTTGCTCGCATGAATCTCCTTCTTTGCTATAAAAACAGATTCGTCGTGCTACTGCTCCGGCTACTTGTCTAATCAATATTTCAACGCCTGTGGGTAGTTTCAAACCTATAGAAGTTCTTTCGTTATCAGTACTAGACTTAGGATGCCATGCGACCAAAAACTTACCGGGATGATACTTGAAATAGGATACAATACCTTCAATGGGGCTGCGTGTCACATGTACATTCAAAGGAGACATAAAAATAGAAACCTGAATACGTTTTTCTTTGAGGTACTCATTTTCCATGGTCTCTTCTATAACCACTACCTTACCGTCTGCAGGAGCTATTATCTGATTTGCATTCTTTTCAATTGGAAAGTCAGGATTCCGAAAAAATCGCACGATCAATACCCAAAGCACTATGGCTGCCAAAGCCAAAACTGCTTGTACGATCATGATAGGGATTAACCAATATAAGGCAGTATATAATACCGCCAATACCAGTGTAGCAATCGGAATAATCTTGATACCTTCCTTGTGAATTTTCATTAGAATCCTCCTCTAAATTTATAGGTTTTGGCCACCTTATCAATAGCCACAATATAAGCTGCTATTCGCATAGATACATTGTACTGCTGAGCAGTCTGATATACCTTATCGAATGCTGTTTTCATAATTCTATCTGAGCGCCTATTGACGCGCTCTGCTGTCCACTTGTACCCGAGTCTGTTTTGTACCCACTCAAAATATGATACGGTCACACCTCCAGCATTGGCAAGAATGTCAGGAACTGCCATGATACCGTTTTCATTGATGATGGCGTCAGCTTTTGCTGAGGTAGGCCCGTTGGCTCCTTCCACTATTAGCTTGGCCTCTATCTTTGGTGCGTTCTCTTCAGTGATCACATCTTCAATAGCCGCTGGTACTAGCACATCTACCTCTAAAAGTAACAATTCTTCAGGGCTAATTTTCTCAGCACCCGAAAATCCTTCTAGAGATCCGTTGTTTTCATTGCGATAGTTGATGGCCTCCGGAATATTTATTCCAGTTTTGTTATAGTAAGCTCCAGATAGATCAGATACTGATACTACCGTCACGCCTCTTTCAGCTAGGAGAATGGCAGCCCATGAGCCTACATTTCCAAACCCTTGAACAGCGCAAGTTGCTTTGAATGGATTAATCTTAAGTTTCTCCATAGCAGCAAGAGCTGAAATCATTACTCCTCTACCTGTGGCCTCAGTTCTTCCAAGAGACCCTCCCAATACAATAGGCTTACCCGTAACAACCGAGTTGATGGTCATGCCTTGAGATCGAGAGTAGTGGTCCATTAGCCACGCCATTTCTCTCGGACCGGTACCCATGTCTGGAGCAGGGATATCTCTGTCGGGTCCAAAAATTTCAAGCATTGATTGGGTAAAAGAACGAGTCAGGCGTTCTATTTCACCTGCTGACATTTCTCTAGGGTTACACTTGATGCCTCCTTTTGCTCCTCCGTAAGGAATATCTACTACGGCACATTTCCAAGTCATCCAAGCGGCTAGTGCTTTGACTTCATCAAGGTTGACATCCATATCATATCTGATGCCTCCTTTTGAGGGACCCAATATGTTGGAATGAATGACTCGATACCCTTCAAAAACTCGGATAGAGCCATTGTCCATCGTAATGGGTAGTGTAACGATTACTTGCTTGGTTGGGGATTTTAAAACATTATAAATTTCATCATCCAGGCCGAGGTGTTGCGCTGCAATGTGAAATCTAGACATCATTGACTCGAAAGGATTGCCTTTATCCTTAATAGGAGCCGGTTCAATGTAGGCCATATGCTAATTTGGGGTTAATTAGGGTTGTTGTTTATTTGGCAGCAAAGCTAAGTTTTTCACCCCGATTACCTATAATAGTTTGAGGAAAACGACGATGAAGGGAACCGCAAGAATCAAGCTATCGAAGCGATCTAAAAAACCTCCATGTCCAGGAATTGAGGTGCCTGAGTCTTTGATTTGCATACTTCTTTTAAACATAGACTCTACCAAATCTCCATAGGTACCAGCTATCACCACTATGAGCGAAACGCAAACCCATTGCCAAAGGGAAAGCCCGGTACTATATCTGCTGATAATTACCGAAAATACAACAGCTGTTACCGCACCTCCAATAGCTCCTTCCCAAGACTTTTTAGGAGAGATTCGCTCGAACAGCTTTCTTTTTCCAAATCGAACACCAGCAAAGTAGGCGCCCGTATCACTTGCCCAAATGATGAGCATCAGACCCAATAGAATTTCGTAATTGTAAGGGCCGTGATAATGAACCACTACATTCATTAATGCGAATGGTAATGCTACATAAGTCAAGCCTAGATAAAATAGTGCGATGTTGAGGAATGGGTTGTTGTCGTTCTTTTTGTAAAGCTTCACGAGGAAAATCAAGGAAGCGATAGGAAACAAGGCATAATAATAGTTAGGATCCAGTGACCCCCTAGCTACGAAGAATGATATAGTAAACAAGATGCTGCCTATAAATACACCAAGCAATCGAATAGGGAGATAATTCTGAAATCGTACTAAGCGATAAAATTCCCACTGTGCGAGTACCGATATGGTCAAAAACACTACGAAGTAGCTCCATTCGCTCATCACTAGAGATGAAATGATTAGTGCTGCACCTATTGATGCGGTGACGATTCGTTGATATAGTTCTGAAAATTTACCCAAACTTGATTTCGTCATTTATAACCTTCAAAGCTTTCAAAACATAATCTGGACTTACTAAGACCTCAAAAGAGCCAAATCGATATGCCGAATCTTGCTTATTCAATACAACAGGATTCATGTCCATGTCGGCTAAAATAGCCCTTACGATTTCCGCCCTCTGCTCACTTGAGTCTTGATAGACACTCTGCCAATCACGCATTTTTTAATGAGAATAGTTTTCTAAACAAATACAACAATATTGCTCCAGCTGTAAAAAACAGCACGACAATATAAATCGGAGGGGATGATTCATCCGCTGCTAGGTCGTAATCTATGAATTTGATCTGACTAAAATAAACCAATGTAAGCGTGAGGGCATTATTGATAAAATGTCCCACCATGGCTAGTGATAAATAACCAGACCAATAGAATAGATACCCGAAAAGAGCTCCCAAAAATATGCGTGGTACTACGCCGTAAAATTGAAAATGGAATACACCAAAGATGACGGCTGAAATCCAAATAGCTAAATGAGCGTTATTGGTAAGCTTACCAAACAACTTTTGAATGAGTCCTCGAAACAGCAGTTCTTCACCTATGGCTGGCACCAGCGCAATCACTACAAGAGCGATCAGAAACTCATGGATACCACTGAAGGTGGTCAGGTATTCGGTCAATTCTTTTAGTTGAGCTTCTTTGGCTTGAGCCCAACTTTCAAAAGCGGATAGCACCTCTGGCAGCACAAGGTGCTGGTTCCACTCTATCACTATGCTATTGGCCACCATAAAGCAGAAAAGAATGACTACAGTCATTAAAGTAGGCCTGAGGGAATCATCTGGGAGTTTAAAAAATTTGGCAAAACCTTCGCCATCATTGAACTTGATAAAAAGCAAAGGGATTAAAATGAATGCGCCAATAGAAGTGATGGCTTGCATCAGCATCAAGGCATATTTTGAGTTTTCGACCGATTCGGGATTATTCATTAATGCTACAGATTCGGTCAGATCAAATCCGAAAAAAAGCATGATGGCTCCCTGAGCCAACAAAGAAAAGAGGAGAATTCCTCCCACCACATATGCCGCAAGAGTAATTAAAAGTATACCTGCCGACTTTGTCGGCTTTTGAGCGGAATCCTTATCAGGCGTATTGTCCATATTTGCCCTAAATTTACGGCAAAATTAGAGACTGAACTGTGGTCAAAATAGGAAACTTAGAAATTGGTGAATTCCCTTTGTTGCTAGCTCCGATGGAGGATGTGAGTGATCCGCCATTCCGCGCTGTGTGCAAGGAAAATGGTGCAGACCTGATGTATACCGAATTCATATCTTCGGAAGGTCTTATCAGAGATGCGGCCAAGAGTGTGGAGAAACTAGACATCTATGATTACGAGCGCCCAATTGGAATCCAGATTTTTGGAGACAAGATAGATTCTATGCGTAAGGCGGCGGCAATTGCCGAGGAGGCGAATCCAGAGATTGTTGATATTAACTATGGCTGTCCTGTCAAAAAGGTGGCTTGCAAAGGAGCTGGAGCGGGCATATTATTAGACCTGCCTAAGATGCAAGAGATGACTGCTGAGATAGTGAAAGCAGTGGATAAACCAGTCACGGTAAAAACGAGATTAGGTTGGGATGAGAATTCCATTAAGATAGTAGAGGTGGCTAAAAGGCTTCAAGATGTAGGTATTCAGGCATTGTCAATCCACGGGCGAACGAGGAAGCAGATGTATAAAGGTGAAGCGGACTGGACCAAAATCGCTGAGGTGAAGAATCACCCAGACATCCATATTCCCATTTTTGGTAATGGTGATATTGATAGTCCGGAGAAGGCATTGGAATACAAGAATAAGTACGGCGTGGATGGCGTGATGATAGGTAGAGCTGCCATTGGTTATCCTTGGATATTTAATGAGATCAAACATTTCATGGCCACAGGTGAGCATCTGCCTAAACCAACGATCGAAGAAAGAGTGGCTGTGGCTAAGAAACACCTCACTTTTTCTGTAGAGTGGAAGGGCGAATTAAAAGGAATTTTTGAGATGCGCAGGCACTATACCAACTATTTCAGAGGGGTACATAATTTCAAGCCATACCGTACCAAACTAGTCGAAAACGCATCGTTTGTGGAGCTCATGGAGATACTCGATGAGATTCCTGAGGTATTCAATGAGACGTCTATGCTTGCCCACTGATGGAGCAAAAAACTCCATTAAAAGCCTGGCTTCTGTTGTTCGTACTTTCTTTAATCTGGGGGAGCTCATTCATTTTGATAAAGCGTGGACTGGTTGCTCTTGATTATCAGGAAGTAGGGGCGCTGAGAATCTTTTCAGCTTCTCTAGTGATGCTGCCGATCGCACTCAGCAAACTAGCAAGAGTCAAAAGAAAGCAAGTGAAGTACTTACTTTCGATTGGCTTTTTAGGGAGTTTGATTCCGGCATTTTTATTTGCGATAGCACAGACTCAATTGAAAAGCTCGATTACAGGGGTACTGAATGCTTTGACTCCAATATCTACCATGCTGGTGGGCTATCTGATTTACAAGCAAAAACAGACATCAAGTGTCTTTGTGGGCGTGGCTATTGGTTTTGTGGGTACCGCTGTGCTTATATTGACCAATGCAGATGGAGGATTTGGTACGCTGAATTTTTATGCACTCTTCGTCATATTAGCTACAGTGATGTATGCTTTTAATTTGAATATAATCAAATATCATCTCTCCGAATTGGATTCATTAACGATCACTAGTATCTCATTGCTTGTTGTTGGTCCGATAGCCGGAATCCATTTATTCTTTTTCACGGAATTTCCTAATCATTTTGCTCAGGAGGCTGTCTTAATATCAGCAGGTTATATTGTTATACTTGGGGTAATTGGCACTGCGGTGGCACTAATTATATTCAACAACTTGGTGAGAATCACCGATCCTGTGTTTACATCATCTGTTACTTATATTATTCCTATCGTTGCTGTGCTGTGGGGATTTAGTGATGGTGAATCTCTTTCATGGCTTCACTTTGCTGGGATTTGTGGAATTCTCCTAGGGGTATACATTACCAACTCAGCTAAAAGGAAATAAAAAAACCTGTTGAATGCGATCAACAGGTTTTTGAGAGTGTTTCATCCTTTTTGTGAGCTACCCATGGAAGCTCTCAAAATCAAATTCATCCAAGAATCTCTTGGCCTGATTGGTGTCTTGAAACTCATAGACTTTCGTTTTACCTTCTGCTCCTCGAATTTCTATTTTCACCGCATTTATTTCAGGAATTGTGTGATCCTTCACTTTAGTCTCTATGGTTGATTTATCAACATTTTTAGTAAGAGTCTGTTTCTTTCTTTTGATTCGTCCACAATAAGAACAAACAAATTCTTTTTCAATCTCACCATCAGAGTAGTCAGTGGCCTCACTAAGTACTGTCTCTTTTGATAGCTTCAGTGTTTGGAATCCACATCTATCACATTCGAATGCACTGAGATGACCCTGGTACTTTTCGATTTTGGTTTCCTGAGTTTGTGGATCTATCCATACATCGTAATCTACGGAGAAGGCGTCTTCCTCAGCTTGCATACCTTCATCGAGATAAGCATCTTCTTCGGATTCACTCAGAAGCTTCATTTCATTCCCGGTATTCGGGTTAATCCTTGGTGTATATCTGTATTTTTTCAGTCTCTTTTCAAGAGGACCTGGGTAATAATACTTGAAAATCAAGTAAGCAATATAGACGTGAAGTGTAGCTATACAGAATGAGACAAAAACTCTGATAAAGAACCAGACATTGCTTAATACTACTGTAGAGTCATAGATCGTATTGAGAAAGAAGAAAATACTGATAGCCAACACATAATTTGCTCGTAAATAGCTCTTACTTTCTTGAGTGCTTGCTACGTCAAATTTTTCCTTAAGCGTACTAGCCAAGGAAAGTTTGAGCCAATAGCCAATTATCACCAAAATGGTGAGTGCAGCTGCTGCCAAAAAAGCATACCACATGATCTCATGCCACACCTCAATAAATTCTAAATATGATTCGTTCTTTTTCATAACTGTTTTTTGAAAGCTCTCAATTCAGGCCTTATGTTTCAAAATTTGTGGAAAACTAATATAAAGGTTCCAATTTATCGCTGATTAGACGATTGGAATTTAAAAACGTTGAAGGATCAACTGTTAGTATGAAAAAGAAGCGATTAGATTTCTGGCTTCCGTGTGGACCAGTTCGTAGGAGATGTGCTCCTGGGCCGCTGTATATATTCGTCGCTCAGTCTCTATTATGTAGACCAATAGAGCAAGAAGAATAATTCCGAAATAGAGCTTTTGTGACTTCATTCAATAGTTTAGATGCAAAAACTTAAGCCAAGGTTGCATATTGCTTCTAAAGAATCTGCCGGACCATAAGTCTAATCTTAACATATTTGAATTTGAGCGGCCTTCTCTTGCCAGAAAATCCAATTTTATTGATTTTATTAACTAGAATTGAAAATAAAAAAATCGCTATGCCTGAACAAACCAACACGAAAGCAAAAAGACTCACAAAAACTCAAGCATCTGGTGCCTTGCTGATGGAGATAGCTTGGGAGGTGCTGAATCAGGTTGGTGGTATTTATACAGTCATACGTTCTAAGGTTCCAACCATGATTCCGAAATGGGAGGAAAATTATTGTCTCATAGGCCCATATATGCCTAATAATGCGGGTGCGGAATTTGAGCCAATGGAACTTGGTAGTGATCACTATAGCAATGCAGTCAAGAGAATGCGTGATATGGGGTATACAGTCCACTACGGAGCTTGGTTGGTTTCAGGTAGACCCAAAGCGATACTCTTTGACTTGGGAAGCGTGATGCATAGGCTCGGCGATATCAAGTATGCCTTATGGCAAGACCACAACATCCCTACTCCAGGAGATGATCATTTGCTCAATGATGTATTGGCATTCGGGGAAATGGTCAAAATGTATTTGACGGAGTTGGCTGCCGAAAATAATGGTGAAAAGAAAATCTTGGCTCATTTCCATGAGTGGATGGCTGCTTCGGGACTGCCAGCTTTGAGGAGAGATCGTGTAGATGTACGTACTATTTTCACTACTCATGCTACGCTTCTTGGAAGGTATTTAGCGATGAATGATCCTCAATTTTACGATCATTTGGATTTCATGGATTGGCAAAAAGAAGCCAAGCATTTCAACATAGAGTCAAATGTAATGCTGGAAAGAGCGGCTGCTCATGGGTCACATGTATTTACGACCGTGAGTGAGGTGACAGCCAAAGAATGCCGTCAATTGTTGGGAAGGAACCCTGATGTGATTTTGCCGAATGGTATCAATAATCAGCGTTTTGAAGCGCTCCATGAATTTCAGAACTTACATTTAGAGAATAAGAATAAGATTCATTCTTTCACGATGACTCATTTCTTCTCCAATTATACCTTCGATCTTGACAAGACCTTGTATTTCTTCACTTCTGGAAGGTACGAATACCTCAATAAAGGGTATGATTTGACTTTGGAGGCATTAGCGCGGCTCAATCACAGATTGCAAACCGAAGGAAGCGACACTACGGTTGTGATGTTTTTTATCACCAAGCGTCCGTACTATTCTATCAACCCAGAGATTTTGGAAAGTAGGGCATTACTTGAAGAGTTTAAGCAGGTGATTGATTCTATCAAAAAACAGGTGGGTGATAAGTTGCTATTTGATGCGTTCAATAGGAGTGACGCGAAACTTCCTTTACTGAATGATTTTGTGGATGATTATTGGAGGTTGAGATTTAGAAGAACCCTGCAAACTTGGAAATCGAATACTTTACCTCCGGTTATTACACATAATCTTCATGATGATTCGTCTGATGAAATTTTGAATTTTCTTAGAACCTCCAATATGGTCAACAATGAACATGATAGAGTTAAGATCGTGTATCATCCTGACTTCATCAATTATACCAACCCACTGTTCGGAATGGATTATGGTCAATTCGTTCGAGGTTGTCATTTGGGTGTGTTCCCAAGCTATTACGAGCCGTGGGGCTATACGCCACTAGAGTGTATTGCCTCAGGTGTACCTACCGTTACTAGCGATTTAGCCGGATTTGGAGATTATGTGAAGGACAATGTGCCCGATCATGACAAGCGCGGTATCTATTTGGTAAAAAGAAACCAAAAGTCATTCGATGAGGCAGCCGGGAACTTGGCCAATAAAATGTACAATTACGTTAGACTGAATAGACGTGATCGTATAGAGTTGAGAAATCGTACAGAGAGTTCTTCCTCCTTATTTGATTGGTCCAATCTGGTTAAGCACTACGACGAAGCTTATTACAAAGCATTTAGTATCTAGTCTACAAGCCGCCACCAATCAAGGTCTTGCGGTTCCAATTCTGGATAGAAAGCAACACCTATTTCTGGCGTAAATAACTCAATATCTGTGGATTTAGCAGCTTCTGAAACTCGCTCGGCTGGTTCTTTCCATGGATGTGGTGATAGTGCAAATCCACCCCAATGAATTGGCATCATGCGTTGGGTATTGAGATCAAGAGTGGCTTGCACTGTCTGCTCTGGCATCATATGTATGGCTTCCCAGCGCTTGTTGTATTGCCCACATTCCATCATCGCAAAGTCAAAAGACCCGAATTTTTGACCTATTGATTTGAAATGAGGGCCGTATCCGCCATCTCCGCTAAAGTAGAGTTTTGAGTTATTCGATTCGATCACCCAAGAAGCCCAAAGTGTTTTATTGCGATCGGTTATTCCTCTTCCAGAAAAATGTCGGGCCGGAGTGGCCGTAAATATTATGTCCACTTTTGTGGTGTTTTCCCACCAATCAAGCTCAGTTATTTTATCGTTGGATACACCCCACTTTATTAAATGGGAACCTAATCCAAGTGGGGTAATAAAATGATCAACATTGTCTTTGATTGCCAAAATAGTTTGATAATCGAGGTGATCATAATGGTCATGTGAAAAAACTACAACATCAAGGCGGCCGATTTTATCTAAATCAAAAGAGGGGGTATTGCCAAAACGATTTCCGAAAATGGGCAACGGAGATGCTGCATTGCCGAGCATAGGATCTAGAAAAATACGTTTTCCATTCTTTTCAGCTAATATGGACGAATGTCCATACCATGTAATCCGCCAAAGACTGTCAACCGCTGTGCCATAGTCTTCTCCAAATCGCGTGGGAATTGCAGTTGAAGGACTGGTGTTTTCAGCATTGATAGACTCAGAGATCATTCCTTTGGTGTTTTCAAAGCTCTGATCCATCACAGTCTCGATGAGGTTCACAAACTGATCTTCTCCATAATTCTCGGATTGGCGGATTCTGTCGAGGTGCTCACCAGAAGGTTGACAGCCAAATTGTGGAGCAAGGTTGACAAATAGTACAATCGCTGATATGGATAGAAGGATTAGCGTTAGTAAGGCTAATCCTATGTTTTTGAGGGTTCTTATCACTTTTCAATTTATGGTTTAGACTGTCCAACTCATTGGATAATCTTTGTCGACATATTTTAGTCCTGTTTTGGTCACATATAGAGGCCTGAAGGTGTCTAGCATTACGGCCAATTCTTCTGTGGCTTTTGCGCCAATACTCTTCTCAACCGTTCCGGGATGAGGCCCATGAGGTAATCCTCCCGGGTGTAACGTGAATGACCCTCGATCGATGCCCTTTCTGCTCATGAAATCCCCTTCTGCATAATAGAGAACCTCATCACTGTCAATATTTGAATGATTATAGGGTGCAGGAATGGCTTCAGGATGATAATCATAAAGTCTGGGTACAAAGGAGCAAATCACGAATCCTTGACTCTGAAATGTTTGGTGGACGGGAGGAGGCTGATGGATGCGTCCAGTTATGGGCTCAAAATCATGAATTGACAATGCGTATGGATACAGATATCCATCCCACCCTACGAGATCAAAAGGTGACTGATCATACTCATATTGATGTAATACCCCACCTTTTTTGATTTGCATGTGGTATGTGCCTTTTTCAGATTCTGTAATCAACTCGCCAGGTGGACGGATATCTCGTTCGCAGTAAGGCGAGTGCTCTAGCAATTGACCAAGCTCATTTCTATAACGGCGAACTGTTTCTACTGGCGAAGCGGATTCCATGATCAAAAGCCGCAATGGCCCAGACTCCCATTCAAATTTGTAAATCGTCGTGCGAGGAATTACCACATAGTCACCCTGCTTCACCTTCAACTTGCCAAATTGGGAGAGGAGCCATCCATTGCCATCATGGACATAAATGACCTCATCTGCTTCTGCATTTTTATAATAATAATCCATTGACCTGCTGCTTGGATTGCAGAGTGCCATGGACACATCACTGTTTTTGAGTAGCACCTCACGAGCTCCCAGATAATCATCGCCAGTCACACCCACCTTGCTGGTGTTGAGATGTGTTTGTTTCAGGCCGTATTCCTCAGCTATTTCTTCATTAAAAGGCACTTGGGTGCCAATGTTTTTGATTCTGGTGGGAGGGGTGATATGATAAAGGTTAGAATAGATTCCAGAAAAACCCTTGCTGGAAACCAATTCTTCGGCATAAAGTGACCCATCGGGTTGTCGAAACTGGGTGTGCCTTTTTGGAGGAATTTCTCCTAGGCGATGATAGTAGGTCATTTTCTTTTTGGGTTTTGAGGTTTAGTTGCTGGATATTCGGTTGGCTTCATCTATTAGCGTAAGAGCTCTCTGAAAGATCTCATTTTGCTCATTGAAGATGGGGAAGAAGCCTTCATTTTTCCATATGTTTCTTGCGATAAACGCCTTGCTATATATTTTGATCAAGCTCTTAGATTTTTCAAATTGATCCTGATTGTAGGCCACATTGTTTTCATCTCCTATTGATTTCAGTTCATTTAATATATCGTCAGTTATGACAAAATCTTCTTTGAAAGACTCGAATGACATTGTTTCTAGCATTTTCCTATTCTTTTCCACATAGTTAAGACTAAACTCCGCCATACTATTGGAGTTGAACAATCTGGTGAGATACATGGTATTTGCGGACGTATCCAAAGGCACGAAATAGTCTGGCATAATACCTCCTCCTCCATACACCAATCTTCCTTTGTCAGTTTTGTAAACCAAGGTGTCATTGGATTTGATGCTGTCCATTGAATAAATTTCGCCATTCTCGAATCGCGTATATAATTCGCTATGATAGTCCTCTAACGAACCTTCATAAGGTTTCTGAATACACCTGCCACTGGGCGTATAGTACCTAGATATGGTCAGTCGCATGGCAGAGCCGTCATTCAGTTCGACTGGCATTTGTACTAATCCTTTGCCAAAAGATCTTCGGCCTACAATTAATGCTCTATCATGATCTTGAAGAGCACCAGTCACAATCTCTGAAGAAGAAGCTGATCCTTCATCTATCAAAACAATCACGGGCCCGGATTCAAAATCTCCCGTTATTTTGCTAAAATATTGATCATTGTTACGAGCAGATTTGCCTTCTGTATATACGATCAATTGATTACCGCTGAGCAATTCATCCACCATTTTGATAGCTGGATCCATGTAGCCGCCTGGATTTCCTGTAAGGTCAAGAATGAGTTTTTTCATTCCTTTCTCATTCAAATTATTTAGAGCCTCTTTGAACTCCATGTAGGTCGTAGCTGAGAATCGACTGACCTTGATATAGCCTATTTCATCATTGACCATGTAGGACACATCTACCGAAAACTGTGGTATCACATCACGAGTTATTTCGTATTCAATGAGATCATTATCTCCTTTTCGAAGTATTTCAACCTTCACTTTCGATCCACGCTCTCCTCTTAGCCTATCTATTACGCCCCTATTGGTAATGCCAATACCAGCCACCGTTTCCTCATCTACCTTGATTATTTTGTCGCCTGGCATAATGCCCAATGATTCGGACGGCCCGCCACTAAGTGGCGAGACTACATATATAGTGTCCTTGAATATGTTGAATTCTACACCGATACCCTCAAAATTTCCCTGCAACTGAGAATTGGAATATTCTAATTCCTCTTTTGGTATATAAACCGAATGAGGATCGAGTTTTTCGAGCATCTGGGTGATGGCAGTTTCTGCAAGCTCGTCGGTGGATACTTCATCTACATAATCATTCTGAATCAGCGTCATGACTTGGCGAAACTTCGCCACACTATTGAATAAATTATCCGAGGAAGTATTGCCTTCTCCTGCCATGTTGGCGCCAATAAAAATGCCTAATGAGATGGCTATGCCTATGTAAAGCGGTAGCCTGATTGCGCTTTTGCTATTTTTCTGTGTATTCAAAATGCTCTTCGTTTGCTATAAAATTACAAGTCTTGGGCTCAAATTAACGCATTGGCACTAAAAACGTTTTTGAACAATTGATAAGCGGTTTTTACTGAATGAATATCTTTGCCCCTTCTTTGGAATGCAGCTGAGCCTTTGTTGATTTAGATGCCAAAATCCAAATTAGGTTTTTCAACTTTTGAGGTATGCCCAGAGTGTTAGCATTGGATTACGGAACAAAACGAACAGGCATAGCTGTAACTGACCCTTTGGGGATCATCGCTACGCCATTGGAGACAGTGCCTTCGCATACGCTAATGGATTTTTTGAAAGCTTATTTCGAAAAAGAAGACGTCACCGAAGTAGTGATAGGTATGCCTAAGAATACCGATGGCAAACCCACAGATGCGACTGCTCAGGTAGAGGCAACAGTCAATCGCTTTCGAAAACTATTTCCGAACAAGCCATTACTTTTGCATGACGAACGGTTTACTTCTAAAATGGCTCTGGATGCTATGATAGCAGGGGGCAGTAAGAAGAAAGATCGGTTGAAAGCTAAAGGCAATATTGACAAAGTCAGTGCTGCCATCATTTTACAATCTTATCTAGAATCAAAAATATGATTTACCCTATTGTGCTTTACGGAGATGCTGTGCTGAAAAAAAGAGCAGAAGATATTCCGGTAGGATCGGATATTGCCGACTTGGTCGCAGATATGTTTGAGACCATGCAAGCAGCATCAGGAGTCGGGCTAGCGGCACCACAAATTGGGAAATCGGTTAGACTTTTTGTGATTGATGACAATCCGATGATGGATGATGGCGAAGTTGGTATTAGAAAAGCCTTTATCAACCCTGAGATCATCGAAGAATCAGGTGAGCCTTGGGCATTTGAAGAAGGATGTTTGAGTATTCCGGGAATCCGGGAAGACGTCAGAAGAAATGAGGTAGTCAAGCTCAGATACTTCGATCAGGATTGGAATGAGCATATAGAAGAGTTTGATGATATGCATGCCAGGGTGATTCAGCATGAGTATGATCACATAGAAGGAATCCTTTTTACAGATCACATTTCATCCTTCAAAAAGCGGCTAATTAAGGGTAAGCTCGCCAATATAAGCAAAGGCAAAGTAGACGCGGACTACAGAGTTAAAGTGCCTTCCAAACGATGACTCCAGAGCTTCGAATAGCCGCTATCCAGTCTGACCTTCATTGGGAAAGTCCCGGAGCTAACATGGCGATGTTCGAAGAAAAGATCTGGCAAATTGACGGTCAAGTAGACCTGATAGTGCTGCCTGAGATGTTTACCACGGGGTTTTCGATGAATGTGAATACTCTAGCTGAAGCTGTGGGCACTACCACTTTTCGATGGATGAAGCAAATCTCCCAACAAACAGATGGCAGTGTCATGGGGAGTTACATGGTCAAGGAGAAAGGCCGGTTTTACAACAGACTATACTGTGTTCATCCGAATGGGAGCGCGAACCATTATGACAAAAGACACCTTTTTGGCATGGGCGGAGAATCGAAAGATTTCTCTTCAGGGGATCAAAGACTCACTTTTAGCGTCAAAGGGTGGAGAATCAGGCCTATGATCTGTTATGATTTGAGATTTCCAGTTTGGGCGAGATCGAGAAGGACAACTGATGATTTGTTCGAATATGATGCGCTGGTGTATGTGGCCAATTGGCCCAAACCTCGTATCAATGCTTGGGATACCTTGCTGGCAGCAAGGGCAATTGAGAATATCGCCTACTCCATTGGAGTAAATCGCATAGGTTTGGATCAAAATGGTCTAGAGTATGTGGGACATTCATCAGCATATGATTTTATGGGTAAACGGATGATCATTACCGATAAGGAGGAAGTTATACAGGTGAGTTTGTTGAAGGATGATTTGCTAAAATTTCGAGAGCAGTTTCCTTTCCAAAAAGATTCAGATCAGTTCACCATCGAATAGCTGTTCTTCAAGATGAGCTGGGTTTTCAAAATATAGTCCCTTGGTAGAAGTCATAATTGGCTTCAGTGCTTTCGATTCATAATTGCTAAAAAATCTGGCTTTTTGCTTGAAGGCAGCATTAATAAGGCCCATTGATGCTCCTAGAGTTTCTACTTCAGCTTTGTAGAAATTGATTACCGTGATATCATCATGCTGTTTTACCAAATTTTGAATCTGGTGAACCGTGATTGCATCTGAGAAGTTGTCCATAGTGATCAATGTGTCATTAGCGCCCTTTCGCGATTGAATCATCAACTCCAAGTCATTGGTAAAATCATAGTGAATTTTGTCCTGGTAAAATTCTATAAGGATGAATAATCGGTTTTTGTCGGACATGAGCATTGGCTGAATATATTTGTAATGATGGAAAATTTTATTGAATATCTCTATTCTAAGTTTTTGCAAAGTGACGGAGTGTCTATTGACACCAGGACAATATCAAATGGGAATCTGTTTTTTGCGATTCAAGGCCCGAATTTTAATGCGAATAAATTCGCTTCAAAGGCGCTTGAGCTAGGAGCCAATTTCGCCGTAGTGGATGATCCTGAGTATGTACTTGATGACAGATATATCCTTGCAGAAAATGGCATGAAAGCATTACAGCAATTGGCCATTTTTCATAGATCAAGATTTAAAAGGACCGTGCTGGGTCTCACAGGATCAAATGGTAAAACCACTACTAAGGAAATCATCAATTTGGTACTGCAGAAAAAGTACATCACGCATGCGACTAAGGGAAACTACAACAATCATCTTGGTGTGCCGCTGACTCTTTTACACATTCACCCACAGGTGGAAATAGCTATAATAGAAATGGGAGCCAACCATGTAGGAGACATTGCAGAGTTATGCTCTTATGCCAACCCTAATTACGGCTTGATCACTAATATTGGAGAAGCACACACCGAAACATTCGGAGGGATAGAAGGGGTGCTTAGAGGGAAATCAGAGTTGTTTGATCATCTGAGAAAAACTAATGGCACACCATTAATTAACACATCTGATCCCCGGTTGATGAATATGACTAAGCGGTTCGAGGATCCCATTACTTACCCAAATTGTGATCTAAAACTCGTTAGTGCAGATCCTTATTTGACTATTTCGATCGGTGACCGACAAGTTAAGACCAGCTTAATCGGGGCGTATAACTTCCCCAATATTGCCGCAGCTGTGGCGGTTGGGCGAACATTTGGGGTAGAGGATACTGACATCTTGGATGCTATTGCTTCATATGTTCCAAGCAATCAGCGCTCTCAAGTTCTGGATTGCGGAGAAGTACAGGTTATCCTTGATTGCTACAATGCCAACCCAACCTCCATGCGAGCAGCATTGGAAAATCTAGGAGACATGCATGGTAAAAAGCATGTGGTTTTGGGTGATATGAAAGAAGTGGAGGATTCCCTAAATAAGCATAAAGAGGTAGGCGAATTGGTGAAATCCATAGGAGTAGAATCGGCGATATTCATAGGGGACAACATGAGTCTTGCCGCACAAGAAGTACCCGGATCATATTGGTATGAGAATGTTGATCAAGCGATAGAGGCGCTTAAAAGTCAACCAATTCAGAAAGGGAACGTTTTGGTTAAGGGCTCTCGGAGTATGCGACTGGAGCAATTAAGCGAACAAATATTTGAACAAAATGAATCTAAGTAATAGCCATAAGTTCTTAATAGAACTTAATAAGAACAACTCAAAAGAATGGATGGATGCCAATAAGAAGTGGTATCAAGAGTGTAGGCAAGAGTTTATTTCATTTGTAGAGGAATTATTGGCGGAACTAAAGGTTATAGACCCTACCGTCGCTGATCTAAGAGCGAAAGACACCATATTCAGGATCAATCGTGACATTCGGTTTAGTAAAGACAAACGTCCTTATAAAGTGAATTTTGGAGCGGCTATTTCTGAAGGAGGTAAGAAATCGGGGAATCCCGCTTACTATGTTCATTTCCAACCGGGATCTCATTTCATAGGAGGAGGCATTTATATGCCAGAGGCTGAAACGCTGAGGAAAATAAGGCAAGAAATAGATTATAATCCTGAGGAGCTGAAAAAGATAGTTTCGGACTCAGCGTTTTCGGAAGTCTACGGTGAGATTAGAGGAGAAAAGCTCAAAACGGCTCCAAAAGGATACCCTAAAGATCATCCCAATATTGAATTTTTGAAGTTGAAAAGCTACACGGTAATGCGAGAAGTTGACGACAAGCTAGCCACCAAAGAAGGATATGTGCAGCATGTTTTGGAGTCATTCGAGCTTATGAAACCTTTCAATGATTATCTCGGAGTAGCCGTAAGTTGACTTTTTTTAAATATTTGATTCAAACTACTTGCAATGCTTCCAAACTGTACTAGATTTGCATTCCGTTTTTGAGGGATATCTCAATAACTTTTAGAAACGGGCGCTTAGCTCAGTTGGTTCAGAGCACCTCGTTTACACCGAGGGGGTCGGGGGTTCGAATCCCTCAGCGCCCACATTCAAAACCCAGATTCGAAAGATTCTGGGTTTTTTTATGCCTTGTTTTGAGAGATGAGAACATCGTGGTTCGAAATCGTAGCGCAGCGAAGATTCACCAGGGGCGGTGCGGCATGATTCGCGGGTATGAGTAATCCCTCAGCACCCACTACAGTAAGCGATTAACGATAAGTTGATCGCTTTTTAATGCCATTTTCTCAAAGTTGTGATATGAGAGCCCCGCGGTTCTAATGGTTCTGAGTTCTATTATTTCCTTTTCCTATCAATTTTTTGGTTGATTTCTATTCAAAAGATTGCTATCGCACCTTGATTTGCTGAAATAAAAAGGCAGAGTCAAAAGACCCTGCCTATATCTCAAGCTGGTATAGCGAGTTGATTATTATTTCTTATTATCTGCAACTACTTGATCATAATCGGCAAATAGGTCGTCCATTCCTTTTTTGATAAGGTCCATGACATTGGATTTGAATTTGCTCCTGTCAGCTATATAATTCCAATCATTTGAACTTGAGCCTAAGAAGTCAAATCCGTCTTTGTCCACTTCCGTAAAAAAGTCTTCGATTCCTTCAGGGTTATTGCTACCAATATACCCACCAACTTTATTCTTCATCCATCTCCCGGCAGTCAATACATTTGCCGCGGTTAGTTGCGGGATGGCTGTTACCGAAGCTGTAGTCCCAAGTTTAGCTGTCTTGAAAGACATAAAATTGATAGAGCTATTGAACGCTGTATAACCGGCATTTTTCGCCAACAACTCCCACATCATTACTTGAAAATTTCCAGTTTTACCTGTAGGACCTTCACCAGCAATAGCAATATTCACATCATTCGGCCATGCCATAATGCTATGAATCTTTTTTTCAGCGGTTTCCTTTGTTCCACCAGTATTTATCGAGGCTTTCCCTTTTTTATTTGCTTTGGCGTAATTTTTTGATTTCTCAATTTCCTCTTTAGAAGGTACAATTACCTCAATACCTCTTTCGCCCCAGGATTTTACAAAATAGGCATAGGCTTCATTGGATATTTCCTGTGCTAGGGGCTCATCCACTTCAGAAAGGTGAGTTCTTACCCCAACAGTGGATGTTGTAGAGCTTCCCATACCTCCACCTTTATCTTCGCCATAGGCATATAAGTTGATGTTGATTGAAAAATTATCCATGATTAACTCATTCTCAATCTGGCCGATAATTTTTCCCTTCCCCATGATGGTGTTTTTGGTTTTACCAACCTCGACTTGTGCAAATCCGGAAAATAGTATGATGTTGAAAATAAAGTAGTAAGCGATTCTTTTCATGATATCTGATGGTTAATTGAGCGTTAAAGTTTGATCTAACCCCATTCAATATCAATAACCCATATGGGTTATATCGGCATTAAAATATTATCCAAATGGGTAATTGAACGGCACATATCCCAATTCTAACTTGATCGAAAAAAAATGCAATGAAATCACTGACTACCATTTCTGTCTTTCTTTTTCTGTGTCTTATGACTTTTTCTGTTCTAGGTCAGAAAATCAATTACGAAATTTTGGATGATGATCCAGCATTTAATCAATTATCTATCATGCCTTACCTGAGTGTATATTCAAGTATGGAAACGACGCTTGGTGGATTTAATCTAGGCGGTGAAGTTTTTGTGAGAAAACTGCCGGTACATGTAAGAGCACACTATGATTATGCGCTGTTGAATGCGTCTATCACTAACGAGTTTTTCGATGCTCCCGTGACTATGGAGATAGGAGCTGAGTATCCTATGATCAAGTCCAATGCTACAAAGCAGAAGAAATTCCCACTAAAGTCTGTGGGGTACACTACAGTGACTACTACTTATATCATGTCAGACTTTAATATTGAGAAGATGATATTGGCAAGAGGAGGACTGATGAGTTACACTGGAAATTTCAGCTACTATAATGCGGAGTTTAATGGGGTAAGTTCAGATTTTACTGTAGAAGGCAACTATTCTACTCAGGGGATATACTTGGGGGTTGCTTCGTTAAGTAGATCAGCATTGAAAATGAATGCGAGCAGTCCAAATGAAGACTTTGGTACAATCCAGAAGCTCAGATACTTTCAGTTTTATGCGGACATAATCATAGGCATGGGAATGGATATGGGCAAATTTGAAGACAATGGTTTATGGGGGAGCCAAGGAATTAGCTATGATATAAAGGAGGAAAGCACACTAGGGAATTCGTCAGTTGGATTCAGACTAGGATCATATTATTTAATAACCAACAAAAACCACAACGCCAATGGATCATATCTGAAATGGGAACTTGGTACAAGACCCTCCCCTGAAAATGAGAATATTTGGTTTATGGTAGCTTATGGGTTAATGTTCAATATGAGATAAGCTAAACCCATTTATTCTCTACGGCTATTCTAACCGCTTCTGCTTTGGAATGGACATGCAACTTTTCGTACAAGTTGGATATATGTTTTTTCACGGTGTTAGGACTTATGAAAAGTGCTTCTGCTATTTTCAAATAGTCTTTACCATCTGCCAAATGTTCTAGAATTTCCATCTCTCTGTTAGAAAGACCAAAATCTGAAGGTGGCTTTTCAGGAAGTGATTGATTGTTTTGAAAACGGATTAAGTTTAATGCCTTGGCTGCAATCAGGGCTGACATGGAGGCACCCCCATTGAGCACATTTTCCACAGCTTCTAATATCCGCACCGGGGATTCTTCCTTTAATAAATAACCAGAAGCCCCTGCTAATATGGAATGAAAGACTTTGTCATCTTGATCAAAGACGGAGAGCATCAATATTTTTATTTTGGGATAAAGCGTCTTGACTTCCTTGGTAGCAGCAATGCCATCCATTTCAGGCATTTGGACATCCATAAGGATCACGTCCGGTTGTGATAGTTTTAATTGGTTAAGGAGATCCAAACCATTACTAGCTATGAGGCAAATTCTTATATGACTGAACAAGGAGAAATTATTCACCATCTGGTTGGCCAGGTGAACATTATCATCTACTATGCCAATCTTAATTATTTCCATAAAAGTAATTATGCCATTTTTAAGCTATCAATCAATAATCCCTATGGGTTATTTTTGGATTGAATTGCGATTCTTGTTCCACTTGAATCTGAAACAACATTTAAAGAACAATTTAATTCCTCCGCTCTTCTTCTTATGTTTTTTAAGCCGTAGTGCTCTGATGTTAATTGCTCCTCTTGCATCTCGAAACCTTTTCCGTCATCCTCAATATCTAGTAAAATCTGCTCTCCGTCCAAGGAGAGCCTGATAGAAATATTACGAGCCTGAGAATGTTTGATAGCATTGCTAACCCCTTCTTGAATTATCCGAAATGAATTTAAAGCGACTTCAGCGTTAACTTTCTCTTCGAGCGACTGAAAAGAAAACTTGTAATGAGATGCAAGACCAGTAAAACAAAGCTTCAGATAATCATCGATTTTCAGTTTAAGGCTATTTGATGATACGTGCTCCTCGTTCAAAGCCCAGATGGTCTCACGCAACATTTTCATGCCTGATCTGGCAAAATCTGTGATCTTAATGAGGTAGTCTTTTGTGTCTCCAATTTCCTTCTTTCCCCAGCCTAAGTACAAATAATCTAATCGGGAAATGATATAAGCGAAATGTGTTCCAACACTGTCATGTAGATCCCTACTGATTCTTTCCCTTTCTTGTTGAATCTTAGCCTTGGTCTCTAGTTCATCAAGTTTTATCTTAAGTTTTCTTCTAGAAAGGTAGTAGATCATGCCTGTGATCATAGCTCCCAGGCAGACGATTGCGGCAGTAATGAACCACCACTTTAACCAAAAGGGTGGAAGAACATTGATTGAGAGCGTTCTTTCAGACCCTGCAAATCGATTATTTCTACTCCTGTTTCTTACTCTTAGGATAAAATTTTTATAAGGAAGTGAAGAGTAAGTAATTCGTAATTCAGGTTTATCTGAAACTACCCACTCGTCATCAAATCCTTCTAGTTTATACTCATATGTTAGATCCTTTGGGTCAATGAAATTGGGTGATACAATTTCCATTGAAAAAACTCTATCCTCAGCGAATAGATTCAACTCATCTATCGTGTCAATCGACTGATTTTTGATCTCTTTGTAGTTAATTAGAAATTTTTCGAAGTGAATCTGAGGACTTGTATCATTCCAAGAAATACTGTCAGAAAAAAAATGAAGTAGACCGTCTACAGTTCCAAATGATAGTTGCCCATCACTTAGTTTATTACCTCCATTCAAAGCAAAATTATGACTTAATAGCCCATTTGATTTGTTGAGATTAACAAAAGTAGAGGATGAAATATCAAAAATACTTAGCCCTTCATTTGATACCATCCAGAGCCGATCACGGTTATCAATAATCATATCATGAATAACATTATTAGACAGACCATCTCGAGTTGTGAAATGTGTAAATGTGGAATCAGAATTTAGTCGACTTATACCTCCACCATAGGTGGCAACCCAAATTGTTCCTTGAGAATCTTCTTGTATTGCAGAGGCAAAATTGAAGTTGATGCTCTTCGGATCGCTTTTAATAAAAGGTATCAGCCTAAAATTATTTTCGGACGTGAAATAGCCTAAGCCGTTAGACGACCCTATCCAAAGATTGCCATGCCTATCTTCGTACATGTCGAGCACGTAAAAGTACTTTCCAGTTTTTTCCTCCATAGATATGACTCTTCTATCTTGGTCTATCATCGCAACATCTGAGTGACTTCCTATCCATAAATTGCCGTTTTCGTCATGAAAAAATTCGGAAATAGAGTTTCTATCTGGAGATACGTAAGGAAATGGGGAAAATGAAGTTTCGTTAGGTTTGGAATGAAAAATAAGTCCCTCGCTTGTACCTGCCCAGATGATATTCTGATTGTCGATAAACACGGCTGTTACCTTATGGTTTTTAAGCAATCTTCTATGTTCGGACAAATCCTTTTTGGATTGTATGACCACACCATCTTGAGTCCCCAAGAGAAAAATCTCTTCATTGTCTGTGGCGTCCCAGACAATGGAATTTTCGGTTCTTATATATTGAAAATTCTCCCATCGTCGGTCATGAATCATCATTCCTTTATTCGCTGTACTTATCCAATAAGTGCCTCTGGAGTCTTTGTAAATATCCTGAACCAATGTGTTACTTAGATCAATTGGAATAGTACTGACCTTTTCATATTTGAATGTGTTTAAATTAAGCGTATAAATACCTCGAGAAGTACTGACATAAACTTCTTCTCGAGTTTTTTGACATGTTGAAAAGGTGGCATGCTCCCGAATATCAAGAAACTGTTTCATCTGTAAGGTGTTGATGCCAACAATGCCGCCTTGAAATGGAACAACCATTAAAGAGTCCTTAAATACGAGGGGGTTACTCACAAGCGTCGAAATATAAGGGCGCTGGAGATTTATAGTATCAGGACAACCAACCTTTGAGATGTAATCTTCAAAGATTAAATAGCTACCTGAGTCATTAATTATTAGTTGTTGAAACTGCTTGTTTGTAAGTGTTAAAAATTCTGTCAACTCGTCTATTTCTATGTGCGCGCTGGTAAATTGGTGTTGATGATTCATTCGCACTATTTCATACACTTCACCATTAAATCTTGCCCAATACATCCAGTCTCTGTGTTTTTGTAGGTGCCACACTTGAGGATAGTTGTTTGGGTCATTGAGTTTATGGAAGTGCCCCGTTCTTTTATCAAAAACATTGATTCCTTCACGGGTGGAGAGCCACAGTCGTTCAAAGTCGTCTTCTACAATCTGAATAATGAAATTGTCAGAAATAGAAAATGAGTCTTCCAAGTCTGGTCTGAAGATCTGAAAATCATACCCATCATATTTGTTGAGCCCGTCCTGTGTTGCTATCCAGATATAAGAATCAACATCTTGGAAGACCTGATTCACAGAATTTTGCGAAAGCCCATCATTTGTCGTGAGAGATCGTAACCTGATCGTCTCTTGAGAAAAAACAAGACAAATGGTTAAAAAATAGACCTTTAGAAACAGCAACCCTTTCATAGTAGGTTTAGAATTTACATTATTGATAGGCGAAAGTCAATTCAAGAAATCTCCTTGCTATTTAATCAAGTGAATAAATTATTTAAAATGAAGTTGTGGTCATCAAATTGGAAAAGTAGAATTGACTACAATCTCTATCACGGTAATTAAGCTATGAATATTGACTTAGATGGCTCAATTTAGAGGAGCGTTTTTCCTTTTCAAGTATCATATTATTACACCACAAACAAAAAAGCCTACATTGTTCTCTTAACATTGTAGGCTAATCTGTGGATCAGTGCTGTGATGCGATCCATTTGAGTTGTAAATCTGAAGATCTCAGTCTATGGATCCCATGACTCGTTTCATAAACTCGTTCAAGGCTGTTTTCTGATCTTTCCCAGCTTTGATCTCTTTATGAACTTCAAGCGCCCCAGACATATTTGAAAGCAATTCTCCCATGACATCCAGTTCTTCATCTTTGATGCCTTTAGCTTCAGTTATGTGCTCAAGGAGCTCTATGGTTTCTACTACCCAATCTTCGTCATTTTGATCAACGAATTCCAGTATGTTTTTAATTAGAGGCAATCGCATCGAGTACTTCGGTTATGGTTTCTTGTTTATTTCCTGACACATTCGATACCAATTTACCACCCTTGAATCCGGCAAATGTTGGTAAATTTTTAACTTCAGCTAAAGCCCTTGATTCGGTGAATTTTTCAGCATCAACATAAGCGAATACAGTATCGGTATTTTCTCCAGCTAGTCGCTTAAATTTTGGCTTTACAATTCTACAGCTCCCGCACCAAGATGCTCCATATTGTACAATCACTTGATCATTTTCTGAGATCAATTCTTGTAAGTTGTCTTCTGTTAATTCAATCATCTTTTGTACTGTTTTGGTTAAATGCTAAAGCAAATATGAGGTAATTAAATATTATTGAATTTATATACTGATAATATTAAGTTATCACACCTTGTCTGTGTATTGAATACAAAAGTAACTAATCCATCAGGTCTACTGTTTCTACAATCGCGCATTTGATTAGATTTGAATTTAACCTTTCTAATCATGCAAATCAACGACAAATCCGGCCTTCAAAACTTTGTTCCTAATAATAATCGCTACGATAACATGGCGTATCGAAGGAGTGGAAGGAGTGGTGTTCAACTTCCATTGATCTCGTTAGGGTTGTGGCATAACTACGGATTTGCTGACGACTTATTGAAAGGTCAGGAAATACTCAGAACCGCCTTTGATAATGGGATAGTTCATTTTGACCTGGCCAACAACTATGGTCCTCCCTACGGCTCTGCGGAGACAAATTTTGGAAGATTGTTGCATTCCGATTTTTCGCACCACAGAGATGAGCTGTTTATTTCGTCTAAGGCAGGTTATGATATGTGGCCCGGGCCATATGGGAATCTAGGTTCTCGCAAATATCTTATTTCATCTCTTGACCAAAGTCTCAAGAGAATGAAGCTAGACTATGTGGATTTGTTCTATCACCATAGGCCTGATCCTGATACTCCATTGGAAGAAACCATGATGGCGCTTGATCATATAGTGAAATCCGGTAGAGCATTGTATGTGGGTATCTCTAATTATCAGGCAGAAGAGGCGGCCAAAGCCATTGCCATATTAGATCAATTAGGGACACCTTGTCTGATACATCAGGCTCGTTATTCCATGTTTGATCGATGGGTGGAGAACGGATTATTAGATACCCTGGGCAATAGCGGCGTGGGGTGCATTGCGTTTAGTCCATTGGCTCAGGGTCAATTAACTAATAAATATATCAACGGAATTCCTAAGAATAGCCGAGCATCGAAAGGTATGACTTACTTAGAGAAAGAAACAGTACAGTCAAACTTATCTAAGATTAAAGCTCTTCATCAAATCGCTCAGAATCGGAATCAGTCATTGAGTGATTTGGCCATAGCATGGCTCTTGAAAGATGATAGAATCACTTCAGTATTGGTAGGTGTAAGTAGTGCTGATCAACTGAGAAGCAATGTGAAGGCCTTGGATAATTTGGCTTTTGATTCGTCTGAACTTGAGGCAATCGAGAAAGTGCTGGCGGAATAATGTCGTGGTAATTTCTATGCGAATGACACCACATTCATGCCCACCTAATAACAACCACTCATGAATCCTTTTTTGCCTTTTATTTTTTTCTTTTTTCTTAACCCTGAAGATGAGATGTTCAATCAAGAGGAATCTCTTTTTGAAGGCCAAGAAGCTGTAGCATCTTTGAAGAATAGGAAACTCGATGAGGCTTCAGGGCTTGAATATTCAATTAAGAACCCGAATCACTTTTGGAGTCACAACGATAGCGGTGGTAATCCCTCAATTTTTCTATTCGACACTACTGGACAAATAGTCATGGAAGTGCGATTAACCGGAGTTGATAATAGAGATTGGGAAGAGATTACCTTAGAAGAAACTTCGGAGAATTCATTCATTTATATTGCTGATTTCGGCGATAATAAATCAGTGCGACCGTTTGTAAATATTTTCAGAATAGAAGAGCCCGTTTTTGAGGGGGAGGATTTTGTTGCTGTACCGGCCAACGAGATTGAGAAAATGAGATTCAAATACAAAGAGGGAGCAAGAGATGCTGAAGCATTAATGTTCGATTACAGCATTAACGAGCTCGTGCTTGTCACCAAAAGAGAACGGAACACCTTGATCTATTCATTCCCTTTTGACCCCAATGAAAGTGTTGTTTCAAGTTTGGGATCAATACCAAGTCGCGGTTTTACAGCTGCGGATGCCTCCATGTCCGGAGAGATTTTACTCAAAAACTATAAGACTATATATTATTGGCCGAGTGATTCACAGGGGGTTGCAGATAGAATTCTTCAATGGAAACCAACAAAATTGAGCTATTCTCCCGAACCTCAGGGCGAAGCTGTTTGCTGGGCGGCAGAAGACTTCTACACCATCAGCGAGAGAAACGGCAAGGACCAAAAGCTTCTTTATTATAAGCGCAAATAATTACTAGCGAATAAGCTGTACTCTCGAGCCCAATTCCAGTTACTAAACTAGACACAAAAAAACCCGAAAGTTTTCACAATCGGGTTTCTAACGCTCCTCTTCTTGGTGGCGGGCGGCTAGCCCTCGAACTTGTTCGAGCCCAATTCCAGTGACTAAACTAGACACAAAAAAACCCGAAAGTTTTCACAATCGGGTTTCTAACGCTCCTCTTCTAGGTGGCGGGCGGCTAGCTCTCGAACTTGTTCGAGCCCAATTTCAGAGACTAACTAGACACAAAAAAACCCGATAGTTTTCACAATCGGGTTTCTAACGCTCCTCTTCTTGGGCTCGAACCAAGGACCCTCTGATTAACAGTCAGATGCTCTAACCAACTGAGCTAAAGAGGAGTGTTCCTTCAAAAGGACTGCAAATGTATATGGCTAGATGAAATTCTGCAAAGCCTTTGAACGAAAAATTTATTCGGGATTTGACTTTTCACATTTCAGTCAATAAGCAGACATAATGGCGCATTAATTTTCATAATTACATAAAAAGCGGACATAATGTCGCTAAAAATGCTGATTTTCTTGGATGGCACAGAATTCGAATAATGCATTTCAGAATTTGATGTTAAACACTAAACTTTTAAAACCATGACACTTATCAAGTATAATCCTAACGGATACAAACCAGTAACTTTTAGCAGCTTCGTAGACAAGTTTTTTAACGATGACTTCTACGGAGGCAAAACAGCGAACAGTTTCTCTCCAAGCGTAGATTTGGTGGAAACAGATAAATCTTTTGAATTGGAATTTCACATTCCAGGTATCAATAAGAAAGACATTCAAATAGAATTGAAGAATGATCAATTGACTGTGAGTGGCGAGCGCAAGTTCGAAAATGAAAATTCTAGTCGCAACTTCAAAAGCGTGGAGAGTCATTATGGTACGTTCACTAGATCTTTCTACTTACCAGACAATGTGAATACTGAGAAAATCAATGCAGAATACAAGGATGGCATCCTTAAGTTGGACCTTCCAAAAGATGAAAAGAAAGAAGCTAAGAAGACTATAGCGATTAAATAAAATAGGTTGGTAGATGAGGGTCTCGGCAGCAATGCCGGGACTTTCTTTGTTAATAATTGTTAAGCATTAGTATCTATATTTTGCCTTCATCGTTGAGCAGATAAGGTGATTTATTTTAGTAGGGTAAAACCATAATATTTTATGAGCACAACAAAATTATTTTTCTCAATGACTTTGTCTTCCATCTTGGGAGGCGCTATTGCATTAGGAGTATTTACATCTTTCAGCGATCAAGCCATAGTAAATCCTGTGGCACAGCAGGGAGAAGAAAACCCCGTGAGTTTTACCAATTACGTATTTGACACCACTGATTTTGTGGTGCCGCAAGGGTTGAACTTTGTATATGCTGCAAAGTCCGCCACACCTGGAGTAGTGCATATCCGGACGAAATATGACGCTCAAAGGAGATCTGCTGTGAATAATCCGATGGAGGAGTTTTTCAGAGATTATTTTGGAGATCAATATAACCGTGGCAATGGCGGCCCAAGAATGGGAGCGGGATCGGGTGTGATCATTACTTCTGATGGATATATAGCTACAAACAACCATGTGGTAGAGGGAGCTACAGAAATCGAAGTATTACTCAATGACAATAGTACATATGCTGCTGAGATTATTGGGGTAGATCCAGATACGGATTTGGCATTAATTAAAGTTGATGCCGAGAATTTGCCTTCAGTAAGCTTTGGAGATTCTGAAAATATTCAGATTGGAGAATGGGTGTTAGCCATAGGTAATCCGTTTGATTTTAGATCTACTGTAACAGCTGGAATCGTAAGCGCCAAAGCGCGAAACATAAATATTTTAGCGAGAGAAGGTAGCAGGACCCGAATAGAAGCATTCATTCAGACTGATGCTGCCGTGAACCCCGGAAATAGTGGTGGAGCCTTGGTAAATCTGAAAGGAGAGTTGGTAGGGATCAATACGGCAATAGCCTCTCCTACCGGAGCATTTGCTGGATATTCGTTTGCGGTCCCTGCGTCTTTAGTAGAGAAAGTCATATATGATCTCAAGGATTTTGGGGCGGTACAGCGGCCACTTTTGGGAATAAACATCGTAGATGTATCTGCTGCATTGGCCGAGCAGGAAGGGTTGGATGTGTTGAAAGGGGTTTTCATTGCTAATGTAAATGAAGGGACGGCAGCTGAGGAGGCTGGATTGCTTGCAAAAGACGTCATCATCGCCATTGATGGCAAAAAAGTAGCCAACGTAGCACAGCTTCAGGAGCGTGTGGCATTGAATCGCCCTGGGGATGCAATAGATGTGACTTACATAAGAGATGGCAAGACTAAAACTGCCAAGGCTATCCTAAAAAACCAATATAAGACGACAGAAGTAGTCACGCTCAACAATGCTTTTAAGTTGGAAGGGGCTACTCTAGAGCCAGTGTCTGATACTTTCAAGAAGAAATTTGACTTAAAATCTGGTGTGCAGGTGAAAGAATTAGAAGATGGCAAATGGAAAAAGGCCGGCATAGAATCTGGGTTTGTAATTACCGAAATAGATCAACGCCCAATCAATGATATGGACGATATGGAAGCTTCGCTCAATGCGGCAAGAGGTGAAGGAGTGTTGATCGAGGGAATTTATCCAAATGGAGAGAAAGCATATTACGGAATAGGTTGGTAGTTAGTTAGTTGAGGTGAATAAGAGCCATTGCGATTCTTCGTAATGGCTCTTTCCTTTTTAGCCCATTTTGCTGCCTTTATTTCTTAAGTTTGCAGCTCAAGACAACATATTAAAACCCCAATAACAAAATGAAAACCCCAATCACAGATATTACGCCAATACTCAAAAATTTGGGAGTGGAATCTACCAATCCTGGAGCCGCTATTGGCGCAAAATGGCTTGCTACCAAGGGTCAGATGCTCACTTCCTTTTCACCTGTAGACGGCAAAGCAATAGCTCAGGTTAGGCTAGCAGAGATCGACGCTTATGAAAAAGTGGTCAACGCAGCATCCGAAGCTTTTCTATCCTGGCGTACAGTTCCTGCTCCTCAACGGGGAGAAGTAGTAAGACAGATAGGTTTGGAACTAAGAAAGCACAAGGATGATCTTGGTACGTTAGTTTCTTATGAGATGGGAAAATCACTCCAGGAAGGACTGGGTGAAGTACAGGAAATGATCGATATCTGTGATTTTGCTGTTGGACTTTCCAGGCAGCTTTATGGATTGACTATGCATTCGGAGAGACCGCTCCACCGAATGTATGAGCAGTGGCATCCAGTTGGTATTGTAGGTATTATTTCGGCATTCAATTTCCCTGTAGCTGTATGGGCTTGGAATTCAGCTTTGGCTTGGGTTTGCGGAGATGTATGCGTTTGGAAGCCATCAGAGAAAGTTCCATTATCAGCCATAGCTTGTCAGAAAATTGTACAAGGAGTTTTTGAATCCAATGGGATTGATCCTGGAGTCTGTGGCTTGGTGATTGGTGACGCTGAGATTGGTAAACGCATGGCAGATGACAAGCGTATTCCTTTGGTTTCAGCCACGGGATCCACTAGAATGGGCAAGTCTGTAGGTGAAGCAGTAGGCAGAAGGCTAGGTAAGTCTATCTTAGAACTTGGTGGTAATAATGCAATTATCATTACTGAAAATGCTGATCTGAACATTGCCATACCAGGTGCTGTGTTTGGAGCAGTGGGCACCGCTGGTCAGCGATGTACTTCTACTCGGAGATTGATCATTCACGAAAGTATGTATGACGATGTGAAGAATAGATTGGTCAAGGCATATGGACAGCTTAGAATCGGAAGCCCATTGGATGAAAACAATCACGTGGGGCCTTTGATCGATACGGATGCCGTGTCAATGTATGAGCAAGCTTTGAAAAAAATAGATCAAGAAGGAGGTAAAACAGTGATAGCAGGCGAAGTGCTCTCTGGAAACGGATACGAATCTGGCTGCTATGTAAAACCTGCTATTTATGAAGTTCAGAATGATTTTGAGATCGTTTGCAGTGAGACATTTGCACCTATTTTGTATCTCATCAAGTATTCTGATTTGGAAGAGGCGATAGCTATGCAAAACGCTGTGCCACAAGGATTGTCTTCGTCTATCATGACTACAAATATGCGCGAAGCGGAATTGTTCTTATCCTATGCCGGGTCTGATTGTGGTATTGCCAATGTAAATATTGGCACTTCTGGAGCAGAAATAGGCGGTGCCTTTGGTGGTGAGAAGGAAACCGGTGGAGGTAGAGAGTCAGGATCTGATGCATGGAAGGCTTATATGCGTCGGCAAACCAATACCATCAACTACTCTACAGAATTGCCTCTTGCTCAGGGAATAAAGTTTGAACTGTAAAAAGCATCAACCGATCTCATGGATTTACTAGCACTGAAAAAACAAGTTCTTGAGATCGGAATGTCTCTTATTGAATCCAAAATGGCGGGGCTCCATGCTGAGATGAAAAACTTTCAGGCTGCGGCCAATAATGAAACTAAAAGCAGCGCAGGAGATAAATACGAAACTGGCCGGGCCATGATGCAGTTGGAGAAGGACAAAGTGGCTTCTTTACTTGGTCAGTTGGATAAACAAAAAAAGGTGCTGGGAGAGATCAATCCTACTCAATCTCATGAGACAGTTCGCTTGGGCAGTATAGTCATGACAGACAATGGCTGTTTTTATCTGAGTGTCAGCCTTGGAAAATTATCGGCATCTCAAGATGTGTTTTGTATATCTCCAGTATCACCGCTGGGTCAAGCCATGCTTGGCAAAAAGGCAGAATCCACGGCTGAATTTAATGGTAGAAAATACCATATTCAGTCGGTAGCTTAGCTGACAGCAGCCATAGCTAGTATGGCTTTCACATCAAATTTGCTTTTGCCATTTACAGTCACATATTCGGAGGGATTGCCTTTGGTTTGACCATATTTCAGATAAGACCTCCAAACGTGCTCGGCATACCAATCCGGTTCCTCTTCCCACCTTTTATCATTCTTCTTCCGCTCAGCAAATGTTTCTTTGTCTATCTCTACGAACATTTTCACATCATATAGCACCCTCAATGAGGCCGGATAAAACGAAAACAAGCCTTCTACAATTTTGATTTCAGCATCCGAACGCTCTACATCTCTAGAAAGTGACTCCCACTTAATAGTACTAGGTCTCTCCCAATCAGGTACTCCCTCTACTTTGGGTAAAGAGATTTTCGGTTTCACATAGTTGTCTTGGCAAAAGATGGCGACTGATCTGCCAAGCTTTTCAAAATGTTCCTTGATTTTCTCAGACAGAGTTGTCTTTCCTGCTCTGCTTACACCACCTATGCCTATGATCATTTTGTTACCGTTTGAATGACTTTATAAAACGCCCATTTTTCTTTGGGGACAATAAATATACAACACAATTCTATTTTTATTGTGCTAATAAATTCCTCCTAGATACGCGCTTGATAGGTATATAGTTCGAAATATCGTCCTTTTAGTTCAATAAGCTCATCGTGCGTACCTCTTTCTACAATTGAACCATTTTCGACCACCAAAATTTGTGTGGCTTGACGAATGGTGCTGAGCCTATGAGCAATCACAAAAGAAGTACGTCCTGTCATCAATTTAGTAAGACTCGCTTGTATAAAGCTTTCGCTTTCAGTGTCTAGATTGGAAGTGGCTTCATCCAATATCAATATCCTTGGATTGGCTAGAATAGCTCTCGCTATCGCAATTCTCTGTTTTTGTCCGCCTGAAAGTTTAACACCACGCTCGCCAATCCTCGTATCAAGTCCTTTCTCAAACCGATCAGTAAATTCATTAACATGAGCAGCTTCTACAGCTTGGGTCAATTGATCCTCTGTAGCGTTGGGTCTTGGGAACAGAATGTTTTCTCGGATTGAGCCTTCAAATAGAAAATCATCTTGTAGCACTACACCCAGTTGGCTTCTATAGCTTTCCAGAGAGACAGATTCCAAATCTTGATTATCGACCGTTATTTTTCCATTCTTTGGAGAGAGAAAAGAAGCTGCCAGGCTGGCTATAGTAGATTTCCCCGATCCGGATGTTCCCACCAAAGCGGTGACAGAGCCAGCCGGTGCTTCGAAGCTGATGCCTTTGAGTACATCATTGTCTTCTTCATAGGAGAAACTCACATCTTCAAAAGTTATATCACCTTTGATTTCCGGAATTTTGATGGTTCGAACGGACCCGTCATCTTCAGGCTCCATTTGCATGATTTCTTCTGTACGATCTAGTCCCGCAAAAGCTTCAGTTAATTGACTACCTATGTTGCTCATCTGCACTATAGGTGCGATCATGAACGCCAGATATGCCGTGAAAGCCACGAAATCACCCACAGTCATTTCTCCATTGATAATCATGTAGCCGCCCATTCCCATGATTCCGGTAGTGGCCAGACCAAGTAAAAACGTCGCAGAGCTAGTAAGAAAACTTGTAGAGGTCAGACTCTTTTTTACATTCTGAAAAAGCCTCTCTGCACCGTCTTCAAAAGTTTTGACTTCTTGCTTTTCGGCATTGAAGCCTTTGATGACTCTTACTCCATTGAGCGTTTCGGTCAGACGGCCTGTTACTTCTGCATTGAGTTTGCCTCGCTCTCTGAAAATAGGGCGTATCATGCCAAAGGCCTTAAGAGAGATAATTCCAAAAATAGAAACCGGTACCAATACATAAAGTGTCATCCACCCATTGATATTGATCAGAAGAAATAGGGAAACAATGGCCGTCAGCGAACCTCCAACTAACTGCACCAAACCTGTTCCAACCAGATTTCTTACACCCTCTACATCACTCATAATTCGGGAGACGAGTTCTCCACTTTTGGTATTGTCAAAAAACCTAATGGGCAAATACATAATCTGTCGCTGAACTCTTACTCTCAACTGAGCAATGAGATGCTGAGCTTCCACACTAAGGATTCTCGTCAATAGAAATGATGTAACAGATTGAATAACGATCGCTACCAACACCACAATCACTAGGAGTTTGAGCATTTCAATGTCACTATTGACTATGACATCATCTATGAGATATTTTGTGGAGCCGGGCAACACCAGACTTGCAGCTCTACTGATAAGGATAAGGCCAAGGCCAATAAATATGGTATTTCTTCTAGGCCATATGATCGTTTTGAACACATGACCGATGGTCACTTTTTTCTTACTCATGAGGGGAATTTTTATTTGATAGCTGAATGCCATCAAAAGGTTCTTATTCCTCTACGAATAAAAGCATAAAATGATTACCGATTATTCTGATGGTAGTGGAGAAAGGGTGAAATTTTCTGAAAATGTTCGATTTTCAGGTTCAAAAGTTTGGAAACTATCTTCGCTGACCTGATATCTCGTCGCAAAATCGAAATTGGCCTCAACTTGCCATTTGTCATTTTTTAAAGTTCCCGAGATGCTACCTTTGACGATCTCTATGCCTTGGGAGGGAACACAGAAGCAATACTTTTTCACGTCTAGTTTGAGCTCCAACAATTCAGCATCTTGATATTCGAATGAGCTTAATCCTGTGGGTATGGTGAAGAGAATTCTTTCTGCATATTCATCATCAGCTATATTCTCTTCGTCCTCCGCCACATAATACCTTTCAAAGACCACAGAGTCTCCACTCACAACATGAGGGTAGTCAAACCTTAGGTCTGCTTTGGTGTAATAATTAGAAGCTATCTGTGATGGATTGGTATCCTCAGCACATGAAATCAAAACAGCAACTATGAGCGATAAAACAATATTGATTTTCATGATAGCGAGCTTTTGATGTTGCTTTATTGACACCTCAAATAAAGTTTTCGTTGTATGAAGAGCAAAATATGAATGGTGAAGTTGGAAGAGTTGAAATTTCGGCTAATTTCGTAATCCCTATTGGGGCATTAGCTCAGGTGGTCGGGTCGCGTAGACTAGAGTGCAACGCTGAGTTGACTGCTTTCTCTTTTTGAGAAATGAACCAAAATGGGGCATTAGCTCAGCTGGCTAGAGCACCACGCTGGCAGCGTGGGGGTCATCGGTTCGAATCCGATATGCTCCACATTTAAAGCCTCCTCATTGATTTGAGGAGGCTTTTTGCTTTTTAAAGTGGAAGCTAGAGGGTTATCGGTTGGAATTCGATAGACACGTGTAGTGGGCACGCCTAGCACGGTACGCTTAGTGATGTTTCTCTTGCTATAAGACCTATGTTACTGCAGACTACTTTCAGGTGTTTTTTATTTCTTATAAACCCATATCGTTCTGTAGATGTTATTATTTAAGCAGTGCTATTTTGATTCTATTAATTGTAACCTCCTTGATCTTATGCATATTGCGTAAGCTGGGATATGTGTTTCTTTTGATATTAATTAAAATAAAGAATGAAGTGTTTTTTGATTTTAGTCATTGGTTTTTTCTCTCTACGTCAAGCTAATGGTCAAGCCTCAGATAATTATGAATCATTTCGGAAGAAGAAAATTCAGATTCAGCAGGAACTTGATGATTTAGAATTAAGGATCGCTCCACTACAAGAACGAATTGAAATACTTCTTGACTCTCTTGAATATTATAAGCAAGAAATAAAATTGGTTTCCTATTCAGAGTCAAGTATAGGTTTGAATAAACCAATTAAAACTCAGACAATTGTACCATATACTCCGGTCATAGGTTTAGCGGGAAAACAAATTGCGACTTTACAAAAAGGAACTCATGTGTTGGTTTTGGGTTATGAGGCGAATAGTGGAAAATATATCATTAATCATAATTCTTCAAAAGCATACGTGCAGCCAGCATATTTAAAAAATACTGATCGATTAATTGAATATGTTGAGGTTCAAAAATTGAAGCATGAGAGATTTTTAGAGAATCAACGAGCTGAGGAACATAAGATACAAGAGCAGAAATTAGAAGAGAAAAGACTGGCAGATAGCCTATTAAAAGTTAAAATTCAAAAGGAAGAAGCTTTAAAAAATGAAGAGAGGAAAAAGAGATTAGCTGAAAAAAAGAAAATTGCCGAAAAAGAGCGTGAAAGGCGGACTGCCGAAATATTAAATAAATTCGGAAAGAGTGATGGTAATAAAATACTTAGAGGCGAAATATGGATTGGTATGAGTGAAGAAATGGCAATAGAAAGTCAAGGGTATCCAATTAAAAAGAACAGAACAGTTAATTCATATAATATTAGAGAACAGTGGATATATGATCAAAAAGGAACTAGAACGTATTTGTATTTTGTAGATGGAGTGCTAAGGTCTTATCAGGACTAATTCGTTTGGTTATCCTTTTGCCAAACCCTATAGGCAAACTTTTCCTTAACAATCTTATTTTATTGTGACTGGATATTAATCATGAAATGTATAACTAAATATTCCATATCGGAATATAGAATATTTTTCAGTGTAAGCGCCTAGTTGATTTCTTATATGTGTGGAATTTTCCAAGCTTTCAATCCTACTTTATCACCCTACGAAATTTCTTAACATTCTTACTGTAGTAGTCAGATAGCAGGTTGTCCTCAACTACGCCTCTGCTGGTGGATGCGTGGATAAATTTGATATTGTCTTTTTCGGCATAGGTGATCATGCCTGTGTGGTACCACTTTTCACCTTTCTGTTTGAATTTGAAGTACACGATATCACCAGGCCGTATCGTGCTCCAGGTTTTGCTATTGCCAATTTTTGACTGTGCTTTGGCTGTGCGAGGTAATTTCACTCCGATTGATTTATAACAGTTGTAGATAAGACCGGAGCAGTCAATGCCTTTTTTCGATGAGCCACCATATACGTATGGGACCCCCATATATCCTCTGGCTTGGGTGATGACTTGATCAATTTTTTTCCTCTTTTTCCGGTTTTGTGCATCTGTGCTAAAGACACAGCACAAGAGCAATAGCATGGCTAAACCTGAGCGCAATAAAGTAGTAGACATATCCTGATTAATTTCTTCTAATCCTCCATAAATTTAATGCCATATGTGCGGTATCACAGGAATTTTTGCATTTAACCCAATAGGCCGAATGAATTTGGTTCATTTGGAAGCTGCTACCAGAGCTTTGGAGAAAAGGGGACCCGACGCGCAGGATAGCTGGTTCGATGATGTAGTGGGTCTTGGTCATCGCAGATTGTCTGTGATAGATACCTCATCTGCCGCCAACCAGCCTATGGTTGATGCCTCTGGTCGCTATCGCATCGTGTTCAATGGCGAGATATACAACTTTCGAGCATTGAGAAAGTCATTAGAGTCAGTTGGTTATTCTTTCAGGACAGATTCCGATACAGAAGTACTCCTCCAATCATACATTCATTGGGGGGATCAAATTTTGGAGCGACTCAATGGTTTTTTTGCACTGGCAATCTATGATTCGGAGGAAGAAATACTTTTCTTGGCTAGAGATCGATACGGGATCAAACCTCTCTTAGTCTTTCAGGATGATAATCACCTCCTTTTTGCTTCGGAAATGAAGTCATTGTTGGCCTACGGGTTTGAACGAAAGCTGAATAAAGAGGCTTTAAATCTTTACTTTCAATTGACCTATGTGCCTGCACCACTTTCCATTATGGAGGGCGTACAAAAAGTACAACCCGGTCACGTGATGAAGGTGGAAAAGGGAGAGGTCGTCACAAGAAAATATTACGACTTTCCGTACCAAGAGCGTTCCGTCATATCGGATCTGGATCAAGCTAAAGATGAGCTGATAAAAAGGCTCAGTAAATCCGTAGAAGATCGTTTAGTGGCGGATGTTCCCTTGGGAGCGTTTTTGAGTGGAGGAATTGATTCATCCGTGATCGTAGGCTTGGCAAGCCAGAAGGTGGCAGATCTGAACACCTTCAGCATCGGGTTCAAAGACAACAAGTATTTTGACGAAACGAAGTATGCTGAATTGGTCGCTAAAAAGTTTAACACCAACCACCATGTTTTTTCTTTAAGCAATGATGATCTGCTAAATGCAGTCAATGATGCAGTTGGTTATCTCGATGAGCCGTTTGCAGACTCTTCGGCTTTACCCGTTTATATTTTGAGCCAAAAAACCAGGGAGCACGCAACAGTGGCTTTGTCAGGAGATGGCGCAGATGAGCTGTTTTCAGGATACAACAAACACAAGGCGTGGCTCATGACCCAGCATAAGACCTTGAAGTCTTCCTTCATAGGTGGACTTGGTTCATTGTGGAATCAATTGCCTCAGTCAAGGAATAATGCTATTACCGACACTTTCAGAAAACTAGATCGCTTTGCGAAAGCTCAGAAAATGAACCTTAGGGATAGGTATTGGTACTTGGCAACCTTTACGTCTATGGCTCAAGTAGAAAGATTGTTGTTGGATGATCAAAAGAACGGAGAAAGCGAGCTAAAAAATCAGTTATTAAGCGGGATCACTACGGGTGATCTTAATGAAGTTCTGGCGTTGGATTGCCAGTTGGTACTACCAGGAGATATGCTTACCAAAGTGGATTTGATGTCTATGGCCAATGGGTTGGAAGTTCGTGTCCCATTTTTAGATGCTGCCGTGGTGGATTTTGCGTTTCAGTTGGATTCTTCTCTCAAGGCAAATGGGAATGAGAAAAAGATCGTGCTGAGAGAAGCTTTTAGGTCACTGTTGCCTGAAGAACTGTATCATCGGCCAAAGCATGGATTTGAAGTACCTCTTTTGGATTGGTTTAGAAAGGATCTTAAGGGTGAATTGGATAAGGTTGTTTTCAATGAGCAGGTAGTTCAGGAGCAAAACCTATTCGATTGGAATGAAATCGCCCGAATCAAAAGAAAGCTATTTTCTTCCAATCCGGGCGATAGCCATATTCTGGTATGGTCTCTATTCGTCTTTCAGAAGTGGTATTTCAAATTTTTGGTTAGTTAGGCTGGACCTCTTCGCCTAACCATGATTTGAACATCCACATGGTTTTTTGTTGACCATTGATCAGCGCTATCATCATGTCCTCCGTTTCATTGTCATCACATTCGGCAGCCAGCTTCTTGACTCTGTTTTCACGCTCCGTGAGTTTCCCTAATTGGGAGTGAATGGCCGAAACTGTGTCCACATCGTTAGATACGTCCTTGTACACTGTCAGATCAGAGGCTTCTAGATAGTCGCTAAAAGTATGAAGAGGGCTTCCGCCAATTGTCAATATCCTTTCTGCGATTTCATCAATAGAAGTCAATGCTTCCGTGTAGAGTTCCTCGAACTTCACATGCAATTCAAAGAATCGCTTTCCTTTGATGTTCCAATGAAATCCTCTGGTATTTTGATAATAAATGTGAAAGTCACTCAATAATAAATTGAGCTCTTGAATTAGTTTATCTGTAGTCATATGTATTCTTATTTATTTAGTAAGAATACAAAATAGGTCAAGGTTTTGTTCCGATTTTTCCGCTAAAAAATAATCTTCTTGTGATATCGAAAGCACCAATTCATCATCTTGGGATTGAAGCTTGTTGCGATTTCTTCTATTGAGAAAATCATATGGAATCCGTAGCAAGGCTGCCGGTAAACGATATTGAAGATTCAGCACATCGTACTTCATGATTTTCTGAACAGACTCTCGATTCTGCTCATGATAACTCAATACTTTATCACTACCCGCAATCCCTTTCATCTCCACTTTAGAGAAGTATTTACCGGCCAAAGTAGCCAGTTGGTCTGCAGTGTATTCTCTAATATGCCACGGGTTTCGGCTGAGGGTCATTTTGATATTTGGCGTAGACAAGATGGCTTTGCCTCCAGGTTTGAGTATTCGCTGGATCTCAGATAAAAAAAGCTCATCATTTTGAATATGCTCTATCACTTGGAAGCTAACTACCGTGTCGAAACTATTGTCTGGAATGTTGATTGGAGGAAACACACCGGACTCAAATTGAGCGTCAGGATATTTAGACTGTAGCGTTGCTATAATAGATTCGATTTTGTCAAGTCCCAGATAGCTATCAGCCTGAGGCAATAGCAACTCAACACCGCGACCTTCACCACAGCCTAGCTCTAGTAAGTCCCCCGAAACCATTGGGGCAGCCACATGATATGCCTTCAACAATCGCTGATGTATGGGATTGTCAGAAGGTATTTGGTCTGAAGCTATCTCAGTGGTATAAACGCTCATTTGATTCTTTTTTGGCAAAGAAACCAAATAATTACCTAAATTTTCATCCTATGCGCAAACAGGAAATGGCAATATTGATTTTTGCTTTTTTTAGCTTCTTTCAATCTTTCGGATTAGACCTTTCAAAGTTTAACTGGAGTTATCAATATCAAACGCAGGTTCCGGTAGAAATAGCCCATCGCGTGGTGGCAATAGAAGATGATATAGTCGTTTTTTTTAAGATAGACGTTAGCGCAATCAATCAATGCAACTATGCATTCTTATTGCAAGACAAGTACGCTTCAATACCGCATGATACGCTCACCAATTCTCAGCTAGATACATTATCTATCAGCCAGAATCAGGGGTATTTCAAATTGACACTGCCGCAAACAAACCAATCACTTTTGATAATCAGCATTAGTGACCCATCTGAAAACCTATATTTCCTTGAGGACATTAAGGTGTCTTCTCCTGTTGGTTTTCCGAGTCTTTATCCGGTTGATGCGGATGGCTTGCCCATTTTCAGTGCTTATATCAATCAGGAGAAGACTTTGATCAAAGGTGCTCAAAGCATACATGCCTATGAGTATTCAGACAATTTTAAGTCAGCGGATCCGCCTATGGGAATTATGAAAACTCTTTCGCCAAATTTGGAGATTGACAGTTCCTTTTTCTTTGATGGCCAGCCTTCCATGTTTAAGGACTATAAGTTTTACCTATTGCAAAAAGACACACTTGATCAGAATGGACTCACAATGCTGAAATGCCCAGCGTATTATCCAAAATACAAAGCCCTTTCAGAGTTGATTGATCCACTTACCTATATCACCACATCAGCAGAGATAAAATCTCTGCAGAAGAGCTATAGTAAGAAAGATTTCGAAGTGTTTTGGATAAACACTTACGGTACAAAATTCAGGGCGAAAAATGCCATTAAGGTTTTCTACGACAGAGTGGAAGAAGTCAATGAGCTTTTTACCGATTATAAGCAAGGCTGGAAAACTGACCGTGGACTTATCTTTATGATTTTTGGCGCTCCGCCTAAGGTGACGCGTGATGAACGTCTCGAAACTTGGACTTATAACAATGGAGTAGAATTTGAATTCATTCGAATTTCAACTCTCTTTGCACCCACCATGTACTCATTGCGGAGGAACCGCAAGTATGAAAAACTGTGGTATAACCAAGTAGGCGAGATCAGAAAAGGATTGTAATGGAGCAAAAGAAAAACGAGAACATGATTTACGGTATTCGTGCCGTAATAGAGACCATCCAATCTGGCAAAGATCTAGAGAAGGTTTTCATTCAGAAGGGTCTTAAAAGCGATCTAATTAGGGAATTACAGCTCCTGATCAATGAACGAAAGGTGCCACTATCCACGGTTCCGGTGGAGAAGATCAACCGATTTACAAGAAAGAACCACCAAGGGGTTGTGGCATTTCTTTCTCCGGTTCAATATCACACGATTGACCAGATCCTTCCGAGCGTATTCGAATCTAGAAAAACACCTTTGATATTGGTTCTGGATCGTATCACTGATGTGAGAAATTTTGGAGCCATAGCCCGTACCGCCGATTGTATGGGTGTGGATGCTATACTCATCCCAATCAAAAACAGTGTTCAGATCAACGCTGATGCCGTGAAGACCTCAGCAGGTGCGTTGAATTACATCCCTGTCTGTCGTGAAGCCAACTTCAAAGAGGCGATTCAATATTTGAAAGATTCGGGATTGCAGATAGTTGCTAGTACTGAGAAATCAGAGACTTTTTTCCAGGACATTGATTTAATCGTACCAACGGCCATAGTGATGGGCTCTGAAGATGAGGGAATATCTTCGGCTATTTTAGAGATGGCAGATCAGCAGGTAAAAATTCCTTTATCAGGAAATATAGCTTCACTGAATGTGTCGGTGGCGGCCGCTATTGCTTTGTATGAAGTCAACAGGCAACGACTTATATAAAGTCGCTACCTTTTTTGTTTTTCACGTCGCTCACAAATTGCCTGAAGACATTGGAGTCTTCTTTCTTACAAATGAGGAGCACATCATCAAAGTCCGCGACTAAGTAGCCTTCTAAATCCTGTGCCAAAATCACTCTTTTTGTTTTGCTAAGGATAAAGTTGTCTTTGCTGTTGTATGAAATAACATCGCCTTCAAACACATTTTCGTCAGCATCTTTTTCTTTGATTTCGTGAAGGGCATTCCAAGACCCAAGATCAGACCAACCAAATTCTCCCAGCACCACAAAAACTTCCTCCGCCTTTTCCATGATGGCATAGTCAATGGAGTCACTTTTGGATATAGAATAAGCTGACTTGATAAACTTAGCCTCTTGATCAGTGAAATACATGGTCGAACCTTCTGCGAAGGTTTCAGCTAGCTCAGGCTGGTGGGTCTCAAAAGCCTTGATAATGGCGGATGTTTTCCAAACGAATATTCCTGCGTTCCATACGAAATCGCCACTCTCTAAAAATTTTTTGGCAAGGTCAAGTTCCGGCTTTTCTGTGAAAGTTTTTACGGGTTTCACGGGTTCGTCAGACTCTATGTACTGGATATAGCCATACCCCGTTTCTGGTCGATGTGGTTCTATACCTATGGTAAATAAGCGTGATTCATCACATGCCTCTACAGCTTGATTGATCACGTCGAGAAATGCATCTTCTTTAAAAATCACATGATCTGAAGGTAAGATGGCCATAATGGCCTCAGGATCTTTTTCGCGAATTTTATATGCAGCATAGGCAATGCAGGGTGCCGTGTTTCTTTTTGACGGCTCTAGCAGAATGTTGTCCTTGGGCAGTTGTGGCAGTTGCTCTTCGAGAATATCAGCATAGATTTCGTTCGAGACTATCCAGATTTGGTCATCTGGCACATGAGTAGCAAATCGATCATAAGTTGCTTGAAGAAGGGATCTTCCAGTGCCCAACACATCTAGAAATTGCTTCGGCTTATTGTTTCTGCTATAAGGCCAGAATCTCGTCCCTGTACCTCCTGCCATAATTACCACGTGTAACTGCTTATTCATATATTCTGGTGTTTCTTATCAATACTCGTTTGCTCGCGCAAATATATACGAACGTGTTTAACTGGTAATTGGTAGATGAAAAGAGAAAAATTGATAAAAAGTAAACAATCCTAGCCCGAAATTTATTAATTTATACTTCTACTTGAGATGAAGAAAATGATGGCGACAGGCACAGATAATACGCTTAAAGAGACCCTGAAGAAGGTTTTCGGATATAGTACTTTTCGGGGTACTCAGGAGGAGATTATTGAGCACGTGATGGACGGCAAGAATACCTTCGTTATCATGCCTACAGGTGCTGGGAAATCACTTTGCTATCAATTGCCGGCAATAGTAAAAGAGGGCACGGCGATCGTTATTTCTCCCTTGATCGCTTTGATGAAAAATCAAGTAGATCAGATGAATGCCGTAGGTATCAATGCAAAGTTTCTCAACAGCACGCTTTCCAAAAGTGAAATGACTAAGGTTAAGAATGAAACTTTGGCTGGAGAGGTAAAGCTTTTGTATGTGGCTCCTGAGAGCTTGACCAAAGAGTCTAATCTGAATTTTCTTAGGAAATCTAACCTATCGTTTGTCGCTGTGGATGAAGCGCATTGTATCTCTGAGTGGGGGCACGATTTTCGTCCAGAATACAGAAAAATTAAATCAGTAATCAAGGCCCTAGGCAATATCCCCATAGTGGCGCTAACGGCCACAGCTACTCCGAAGGTGCAGTTGGATATTCAAAAGAACTTGGAAATGGAAGATGCCAATGTCTTCCAGTCTTCGTTTAACAGAACCAACTTGTTTTATGAAGTCAAACCAAAGAAAGAAGCCAAAAAACAGCTAATCCGGGTCATTAAAGAACATAAAGGGGAATCTGGAATAGTCTATTGTTTGAGTAGAAAGAAGGTAGAAGAGATTGCGGAGTTTCTGAAAGTGAATGGTGTGAATGTGGCGCCTTATCACGCTGGCATGGATGCGGCAGTAAGGATCAAGAATCAAGATGATTTTCTGAATGAAGATGTAGATGTGATAGTGGCGACAATTGCGTTTGGAATGGGAATAGATAAGCCGGACGTAAGATTTGTGGTACACTACGATGTGCCGAAATCTATAGAGGGCTACTACCAAGAGACGGGCCGTGCAGGACGTGATGGGATTATGAGCAAAGTGGTGATGTTCTATAGCTACAATGACATACTCAAGCTCGAAAAATTTAATAAAGACAAGTCCGTAACCGAACGAGAAAACGCTCGATATCTCCTAGATGAAATGGCGCTTTATGCTGAATCTGCGGTCTGTCGAAGGAAGCAGCTCATGCATTATTTCGGAGAGGATTTCCCTGCTGATAACTGTGAAGGCTGTGATAACTGTATGCACAAGCGCGAACACTTTGATGGATCTGAATATGTCAAGCTGGCGATAAAAGCAGTGCAACAAACTGGGGAGAGGTTTAATCTCCATCACCTGTCAAAAGTGCTCTTAGGTATCAAGACTGAGCATGTCATGAGTTATAGCCATGATAGTCTCGATGTATTCGGAGCGGGAAAAGAGCAAGATGAGCATTTTTGGAAATCCATCATCAGACAGACTTTACTGCTGCACTTCATAGCCAAGGATATTGACAATCCGGGAGTATTTCATTTGACCCAAAAAGGCATTGATTTCCTAGCCGACTCGTTCCATCTGGAGCTTTACAAGGATCATAAATATGACGAGGAGGGCGAAGAAGAAGAGTCACAAAAAGAAGTGATCAATACCACAGCATATGATAAGACGCTGTTCGATATGATCAAGAGTCTTCGCAAGAAAGTGGCGAAGCAAAAGGATCTGCCTCCTTATGTAATTTTTCAAGATCCGTCGATGGAAGAGATGGCCACATTATATCCAACTACCATGGATGATTTGATCAAAATCATAGGTGTGGGAGAGAGTAAGGCACGCAAGTTTGGCAAGCCATTTTTGGAGTTGATCAAGGACTATGTGGAGGAAAATGACATAATAACTGCGTCAGACGTGCTGGTGAAGTCTGCAGGTGTCAAATCCAAGAACAAAATATTAATCATCCAGCAGATAGATAGAAAAATCGATCTGGAGGAGATCGCAGAGTCAAAAGGGATGAAGTATGAGAAGTTGGTGGAGGAGATAGAGAATATATGCTACGGTGGCACCAAGCTCAACTTGGATTATTACATAGATCAGTTGCTAGATGATGACCGACAGGATGATATCATAGATTACTTCATGAATGCAGAATCTGATAGTATAGAGGAAGCTATGGAAGAACTGCGGGACTTTTACTCTGAAGATGAAGTGAGGTTGATGCGGATCAAATTCATGTCAGAGCACGCGCATTAAATCTTAAATGGTCTTCATGTTACACAGATACCGCCTATTTTTGGGCGGTTTTTTTATGTCCAATTCTCAATTAAATCAATGAACGTATTAATCATAGGGTCCGGAGGCAGAGAGCATGCTTTTGTTTGGAAGTTGAAGCAAAGTCCAAAATGTGGTGAGGTATTTATTGCTCCTGGCAATGGTGGCACAAACACCTTGGCTACCAACTTGACCATTGATGTATCAGATATAGATGTGGTCAAAGAAGCGATCCTTTCTAATGATGTGAGACTAGTGGTGATAGGCCCTGAGGTACCACTTGTCAATGGACTAGTGGATGATCTGAAAGCACAGCCTGAGCTAAAAGACTTGCTAATAGTAGGGCCGGCCAAGAGCGGAGCTATCCTGGAAGGCAGCAAGGAAGTCTCGAAGGAGTTTATGAATAAATACGGAGTGCCAACGGCTGCTGCGAAAGTCTTTGATGCCTCGAATATTGAAGAAGGATATGCTTTTCTAGAAAGCTTGAAACCTCCTTATGTCTTGAAAGCTGATGGACTTGCGGCAGGCAAAGGAGTACTGATCACAGAAGATATTGAGGAGGCCAAAAAGAATTTGGATGACTTGATCATACATAAGCAATTTGGTGACGCAAGCGCCAAAGTGCTGATTGAGGAATTTTTGACTGGCATTGAGGTTTCAGTATTCGTGCTAACGGATGGCAAGGACTATGTGATACTACCTGAAGCGAAAGATTATAAAAGAATCGGCGAAGGAGACACTGGTCTCAATACGGGAGGCATGGGTGCCATTTCACCCGTGATTTTCGCCGATCGTGCATTTATGGAATCGGTAGAAGAAGAAGTGGTGAAACCAACTGTGGAAGGTATCAAAGCTGAGGGAATGGATTATTGCGGGTTCATATTTATTGGACTGATGAATAGTGGTGGTAAGCCTAAGGTGATCGAATATAATGTGCGCATGGGCGATCCAGAAACCGAAGTGGTATTGCCTAGAATCAAATCTGATATGTTGGATCTGCTGGTAACTGCGGCTTCTGGTAAGCTTGGGTCATTTGATTTGGAAATAGAGCCATATACTGCAGCCACCTTGGTGTTGGTGGCTGGAGGCTATCCAGAAGCCTATGAAAAGGGTAAGGAAATAACTATAGAGGGAGAGATCAAAACGGTGATTCCTTTTCATGCGGGTACCAAAGAAGAAAATGGAAAGCTGGTAACCAATGGTGGTCGGGTTATGACGTTGACAGGATTGGGTAAGAACTTACCAGAGGCACTGAGTAACTGCTATACAGCTGCTGAAAGAATAAAGTGGGATGGGATAAACTACCGTAGGGATATTGGGAAAGATTTGCAGAAACTAGGTCAGTAGAAGTATAAATCGGAGTAGATAGGCTTCAAAATAGACCGGATGGAAGTGGTGCGAAAGCAGGAACGGACAGCCGGACTAACGTCAGCCAGGAGACGCAAGGGCTTCTCTCCAAACAAAATCTACGGAATAACGTGAAAGGGAGAAACCATAAATTTTAAATATGCAATCAAAACTAAGATTACTCCTTTCCGCAACCCTCATCATGGTGATGGTGCTAGGAGCAGAAGCGCAAAAAGATAAGAAAAAGCGACCGAGCCCACCTGCTCAGGTGACTCAAACGGTAGATGGTAAGACGATCACGATAGATTATAGCCAGCCGGGCGTTAAAGGACGCAAGGTACTTGATGGGTTGATTCCTTACGGAAAAGTGTGGCGAACAGGTGCCAATGAGGCTACCTGGATTGAGATCTCTGACGATGTAATGATTGAGGGTGAGAAATTGGAGAAAGGTAAGTATTCGATTTTTACCATAGCGGGAGAATCTGAGTGGACGATTATATTCAACAAAACTTGGGATCAATGGGGTCACTACAAGTATGATGAGGGCATGGACGCACTAAGAATTAAGGTGACTCCTGAGATGACTTCAGAGTTTGTAGAGCGATTTACTATTGATATTAGTGAAGAAGGAGAAGTGAGCCTTGCTTGGGATAAGGTAGTGGCGAAGTTTGATATCGACTGATATACAATAAGCTGTATTAAAAGCAGTATCCAATGTCACATTGAGCCTGTCGAAACTTAGGTTTGTAAACCACAGACGACATTTCGATAAGCTCAATGTGACTTTTCCTTTACCTCAAGCAACTTTTGCGACATCCTCTGTCTGTGCTTGAGAATTGCGGTTCCACTAATAGCTTTGTGTTATAATATGTCGCTTTTCTATACGACTTGGATCAAGTAGATCAGATGATATTCATGCACTGCTCTTTGATCTTCTCCAGCTCATCTTTCATTTGAACCACTTCTCTTTGAATCAGGGCGTCATTGGCTTTGGCTCCTATGGTATTGATCTCCCTGCCGATCTCCTGTGAGATGAAGCCTAATTTCTTGCCTTGCATGGAGCCTGACTCCATGACCTCTCGGAAATATTTCAAGTGACCGGCCAGTCTCACTTTTTCCTCTGTAATGTCGATTTTCTCGATATAGTAGATCAGTTCTTGCTCGAACCTGTTTTGATCTACTTTGGTTTTCTCAGAGATTTCTTCAATGTTCGATGAGATTCGCTGTTTGATTTGCGCGATTCTATTCGGATCTTGATTAGTCACCACATCTAATCCTTTGGCAATGGCGTCAAGGTATGACGAGAATTTTTCTTGTAAACTTTTGCCTTCCTGAATTCTGAATTCATTGCATTTGGTCAATGCCTCAATCAACACTGATCTGATCAGTTTCCAGTCTAAGTCCACGGGCATAGGCTCTGGAGCGATCACCTCTGGAGAGTGTAGCGCAAGCCTGAATACATCTTTGGTGTCAGCTCCCATTTCTGTGGCCAGCTCCATAAACTGTGAGTAATAAGACTTAAAAAGTTCTCTATTGACTACCGCGCCAGAAAGTGCCGTAGTGGTGGGCACAATATCCACCGAAAGGTTGACCTTACCTCTCTTGAGGTGCTCGGTGGCAAGGTTTTTTATCTCGGCCTCCTTGTCTGAAAGCTCTCTTGGAAATCTCGTAGCAAGGTCTAGAAATTTACTATTGAGGGTTTTGACTTCAACCTTGACGGTGTATTGATCGGTAGTTGCTTCGGCAGAGCCAAAGCCGGTCATAGAATTTAACATGAGCGAATTTAGAAATCTAAACCGAGAGTTAGATGAATTCTGGCATCTCTGACCACAAAATCTTTGATTGGGTTGGCTATATCTAGTTTGAGATAGTAGCCCATCAGGACCGTACGAATACCCATTCCGTAGCTTGCTAACCATGGGTTTTGAAAATTGGCAATCTCTGCACTGAAAGGACTCCCTGGACTAGAGTATTTTTTGGTAAAGGTGCTTCCCTCTTCACTGAAAGGTGCTTTTCCGCTCCATGCAGAGCCTATGTCATAAAATCCAATGATCTGAAAATTTCTAAGGAAAGCCGAACTTATCGGTGTACGAGATAAGTATCTGAAAATAGGAAATCTTAGCTCGGCATTGAATACTAAGACATTTGAACCAAAGATTTCATTGTAGTCAAATCCGCGCAAATTGGTGACAAACTTGGAAAATAGGATGTTGCTATTGTCAATAGCATTGGCCATGATCAATGGATCTTCAGATCCTTGACTGGCATATCGCTGCAGCACCCAATTGTCCATCCCTCCGAGCAGATAATTTTGCTTGTTGGCTCCAAATGATCTGCCGTAGTACACCCGGCTGGCGAAGGTGAACTCTCTATGTATCTTCTGGTAATGGCGTAGATCTACGTTGATTCTTGAGAAGGATTTGTTGGTGTTGGATACGCCGAGATAATTTTCAAACTCTATCAGTCCGCGTGTCCCTTGATAAAGGTTGAAACCCTTCTCCAGAGTGTTGTCAATGACAAAGGCTCCTCTTATACCAGCATAATGTATGTCATTGCTTGGTGCCAATGATATTCCAGAGTTGACAGCACTCACAGCTTCATTGTGAAGGTTGTCAAACTGAGTGCCGGCATAGAATGGAGAAAGCTCTAGTCTAAAAGTGTTGGTAAGAGGAACAGCCATGCCTAGCTCTATTTTATTGAGGGTGTATCGCTGATTTAGGAAAGTTTCGTTTGTTCTGTTTCTTACTATGCTAGTGGAGGGGTCTATGTAATAGGTATTTCGTTCAAATCTTAGTCTGAAATCCATCCAATATTTCAAGAACTGATATTCCCCATAAATCTTACCGCTTCTGAAATCGGTAGTGGTTTGTACTCCCCCGTTTAGCCTATGATTCTCCAGCAAATCAGTGATCTCAGACTCAAAAAGCATACTAAATCCTCTTATTGGGTCTATCCCAAATGAAGTAACCAGATTGCTGAAGCTAAATTGAGGAACATAAGCTTGTGGGCCTATGATGGTGGATTCTCTCTCAAACTTTCTATAGCTAGAAAAGAACGATTCCGGCCTAAACTCTGATTTGACCTCTTCTTCAAACACATAGTTGTCTGTGTCTATGAGTCCGTCATCAACGGCTGTATTTGCAGGTGTAGTGTCTTGCTCGAAGGAGAATTGGTCAGGCGAAAAATCTAGTTCTAATTCAGAATCTACAGGCTCAGGCTCTTGTACAATGACTTCTTTAGGAGGCTCTGGTTTCTTTATTGGTCTATTGGCGATATAGCGCGCTTGCTTTACTCTTTGCCGTCCGGTTTGCGGTGTGAAAATGTTGTTGTCAATATTGAAGGGAGTCTCCATATATAGCTTCTGTCGACCTTTGCTGAGGGTGAGGTAGGATAATCTATTGTCACCTTCAAAACTGAGATCATAGTCAGTCAAACTATACTGGAAATTAGTGACTTGGACGAAAGTAGAGTCCAGCAAGTTGTACTTGTAGAGATTGGAAATACCACGCTGGTCACTGAGGTAGAATATCTCATTTTGGTTTTTGGCCAAAGGTTTTCGGTCTATACTGTAGGTATTGGTGACTCTCAAGAAGGCGTTGGTGGTAGTATCCAAATCATATACAAAAAGGTTGTAGTTATTCTGAATATCAGAAAGCTTTACTTGACCTACCTTGACGGAATCAGTCTCTCGATTGGAGCTGAAGACTATGGCAGAAGTGCCCGGAACGAAAATCGGATCAATATCATCATAAAGATCCTTGGTGATTCTTTTTAGGGCATTGCGTCTCATGCTGATGAGAAACAAATCATTTTGGCCATCTACGTCCCCACTGATCACGGCTAGTTTGCCATTCTCATTGAAGCAGAAACTCTCTACTTGTCTAAATCTAGTCAGTGGTTTCTGAAAGCGCGCTCTGGTGTTGATATCATAGGTGTTGAGGTAGAGCTCTCCTCGCTTGTAGAGGATTACGCCCAGGGTATGGTCATTTTGCCAATCTAAGATGGGTAACTCAGTGTCGATCTGCTGATTGTTGATCAAATAACCACCCTTTACGATGACAGATTCTTTGCCTTTCTCAAAATCCACCAGTCTTACTTCGTACTTACCATCTTTGTGATGTGTGTAGGCCACTTTGTTACCTGCGCGGTTCATTTTCACATTAGAGATAGTGATTTCCCTGTTTCTAAAGCCTGCTATCTCATTTTCTTTGTCAGTACCTATATAGTTAGCGCTCACTTCCTCCGCCTGACTTTCGTAATAATCCTGCCAGTCCCCTAAGAAATCTTCAAAAGAGATTCCCAGTGTGCTGGAAATGCTATTTTCCTCATTGCGAATGATTCTGGTAAGGTTCAGAATATTGGAAATACTCCCTTCACCATACCTAAGGGCTATGTAGTTCCAGATGGACTGACCGATAATTCGTGCATCTTCTTGCTGGATTTTGATGAGCTTGTTGATTTTCTTTCGGTCCAAATAATCTCTCACATAATCGTCCATTTCTTGAGACCATCCATAGGCCATGTAGCGAGCAGCTCCCCCGATAAACCACTCTGGAAGTGATAGGAGGTAGGAATTCTGAAAGATCTCGGCGAGGCTTCCGCCAAACATCATATCATTGATGAGCATAAACCCTAGCTGATGCACCATTTCCTTCTGAAATTCATGCGAACTGCCAGGGTAGGCTATTTCCACTTGTAACTTCACAAAATCGGTCTTACCACCTATAGTATAGACATCTCCGCCTATACCCATATTGCTCTGCTGGAGGTCTTGTACGGAATTGTAAATGAATATCTTGGTTTTAGTATAAGGCGCATAGCCCAATACATCAGTGAGTTCTAGAAACTCATCTTCCAGAAAGCTAATCGCTTGCTGGGCATATTCATGACCTCCAGGGTAATAATAGATGTCAAAATTGTTCGAAGAGTAGTAGTACCAATCGAACCTATCGTACTGGATTCTATTGTGCCCAAATGGGGTATGGTAGTATTGAGCCAAGGCACACACCGACGCTAACAATACCAACATACATGTGAGCAAAAATCCTCTCATTGCCTAACTCTTTTTATATCTACCTCTGGCATCAAAGGATCTCTGCCAGCTAAGTAATTTACAAAGTGATGCGCGAAATAGGGCACTAGAGAGACCCCTTTTGTTCCAAATCCGTTGAATATGGCCACATTGTAGAAATCCGGATGTGTGCCGATAAATGGCCTCCGATCATACGTTGCTGGTCTCACTCCTGCGCTGCTGTTCACTATAGTGTAATTTCCTTTAAACACTTTGTGTAACCGATCTTGAAGGTTTTTGATTCCCTTTTCGGTCGGTTTGTAGTCCAAGTTTTGATGATCATACGTAGAACCGACATGGAAGGTCTCATTTTTTGGAAGTACAAACACACTTCTGTTCAATATCATTTCCTCAGACAAATCACATGCAATTTCCAGAATTTCACCTTTCACCAGTTTGAATGGTAAATCCTGCCAATATGGATTGCTGGTTGCATCTGGGCCTTCGCAAAAGATGATTTTCTCTGCTTCAATATCTCGGTAAGTCACCTTCGAACTGCCTACTGTTAAGTCTTCGAATGAAAACAATCCGGGTTGATAACTCCCCCTATCCACCAAGTGTTTTCTGATCTTAGCTAACATCACAGGCAAATTGACAAAACCAGACTTTTTAAGCATCAGTCCGCCCACTGGGTCTTGTATCTCGGGATTACCCATACTTTTAGCACTCACCCACTTTACATAACCCGCATACCCAGCTTCTGTTGCCTTAACGGACCAATCATTCTGCTCTTCAAAATCAAAAAATGGGCGATAGATGGGTTTTGGATAAAGGAACTTGCTCGAAAGCTGATTTTCTAGCCCTTTGTAATAAGCTTCAAGACCCGTGAACAGCTCATCTGCCAGCCAAGTTTTGACCATTTTTCGGCCTGTAATTGGATTATAGATACCCGCTGCTTTGTTGGAAGAGGTGTTGGGTTTCTCTTCATTCAATACCATGACAGAACTACCCTCACGCTCTAGCTCCAGCGCCAACAGACTCCCGGCTATTCCCTGACCAACGATCAAATAATCTACATTCACAATTAGCTTGAGTTATTTTTCACAAATTTGCACCATAAGCATTCATTGATACTTACAAATAATGGAAATTAAATCCTTCGTATTCAATCCATTTTACGAAAACACCTACTTGCTCTGGGACGAAACTAAAGAAGCGATCATCATTGATCCGGGTTGCTATGAAAAGTATGAGCAAGAAGAGTTGAAGTCATTCATTTCTCAGCAAGGGTTGAATATTAAACTCATTGTGAATACCCATTGCCACATAGATCATGTATTAGGCAGCTATGACATGAAAGAAGCTTATCACTGTCCGTTATGGATTCCGGAGGGTGAGCTTGAGGTGCTACGCTCGGTAGTGGCCTATGCGCCTCAATGGGGGATCAGTCAGTATACAGAGGCGGAAGCTGATAGGTTGCTCAAGGAATCGGATGTGATCAATTTTGGAAATACTACTTTGACTTCCCTGCTTGTACCAGGACATTCTCCGGGTCACTTGATGTTTCTACATCATGAATCTAAAAGAATGATAGGAGGGGACGTGTTGTTTAAAGGCAGTATTGGCAGAACAGATTTGCCGGGAGGCGATCATCAGCAATTGCTAGAACGAATCAAAACCAAGGTGTACAGCTTGGATGAGGACATAGAAATATTTCCTGGACATGGGCCAACCACTACCATTGGCGAGGAGAAACGAACGAATCCATTTGTGAAAGGATGAAAAGGCATATCCCCAACGCGATCACATGTCTCAACTTAGCCACGGGCGCTGTAGGGTGTATCTTCATCATTCAGGGCGCTTACCATCAGGCATTTTATTTTGTTTTGGTAGCGGCTTTTTTTGATTTTCTCGATGGTTTGTTTGCTAGGCTTTTGGGTGTGCAATCTCCCATAGGCAAGGAGCTTGATTCTTTGGCAGATATGGTGTCATTTGGGCTGTTGCCGGCGCTTTATTTGGTCATGTCCATAGATTTCTATTCACCTCCGAGTGAATATCTAAAATATATAGGGCTGGTCGTTGCGATGTTTTCAGCGATCAGACTAGCTAAGTTCAATCTGGATACTCGCCAGACAGATCAATTCATTGGCTTACCAACTCCAGCTAATGCCATACTGATTACTTCTTTGAGTTTTCTTCCTGCTGACTGGAGTATGAATTTCTATTTAATGATTGGCATATCGATATTGAGCGCCTTTTTGTTGGTCATGGAAGTGCCTTTGATTGCTTTGAAGTTTAAGGGACTGAGTTGGAAGTCCAATCAATTTCGGTTTGTTTTGATAATGGTTTTGGCGGCTTTAATAGCCTTTTTCCAGCTTGCCGCAATACCTCTCATTATACCTTGCTACCTTATTCTTTCGATTATTGGGAATTTTAGCTCACAAAAGAGCGTTTAGGTTGTTTATCACATAATATTCCGTTGACACAAACCGTTGAGATAGTCCAATGAAGTTGTTTTTCACCACCCTTTCTTTAGCACTAGTCCTAAGTGGCTCTGCCCAGAGCGTATTGAGCTCGGGAGAATGGCACAAGGTGGAAGTGACCGAAACGGGGATTTATAAACTCGACCAAACATTTCTTCAAGATAAGTTGGGGATTCCGGCAGACACAGATCCAGCAGGAATAAAGGTCTATGGAGTCAGAGGAGGGATGCTTCCTCAATCCAACGCTATTACCAGGCCAAGTGACCCGGAGGAGTTGGCCATCTTCATGTCTGGCGACAATGATGCCGTACTGGATGCGGATGAATATTTTCTATTTTACGCTGAGGGCCCGGATAATTTTTATTTCGATAGCCTCAATCTTCCCGTTCATGAAAACAATCTCTATGCAGAGTCAACCTACTATTTTGTCACCTATGGTCCAGAAGATGGAAAGAGAATCAAAGCTATAGATGCTAAAGAAGCCAAGGGAAAGTTGATTCCTGAGTTCACGGACTATATCACACATGAAGTAGACATTCACAATACGTTGAAGTCTGGGCGAAGATGGTTGGGCGAAGATTTCCGAAGAACCAGAGACAAGCAGCGAAACTTCCAATATGATATTACAGGCAGTACAGGGCCGGTTACAGCCTACATAAGTTTGGCCGCCAATTCTGAGTTAGAGATCACGTTTGACATTTCTATCAACAACACCCCAATGGGGCAGGTGCCGATAGATCAAATCAGAAATGTCGTATATGATGATAAGGTCAAATACGCTGAAGCCGCGTTTGATTACATCATGACAGGCAACACGCTGGACTTAAACATTTCCTTCAATGGGGCATCCAACGTTGACTCTTCAATCGGTTATTTGGATTTTTTCATCTTGGCAGTGCAAAGATCTTTGGATCTGTCTTTGGACAATGAGTTTGTCGTCCGTCTTCCAGAAGAGGAATTGCGAGCATTTAAAGTAGTAGGTGTAACCTCTCAATCGCAAATTTGGAATGTGTCCAATCCGTTTGATGTTCATCAGTTGGTGGCTACACAGAATGGGAATGAGGTGACTTTTTCTAACAACCCCGGCCAAACAACTTTAGTCATGCTGGATGGCCAAGATTTTCCAGTTCCGAGCTATATAGGCACTATGGACAATCAAAACATCAAGTCGCTGGTCGCAAGTGAGGGAATCATCATTACCCATCCAGATTTTTTATCGCAGGCCATTCGATTGGCTAATTTTCATAGGAATCACTCAGGAATAGAGGTGGGAGTAGTCACTCCACAACAGATCTACAATGAGTTTTCGGCGGGTAGACAAGACATATCTGCGCTCAGAGATTTTCTCAGATATTGTTACCTGAATGGAGGAAACTTGAAGTACGCTACTCTGTTTGGAGATGGCTCCTATGACTATAAGGACCGTGCCTTACCCAATACTAATTATGTGCCCGTTTATGAATCGGTGGAGTCATCTCATAATATTTACAGTCACTCTTCGGATGATTTCTTTGGCTTTATGGAAGAAAATGAGGGAGATTGGTTTGAGGGAGTGAGAAAAGAGAATTCATCGGCATATCGCATACCTTTCGTGGACCACACCATGGAGATAGGTGTGGGAAGGCTACCTGTGAAAACGCTGAAAGAGGCCACAGATGTAGTGGACAAAATCATCAGATACCGAACCGCTCCGCAAGCCTTTGGTAAATGGCGAAATCAGTTGGCTTATTTTTCTGATGATGGTGACAATGAAGTGCATATGGAGCACGCAGAGTCTTTCTTCAAAATAGTTGACACTACCGCTCTTCAGTATGGTGCTAAGAAACTATACCTCGATATTTACGAGCAGAGCGATCCTATATACGCGCTTGAAGCAATTCAAAACACCATCAAAGACGGTGTGTTTATGTTTAACTACATGGGACATGGCAATGTGAGTCAACTGACTAGAGAAAAAGTGATTACACAAACTGAGATTGGGACTTTTACCAATCGTCATAAGCTTCCACTCTTTATCACTGCTACTTGCGAGTTTGGCAAGTATGATAATCCTACGGTAGTCTCAGGTGCTGAGCGATTGCTACTCAGCGCCAATGGTGGGGCAATAGCTCTGCTCACAACCACAAGGCCTGTTTATGCTCATACCAACTTTCCATTGAACCAGGCGCTTCACGAAAACTTGTTTAAGAAGATTGATGGTAAGCATCCTCGATTGGGTGATGTGATTCGCCTGACAAAAAATCAAAGTCTCAATGGACCGATTAATAGAAACTTCTCATTATTAGGTGATCCTATGCTCACACTGAATTATCCGGAGTATGAGATTAGTTTTGATCAGCTTGAAAACGATCAGGATACATTGAGTGCATTGGAGACTTACACCCTTTCAGGGAAAGTTTTGGAGAATGGTAGCTTGGTGTCTGGGTTTAATGGGAAAGGAATAGTCACGTTGTTGGACATCCCACAGACTAAGGTGACGAAAGGTCAAGAAAATGACCCTTTCACGTATGAAGATCAATCAAATGCGCTCTTCAGAGGAGAGGTCACCATTGAAGATGGAATTTTTTCTGGGACGTTTATTCTGCCCAAGAACATTTCTTACAAGTACTTACCGGGCAAAATGACCATGTATGCTTGGAATGAAAACGAAGCGATTGACGCGTCTGGGGCGTCCCGAAATTTTGTACTTGGAGGCACAGCTCCTGAAATCACCCAAGATCGAATGTCTCCTGAAGTAGCATTGTATATCAATGACCTAGATTTCAAGCAAGGCAGTACGGTGGGAACAAGTAGCCTGCTTATTGCGAAGATTTCTGATGCAAGTGGAGTCAACATATCCAACAATGGATTCCTTCAGGGAGTGACACTAAGACTGAATGATGGTGAAAGTATAGATTTGAGTGAGTTTTATACGGCAGAGAGAGACAACTTCCGGAAGGGTACTGTGATGTTCCCATTGCAGAATTTGGAAGCAGGAAGATACACTGCCACTATAAAAGTCCATGATGCTCACAATAATCCAACAGAAGAATCAGTTGAATTTAAGGTGTCTTCACAGCCAGTATTGAGACTCTACAATGTGTCTAACTACCCTAATCCTGTTTCGAGCTCCGGGTCAACGACATTCAGGTTTGAACATGACAGAGAAGATGAAAAACTGGATGTGATTTTGTCATTGTATAACATGGAAGGGCAAGTAGTAAGAGAGATTGATTATGAAGTGGATAGTAGTCCTCGTCTGGTTGATTATCTCACCATAAATGCAGCCAATGATAGTGGGGCACCACTGGACAATGGGATTTACTTGTATCGACTACAAGTTACCAGCAGTTTGGATGGTGCCACAAATGAGGTGGTAAAGCGCCTCATTATCATTAATTAATTATCTTTGCCCACTTTAAAAATCTGAGAATGAGTCAACATTTTAAACTGGTATTTGCAGCGTTCATTGGCTTTTTGCCATTGTTCAGCCATGCCCAGTCAGCGTATATATCTGGTCAAGATAGTGCTAGAAATCCGATCACGGTTGCGGTACCATTTGTGAGTTTTGCTCCAGATAGCCGTGGTGCTGCTATGGGCGATGCAGGTGTGGCATCTTCCGCTGACGAATACAGTACGCAATGGAACAACGGGAAATTGACTTTCATTGAAGATGATATGGGTTTTTCCTTTTCTTATTCCCCTTGGCTAGGAAATATCGTAGATGATATGTCACTCAACTTTTTGACATTTCACAAGAAACTCAACAGAATAGAAACCATCGGTGCGTCCCTTCGCTATTTCGATCTTGGAGAAATCCAGCTGACTAACTCCAATGGAGATGCCATCGGATTGGAAAATCCACGGGAAGCATCGGTAGATTTTACTTATTCACGTAAGCTGTCTGAGAACATTGGTGTCGGGCTTACCGGACGATATATTTGGTCCAATTTGTCTGGAAATATTACAGGTGCTCCTGATGCAAAACCCGGTCAGAGTATAGCCATCGATCTTGGATTCTATTATACCAAAGACATTATTTTCAGAGGTAAAAACTCCAACGTAGCGTTTGGTGCGCATCTTTCCAATTTCGGAAGAAAAATCACCTATAGCAATGACTCTAATGAAGACTTTATACCAACCAATTTGCGAGTAGGTGGAGCGTTCACCACAGAAATAGACCCTTACAATAGCATTACCTTATTATTGGATTTCAATAAATTGTTGGTGCCGACACCTCCGTTGTACTTGTTGGATGGTGAGGGAGAATTTGAGATTGACGCCAATGGAGATCCTATCATTGACGCGGGTAAAGATCCAAATCGTCCACTGTTGAGTGGAACTTTTGGTTCGTTTACAGATGCGCCAAATGGATTTAGAGAAGAGATGCAAGAGATCATGATCTCTACAGGATTGGAGTATAAATACCGCAGTGCTTTTGCCGTGCGAGTCGGTTATTTTCATGAGCACGTCAACAAAGGGAATAGACAGTATTTTACTGCCGGATTAGGGTTTAAGTATCAGGTTTTTGGGATTGACTTCTCTTACTTGGTGCCTAGGGAAAACAATCACCCGCTCGGAGATACACTCAGACTATCCTTTACGTTTGGGTTTGATGCCAAAGACGAAGAACCGACGCTCAATTAATGCTTGACAGAACTGTAGCTCCGAAAGCCAATGCTATTGAGCGACCTAATCTACCCGTTCCAGAAAAAATTCAATTAGGACAAGTTCCGGTTACTATCCTCAATAACGTAGAGCAGCCAGTTATTTTGCTAGAGTTGGTCTTTCCCTTGGGCAGATGGGAAGAGCCAAAGCAAGGTTTAGTCTTTCTTCTTTTCAAAATGATGCAGGAGGGAACCAAGCATCGATCGGCTGAAGATATCGCCGAAATATTGGATTTTCATGGAAGTTTTTTGGAGGTCAGCCCAAGTCTTGATGCTGTTTCTATTAAGCTCTATACCCTCAATCGTTTTTTCCCTAAACTCGTAGCGTTACTTCACGAACTCTTAACTGAGTCTATTTTTCCCCAAAAGGAATTTGACACGCTGAGGCAAATCAGGCTGGAGCAAGTAAAGCAACAACACGCTCGAAATGATGCGTATGCCAATTTGAAATTTCGAGAAATGCTTTTTGGTGGGAGCCATCCTTACGGACAAATCACCACAGAGGAAATTGTGAATAGCATTTCGAGGGAGGAGTTGGTGGCTTTCGGCAAGGAAGCCTTGGTGGCTCCCAAAATATTTCTTACCGGAAAAATCACCGATGAAGAACTGACTTGTATTCGCAAGTATTTTGGTGAAATGAGCTTTCATCCGAGTGTTAGCCCGTCAGAATGTTCTATTGAATCACAGTCAAGTCAGCACATTGCAAGGGGTGAAAGTACCCAGGCTAGTTTGCGAATGGGCACATTGATCATAGATAGAAATCACCAGGATATCCACCAGTTCAAAATAGCCAATGAGCTTCTTGGGGGATTTTTTGGTTCGAGATTGATGAAAAATATCAGGGAGGATAAAGGGCTCACTTATGGAATTCATGCGGGCATGGTTCATCTAAAGCATAGCTCCTATTGGGAAATCAATTCTGAAGTGCTCAAGGACAAGGCACAATTAGCATTTGATGAGATAGAAAATGAAGTGAAAAAACTTCAGAGTGAGTCCCCTGGAATAGAGGAGTTTAATATGGTAGTCAATTATATGAAGGGGAAGTTCCTTTCCTCTTTTGGTTCTCCTTTTAGCGCTCACGAGATGATCAAGGGGCTAGAGGTTGCCGGATTGACCAGTAGTTACTTTGAGGATTTTTTAACTCATTTAAATGAAATGAAGCCAGAGATGGTCTCGTCTATGATCAATAAGCACATTGATCTCAATCAGCTCATTAAACTGCAAGTGGGTTAATTTCTACTCCTTTCGCAGAAGTAGGTAGTCACCAGATATTTTTATTTCTTCGTATTCAAAAGGGACTTTGGTCAATCCGGTATAATCCATCACGCCTTTTTTGCCAAACTTCTCTACCACCACCAAACCTAGGTCAGAATCTTCCAGGTAATCGAACTTGGCTCTGAATATGATCTTACCAACTCTGCTGACCATGGCTAGGCGTCCACTGTCATCAGTTAAACGATAGTTTCCAGTCGGCAATCGCTCAATAAGCTGCCATACCGGGTTAATAATCTCATTTCCTTGAGGGTCGATAATCCCATACTTGCCGTCAGTTTGTATGATGGCCAATCCATCGGAGAAAGTACTCGAATAGGTGTAATAAGGTTGGATCACCAATGTCTCCGTATCATCCACAAACCCCCAATTACCCCTTAATTTAATGGCAGCTAAGCCCTCACTGAAGAGCAAGGCAGAATCATACCTATTGGCAATCCGAAGTTTGCCTTCTGTGTCTACAAACCCATGCTGACCATCCTTAATCACATGAAAATACCCTTCAGAAAATGACAATACTTCTTCCACTCTTTGATCCAGTGATATGATGGTGTTTCCAATCTCATCGATGAGCATGACTACATTTCGAGCTTGGAGAGCATAATAAGCGTCTACTGCATAGACTCGCTCATAGCCAGGATAAATGTACTTCCCCTTTTCAGTAAGTAAACCAAATAAATCTCCATCCGTGAGTTTCAATAGTTCTTCCTGAATGATCTTATAAGGAACTTGGTGTAGCAGTTTTCCACTTAGGTCATATACATGGAATGCCTGATCTTTTTTTCCAATATACAATTCACCAGACTTCAAGACTGATTCGTATTTGGGCATGATCATCCACTCATCTGCAAAAGTTCTTACTCCCCATTTACCATAGCTATTGGCTATATAATGATCTGGCGTCAGTCCGGGAGCTAATGAGTCATATTTCAAAGTGGTCATACGAGTTCCCTGAAAATCTATCCAACCCCAGAAATTGCGCTTGGCTACAGGGATATTGCCGGCATGAGAGAAGCCAACTGCTTCATAAGGCCTCTCGTTAATCTTTCTGCCAAACAGGTTGTATACATCCCATCCTTCCTTGTGATGCGCGTAGAAATATGATGAATCTATAGCTATGGTGTCGAACTGGCTGGCAATCAGTCGACCATCCGTTTTATAGATTCCCCATTCATTGCTGATGTTGTGCTGTGTCACCACAAAGCCTTGTCCGAGATATTTGAGCTGTACTTGTTTGTCCTTAAAAACTTTGTCGCTCACTGCTAAGATGTGCTCTGTGTTGTTCACATGTGCTATTAACAGGTCGGTGGCCTTATTGAAAACCACCGAATCACATTTGATCTTCGTGCCTTCATCCTTTCCTACTTCTCGTATTTCCCATTCGGGAAACGAACGAACTTCCCCATCCACAATGTCTTTGTATTCTATAGAATGCACTATCTGACCGTCCGCATTTATTCGGCCAACATATCCATTGTTGGTGATGGTATATCCCTCAGGGTCGAAGCTGATTTTATCGTACCATACGTCACTGACGGGAGCCCCTGTGGAGGCATATAGTTTGAACTTTTTCTGCTGATTTTGGACGTTGAGTAGTTTTCCCTGCTTTTCTATTTGTCGAAATTGGGTGGGTATAATAAGCTCATTGTCAATAGAGAATACTCCATAGTCCAATCTCCGCGCATTGTATTCTGATACGAGCCAGAGACTTTCGTCCAATGGGTCTATGGTATAATAGTGGAAATCAAGATGAACTTTTAGTTTGGCGTCAATCAGCCCTTTGAAAATGATATTGGTAAACCGACCAGTGATACCAGCCTCATACAGAGACTCATTGAATGGCTCCAGGGTGGCGTATCTCGCACTTGAAAGTTTGCCATTTTCTATGTTGATGATTCCCCACTTACCATTTTCATAGTACCCAATAGCACCGCCCACAACTTCCGAGGTTCTGTTAGACCAGCCAAGTTTATCGTAAATGGGAGGAACCAGTACCTTGCCTTCTTCATCAGCTATTCCCTGTTTCCCATTGTCAGTGACTATTTTCAGTCCACCGGCTATAGTACAAGATGCTGCAAATAAAATCGACAGTACAAGAAGAAGTCTTTGCATTAATCAAAGATAGGGAAGGTGATCCTAGAAGGTTACTTAGGAGTATTGGTTTCTTTTGCTTCGAGGTTGAATAGGTCTTGAAGAATGGTTGCCATTTCTTCAGCTTCACCACGCTTGCATGCTGCTTTGAGTTGCAGCACCGGTAGTTTCACTAGCTTTTGTACCATGTTCTTAGTGATGTCTTCTAGCATTTTAGCATGCTTGTCATCAGCTTTCGATAGAAAACGAGCCAGTTCTTCTTGACGAATTTCTTCTAGCGCATTTTTGAATTTTTTGATGGCCGGGCTGATTCCCATCTCTTGAGACCAGCTTTCAAAATCAGCAATACTTTCTGATAATATGGTCTTCACATCTTGGATAGCCTCTTTGCGTTTGTTCAGCGCCTCAGCCGTTTTTTGCTCTAGTTGATCCACATTGTAAAGCAAAATACCAGGGAGTTCATCCAAATTCTTCTCTATGGATCTTGGAACTGATAAATCGATAAAAAGTCGCGGATGGTCCGTATCACCAATTAACTCTGAGTTGACTAATGGGGTAGAAGCTTGAACCGCACTTATAACCACATGTGCATTTTGCAGCACATCAGGTAGGTTTTCGAAATGTGCTACGTCAAAACCAAGCTGTGAGGCTTTAGTTTCAGCGGTTTCATATGTTCTGTTTACCAAAATCACTTGAGCGTCGGTACCCTTAAGGTTTTCAGCTACATTGACTCCAATCTCGCCCAATCCCAGTACTACAATCTTTGGCTGGCTGTAATTCACCATGAATTTATTGGCTACATCTACAGCCGCCGAAGCTACAGAAGCAGTACCGTCATGAATGCTGGTTTCTTGAACAGATCGCTTGTTGGTGAAAAATATGGTGTGCATCAAACGGTGTAAGAAAGGACCTGCCGTTCCCTCGTCTGCTGCGTATTGATAAGCTTTTTTGATTTGATTGCTAATTTGGATGTCTCCAAGAATCATAGAGTCCAAACCCAAAGCCACCTCAAATAGATGATTGATCGCCTCGTCATGCTCATATTTCACAAAATGATCAGCCGTGGCAGTACTTCCGTCATTCTGATGAAAAATATCAATCAACTTGGCTAATTCTGTAGAAAGATCTCGATCAGAATAATAGTAGAGTTCAGTCCGGTTACAAGTAGAAACCAATAAAGCATCTTCAATAGCAAACATCTCCTTAAGCTGAGCCAAGAATGTTCTGTTTTGATTTTCATCAAATGACACAGATTCCCTTAACTCTAGAGGAGTGTTTTTGTAAGATATTCCTATCGCTTTGAAATGCTTTTCCATGAATATTAAGCCCTCAGTTTTACTTGAGAGTCTGCAAAATTAACTTATCCACATTGAGATACCATATGACATTTATCATAAAATCAAATTATCTTGTTTGTAAATAGCGGCACATGTTGAGCTTTTTAAAACGTTTGATAATTGATACTTTGGGCTTTTCCAAGACAGAAGCCACAGGTACCATCATCATGATATTTGTCATTATTGCTTTCGCGATTGTTCCCAAAGTCTATTATTCCTATACCCATGATGCATCCAAAAAGTTTGACTCTGACACCATAAAGCTTAAAAAATGGGCGCTGGAGCTTGAATCTTCTATAGAAAGTCAAAATAATTCTCAAAAGGTACAAGAAGATATGAATGAGCCAGCAACATTGGTGCATAAAAGTTTTGATTTTGACCCTAATACGGTAAACAAAGAAGAGTTAATGACTTTGGGTTTCAAGGAACGCACCGCTAACAACATCTTGAAGTATAGGGAGAAAGGAGGCTCTTTTAGAGTCAAGAAAGATTTGCAGAATATTTACGGCATTTCTCAATCTAGAATTTCTGAACTGTGGAATCATATATCACTTCCGGAAGAAATCGTTAAGCCAAAATATCAAGCGAGAAATAAAGAAGAAAGAGTGCCAAAAGCTTCTTTTCTTATGGGAATGGATATTGATTTGGTAACGGCAGAAGATCTCCAAAGTATCCAGGGGATAGGTCCGGTGCTTTCGGAGAGAATCGTCAAATATCGAGATCGCCTTGGAGGGTATCATACCTCTACTCAGCTATCAGAAGTATATGGCTTATCTGATGAATTGGTGTTGGTACTAGACAGTCTCTTGCTCTTTGAGTCCAGACTCAAAACTCTGAATATAAATACGGATACGTTCAAAATATTGCAGCAGCATCCCTACATCGAGTATCACATCGCTCGGGCCATTTTTAATTATCGACAGCAGCATGGTCGCATAGAATCTATCTCGGAAATCAAATCCATAAAGATCATCAGCGACAGTCTCTATCAAAAAATATATCCTTATCTTTCGACCGATCGGTAGCGGATTTTTATGGAGAAGATATTACAATCATTTTTGCGACGACTAACCAATTTGTCCGGCAACAGTCGCTCTCTGATGCTATTGAGGCTTGTTACAGATCAATTTCTTGATTTGCATGATCTTGATTTTGCCAATAATGAGACAAGTTTTTCGGTAATAAAATCCCTAATCGAATCCCCCCAGAAAGTAAAACTATGCGATGAACTTGACCCGAGAGATCAGAGTGTCAATAAGAATAGCGTGAAACTGAGGAAGATCTCGCGTATGGAAGATTTTCTATTTCAGGAACGAGGTGCTAGAGATTTATATGTGGGGTGGCCATTTGTGCATGGCAAGCTTGCCGATGGGACATTGGTGAGGTGTCCACTGGTATTTTTTCCAGTAAGGGTCAGTCGCGAAAAGGGCAGCTGGTATCTGGAGAAACGAAAGGATGTAAACATCACTTTTAATAAGACTTTTTTATTGGCGTATGCCCATTACAATCAAGTAAGTCTCGCTGAAGATTTGGTGGAGTTTGTGCTGAATGATTTGGATAAAGACTCTACCAAATTTAGAACGCAGCTTTATCAGGTTCTGAAGAAGAGCCAGCTCGAACTAAATTTTAATCAAGATCTTTTTTTAGATCAGTTGGATGGTTTTCAGCAGCACAAGAAGGCCGATTTTGAGCAGCAACAGAAAGACGGTATGTTGAAGCTGTTTTCAGAGGCGGTATTAGGGATTTTCCCGCAGGCTGGATCTCAGTTGGTACCTGATTACCTGAATTTGCTAGAGCAGGTCGAGGGGCCAGATCTTTCAGAGTTTTTTCAATCTAGAGTCAAGGATAACCCAGAGAGTCCAGAGAATATTCGCTTCTCGGATCAGGTAAAAGAAGAGACGACATTCACACCTTTTGAGATGGATGCCTCACAGGAGCATGCGCTTAAATTGGTCAAGAATGGAAATTCTTTGGTCATTCAAGGACCTCCCGGCACGGGCAAGTCACAGCTTATTTGCAATCTGATCAGTGACTATATCGCACGAGGTAAAAATGTATTGTTAGTCTGTCAAAAACGTGCTGCGTTGGATGTAGTTTATGAGCGTCTGAAGCAACAACAACTTCATGATTTTGTCGGTTTGGTGCATGATTTTAAAAACGATCGTAAGGAGATCTTTGAGCAGATCTCTAGGCAGATAGATAGCGTAGATGAAAACAGACAGAAGAACAATGGACTAGACGCTATTCACCTAGAGCGTGAGTTTTTGCAAACGAGCAGGGTGATTGATCAAATCACTGAAGAACTAGGAGAGTTTAAAAATGCGCTTTTTGATGAATCAGAGTATGGCCAATCCATAAAGTCGCTTTATTTATCTTCTGATCCGGATGCCCCCACGATACCTTTAAATCAGCAGTATAGGCAGTTTACTTATGAGAAAACAAGAGAATTTGTTGGGAAGCTAAACCGATATCTTGACTACTATCAGAAGTTTGATGAGAATCACTTCTGGGCATCTGGGCCTTCGTTTGCGCAGTTCTCCACCCCGGATCTTATGCGTATTCGTGAGTTGTTGGATGAGATCCCAAATTTCGAACAGCAGTTCAAGGAGAAGTCGAGCAAGTTTGCGTCCATAGCCATGGATTTCGAGACGGCCAGGCATTTTTTGGTACACGTAGATCAAATAACATTACTCAGCTCCAATCTTGACAATGACACTGTGTTCGGATTTTTCACGCACATGATGAGCCATGACGCTAACGCTGACCTCAGCATGCTCACCGAGATGGAGCGGTCAACTATGCAGTGTTTCAAAGGAGATGGCTTGGAAACTTCACTGGCTTCCTCGGATTTGGGGAGGTTTCAGGAAGCCTTGGAGCACGCTATCAAAGCGCGGAAAAATCCATTTAGCTGGTTGAAATGGCGATTACTCTCAGACGAAAAGATTTTCATCACCAGAGTTCTGATAGCCAATGATCTGAAAAGCGATAAGCAAGGCTTTGAAATTCTGCTGAGACGGATCGATAATAGATTGAACTATGAACATATTGTCTCGAAAGTCGAGAAAAATAAGTGGCTCAAGGACTTTCCAAAGAAATTCAGAAAAATCGATTTACAGAATTGGTACTTCTATCAGAAGCTCGCATTAAAATGCGTAAAGATATGTGAGAAGGTGAGGACCATTGATCAGTATTTTCCTTTCAAAAATCAGAATAGGCAAACCTATGTGGGCAATCTCCTAGAGTTGGTGGCAGCACTTGAGCAGCTGCCTAATCAACTACTCAAGTGGAGTGCCTACTTGACAGAAAAACAAATCAGAGCGATACTCCTTCATCCTGAAAGATCTCCAGCATTGGCCAAGCAGCTAAAAGAGGACTTTGACTCATTGGTCGAGTACCATGCCATTACGGATGGTTTCACGCGTGAAGAGAAAGGTTTGGTTACCAAGCTGATAGAGAAGACCTCCGGTCAGAAAGAAGAGGTTTTCAAATTATTTGAAAATAGCATCGCCATAGCATGGATTGATCACATAGAAACCAAGTATCCAATACTGAAAGCCGTTTCTTCATATAAAATAGACCACCTTACCAAAGATCTGCAAGAAGCCATTTTGCGAAAGCAAGAGCTTAGTCAGGATATCCTCTTGCTGAAATCCAGAGAAAGAACTTATGAGGACCTGAGCTACAACCGTCTGAATAACTTGGTGACCTATAGAGACCTTCACCATCAGGTGACCAAGAAGCGAAAAGTGTGGCCAATTAGAAGGGTTATTTCTCATTTTCACGAAGAACTTTTTTCGCTTTTGCCATGCTGGCTGACTTCCCCAGAATCTGCTTCGGCCATTTTCCCCATGGAGCAGACTTTCGATCTGGTGATTTTCGATGAGGCATCTCAATGTTTTGCAGAGCGAGGTGTACCGGCTATGTATCGGGGCAAGCAAGTAGTGATAGTGGGTGATGACAAGCAGCTACAGCCGAATGATTTGTATCGAGTACGATGGGAAAACGAGGAAGATGAGTCTCCAGAACTGGAGGTAGATTCATTGCTGTCTCTGGGTAAGCAGTATTTACCAGAATTTGGTCTGAGAGGTCACTATAGAAGCAAGTTTTTGGAGCTCATTGAGTTTTCCAATCTCCATTTTTATCAAGGGAAACTAAAGCTGTTGCCAGACTATCAATTGTTCAACGCATCCAATACCTCACCGATTCAATACCACAAGCTGGATGGCGTCTGGCAGGATAACAGCAACCAGATAGAAGCAGATCATGTAGTAAGTCTTATTCAAAGACTGGTCGCTAATGATCCTCAAAAGTCTATGGGAGTAGTCACTTTCAATTCTAAACAGCAGTCGTTGATTCTCGATATGCTAGATGAATTGATTGACAATGGTAATATCAGCTTGCCGGCTTCTTTGTTCGTGAAGAATATAGAAAACGTGCAAGGGGATGAGCGTGATATAATCATCTTTTCTACCGCCTATGCTCCCGATGAAAAAGGTAATCTGCAACTTCGATTTGGTAGCCTGAATCAGGCAGGCGGTGAGAACAGGCTCAATGTCGCTATCACTCGTGCCAAGGAAGCTGTGCACATTGTCACAAGTATATTGCCTGGTCAGCTCAAGACCGAAAAGACAGTCAATCAAGGGCCTAAACTGCTCAAAGCGTATCTCGAATATGCCAAACAGGTAAGCGATGGAGAATGGCAACCAAATGTCCAGCTCGACGAAGTGAGGGAATCTACTTGGTACCTGAGAAATCGGCTGGCTCATAAAGGAGAAGGCTACGCTATCGATAAGACTTTACCGTTTGCAGATCTGACAATACGCACTAGAAATCAAGATTCGGGATTGATACTAACAGATGATGATTTGTACTACGACACACTATCGCCCAAAGAATCTCATTGCTATAGGCAGCGACATTTCATCGAGAAGGGGTGGAAGTATTTACAATTTTACAGTCGTGAATACTGGATGAATCGGGAGAAGACCCACGAGAAGGTATCACAGTTTGTGAATAGGATGTGAATGAAGGCTAAAGAAGAAAAGTAATAAAAATCGATTTTTGACGACCAACCTATCCTCCCACAAAGCCGTTTTTCACCCAACAACCCAACAACTACTCGGCCTTTTCGACTCTGGCACCCATAGAGAGGATTAGCGGTAAGCTATCGCGCCTCATATATTGAGTCAGGCTGATTTCAAAGTTGCCAGCACTTGGAAATCTGTAGTTCTCCAATATCAGCTGCCTATGATCAAACAAATCTCCCAAACCACTACCGTACGGTTCTCCGGTTTTTGGGTCAAATAGATTGATGCTTTCTAGTTTCTGAGCAATCTCGTTACCATCGGCATCTTTAATAGCATATTTGTAGTAGAGATTATAGAATGGATAATGCTGTGCGTTGCGAATGTTAGCATACACATTGTACGAAGCTCCCACGTCCGCTATTTCAAAATCAAATCTGACAACTGAGTCCTTGTGCCAGTAGGCGCCTTCCAGGTTCTTATTGTCTTCCATTACACGATTGGGATCGCATGACCATAATATCAGCATCAACCCCACAGTTCCTAATAAGCTTCTCATGACGGTTTAGACTTATTCTCCGGCTTGTTATGGCCTTTTTTGTTTTTCTTCCAGTTACGCTTTTTATTTTTCTTGCGCTTTTTGTTCGGATTCCCCTTGCTGAATTTGCGATCCATAGCTACCAGGTCGCTATTAAGTCCTACATCTTCATTCACCGTCTCTATCACATCTTCGGCCAAAGTCACGGGTTTTTTTCCTTTGGCATTGAGCGCGATGATCTCATTAACGCGGGCTACGTCTAGCGGATACCAGGTATTTTCACCATCATATCCAAACCACATGATTTTTTTGAAGATGTCCGTTTTTTGAAGCTTAGCCTTACCTTGTTCTGTTTCCAGATGCTTATCCACCTTGGGGATATCTTTAAGCGCATCCATGTAGGTGTCTAGTTCATAGTTTAGACAGCATTTCAGCCTACCACACTGGCCCGATAGCTTACCAGGATTCAGCGAAAGATTTTGATAGCGGGCGGCTTGCGTACTTACGCTCTTGAAATCTCCGAGCCACGTAGAGCAGCAAAGTTCCCTGCCACATGAGCCAATACCACCCAGCCTACCGGCTTCTTGTCTCAGGCTAATCTGGCGCATCTCTACCCTTATTCTAAATTCCCCGGCCAATCTTTTGATCAACTCTCTGAAATCCACACGCTCATCAGCGCTGTAGTAGAAGGTGGCCTTCACATTGTCAGCCTGATATTCCACATCCGTCAATTTCATTTTGAGACCAAGCTCCTCTATCACCTTTCGAGTACGATAGAGCGTAGGCAGTTCTCGTTTCTTTACCTCACGGTATTTATCTATATCACGCTGAGAAGCTATCCTATATATTGATTTGATTTCGCCATCGTTCGCTACATTTTTCTTCTTCATCTGTAGCCTTACCAGTTCGCCCTGCAGCGAGACATGGCCCAAGTGATGGCCATTTGGCACATCCACCACCACAGCATCTCCCGTGGTTAGATCCAGTTTTTCCGAATTCCTAAAAAACTCCTTACGACCGTTTTTGAAGCGAACCTCTACAATGTCAAAATGACTCACCACCGGCGCTTCCATGTTGGACAGCCAGTCGAATACATTCATTTTGTTACAACCTCCGGAGCTACAGCCCCCATTGTTATTGCACCCTAAGGTTACTCCATCTTCACTTACCGCCGTGCCACATGAAGCACATCCCATGTTTATTCTATCTTATGTTGATCACCGAAGCGACTAATAATTTATCATTCATTGGCCCAATTTCACCTCCGAGCAAGCGGAGAGTATGAAGGCCATTCCGTAAATATAACGAACAAGCCAACAAGAAATGATGCGAATCTTCATCCCTTTTTTTACTTCTAAGGAGAGAGGCATTTTACCTCCGTATTTAGCTTCAGTCCGGCTGTCCGCTCTTGCTTTCAGCCCCGCTTCCATCCGGTCTATTTTGATACCTCTGCGGTTCTAGCAACTTATGATAATTGATAATTGATAATGGGGAATTGAAAATGACTAATTGATAATGAAAAGTTGAAAACTGAAAGTGTAAAAAGTATTAAGTTGAGACGTGCTAATGTGCTAAAGTGTTCAGGGTAATTATTAATCAAGTATCTAGGCTGCCTCAAAATTTGATCGAAAGAAAAATTCCCTCTTCGAAGAGGGGTGCGTAGGGATGAGCGAGAGCAGGGAGATGTAGTTAGTGTAAAGTGGAAAACTGAAAGCGTAAAGTTTTAAGTTGAGATGTGTTCATGTGTTTAAGTGTTCAGTTCTTTATTCATTCAAGTTACTGTGCTAAATCAATATTTAATCGAAAGGAAAAATTCCCTCTTTGAAGAGGGGTGTGTGTGGCAGAGCGAGAGCAGGGAGATGTAATTCATGAAAGTTTGAAAGTGTAAAGTTTTAAGTTGAGACGTGCTAATGTGCTAAAGTGTTCAGGATAATTATTAATCAAGTATCTAGGCTGCCTCAAAATTTGATCGAAAGAAACATTCCCTCTTTGAAGAGGGGTGTGTTGGGTAGCGGGATGGGAGGGAGATGTAATTCGTGAAAGTAGAAAGTATGAAATGTGCTCAAGTGTTCAGGCGTTTCTCCGGTAAGTCTGGTAGTAGACATCACGGGAGCATTAATTAATAATGTAGAATTGAAGATATCCGATATAGAAATTTTAATTTTTAGCCAAAAGCCAAAAGCCCATTACGCAAAGCGATCTGCCAATAGCGAAAGGCATAAAACACACAGCCAAAACAAGTAATGACAATAGAAAAACTTAGAATTGCTATATTGTACTAAAAATGTTCAGCTATGAAAACCACCATCTACTTAACACTAACACTCGGTTTGCTCTGGAGCTGCTCAGAAGTGAGCAAAGAAAAGCGACCAATGGTCAATAGAATAGAAAAAATAATAGACGATATCAACGCCAATCACAGAACTGCCATTATAGAGGATGATTTTCATGAGGGCGATTCAGTCTACAAGATTCGCGGCTACTTTATGGATGACGAAATGCTCAAAGTAGTTGGCGTCCTTCATACCAGCCACATAGAGCGAGATGATTATTTTTATTTCGAAAACAATGAGCCTATTTACAGTGGTCATTTGGTAGTACAAAAAGATGACCGCATGGCATCAGAATACAAGTATTACTATGGAGAAGATGGATACGTAGATGAAGCTTTATTTTGGTCCGATCATTATAAGTTAGGCAGGCGATTTCCAATAGAGCATTTTCGCGAGTTTGAACCAGACAAAGATTCCTTAAGAACTACCGAAGAGGAGCGCCTGAAATTTTTCTTGGACAAATTGGAGATGGAAGGCTTTGAGATTGTTCACCTAAATGAGAATCTTGACGCAAATTCATCTGCTAAGTGACCATTGAAGAAGCCCAATCACAAGTAGACCAGTGGATCAATACCACTGGAGTGCGGTATTTCAACGAACTCACCAACATGACCATCCTCACCGAGGAGGTGGGCGAATTGGCTAGGTTGATGGCTAGGACATACGGTGAGCAGTCCTTCAAGGAATCTGACAAAAACAGGGATTTGGGAGACGAAATGGCTGATGTACTTTGGGTGCTGCTTTGCCTGGCTAACCAGACAGGAGTAGATCTGACTTCCGCCCTCAAAAAAAATATAGAAAAGAAAACCACTCGTGACTCTACCAGACATCAGGAGAACGAGAAACTACATTAATGGAAATTTCCCTTACCACGCCCGCATTACTTTTTCCGGCGATTTCATTGCTGCTACTTGCATATACGAATCGATTTTTGGCCATAGCCAATATCATCAGGCAGCTTCACCGCATGTATTTGGAGAATCCCAAAAAGGTGCTCGAAGGTCAGCTAGCAAATCTGAGACGAAGATTGTTTCTGATCCGCACTATGCAATTTTTGGGAGTGGCCAGTTTGGCACTCTGCGTGATGGCCATGTTTTTTATTTACATCAAGACAGAGCATTTAGGGAGTGTAACATTCGGCGTTAGCCTGATTGCCTTATTACTTTCGCTTATTATTTCACTTCGGGAGATTCAGCTCTCTACCAAGGCGCTGGAGATTGAGTTGAGCGATATGGAGTTGGGTTCAAAACATAAGTTCTAATCATGACATATTTAGTAATTGGCAGGGATCATCCTGATGGGGCAGATAGAAGACAGCAGAATCGGGAAGCACACTTGGTAGGAGCCAAGAAACTCAGAGAAGAAGGCAAGCTGCTCTACGCAGTGGCTATGATAGAGAATGATCAAATGGTTGGCTCTGTGATGGTGATGGATTTTGAGACTGAAGCAGAGCTGGAAGCCTGGAAAAACAGCGAGCCCTATATCACAGGAGATGTATGGGGAAGTATTGAGATCACGCAGGCTGCCGTACCGCCTCTATTTAGATAACACTATTTTACCGTCTTGGTATACTGGCACTAGGTCGTAGAGATCTTGTGTCATACAGTACTCCAAGTCTTTGGTCGCGCCAAAGCCAGAGAGTCTTTGAGCATGAGAGGAGGCTTGAGCTATTGGCATAAGGTCTGTAGCATTAGCCTGATAAAGTTGATGCGCGAGCAAAGCGGGATCTCCGCTGATCTCGTGAGTTTCAGCTAATGCAGCTATCAATGCACCCGCAAAAAGCGAATCTTCAATATTTACAGTGCCTTTCCATCCTGCACAATGAATCATAATATCACAGTCTTGTTTGGTCAGATATTGGGCTGTGGCCTTCAAATTGAGGAAAGCACCTATCAGAATTTCTTTCCCCTCTAAAGAAGCCAAAATAGTGCGCGTACCATTAGTGGTGCTCACAGCAATAGATTTGCCGACTACCGATGCTTCCAGATATTCGAATGGAGAGTTGCCCATATCAAACCCTTCGACTTTCACTCCTCCTCTTTCTCCAGCTGTGATCATGCCTTCATTCCCTAGTGCAACACATTCTTCTACGGTAGCCACTGGATGTATGGCTTCCACGCCATTGGACATACCAGAAACCATACAAGATGTAGCTCTGAATATATCTACCACCACCACATATTTGCCGTCTAGGTCAAATTGGTGAATCAATTCTGGAGTCAAACAGACTTCAATTTTTCTCATTTCACGAATGGAGGTTTTATTACTTTGGCTTCTAGTTGCTTATTTCTGATAGCTATGAATATCTGGCTATCTATGGTATGGTTGCCAATAGAAACATATCCCATGCCTATGCCTTGGTTGAGCAGAGGCGACATAGTTCCAGAAGTGACTTTGCCTATTTCATTGCCTTCTGCATCCACTATTAGATAGTCATGACGAGGAATTCCCTTATCCACCATTTCAAAGGCAACAAGTTTGCGCTGTACACCAGCCTCTTTTTGTTGTTTTAGGTTGTCGCTATTAATGAAGTCCTTGGTGAATTTGGTGATCCAGCCAAGTCCTGCTTCCAAAGGAGAGGTCTCATCGTTTAGGTCATTACCATAAAGGCAATAGCCCATTTCTAACCTTAGCGTATCTCTAGCACCTAAGCCTATTGGCGCAATGCCATATTCTTCTCCAGCTTCAAAAACAGCTTTCCATACCTTTTCAGCATGCTCTTTTGGTATATAAAGCTCAAATCCGCCAGCTCCCGTATAGCCAGTACCAGAAATAATCATTTGCACACCAGCCAACTCACCCTGAGTAAAATGATAAAACCTGACCTGAGACAAATCCACCTCCGTCAGTTTTTGTAGCACCTCCTGCGCTTTGGGGCCTTGCACGGCGAAGAGCGCCGTATCGTCAGAGATATCCTTCATCTCGGCACCCATGGTGTTGTGTTGAGTGATCCAGTTCCAGTCTTTTTCTATGTTGGAGGCGTTCACCACCAACATGTATTCTTCTTCGCCAAAACGGTAGACAATCAAATCATCAACGATCCCTCCTTGGCTATTGGGGAAGCATGAATATTGGGCTTGTCCATCCACTAGTTTTGCGGCATCATTTGAAGTCACTTTCTGGATTAGATCGAGCGCATGAGGCCCGGTGATCATAAATTCCCCCATATGGGAAACATCAAACACACCGACATATTCGCGCACTTTCATGTGTTCTTCTTTGTCGGAACTATATCTCACAGGCATTTCGAAACCTGCAAACGGAACGATTTTTCCGCCAAGGGAAACGTGAAGGTCGTGTAAAGGAATTTTTTTGTTGGTCATAAGGGGTGTTGGTTGTTGTTGTATTAATCAGCTAATTCGATGGCTATTGGACAATGGTCAGAACCAAATCGATCATTATAGATTTCGGATTTTTTCACAGCTTCTCTATAATCTTCACTCACCAAGAAATAATCAATTCGCCAGCCAATGTTTTTCTCTCTGGAATTGAATCTGTAACTCCACCATGAGTACTTCACTTCGTCCGGATGAAAATTTCTAAAAGTATCAACAAACCCTGCATCCAAGATGCTATCTAATCCGTCAATTTCTGTTTGAGTATAGCCCGAAGATTTGTTGTAATTAGCCTTAGGTCTGGCAATATCAATATCTCTATGCGCCACATTGAGGTCTCCACATACGATGACTGGTTTTTGCTCATTGAGTGCCACCATGTGATCTCTGAACACCTCATCCCAACCTGATCTATAATCTAATCGCTTCAGGTCTTGGCCAGAATTGGGCGTGTATACCGTCACTAAAAAGAATTTTTCAAACTCAGCAGTAATGACTCGCCCTTCTTGATCATGCTCTTCTACTCCCATGTCATAGATGACATTCAGGGGCTCTTCTTTGGTCAAAATCGCAGTGCCCGAATAGCCTTTTCTGGCTTTGGACGAATTGATATAATGCTTGTATTTGGGTAAATTTTCCAATGCTTTCATCGCATCTTCAGGCTGAGCCTTGGTTTCTTGAAGACACAATATGTCCGGGTCTAACTCTTCAATATCCTTGAGAAAATCTTTCTTGATAATGGCTCTTATTCCATTGACATTCCAGGACACAATATGCTTGACTGACATACTACTTCGGTTAGATTGAAAATTTCTTCGAAGTTAATACGCCATAAGATAATCGGAGGTATGATCTGTGATTTCTCGTTTGGCAAAGGGCTTTCTTGGTTTACTCACTCTTGTATCACTTATCTCTCGACACATAAAGTGAAATGCCTAACCACGGGAGTGCTACCCCACTAAAACCATCATGGATATAGAAGATTCCATAGTCAAATACTCCCGTATTGAACGACTGTTTGAAAACCAAGGAATAGAGCAAATAATCAGTAAAAATGTAGTTCTCTGTGACGAGAGCCCCACTTTGAGTAGCCTTAATAGAGCCACTTAAAGTAAACCCTGGTTTGCTTTGCCAGATACCATCAATGTACCCTGTTCCAACTCCCACATTGACGTGATTGGATCTGTTTCCAATAGTAAAATCCGTGTAAACCATTCCAAAATTGGAGCCTCCATCTATGAGACCTGCGTGAACGGTCCCAAGCCCAACGGCAATCTTATCTTCCTGGATAGGAAGGGTGAATTTTCCTTGGATCCATGCTGGGAGCGTTTCGTCAAAAGTGAAAGGCATCACGCCAAATCCGAGCGAAAAATTATCAGAGAATCCAAAATTCACTTCATTGAAAAACAACCAAACATTATGATAATAGATGTCTCCCTTTTCTAACCCAAACCCATTGTTTCGAAAGAGATAGTACTTAGGATCATCATAGCTCTTAGATCTGCCAGGTCTATATGCTGGAACAGAGGTGTCACTCTGACTAGAGGAATAACTTCCTCCCTTAGAATTAGACATTGGCTGAATGGATTCTATGTCCATGAATCTAATTTTGATTTCTCCAAGATTGTCGGTCTTAAACCTGACGAATTCAGGTGATTTCTGCATTATTCGACCATTGAGTATGTTGCCGTCCGAGGTGGTAATGGTGTAATATGAGACGGTATCCTGCGATTGAGCTCGACTTTCCAGAGTAGATAGGCAAGCAATGATTATCAAAGAAAAGGAGAGTACTAGTTTAATGGGTTGATCCATTTTTCATTTGTGGGTTAGGTTCAAATGTAGTTTACTTTTGGCGTTGCTTTTCCAACTTTTTTAAGACCCGACTTATCCGTTTTTGGTGGGAAGGACTGACGAGTTCAGGCAACCGGCCTTCTAGAATGTGTTTTAATCGTGAATGATGAGCTGGGGTGATTACCTCCAACCATTTTTCCGCATACTGACCCAGTTGGTTGTCCGGAGCGGCGAGTAGTTGCTCCTCGAGCAAGCTGGCCAGGTCATTTTGCCATTCAGGTTGTTGGTACATGGCTACCAGAAGCTTTATGCCATGGTCTCTTGTAATAACAGATCCGGCATCCATGATCATCAGTATTTTCCCGAGCTCTTCATAGATGAGCTTTAAGGACAAATGCCCGAACGTGCTCAAGGCACTCATAGCTCGCCACTGAATTTTGTTACTTTTATGATCTAGTAATTTCATGACAGAACTCAGTGTCATTTTTACCATTTCAGGTTTCGCCTGACCAACCATTTCGATCACTTTTAGTGCGTCAGCTATGATATCTAATTTGGCACCAGACAACAGCACTTTATTGATCTGGTGGATGAACTCCTCCTCGTGATTGTCAACAATCTCTTTGGCCAAAAGCTTGTTGAGGTGCTGCTCTCTCGATCCTTGCGTGCTAGAAAATCTTGAAGTGATATCCATGATTTATGGTTTTTCAAACAATTCGATCTGCCTGGGTAATAGCTGAAAACTCATTCTGTGATGAGGTGTTGTGCCAGTTTCCTTGATGGCGGATCGGTGGGCTTTAGTTGGGTAGCCCATGTTGGATTTCCACCCATACTGGGGATGATCGAGATCCAGCTTTCGCATCAGTTCATCTCTATGCGTTTTGGCTAAAATGGAAGCAGCTGCTATTGATAGATATTTCCCATCTCCCTTGATGACGCATTCGTGAGGTAGGTCTTGATATGCTTTAAATCTGTTGCCATCTATGAGCAGAAGTTCGGGACGAATTTTCAATTTGTCCACCGCCCGGTGCATAGCCAAAAAGGAAGCGTTTAGAATGTTGATTTCATCTATTTCTTGGGGTGATACCACGCCAACTCCATAGGCCAAAGCATCTTCCATGATCATTGGTCGCAGAAGATCTCTTTGTTTTTCCGAGAGTTTTTTTGAGTCGTTCAGGATTTCATTTGAGTAGTCAGAGGGGAGAATTACCGCTGCAGCTACCACCGGACCTGCAAGACATCCACGGCCTGCTTCGTCACAGCCTGCTTCAATAATTCCTTCTTGAAAAAATGGGAGTAGCATCTAGTAAAAGTATAGGAATCTAGCCTTGGAACACGAATTTCAATCCCCAAAAAACGGAATGATTGCGGGATGAAGATGGTCATTTTGAGCTGATGGTAGAAATATTTTTTCATAGATGAGGTAGGGTAAATCCCAGATTGGTTTCCCTAACCATGATTATCTACCAAACAACAGAACAATGATTAGAAACTATTTTACCATTTTTTTGCTAATAACTGTAAACATAGGATTGACTGCTCAGACATTGACGCAGACCATCAAAGGAAGGTTGATTGACCAACAATCTAAGACACCACTCGTAGGGGCAACGATCGTAGTTGCGAACACTGATCCAATATTGGGAACCGTAACTGATGTAGACGGGTACTACAAAATTTCCAACGTGCCTTTGGGCAGACAAACATTGACTTTCTCGTCTGTAGGATACGCACCCAAAACGATACCCAACGTGCTCGTTGGGTCTGGAAAAGAGGTGGTGTTAGACCTCTCACTGATCGAGTCGCTCGAAGAATTGAAAGCTGTTGAGATCATAGCATCGAAAAATGATGCTGGTCAGCCAAGGAATGAAATGGCCACAGTGAGCGCCATATCTCTAAGCGTGGAAGAAACAGGCAGGATGGCTGCCACTTTTGATGATCCGGCGCGTGCCGCACTGTCGTATGCTGGAGTAGCCACAGGTGGAGATGATTTACTCAATGAGATCGTCATACGTGGCAATTCCCCGAAAGGGATACTCTGGAGACTGGAGGGTGTGGAAATCCCAAATCCCAATCACTTCGCAGAGGTCGGGAGTTCGGCGGGAGGTATCAGTATGTTGAGTAGCAATGTGCTCGCCAGCTCGGATTTTTTCACTGCCGCTTTCCCAGCACAATATGGAAATGCCACCTCGGGGATCTTTGATCTGAACTTGAGAAAGGGAAACTCTGAGGAATATGAGCATGCGTTTCAAGCTGGTTTGCTAGGTGTGACCCTAGCGTCAGAAGGCCCGCTGAAGAAAGGGAGTCGCGCGTCTTACCTGGTGAACTACAGGTATTCTACCCTTGGTCTCTTTAATAAAATAGGCTTTAAAATCTTAGGCGAACAAGAAGAAGTCACCTTTCAGGATTTATCATTCAAATTTCACATTCCGACTAAGAAGATGGGTTCGTTTTCTGTCTGGGGTCTTGGTGGAGACAACAACTATTCCTACCTACAAGACACCTCCATACAAGATTATTGGAATGAGTATGACAAACAGCGAATGGGAGTAGGAGGGATCACTCATGTCGCTTATTTGGGTAAGGAAACCTATTTGGAGTCTATAGTCTCCTATTCGGCTTCAAGTCAGGTCGAGTCTGAGGATTCTTTGGCAGTGGTTGATTTGTTTGAGGAGCAAATCAATCAGAACACTTTTAGGGTTTCGTCTTTTCTCAATCATAAATTCAACCCCAAAAACACCCTGCGTGTTGGAGGGATTTATAGCAGACTCAATTACAACCTTGAGAGTAAGTCGAGTTGGGAAACTGGTGAGTTGGTGACGTTTTTGGATGAGTCTGGAGGCACAGACTTCTATCAGGGATTTGCACAGTGGCAGCATCGTTTCAACAATGACTTGACCTTCAATGGTGGCGTACATGTGTCGCATTTTGCCCTCAATGAGCAAACATATGTGGAGCCGCGACTGGGACTGAGATGGCAAGCGACCGATAGAGGGGCTTTCAATGTTGGCGCTGGTATGCATAGCAGAATGGAGTCACTACCACTCTACTTAGCGTATGAGACTCAGGAAGATGGGACCAAGATTCAGCACAACAAGGACTTGGGTTTTACCAAAGCAGCACACGCGGTATTCGGTTATGAATATCAAATCAACCCGAAATGGAGAGTGAAAGCAGAAGTGTATTATCAGCACTTGTCTGATGTGCCTGTGTGGCCTTCTGACACGACCTCCATCCCTGAGCTACGCACTTTTTCGGCCATCAATTCCTATGATGGCTATACCAATTCGGCTTTGGCCAATAAAGGAACGGGTGAAAACTATGGTATAGAACTGACCTTGGATAAAAGGTTCTCCGATAATTATTATCTGATGTCCACATTGTCTGTATATGAGAGTAACTACAAGGGCATAGATGGAGTAAAAAGAAGCACGGTATTCGATGGGGGTTATATTTTCAACGTGATCGGGGGGAAAGAATTTGTATTAGCTAACAAGAATAAGTCCATTGGAATCAACTCAAGAATAATCATGGCAGGAGGTAAAAGAACAGCACCAATCATGCTCGATGAATCTATCGATATGGGGTATACTATCCGTGACTATACCCGTAACAACCTCAACCAGTTAGATGATTATTTCAGATTGGATTTTGGCATCAACTATAGAAAAAACCGTCCAAACTCTTCGTCGGTAGTTGCCATCAATGTGCAAAATATACTTGCCACTCAAAATGTGTTTGACAACTACTACGACCCTGCATTTGGGAAGGTGCTCGATGCTACTCAGCTCGGTTTGTTTCCTAATCTGAGCTATAAGGTGGAGTTTTAGGTCGTAAGTGATTTACGGATTCTTGAGAATGAGGATTTTGCGCTAACCTCGGGGTGAGAAAGAAGTAAGATTTGCATAGTTCCAAAAAGTAAAATTATGCAAATCATCAAATCGAACCTCACCCCAAAACTTCTTGTAGCCTTCGTATTGTTTGCGCTCTTAATGTTTGGTTATCAAAAATCAATTGGTCAGTCTATGCAGGCTGCAGGTTATTTGAACCAGACTGTCATGGGATTGCAAAAGGGCTATGAATTCAAGCTAGTGAATCAAAAAGGGTTTGCTACAGGTGTCTTCTACCAATCTACCAATAATTTCTCTTTTGAAAGGTCCGAGGAGAATTATCCGTTTGCAGGAGCATCCATTCAAGTTCCATTGTCTAGATGTAATAAAGTTCGAATTTTTGGAGAAATGAAAGTGGGTTTAGTGAACAACCATTTTTTGATTGCCACACCTGAAATCACTATAGTCTGTAAAATTTTTAGACATGTAGATTTTGCCTTTTCGGCTGGCATGAGAAGTCAAGAAGCATCCATTACTGCTAAGTTGATACTTACAACATTTTAAAAAAATGAAAAAAGATTCTCCAGTATTTCATTCTTTCTTCATTTGTTTCGTAGCTGCCAGTCTTGTTTTCATTACGTCATGCGAACCCAAATTTGAAGAGCCATATACCATATATACCATTCCTAAAGGAACCCATGGGCAATCTTTAAGGATTGAAACATTGCAAAAAGATGAGATGGTGTTTAAGGTTGTGTTTGATGAATCGGCTATCTATGAAACTGCAGATCCAGTAAATCAGCATGATCTAAACAAGCTCGCCGGATTTGCGGATTGTAATTCGCACCATCATGAAAACAGTGCGCGTTTTGGGTGGAGATGGTTGGATGGGCAATTGGAAATTCATGCCTATGTATATCATTCTGGCATCAGAACATCTGGGTTTATGGGTATGGTGGGTATCAATCAGGCGCATGATTATAGAATTAGCCTAGAAGATAACTCCTATGTTTTCCAATTGGATAACCTAACTGAAGTAAGAATAACGAGAGAGAACAATTGTAATATGGGAGTCTATTACAAACTCTGGCCATACTTTGGTGGAGATGAAGTGAGCCCTCATGACATCAAGATTAAGATATTGGAAGAAAGATGAAAAGCCTGAGGAGCGTTTTGTTAAAGTGAATATCTACCAAGGCCCGAGGGTTGATATTGCTCTAACTCAACCTTTCAAGCAATACTATTGTTATTTGACAGTATCGTGTGAAGATACTATCTTTGCAGTATGATTGCGAGTTTTGGTTGCAAGCATACTGAAAAGGTATGGAATGGGGTAAGGACTAAAAAGTGGAGTAATGAAATTGCCAACAATGCATTGAGGAAACTCTTCATGATAAATGCAGCAAGTGTAGTACAAGACTTAAAAATTCCCCCCTCCAACCGATTGCATAAACTAAAAGGAAACATGAAAGAGTATTGGGCCATTAGCATTAATGATCAATGGAGAGTGATCTTTAGATGGGAAAATGCAGATGCTCATGATGTTCAAATAATCGACTATCACTAATGCTAAAAACAAACATACATCCAGGTGAAGTTCTAGAGAAAGAATTTTTGGAGCCAATGGGCCTTACGGCGTACAAATTAGCCAAGCAAATTGGCGTTCAGCAAACTCGGATAAGTCAGATAATAAAAGAAAAGAGGTCTATTACTGCTGATACTGCTATTAGGTTTTCGAAAGCTTTTGGTACAACAGAGTCGTTTTGGATGAATCTTCAAAGAGAGTATGATTTAAGAAACGCACATGCGGATAAAGACGATGAATTCATGCAAATTGAAAAATTTCAAGTTGCTTAATCCCCCTATGCAAAACTTAGCGTGAAGGTTATTCTTACCTAGTTATCTCTGTTAAGATGCGGGAAGAAAGATGAAAAGCCTGAGGAGCGTTTTATCTTTGGCCTATGGAAAAAAATCCTTGGAAACTTAAGTCAAGCAAGAAGGTATACGATAACCCGTGGATCACTGTGGAAGAAGATCAAGTGACCAATCCTAGCGGAGGAGAAAGTATATATGGCAAGGTGCTGTTCAAGAATTTGGCTATAGCCATCATACCATTGGATGAATATCAAAACACTTGGCTAGTAGGCCAATGGCGATATACGCTTAATGAGTATTCCTGGGAAATACCTATGGGAGGAGGACCATTGCTCGATGATCCCTTAGATTCAGCAAAGAAGGAACTGAAAGAAGAAACCGGATTGACCGCCAAAAAGTGGGAGTGCTTCATGAAACTTCACACTTCCAATTCGGTGACGAATGAAGTAGGATATGCGTTTCTAGCTCAAGATCTGACACAGGGACAAACAGAATTTGAAGAAACCGAAGACCTCAAAATCATGAAACTTCCATTCAAGGAAGTCCACCAAATGGTCATGGAAGGTAAGATCACGGATGGTCTGAGTATAGCTGCTATTTTGAAGTTGGGGAGGTTGTTGGGATTGTAAGGCTGCTGCCTAGAATCACTTATCTTAGCGCACCCAAAAATTCGAATACTTGACCCTCAAAGAACATTATAAGAAGAACATCGTCTTGGCTTATCCGGTTATCATCGGGCAACTGGGGCACATCATGGTAGGGGTGGCTGATACCATGATGGTCGGTCATGTGGGGGTGATTCCATTGGCAGCAGCCACTTTCGCGGGCACAATATTCTTTGTCATGTTATTGTTTGGTGTAGGCACTAGCTATGCCATTACGCCACTGGTAGCTGCTGCCGATCCGAAGGATCAATCTTCATTGATGAATTACCTTCAGAGCTCAATGTTCGTGAATGTAGTAGTGTCCATTTTGCTTTGCTTTTTAGGTTTATTTCTGAGCAATTTCCTGATGTACTTTGGTCAGGAGGAAACCGTAGCTCAGGAAGCTGAACCCTATCTAGTAGTGATGTGTGTTTCGCTGATTCCATTAATGGTTTTCCAAACGCACCGTCAATTCAGAGAGGGACTTTCTGATACTTTCAACCCTATGGTAGTTTCAGTAATTGCCAATTTGCTCAATGTCGGACTCAATTATGTGTTGATCTACGGAGCATTTGGCATAGCGCCAATGGGCCTGCTTGGAGCAGGGTACGCCACGCTGATAAGTAGAATAGTCATGGCAATTTTGATGTGGATGTTTATCCGAAAAATGTTGGTAGGTTTTCGGTGGAGCTATGATGGCGCTCGCGTGAGACAGATGCTGAAGATCGGTTTGCCAACAGGGATGCAGTATGTCTTTGAAGTTGGTGCATTTGCGGTGGCTTCTATCATGGTAGGATGGATCAGTGCAGAGATGCTCGCGGCACATCAGATAGCGCTCAACATCACAGCCGTAACTTATATGTGCGCTACAGGTCTGGCAGCTGCAGCTACAGTACGAATTGGCAATCAAAAAGGCTTAGGCAGTTTGAGAGATCTCAGGTTGGCTGGGGTTACCTCTTTCGTCATGGTGGGTGTTTTCATGAGTTGTACAGCGGTGTGTTTTTTCATCTTTCGAGAATTTTTTGTTTCGCTTTACATCAAGGATGAATACGTACAAAGTATAGCTGTAAGTGTCATGCTCATAGCAGGAGCATTTCAGCTCTCAGATGGCTTGCAGGCTGTTGGATTGGGCGTTCTTCGCGGCATGACCGATATCAAATTTCCTACATGGGTCACATTTATCTCATTCTGGTGCATAGCTATTCCGTCTGGTTATGTGTTTGGTTTTGTTTTCGAATTAGGCATAGAAGGCATCTGGTATGGATTGCTGCTTGGACTTAGTGTGGCAGCTATTTTTCATATGCTCCGCTTTCGCGAATTGCTTCGCAGAATGCAAAAAGAGGCAGCATCCGCCGGTGGTTGAATAATTCTTGTCAGTACATTTCGAAATGGACTAATTTCGCACCCATGAAGAATAAGCAGGCCGCTATCATTTTCATATTTATTACGGTGTTGATTGACATCCTTGGGATCGGATTGATCATTCCTGTAGTACCAGCTTTGATCACAGAGCTGACTGGATTTGACAATAGTAAGTCTTCGCTCTTCGGCGGAATATTGGCAGCCACCTATGCCTTTGTTCAATTTTTTTCTGCGCCAATTTTGGGAGGATTAAGTGATAAGTATGGCCGTAGGCCTTTGCTGCTGGCATCCTTGATTGGCTTGGGCTTGGATTATATCGTCATAGTTTTCGCACCTACTCTTATATGGTTGTTTGTAGCTAGAGTGATTTCTGGTTTGTGTGGCGGTAGCGTAACAGTGGCCAACGCCTACATAGCAGATATCAGTACTCCTGAGAATAGGGCCAAGAATTTTGGTATGATAGGAGCGGCTTTTGGGTTAGGATTCGTGGTTGGGCCCACGCTTGGTGGGGTCCTCGGCGAATTGGGAACAAGAGTTCCCTTTATGGGAGCGGCAGCCTTGTCTTTGATCAATGCTTTTTATGGCTTTTTCGTAGTACCAGAGTCTTTGGCCAAAGAAGATCGCCGTGAGTTTTCTTGGAAGCGAGCCAATCCTTTTGGCACTTTGAAAAGCATTCTGAGCCATCAGAAAATCGTTTGGCTCATAGTAGCACTCTTCTTTATTTATGTAGCAGCTCATGCTACACACTCCAATTGGTCGTTTTTTACCATCGAAAAATTTGGGTGGACTTCTATGGAGATTGGATTATCCCTGGGTTTTGTGGGGGTAATGGTTTCTATAGTGCAAGGTGCTTTAGTAGGGCCACTTGTGAAAAAATTGGGTGAAACCAATGCCGTCTATTTTGGCTTTGGCTTTAATGCGTTTGGGCTGCTCATGCTAGGCCTGGTGAGTGAATCTTGGATGGTCTATGCGGTGATTGTTCCATATGCATTTGGCGGTATAGCGGGGCCTTCGTTGCAGTCTATTATGTCTGGTCAGATTCCCAAAAATGCACAAGGAGAACTGCAAGGAGGGATCACGAGCGTGATGACGCTAACATCAATTGTGGGGCCAATAATGATGACGGGTATATTTAGATATTTCACCAACCTGGATAATGATATCTATTTCCCTGGAGCGCCGTTTATGTTGGGCACAATATTGGCCATAGTTAGCATTTTTATCGTGAGGTTGTCTTTGTCTCAGACATCCAAATAGGATTTAGCAACTCAAATTCCCAATTATTAATCAAAGGGATTTTTACCTTCCATAAGATCATAAATGTTGAGTGTAAGGTTGGCGCTTATTATAATATTTGGGTCTTTGTAATAGTTAATATGGTTTCGGTCCAATTTTTCTGCTAAGACATATTGCCCTCGAAACTTAATTATTTTATATCCTATCCCTGCAGTTAATGCCGGCTCTACAAAATAGAAACTTTTCTTTCCTACATCTTGAAAATCATAATATCTCTCACTATCACTTGGAATATTATTAGCAAGGTGCAGATCGTAGTTTACTTTGCTAAAACGAGCAGATAATGCTAAATCAAAGAAATCGTTCGACATACCAAAGGACGGCACTATGGATAGTCGCCTGATGTTGAGATCGTAGTGTTCTTTGTGTTTGTCTAGTTCCCCAAAACCTACTCCGAAATTAATAGATGGATAAAAAATCTTCCTCCATTTATTATATACCACCAGTTCATTGTCCCAGACATAGTTGTCAAAGAGTTTGCTTCCACCAAAAGATTTCAATCCCGAGTTGATTGCTATATGATCTGAAATGGCGTAACCAACGCTATAAGTGCTGAAATGCTCCTTATCAAGTGGTGAGTATGATAGATAGGTATCTCCTTTTTTCTTGTATCTCAAGACATCTTGCTCAGTAGGGTAGTAGTAATGGACTCCACAGGACTCTATTAGGAGAAAAGATATTAGGCAGTATATGAGAATAAAATGTTTCAATCTTAGGGAGGTTCTCTTCCAGCAATATACTCAAATTAAATATTACATACCGTATTAGTATTTCACGCTCTGCTTATTAGGGCTTACTCAACCAAGTAATCAATTATACCGATAATACTTATTGCATCCATCTCTGGAGACTGTGTCTTGGATAGTCACGAGATACTCAATGATGGTTTCAGCAGTTGTGAGTTCGTTGATTACTGCTTTTTCTAGCGGGAAGTAACTGTCATGCACGGATGGAATGTAATCATTGGTACCAATGGTGATAATGTCGTCCTCAGCATATCTAATTCCATTTTCGTCTAAGACATACAGAGTCCCGCCTTCTTCCTCGAAGGTTATCCCTGAGACGTAGAGACCTTGTTGCGTTTCTTTGAAAAAGTCACTCAGTTCGCCTGCTGTAAGCGTGAAGGTCACGCTCTGGTTGTTGAAAGGATCCATCTGATATATCTCCATTTTGGTAATATTTCCCTCATTGATATCTGCTCGGATCCCACCTCTATTTTGGAAAGAAACATCCACATCTAAATAGGCTTTCAATGCATCCGTATAGAAGCAGCCAAGTGCAGTACGATCATGATATGCGGTAGCGTACCCAACTACCTGATCAAACTCTGGAGCATCATTGTATGCTTCGATCGTTTGTTTTAGTGATTGATCTTCATCAGTGTATTCTCTTAGATCGATGAAGGAAATCTCACGCCCAATGATTTTTTGATCTTGAATCGTCAGCGATATCTTTCCCAAGAGATTCAAGTAAGACCCAGCCTGCACTATAGAGACACTCCCTACTTGATCATTGAGCTGTTCATGAGAGTGACCGCCTATGACGAGATCCAAAAACGGTGCATAGATAGCCAACTCTCGATCTGCGCGAGAACCCAGATGTGTCAATGCCACGAGGATATCTGAATTTTCAGCGGACTTAAGATCCGCATATTGAGAGATGACATCATAATGCCTTTCAAACTTCAGTTCTGATACTCTCCAAGGGTGTGTAGCTGGGATAATTGCGCCTGGTTTACCAAAGGTTTCGACCAATCCCAAAAACGTAATCTTCAAGCCATCTAAATCAACAGTCACAAACGGATTTGGCTGTGGAACGCCGCTTTCCTGCATATCCACATTGGCACACACCCAGGCAAATTCTGCTTGGCCCATTCGCTCTTTCAGCGCGGTAGTTCCATAATCAAATTCATGATTTCCCAATACAGCAACATCAAACCCCGTCTGGTTCATCACATCTATCATCGGAAAACCTTTGTCCTTGTATTGATCCACTATTGGATTACCCGAAAACATATCTCCTGCACAGACCAAAAGCGTATTGGTCTTAGCCCTTTCCTGATCTACGATGTGCTTCACTTTGGAGAAGTTATCGATCTGTCCATGCTGGTCATTGATAAAGAAAATAGTGAGCTCACTGGTCGAGCCTTCAAGAATTGGACTTTCCTTTTCTTTCTGTTCACAAAAGGTGAATAAAAAGGCGAATGTTATAAATAGGGTGAGATTAGATTTAAAAGCCATAGACTGCTTGATTTGTGAAGATAAATCTAACAAGCTGTGCTAGTGTTGACCAGAACAATTTGGGAAAAGATCAAAAAATAAAAGGCAACTATTTCGAGAGGATTAATTGTCCAGCAAAATCACTTAATATCGAACTAAATTCCATAAAAAGCAGTTAAATAATAGTGTGTTTTCATTTTATTAGTACAAAGATGTTGACACATATTCAATAAAGGCGTAAATTCGCGGTTCTCCTTACGTTAAATTATTGACTAACAGCGGAGTAAAATTAAGGGGTTTAACCACCTCTTTCAAACACAATAATATCATATGAGACAACTCAAGATTACACAATCCATTACCAACAGAAGGGAAAGTCACACACTCGAAAAGTACTTTACCGAGGTAAGTAATGTGCCGATGATTACTCCTGATGAGGAGGTGACCCTAGCCAAAAGAATCCGGGAGGGTGATGAGTTGGCGTTGGAGAAATTGGTAAAAGCAAACTTGAGATTTGTAGTTTCTGTAGCGAAGCAATATCAGAACAGAAGTTTACCATTGAACGATCTGATCAATGAAGGAAACCTTGGATTGATCAAGGCAGCAAAGAAATTTGATGAAACCAAAGGTTTCAAATTTATCTCTTACGCGGTATGGTGGATTCGTCAGTCTATCATGCAAGCATTGGCTGAGCAGTCTAGAATAGTTCGTCTTCCGATGAACAAATCCGGTGCGATCAACCAAATCAGAAGAGCATATGCTGAACTAGAGCAGCAGTTTGAGCGTGAGCCAACAGAAGAAGAATTGGCTGATATCTTGGACATGAAGCCTAGCGAAGTGAGAAACACTTTGGGCGCTGAAGTAAGACAAATGTCCATGGATGCACCTTTCGGAGAAGATGAGTCTGGTTCATTACTAGATGTATTGGAAAACCAAATGACTGCTCCTACGGATGGTGAATTGGTATTCAACGATTCACTGAAAGTAGAAACATTGAGAGCATTGTCTACATTGACTGCACGTGAACGTGAGGTGATTATGATGAGCTTTGGTATCGGTCATGACAATCCTTACACACTAGAGGAAATAGGTGATGCAATGGGACTGACGCGAGAGCGAGTAAGACAAATCAGAGAAAAGGCACTTCAAAAACTGAGAGAGCCAAGCAAAAACAGACGACTTAAAGAGTTTGTAGCTAACTAAGAAATAATCCTGACCTCAGCGTCAGGATTTTTTTTGTCCTATTCTTAAGCTCAGTCCTGCAGCCAAAACCATGGCTCCTTGCTTAGCGCCATTCTGACCAACAAAGTTCGGAGCTTCACCATTGTAAGATTTCACCTCCATTTTCAGACTACTATCTGTAGTGGGCCGATAGTTAAGCGCAAGGCTTGCCACAGTCATGTCTACCGCACCATTGGTGCCTGTGATTAGTACGCCATCTTGATCTTTGACGTACTCAAATCGACCGGCGACAGACCACTGTTCTTGAAGTGCAAATTCCCCTATAAAATTGAGCAAAGTGACTTCTGAAACTTGATCAGTAAGTGAGTTGTTCTGTCTCGTATAATCTGCGGAAGCTACGATAGACAATGCTTCCATTGGTGTGATTTGCAAAACGAAGTTGTTATGCAGTCTCATCAAGTCTAATCCATTCACAGTAGACTCATTGCCATAGTAATTGCCATAACCTATACTAATCAAATCTGATATTTTTTGGTTGATCGCCAATCCCACGGATTTCTGATTATTCGTTTCTGCAATATTTTGCCATCCATTCAATACCACTCCTATGATTTCCGTATTATCTCCTAGTTGGTGAGTGTATCTCAGGCCTGTCTGATAGTAAGGCGTGTATTCCGTGCTTAAGGCCGGAGATAGCAATGCCCGCTCTAGGGCTAGCGCACTTTCTGCTCCGAAATGACCACCAAACACGCCCACATCTAGCCAACTATTCTCGGTGATCTTGAGGCCAGCGTAGGCATTGTAAATCATGCGGTGGTAGTCTTGAGGTTCTGCTGCATAGTTATTGGCAGGGTAGGATCCTACCTGCAAGGCTAGGTTTGCTCTGAGTTTTTCGCCCTCATATTCAGCGCCTATCCAACCATGGTTGAGGGCAAATTCTGTTTGCCGATCATATTGAGTAACGAAATACCGCTGATTGTTTAATGGATCGCTAAAGTCATATCCATAGTAAGTATCTATATATGCGCCAAAGCTAATTTGGGGGGCATTGCCTTGCGCATTACAATATTTTGAAAAAAGTATCAGAATAAATACGAAATAGATAGTTTTTGACATTTGATGATGGATTTGATTTAATTAATTTTGCCGTCTACTATAAATAAAGATAATGGATTTAAGATCAGATAGAATCAAAAACATGGCAGAATCTGCCACTCTTGCGATGGCCGCAAAAGCACGTGAACTCAAGCAGCAAGGCGTTGATGTTATAAGCTTAAGTTTGGGTGAGCCTGATTTTAAAACTCCAAAACACATTCAGGAAGGAGCAAAAGCAGCGATCGATGAAGAGAAGTATTTCGCTTATCCTCCTGTGAATGGTTACTTGGATTTGAGAGAAGCCATCAGTGCCAAATTCAAAAAGGACAATGGGCTCAATTACTCGGCTGATCAGATAGTGGTTTCCAATGGGGCCAAGCAGTCTATAGCCAATACATTTCTGGCCATCTTAAATCCAGGTGACGAGGTAATCGTATTTTCACCTTACTGGGTAAGCTACAGTGCATTAGTAGAGCTGGCAGAAGGCAAATGTGTATTTGTCAATGGTGGAATCGAGAATGATTTCAAGGCTACTGCGGAGCAACTGAAAGCAGCTATCACAGATAAGACCAAGGCGTTGATATTCTCTTCTCCTTGTAATCCTACCGGTTCTGTATTCACTCAAGAAGAATTGGAAGCCATCGTGGAGGTCTTGAAAGATCATCCTGATATCGTGGTGCTCTCAGATGAGATCTACGAATTGATCAACTACGGAGAGAAGCATGTGAGTATAGGAGCCCTTCCGGGAATGGAAGACCGTACCGTGACTATCAATGGGTTTGCAAAAGGCTTTGCCATGACCGGCTGGAGAGTAGGGTATATAGGAGCGCCACTATGGCTTGCGAAAGCGGCCAATAAGATACAAGGTCAGATCACTTCTGCCAACTGTTCCATAGCTCAAAGAGCAGCATTGACAGCATTGACTACCGACTTGACGCCTTCCTATGAAATGGTCAAAGAATACCGAAGAAGAAGAGAGCTTGTTCATGGATTATTGTCAGAGATCCCTGGTCTTAAAGTCAATATGCCGGGGGGGGCATTTTACTTTTTCCCTAATGTAAGCAGCTATTTCGGTAAGAGCGTGAATGGCAAAGTGATAGCGAATGCAACTGATTTGAGCCTTTTCTTATTGGATGATGCCAATGTATCTGTGGTCACTGGAGAGGCTTTTGGTGATCCAGAATGCCTGAGAATGTCATACGCTGCATCAGAGGAAGATCTGAGAGAAGCTATCTCTAGAATAAGCAAGTCTTTAGCCAAACTTTCTTAATGCCCATTGACTCCATAGAGGAGGTTTTTGAGGCGTTTAGCAAACTCAAAGTAATAGTAATAGGAGACATCATGCTCGATGTATACCAACATGGTAGCGTCGAGCGAATGTCACCAGAAAATCCCAAAATACCGGTATTTCTTACATCGTCTGAAGAATGCCAACTGGGTGGTGCAGCCAACGTGGCGAATAACATTAAGCAACTTGGCGCTGAGCCAATCTTGATTGGTCCCATAGGACAAGACTCGAGTGGGGGTCAATTGAGAAGGCTGCTAGAAGCTGAAGGCATCTCGAGCACAACACTCTTAGAATGCGCTGATCGAAAAACAACTATCAAGCGACGATTTTTGGCCAATGGCGTACAGCTATGGAGAGTTGATACCGAAGATGCTTTTGATATTTCTCTACAGCAATCCGACGCTATTCTTCAAGCCCTCCAGTCGCATTGGGCATCTGCTGACCTGCTGATATTGCAGGATTATAACAAGGGAGCCCTAACGGAAAATCTAATATCTGATGTACGCAAGCTGGCTAAGGACTATAGTGTTCCCATAGCAGTAGATCCTAAAATCAAGAATTTTTTGAATTACCATGCCGTGGATTTGTTCAAGCCCAATCTGAAAGAGTTACAAACGGGCTTGGGACAAAATAGTGTTGACGTATCTTTAGAAAGCCTCAATAATGCAACGGAGCATTTCATGAAGAACCGCCAACACAAGAGGTTGATGGTCTCCTTGTCTGAGCATGGGATATACTATAATGATGGCTCAGAATCAGGTATTTTGCCTGCGGATCAACATCAAATAGTTGATGTGTCTGGCGCTGGGGATACGGTTTTGGCACTAGCAGCCATGTGTTTGTCTTTGGGAATGTCCGCTCGTTTCTCGTCAGTGATCTCCAATCTAGCAGCAGGCTTGGTATGCTTGGAGCAAGGAGTTCGGCCTATCGACAAATCCGCACTATATGCTGCTACGAAGAGAAAAAATGGGTTAATGAACATTCTATCATAGTCTTTCAACGAGATGACTGGGATGCGATTCTCGCCTTGTATCCCACCATTTCTTAGGATATATCAGGTTTTTGGCCTATATTATTAGGCTAACTAAATAAGAAAACTATGGTAAAAAGTTATCGCGGTGTACAAAAAGCCAAGCCAGCTCCGGCTTCTCAAAAAGTAAGTGTGTCAGATTATATGTCAACCAAGTTGATCACATTCTCGGCAGATCAACATATGGATGAGGTGATAGACGTTTTACTCAAGAACAAAATTTCAGGTGGCCCTGTGGTCAACGATGCAGGAGAGCTGGTAGGAATCATATCCGAAGGTGATTGCATGAAGCAAGTGGTCAAAGGCAAGTATAACAACATGCCCAATCTCAACGGAACGGTGGCTGACCACATGACTGACAATGTGATCAGTATCTCCCCCGACCTGAACATCTTCGATGTGGCCAATATGTTTTTGGAGAAAAGAATCCGCCGATTTCCTGTAGTCAATAAAGGCAAGCTGGTAGGACAGATCTCTCAGAAAGACATTATGCGGGCAGTGCATATTCTTCAGAGCTCTACTTGGTGATTTTGGAGGAGGTATGTCATGTGAGCAATATGCTCGTTCCACTAGATTTAAGAACAATTCAAGGCGCATAAAATGGATTTACTTCATTCGGTTGTTGAGAGTCATCGGTCAACTTCGACATAAAATCAAAAACATGAAAATTTCCGCAATCATCATTGCATTTACATTGGTTCTTATCATTTCGTGCAAAACAGCAAAAGAAGAAACCTTCGAAAAATTTCAGTTTGCCACTCCTGAGCAAGTTGGCATGAGTTCGGATTCCCTTGCCGAAATTGATTCAATGGTTAGAGAATATATCGAGGACAGGAAGTTTCCTGGAGCGGTCACCCTAATTGCTAAAAACGGGAAAATAATCTATGAATCAGAGGTTGGTCTGGCAGACTTTGCACAGTCAGTACCCTATAGGAAAAACCATTTGTTTAGACTGGCAAGTATGACAAAACCTATTGTATCTGTAGCGGCAATGCGACTTATTGAAGCCGGTAAACTCAAATTGGATGATCCGGTTAGTAAATACATTCCATCTTTTGATTCAATGGAAATCATCACTGGTTTTAATCCTGAAGACACCACCTGGACTAGTGTCCCGACTAAGACACCACCTTCTGTGCACCATCTTCTAACACATACTTCAGGCTTAACATATGGATATGAGAACCATGGAGATGCTATTAATACAAAACTTAAAATACCAGCTCTCAACACTTACCAAGACTGGACCCTTCAAAATACCATGAATCGATTTGGCAAACTTCCCCTAGTTCATGAGCCAGGAGCGCGGTGGACCTACGGATTGAGCACTGATGTTCTTGGGCGGGTAATAGAAGTAGCGTCAGGAATGGAATTGGATAATTATATCAGAGAAAATATCACAAGGCCCATCGGTGCTAACACATTCGACTTCTACTTTAGTGATTCCAGCGCTAGGGTAAATCTGACTCCATTATTTAGTGCCAATTATGTTACTGACACTTTGGGGCAGTTTGAGCCTCTGAAGTTAGAAAATCATCCCCTCTATATTCCCAATTACCCTATTGAAGGAGCGCAGACCTATTTTTCAGGTGGTAGTGGAATGACTGGGACTGCAAGAGATTATTTCCTGTTTTGCCAGATGATGCTAAACGACGGAAAATTGGGGGATAAACGCATACTTAAGCCTGAAACTGCGCAAATGATGCACCAAGACCAAATTGATACTATTTCTTATGCTTGGGAAACTGCGCGATTCGGGTTTGGTTTTGATATTGCAACGGCAGATCATCCCAATAAACCCGAAGGAACTTATGCTTGGGGTGGTGCTTTTAGCACCGTTTTCTGGATTGATCCATCGAATGAACTTATTGTCATACAACTTCGACAAGTCGCCTTTTCAGGACATAATGATGAAATTAATGCACGACTTGAGAAGCTTGTTTATAGCGCAATTATTAAGAATTGAATAACTGCTGAAATATTCTCACAACACTAAAATGGTTATACAACAAAGCTTATAAATATAATAGTACGTAATGGAGGCCTCAGCGCTTCCAGCAGTTTGGTTGCAAATTTATTTGATATGAACCTTAGGATCAATGATTTAGAGAAGAGGCACTAACAATTGACAACCCCTATGGCGCGCGTTTAGCCTTTTCGGCGTAACGCGTGACTAACAGTTAATTTTGATTTCAAGTGACGTTATAGCTTACTTTACTAAATGTCAGAAAAATATAAGTTTCACGATCCAGGAGGTCTTTACTTCACTACGTCTACAGTTGTCCATTGGATTGATCTCTTCACAAGGAAAGAGTTTAAGCACATCGTCATCAACGCCTTAAAACACTGTCAAAGAGAAAAAGGACTGAATGTTCATGCCTGGGTAGTGATGCCAAGTCATCTACATATGATAGTCAGTGCTAAAAATCAAAATCTGAGTGGCATTTTGAGGGATTTCAAAAAGCACACAACTAGAGAAATCTTAAAAGAAATTGAATTGATTAATGAAAGTCGCAAAACTTGGTTGCTCAGAGCCTTCTCACAGTCAGCAGATAATCTTAAGCGAATTTCAAGGTATAAAATCTGGCAGGATGGAAATCATCCTATTCTGCTAGATAATACTGAACTGATTTCTGAGAAAATGGACTATATACATAGCAATCCATTGGAAAGTGAAATTGTAGATGAACCTGAATTTTATTGGTACAGTTCTGCTAGAAACTATACGGGAAAAATGGGATTGCTGAAATTGGAAATGTTGGAATGACCAAGTCTTAGAATAGTCACGCGTTACGCTTTCGCTAAACGCGCGCCATCTGCGATGCTAAACGACGGAAAATTGGGGGATAAACACATACTTAAGCCTGAAACTGCGCAAATGATGCACCAAGACCAAATTGATACTATTTCTTATGCTTGGGAAACTGCACGATTCGGGTTTGGTTTTGATATTGCAACGGCAGATCATCCCAATAAACCAGAGGGAACTTATGCCTGGGGTGGTGCTTTTAGCACCGTTTTCTGGATTGATCCATCGAATGAACTTATTGTCATACAACTTCGACAAGTCGCCTTTTCAGGACATAATGATGAAATTAATGCAAGACTTGAGAAGATTGTTTATAGTGCAATTATTAAGAATTGAATAATTGCTGAAATATTCTCATAACACTAAAATGGTTATACAACAAAGCTTATAAATATAATAGTACGTAATGGAGGCCTCAGCGCTTCCAGCAGTTTGGTTGCAAATTTATTTGATATGAACCTTAGGATCAATGATTTAGAGAAGAGGCACTAACAATTGACAATCAATTCCCAATTTTTCAAGAAATTCCTAACTTGCTTGAAACACAAAATTCTTAAACAATGAAATACTTATTGGCAATAGCCCTTTTATCCCCCTTCCTTTCATTGAGAGCACAGTCAGATGATGGAATGACCAACATCTTAATTGTTCCGGTCGAATTCCAAAACATGAGCGCATTGGAGGAAGTGCTAGAAACAATGAAAGTTCATGAAGCCGTTTTAGATATTAAGAGAAGCGCTATGGTTATGACGCCTTTTGGACCTTCTAAAGAGTACAAAGAAGTTATTGAAATTCATTTTAAGAGCATGTCTGATGCTTCCGAATGGCGCGAGCAAATGGAAAAGAAAATTCCAGAGGAACGAAGAAAATTATTAGCTGGAGTTATTAATATATTTTATCCGTATAGGCCTGATAAGGAGTAATTCTTTTCTTCATCTGGTGATCACATGTAACACTTGCGCTAAACGCGGGCCGTTTGATTAGCAAATAACATTTCTGTTAGTTACCAAAACGGTAACTTTTGCTTAACTTTGTCGTTCAACAAATAATGAATGAGAGTAGTAGCAAAGAAAATACTACGAGAATTCTGGGAGAAACATGCCGATTCTGAAGATCAACTGAAAACTTGGTACAAAGAAGCATCCAAGGCGTCCTGGGATAATCCATCGGATATCAAAGAAGGATATGCTAAAGCTAGTATTCTTAAAGGCGGACGAGTGGTTTTCAATATTTGTGGAAATAAGTACCGTCTAATAGTTGATATCAATTATTTGAGACAATGGGTTTTTGTTAGATTTATTGGAACTCATTCGGAGTATGATAATATAAACGCAGACACAATTTGAGTCATGAAAATTAAAGCTATAAAAACAGAAGACGATTACAACTCTGCCCTTAATAGGCTTGAACAAATATTTCATGCATCAGTCAATTCTCCTGAAGGTGATGAGGCCGAAATTCTTACAATTCTCATTGAGAAATATGAAGAAGAGCATTACCCTATAGTGGCTCCAGACCCTATTGAGGCGATCAAATTCCGAATGGAACAGCTGAATATGAACAAAACCGAACTAGCTAAAATTCTAGGCTATAAAAGTAGAGTTTCAGAAATTTTCAGTCGAAAGCGAAAGCTCACGCTAGGCATGATCAGGAATCTTCATGAGAAACTAAAAATCCCTTACGAATCACTTATTGCTGAATATTAAAAATTTCAATAACGATCGTTTCCACTGCGCAACTCCATCTGTCAAGCATTAACGATCGGTGATCTGATTTTTTTGCTAATGCGGCAAAAATTGGATTACTCAATTTGGAAATGTTGGAATGACTAAGTCTTGGAATAGTTACGCGTTGCGCTTTCGCTAAACGGGCGCCATCTGCTTTAAAAATCCAGTTAGATAAGCCAAGTGAATCTGGTAGAAAATGTCTTCTTCGATAAGCTCAGAATGACATTTTCTGAAATTGGTTTTTGCTGATATTCAACTCTCAAGTTATTCGGGTTAACTTCGCCATTCTAATTAATTGAACTAACAAAAGTTACAACATGACTACAGATCAGTTGAAAGACTTGAAGGCGCGTGTAGAGGCCTTGAGGGGGTATCTTTGACTATGCCGCCAAGAAAAAAGAGATAGAAGAAGAGGAGCTTGTTACGGCTCAGCCAGACTTTTGGAATGATCCAGAGCAAGCCGAAATAACCATGAAGGCCATTCGAGTTAAAAAGGGATGGACTGATCATTTTGAGCGAGTGGAAGGCGCAGTAGAGGAGGCAGAAACCCTACAAGAATTTTTGGATGAAGGTGAAGGGAGTGAAGCCGAAGTAGACAAGGCTTATGCTCATGCCCTAAAAGAAGTAGAGGATCTTGAGTTTAAAAAGATGCTCTCAGGTAGTGAAGATCAGCTCTCAGCCATGCTACAGATTACACCAGGTGCTGGTGGTACTGAGAGTAATGATTGGGCGGGTATCCTGATGCGGATGTATATCATGTGGGGAGAGTCCAATGGCTATAAAGTCCGCGAAGTAGATTTTCAAGCTGGTGATGTAGCAGGTGTCAAATCTGTTACTTTAGAATTTGATGGACCATTGGCTTATGGTTTTCTCAAATCGGAAAATGGTGTTCATCGTTTGGTGAGAATTTCACCATTCGATAGCGGTGGAAGAAGGCATACTTCCTTCGCCTCTGTATATGTATATCCTGTAGTAGACGATACCATCGAGATCGATATTCATCCCAATGAAATCGAAATGCAGACCTCAAGATCTGGAGGTGCCGGAGGTCAAAATGTGAACAAGGTGGAGACCAAAGTGCAGCTGACTCATAAGCCGACCGGAATAGTAGTAGTCTGCTCAGTGGATAGATCTCAGCTTGCCAATCGCGAAAGAGCCATGCAGATGCTGAAATCTCAATTGTACCAAAGAGAGATCGAAAAGCAAAACGCGGAGCGTGACAAGGTAGAAGCTGGCAAAATGAAAATTGACTTTGGGTCACAGATCAGAAACTACGTGTTGCATCCTTATAAGTTGATCAAGGATGCAAGGACAGGATTTGAGCGAACTGATGTCCAGAACGTATTGGATGGAGATTTGATGGATTACATCAAGGCATTCTTGCTCCATCAACACGAATAGGGATGTTCAAAAAATACTCCAAGAACTTCTGGCTTCTTTCCTTTAGTTCTTATTTATTCTTTTCCTCCTTCACCATGATTATGCCAGAACTCCCGGCATATCTCACCAGGATGGGAGGCAAAGAATACATTGGTCTGATAGTAGCCCTTTTCACGCTTACGGCTGGCATATCACGACCATTTAGTGGTAAGCTTACAGACAAGTGGGGCAGAATCCCTGTGATGGTAGTAGGTGCTCTGGTAAGTGGCATAGCCGCGCTGATGTATCCATTGGCGATGAGTGTCACAGGCTTCTTGTTGATACGATTGTTTCATGGATTTTCCACGGGGTTTAAACCCACGGGTACTTCCGCATACATAGCAGACATAGTACCAAAAGACAAAAGGGGCGAGGCGTTAGGGATATCTTCTTTTTTTGGCACTATTGGGATGGCTTCTGGTCCAGCGATTGGGAGTACGGTCTATCTAGAGTTTGGGATGGACACCCTTTTTTATGTGAGCTCAGTCTTTGCCTTTGCTTCCGTCATCATCTTGGCCGGTATGAAAGAGACCCTTACCGACAGAAGCAGTTTCAACCTGTCTATGGTTAAGATTCGTCTCTCTGATATTTACGAACCGGCGGTATTGGCACCATCCATCATCATGGTACTCACCACTCTGGCTTTTGGTACCGTGATAACGCTTGCTCCTGATTTTAGTGATTTTCTTGGATTGAAGAACCGAGGACTGTTCTTTGTGATGTTTACAAGCTCATCCTTGCTGGTGAGGATAGGAGGTGGGCAATTGTCTGATCGGTTTGGGCGAGCTACAGTTTTGCAATTCAGTACCTTGATTTTGTTCGTTAGTATGCTTGTCTTGGGTACATCAACCACCCAGGTTCAGTTTTTTGCTGGTGCATTCCTTTTTGGCATAGGATATGGGCTCAATTCTCCGACGCTATTTGCATGGACGATTGATCTGAGCCCTGAGTCAAGCAGAGGCAAAGGGGTTTCCACCCTTTTTATCTTCCTCGAAGTAGGCATAGGCACAGGTGCGCTGATTTCTGGTTTTGCCTATAGTGGAATCAATGAGCGATTTCCTTTAATCTTCGCTGTAGGTGGAGGTTGTTGCCTCTTGGCCTTTGTCTTTATCCAAATTTTTCTCAGACGAAAAAGAGCCGAATAGTTGGTGTTGATTAGGCTATGTTCTTTACCCCCTCTTTTGGAAGGGTGATGAGCACCTTAGTTCCTTGTCCTTTTGCAGAAGCAAAGTTGATGGTTCCTTCGTGTTCTGTGATAATATTATATGCGATGGAGAGTCCTAGTCCAGTGCCTTCTCCAGGAGGCTTGGTTGTGAAAAATGGCTCCATAATTTTCGATATGATCTTCGGGTCTATGCCATATCCATCATCTGTGATCTCTATTTCCACAGTATTCTTTGTCGATCTGGTTTGTACGCGAATCTCCCCTTTTGATCCTACCGCATGTAAGGCGTTGGTCATCAGATTAATCAACACTTGATGCAGCTGCCCACTGTTACCAATGACTATAGTTGGGGTTTCGCTTAAGTCTATTTTGAAATCAACATTGTCCACAACCTGCTGAGCCAACATGGTGTAGCAGTTGCTAATTATTTTATTGATATCACAATCGCCAACTACTCCTTCTTTGTTGTAGCTAAATTGGTTTAGGTTGGAAACTATACCGGAAGCTCTGTTCACTCCCTCGTTGATGATGCCTATCAGCTCACGGATTTTGCTGGAATCTTTATGATCCTCGAAATCGAGTGTGTCCAGCACGTTGGCTCCACCTTTGATAAAGTTGAGGGGATTATTAATCTCATGAGCCACACCGGCGGATAAGACCCCCAATGAAGCCATTTTTTCGGACTGCAACATTTTTTCCTGTGCATCCGACAGTTCCTTCAGGGCATCTGCCAATTCTTGTTTCTGGATGAGTAGCTCATTGGTGCGCTTGTCCACCATCTCTTCAAGGTTTTGATTTCTCTCCTTTAGCCTACTTACACGGTAGAGGTTTAAAAACATCACCAAAGCAACGATGATGACGATTGCAAAGAGCTTGGCCCAGATGGTCTGCCACCAGCTGGCTTCAAAATTGACTGTTTTGCTAACAACCTCACTCGTAAACTGGTTATTCACGCCGCTTTGAATCTCGAATTCATAATTGCCAGGTGTGATATTAGTGTAAAGGGCACTTCTTGTTCCATTATCCTCTATCCAAGTTTCATCGAAAGGTTTCAGCCTATATCTAAAAGAGATTCTTTGAGTATTTCCGAAGCTTATCCCCGTAAATTTTATCCTCAGTCGATCCGTGCCCGCCGGTACATTCACCATAGATTCTAAGAGAGACAAAGAACTATTATCAGCCATCATATTCTCTAGAATGGGTTTCGGAGGTGTTGTTTTGCTTTTCACCTTATCCGGCTCTACTAGTACCACACCGCCGATTGTAGGAACCCAGAGATTCTTTTTGTCGTCAATGAGCGAAAGGGTGGCGCCTAGGCAGTGACTGTTTTTCATGCCATCACTCTGATCATATTCCTCTGTCATTAGCGAAACGCTTGAGTCTTCAGCCGCCTCATTTAGGTTGTTGATATTTACTTTGATGATGGATTTTTCGCTAGGTAACCAAAGGTTGCCAGACGCGTCTGGTAGTACGTCATAGACCACATTACTTGGTAGCCCATTATGTATATTAAAAACTGTGACTTGGTCTGGATGGTACCTGATCAAACCATCATTGGAGCCAATCCACAAAATATCATCTTCTGGGTAAATCGAAAAAGTAAAATTGGAGGGAAGTCCATCTTCTGTAGTGATGATCTTCTTGACGTCCATACCTTCAATAAAATTGATTCCATGCATGGTGCCCACTATCAATTGGCCTTGAGCATTCTCGGTGATGGACATGATATAGTTTGAGCTTAGACCTTTGCTGATGTCTAATGTTTCCCATTTGGATAGGCTATTAAACTTGAACAATCCAGCATTTTTTGTACCTACCCAAACATTTCCATTTCGATCCTCATAGCTAACACGGACAAAATTGTCAGGAAAGCCACTATCGAGGTTGAAGCTGTTCAATTTTGAGTCTTCGATGACATATAATCCGACATATGTGCTTGCCCACACCCGACCTTTGGAGTCAGACATGAGATGTTTCAACCTGCCAGTTGGCAAAGCTATTTTTGGGTCAAATGGGCTTATTCTTCCATTTTCTAATACACTTAATTCACTATTTTCACTGCCAAATAATATCTTGTTTTCTGATAGTTGAGTGATGCCAGAAATAATGTCAGACTTCAATCCGTCCACGTTCGAATAGCTTGTCAGACTGCCATCCGAAAGCATAAAAATCCCATTACGATAAGTTCCTGCCCACAGGTTATTCTCTTGGTCTACCATGAGTACTCTGATGATATCATTGGGAAGTCCCTTAGATTGGTCAAGGTAGTCCAGCGAATTGTCCCCTTCCCGGAGCCTATAGATACCATTCATAGTCCCTAGCCAGAGTGAATTGAACGCATCCTCAGTGATGGAAGTAATGGCGATGTTTTGCATGGCCTCCACTTTGGTTATTTGATTTTCGTCCAACAGATAGAGTCCATTTCCTGTGCCCAGATAGTTGCCTTTGTCAGAAAAGTAGATTTGGTTAATACCATTGAGGTTACGATTCTCCAGGATTTCTTCAAAACCAGTAGCATCGCTATATCTTGTGATCTTGGAATCATCCGTACCAAAATAGATTACCCCGTTATTTTCCGAAATGCAGGTAACTGTACTTTGCTGATCGTTGAATTGAGCAGTGAAATCTTCTAATTTGTTATCTTTGAATCTATACAGTTTATTCGATTTGGTGCCAAACCAGATGCCATTATCACTAGTGATGGTCATGCTCTCCACCAATTGGTTGGAACTGGACAGCAAAGCCTCAGGGGTAACAAATTCGCCATTTTCCAGCTTAGCCAAGCCGTGCAGCGTACCTACCCAAAGTACGTTGTTCGAGTCATAGCCTATCCTAAGCACGTTGGATGAAGGGATGGCGGAATTTTGAGATGTAAATACCTTAAAGTCCTTGCCATCAAAACGATAAAGACCAGTATAAGTAGCTATCCAGATATAGCCTTCTTTCGTCTGAATAATGTCATTGGAAGACTCAGAGCCAAATCCCTGGTCGGCATTCCATGATTGAAGTATGTATTGGCTTAGTTTTTTATTTGGATTCAATCCAGTCTGGGCTTCTGCTCTAAGGAACGAAAAGCACAATATGGAAACAATGGCTACCCCTTTGATGATTGGGAGAAGAATTGAGAAATCCCGGTATATTTGACGCGCTTGCAATCTGCTTGATAATTACACTTACTTGATCCTTGGAATTTAAGCATTATTGGCAAATTATCATTTGAATTGACAGGTAATTCTAACTGAATAAGAATAAGATTCTGTTTAGTAAATTGGGTTTTGAAAAGGCTGAAATGATGAAAGAAAAACTAACTGTAGGATTTTACATGCTCATATGCACCGTACATATCACAGCAATAGTGGTGGGCGCTATTGACTTGATACCAATAACCAAAATTATGCTCATGCCCACGTTGATATACCTCGTGTTTGTCATGGCAGATGGTGTGGTCACCATGCCAAGATTGATGCTTGTTGTGGTTTTAATCTTTTCTTGGATTGGAGATATTTTGCTTATTTATGAAGGAGACAGCTATTTCCTAGGAGGATTGGGTTCTTTCTTAGTTGCCCATTTAGTCTATGCTTATGTTATGCGAAAAACGGCGTATGATAAACCTAAGCTCATGATTAAACCTTTGATTCCAGTTTTCATTTATGGGGCTGTTTTACTTTCCATTTTGATTCCGAATGCCGGATCGCTTGCTATTCCTATTGTAGTATACGCCTTGTGTATTTTGATAATGATAAGCATGGCCATTCTTCGTAATGGGCTTACGACCAATGATAGTTTCAACTATGTAGTCATTGGTGCCATCATGTTTGTATTGTCCGATAGCTGTATCGCTATTGATAAATTTGTGATGGAAATTCCGTTGGCAGGATTTTTTATAATGACCAGTTATGTTTCTGCTCAGTATTTAATTGTGAAAGGAATTATGATTCATCCGGGGGGATGAGCACTGGGTATTATTTTTTATTTCGGAAAGCCACATTTCCCATAGCTACATCCACATTGAAAGAGAGGAGATTTTCTGCGTCAGCCTTATAACTCATATTCACAAAAACATTCTTTTCTACCTCTTCAAACCCATCGGCTATCCGGATACCACAGAGTGGGCTTTCTTTTATATATATGATTGTTGGCACATGATTTCCAGGTAAGAAAACCTCCAATCCTCCTGCTCCCACAGACGCGTCCACCTTGCATTTCCTTTCAGAGTTTGCACTGAAATCAAGCATGGCTCTACCAAAACCTACATTGGCTTTGACATATTTGGCCTTAGCCAATTCAAGGTGCTTGGCAGAGATGGATCCCATATCTGTTTTGACCCAGAAAGTATCCATTTCTATCTTGTTGGCTAATCCATCATTGTAATTAACCGTGATGTCAGCACTTCCGGAGCGAACTTTGAAATTTTGAACTGATGTACCGCTAAGATCCACATCAGCATTGCCAAAACCATAACTCAGGTCTAATCGATAGACTTTTTCATTGTCAAAAAGAATCTTCCAAAAGTTGTTTTGAGTTTCTTCGCTATGAAGCATAGCCAACAATATACCATCACCAAGACTCGAAGATCTAAATTCTTCTAAGTCTAAATCTACCTGGCAGGTGCGTCCTACTACTTTGCTCTTAAAGGACGGATTGATTTTTTCCAGATCAGGATTACCGTAAATCGAGAGAGGACCCTCATCTGAGGATTTGATATAGCAGTTGCCAGTAGTGGCTTCTAGCCGAAACGCTACAGTATCGAAGCTTACAGACTCCTTGAGCGTGTAAAACTTTTTTAATTGACTAAAACTTAATGTGATACTCAGCGCAAAAACTGAGGTCAAAACCAACCGCAACATCCCATAGCATACGAAATATGACTAAGGAGGTTGCGGAAAATTTATGCTCCGAAAAACTCTTTCATGTTTTCGAAGAAGCCTTTCTCTCCTTTAGTAGGATTAGGCTTAAAATTGTCAGAATCTCTCATGGATTCTAGCATGGTTTTTTCTTCTTTGGAGAGCGTCTTTGGCGTCCAGATATTTACGTGAATCAGCTGATCACCAACTCCATATCCTTCTATGTTTTTTATCCCTTTTCCTCTCAGACGAAGTATTTTTCCACTTTGAGTACCTGGCTCAATCTTGATTTTCACTCGATTGTTGATAGTAGGTACTTCAATGGTAGTACCTAGTACCGCATCTATAAAGTTGATGTGTAAGTCATAGATGACGTTGTTTCCATCTCTTTTGAGTGTGTCATCATCCTGCTCTTCGATAAGGATGAGCAAATCGCCAGGGACTCCACCAGCCACTTCATTTCCTTTGCCGCTCATGCTGAGTTGCATGCCATCAGTGACTCCCGCGGGTATCTTCACTGTGATTACATCTTCCTCGCGTTTCATGCCTGAGCTATCAGTGCCTGATGCTCTGCTGCTCACTGTTTGTCCAGCTCCACCACAAGCAGGGCATGTGGAAGAAGACATCATCTGACCAAGCATGGTATTGACTACTTTTCTTACCTGACCGGTACCATTACATGATCCGCAAGTGCCAAATTTCGTTTCAGGATCTACGGTTAGCCTATTGACTTTGATTTTCTTTTCTACGCCGTTGGCTATTTCCTGAAGGTTGAGCTTAAGCTTAATACGAAGGTTGGTGCCTTTTCGAGTACGGCGACCTCCACCTCCTCCACCGCCAAAGAAACTATCAAACGGGCTTCCACCGCCTCCACCTCCGCCGAAGATGTCGCCAAATTGGGAGAATATGTCGTCCATATTCATGCCTCCACCACCGCCAAATCCTCCGGCGGCACCTTGGTGACCAAACTGATCATAGCGCTGACGCTTTTGATCGTCACTTAAGATTTCATAAGCTTCGGCTGCCTCTTTGAATTTGTCCTCCGCTTCAGGGTTGTCAGGGTTTTTATCAGGATGGTATTTAATAGCGATCTTTCGATACGCTTTTTTAATCTCATCTTTACCGGCGTTCTTGTCAACTCCTAATACTTCGTAATAGTCTCTTTTAGCCATGATTATGATTTTGCGCCAGTGACTACCTTGGCGAAACGAACGATTTTTTCTCCCAGGAAGTAGCCATTTTCGACTACATCCACCACTTTTCCAGCTAATTCTTCCTCGGCCGGTATTTGAGTGATGGCTTCATGAAAATCATCATTGAAGTCATCGCCTTTTTTTACCTCCATTTTCTTAAGTCCCTTAGTCTCTAGAACTTTTTTGAATTTGTTATAAATAAGCTCTGTTCCTTCCTTGGCTGCATCATCTTCACCCATGGCATTCATCGCTCTTTCGAAATCATCCAAGACAGGGACTAAGTTTTCCATCAAATCTTTATTGGCTGAGCCAATGAGATCGATTTTTTCTTTAGCGGTTCTTCTTCTGAAGTTTTCAAATTCAGAATAGAGTCTTAAGTATTTGTCTTTAGACTCAGTTAATTCAGACTGTAGCTTTTCTTCTGCGGATAATTCTTCTTTTTCTTCGGCTTTTTCCTCTTCATTATCGGCAGCACCTTCTACCTTATCGGTAGTCTCCTCGCTTTGCTCCTGCGCCACAGCCTCTTCTTGTTCTTTATCTTTTTCTTCTACTTTTTCTTTTTGCATGATATTTTGATCTTTTCAAAGACAATTCGCAAATGACAATTTCTTTGCCAAATGAGCATGTGCTGACAACTTGTCAGAAATCAGATGAGTGTATGAAATCAACTAGTTCAGCATCTGCCAAACTCTGTCTTTGAGAGTCTGAATGCCGTAGTTAGTTAGGCTAGATATGAATACATATGGAACGTCTGGTAGTTCCTCTTCCATTTCTTGCATCAACTCTTCGTCTATCATATCTGACTTAGATATAGCCAGGAGGCGATCCTTATCTAGTAGTTCTGGATTGTATTTCTCTAGTTCTCCCAGCAAGATTTCGTATTCCGTTTTTATGTCTTTGGAGTCAGTAGGTATGAGAAAGAGCAACATTGGGTTACGCTCAATGTGTCTTAAAAATCTAATACCCAGCCCTTTTCCCTCTGCGGCACCTTCTATAATTCCCGGAATATCCGCCACTACAAAAGATCGATCATCACGATAGGGTACTACACCAAGATTGGGAACAAGGGTGGTGAATGCATAATCAGCAATCTCTGGCTTGGCTGCTGAAATTACAGATAGTAGTGTTGATTTTCCGGCATTAGGGAAGCCAACTAAACCTACATCTGCCAGGATCTTAAGCTCCAAAATCACCCATTTTTCCACTCCCTCTATGCCTGGCTGAGCATATCTCGGCGCTTGGTTGGTGGAGTTCTTAAAATGCGAATTCCCTTGGCCACCCATTCCGCCAGGAAGTAGTATGACTTCCTCTCCATGCTCCATGATTTCGAGCAATACTTCTCCTGTTTCCGTATCTCTAGCTATGGTGCCTATAGGCACGTCCAGGTAGATGTCCTCTGCGGTAAGTCCTGATCGATTGCCGCCTTCTCCATTGCCACCATGATTGGCTTTGATATGCTTTCTGTATTTTAGATGAAGCAACGTCCACATCTGGTTGTTGCCTCTCAGAATAATGTGGCCTCCTCTACCTCCATCGCCACCATCTGGGCCACCTTTCGGAACAAATTTTTCTCTTCTGAAATGTACAGAACCAGCCCCACCATCACCCGATCGGGCATACAGCTTGACATAGTCAATGAAGTTAGAATCCATGTTTTAGCTTAAGCTATTGATTGCTTTCGAAATTTCGGTGAAGATGTCTTCGATTGACCCTACTCCATTGATTCCTTTAAATTTTCCTTGCTCTTTGTAATACTCCGCCACTGGTGCGGTTTCGTTTTCATACACGGAGATACGTGTTGAAATCTTGTCATCGTCTTGATCATCTGCACGGCCAGAAGTTTTTGCGCGTTCTTTGATTCTCGTTCTGAGTTCATCAAACGGCACTTCCAAGGCGATCATTCCAGTGATGCTGATATTATGTGCTTTCAACATTTCGTCAAGAGCACCTGCTTGATTGATAGTGCGTGGAAAACCATCAAAAATAAAACCTTTGGCATCCAGTGATTCTTGGATTCTGCTTTCCACCATCCCAATCACTACTTCGTCCGGAACCAAACGACCTTCGTTCATGTATTTCTTTGCCAGATTGCCAAGCTCTGTGCCTTCACCCAAATGTTTTCGGAAAAGATCACCGGTAGCAATATGTTCAAGTTGGAAAGAATCAATGATCTTTTCACTTTGAGTTCCTTTCCCAGCTCCTGGAGGGCCAAATAATACAATGTTCAGCATGTTAAAATCTTCTTGTTTGTATCTAAATATAGTTTATTAGACTTAAGTCTAATCTTCTTTTACAACGTAAATGGATCCGAGTTGTCGACCTAAGCCATTGTGATCCATTCCATATCCGACCACAAATCTATTCGGAATGTCAATACCATAATAGTCAATAGGGAAGCGATCCTTAAAAACCTCTTTTTTAATGAGTAAGGTCAATATTTTGAGCGATGTTGGCCGCTGGGCTCTTATCAATTCTTGAGCGTGACTCACTGTCAAGCCAGTATCGATGATGTCTTCCACCAACAGGACTTCCTTATTCGTCAATTTTTGAGTCAAACCTATAAGTTCGTTGATTTGGCCGGAACTCTTCATGTCAGCATAAGATTTAAGCTTGATCAGCTCAACAGAAATATTGAAATGCAATTTCTTTAGTAGATCACCCAATAGCATAAATACTCCATCCAAAACACCAATGATCACCACTTCCTTATCTAGGTAGTCTTTGTTGAGTTGCTCTGCCAACTTAGCTATGGCCTGACCAATTTCTTCACCTGAAAGGAATAATTCGAATTCCTTATCATGTAGCTTAATGAATTGCTCTGTCATAATTCGGCCATCAGGAAGCTGTACATGGCTATCATGCTCGTCAGATCTTTGATGTGTACTTTCTCATTGGGCGAATGTACATTGTCTTCAGGGGCACCTATAAATATCCAATCAATCGGGTAAGGTGAGAAGTGCACTTCACGACCATCACTAGACCCAGAGCCTTCCACTTCTAATTGATATTGAATGCCAGAACTGTCGGCTAGTTCAAGGATTTTATTGAGAAAAAGTTTTCTTGGGATGTGTCTGTCTCTCATAGAAATGGCGACCCCTCCGCCATGCTGAACCCCTTCAGTCACCCAGGTAATATCTGAGATGAGCGCTTGCTTGATCGAAAAGTTTTCAGCTAAATATTTGACCAGCATCGGAACAGATCCGCCACCGTGTTCTTCGAATGACGAGAAGACCAAAACCCCATCTTGTAACGTTTCGGCCACCTTCAGGGCGTTGTAGATACCCAATCTATTGTCCATGTATGGACCTTGAATATATTCGTCCGATATATGTAAGTTGGGTTGCCAAGTCAGTGTGGTGCCAGTTTCTATTGCACGGGGAAAATCATAAAATAGGTTGTCTTCGTCAACTCGAAGTTTGCATTGGATGGTTCCTAGTGCGTCTTTACCTACCAAATCATACCCGGACTCTACATCTGGTCCACCTATCGGAACTAATTGATCCTGATATCTCACAGTGAATCCGATAGTGTCCATATGAGCAAAGATGGCGGTTCTTGGTTCGCCAAATACCACGATAAGATTGTCTTGAAGCTCGGGTGTGGATATGATTTTGGGCTCTACAGCCCAATCTTGAGCATGCTTTTTGATGTAGTCTATCAAAAAATCCTTCATCAAATATTCACTCCCTGATGGGGATGCAATGTCTATAAGTTGTTGGAGTAGTTTCATTGGTAGAGAGATGCAAAGATATGTGTATCAGATGGACCACTACTCATAAAAATACGTATAAATTCGGGTGCAAATTGCTGAACATGGAGATGCCTTTATTCTTGAAGTATTTGATGGTATTTGCCTTAAGCTCTGTCAAAATCATTTTTGGCCCTACGCTTGGGCTTGCTTATGGTTTTTCGGTGCTTGAGACTATTGGTGTTTCCGTACTTGGGATGATGACCACTGTTTATTTACTGACGTATTTTGGCGAAGGAATGAGGATTATTTTCAGGAGGTTTTCGTTTCGAAAAAAGCCGAGAAAAGTCTTTTCACCTAAGAAAAGGAAGTTTGTAAAAATCTTCAGAAAGTATGGAGTGCCGGGAATTGCGTTTTTGACACCTATCTTGCTCTCACCCCCCGGAGGTGCTATTTTGGCAAATGCCTTCAAGGGCAAAAGCAAAGAGATCATCAAGTGGATGTGGATTTTTGGAGTGTTTTGGTCTGTTGTCCTTACTCTAGCCGTGAAGTATGCGGGAGATCAATTGCAAGCATGGGGTATTATTTGACATCCTCCTCATCATCTAGCATTTCAATATCCTGAATAAGTACTCTCATGGAAATAGCTTGCCCTGTAGGAGTAGCTGCTAGCCCACCAAGAGCTGTTTCCTTGTATTTGGATTCCATACTTTGACCAATTTCTCCCATAGCGTCCACACATTCATCTACTGGAATCACGGGACTTACATCAGCTATGGCTATCTGAGCAGAAGAGTTGGCTATGGCAGCAGCGCTGGCGTTTCGCACTACGCAGGGGATTTCTACCAGACCGGCTACTGGATCGCAGACCAAACCGAGCATACACTGAATGGTGATGGCTACAGCATTAAAAGCCTGATCAATGGTGCCTCCCAAAGCATAGACAATTGCGGCTGAAGCCATGGCGGCAGCTGACCCTGTCTCGGCTTGGCATCCTCCTACTGCACCTGAGATGGAAGCCCTCCTTTCAAGAATAAGAGCCACACCAGCCCCGATCAAAAGCCCCTCATGAATCGTACGATCATTTAATTTGTGAATCTCCTGAAGAGTGACCATTGTGCCGGGCAAAATTCCGGATGCACCAGCGGTAGGGGCTGCTACTACCTTTCCCATGCAGGAATTGACTTCTTTGGCAGCCAGGGCTCGTGATATCAACTTTTGAAAGTCTAGGGATAGAACAGCGGTCGGATGATTGGCTACTTTTTTTGCACCACTCTGGATCATTCCCGAAAATGAATTCATCTCCTTTGTTAGGCCTGTTTGCACAGCTTCTTTCATCACTGCATATGCTTTCTCCAGACCTTCCCAAATATGTGCTTCCGAAGCTCCTCTTTGGTCAATCTCATATCTGAGTACCGGCTCAAAAAGAGGTTGGTTTTCTGTTTTACAATAGGAACGCCATTCTTCAAAACTGTCGAAAAGAATACTCATAGGGTTGTTGTTTGGGCTGATGTAAAGGTATCTGAAAGCCAGCTCAAATAACAATCATCTTCAAAACCCTAAACCTTTAGTTCTTCAAAATATATCTTTGCGCCATGTTAAAAAATGATCTCATTTTAAGAGCCGCAAGAGGCGAAAAAACGGAAAGAACACCCGTCTGGGTTATGCGCCAAGCAGGCAGAATATTGCCAGAATACAGGGCTGTGCGAGGGAAGTTGAGTGGATTTAAGGAATTGGTAGAGACACCAGAACTGGCTGCTGAAGTGACCATCCAGCCAGTAGATCTTTTGGGTGTAGATGCCGCGATCATTTTTTCAGATATATTGGTGATCCCAGAGGCCATGGGGTTGACCTATGAAATGGTAGAAAAGACAGGGCCAGTTTTTAGAAAGACTGTACAATCTTCTGCTGACCTAAATTCACTGAAAGTAGCAAGTGCGGACGACCTTTCCTATACCATTGAGGCCATTAAGATCACTAAAAAAGAGCTAGCCGGGCGTGTGCCTATAATTGGTTTTGCAGGTGCCCCGTGGACAATATTCGCTTATATGATTGAGGGCAGTGGTAGTAAGACCTTTTCGAAAGCCCGCAAGATGCTATATACTGAGCCAGCATTGGCTCATGAGCTTTTGAATATGATTTCAGACAGCACCATAGCTTATCTAAAAGGTCAAATAAACGCCGGTGCGGACATGGTTCAGATTTTCGATTCATGGGCGGGGGTGCTTCCCCCAGAGCAGTACAAGGAATTCTCCATGCAGTACATAGCCAAGATATCTGAATCGATATCTGAGGTGCCGGTGACAGTATTTGCTAAAGGAGCACATTTTGCTCTGGCTGACATGAATGATATCAGGTGCAATACGGTTGGGCTAGATTGGAACATGGATGTAGCGCAGGCGAGGAGCATTCTTCCTAACAAAACATTGCAAGGAAATATGGATCCATGTGCTCTTTACGCTGATCTGAGTCAAGTGAGGGCAAGTGCCAAACGAATGTTGGATCAGTTTGAAGGTCACTCACATATAGCTAATCTTGGACATGGAGTCTACCCTGACACCAATCCTGATCATGTGAAATGCTTTATCGATACGGTGAAGGAGTATTCTGCCAGATAAAATCTTCAGTAACGAGGGATTAACTAAGCTAAAAAAAAGCAACTTGAGGTTGCTTTGGAATTTGTCAGAGTTTGAAGATCCAATTGTGTGGATCTTCTATCTCACCCATTTTGATCTTATTCAGGGTATTCAAAAATCCTTTTGAGTACTTCCATTCAGCTACAGGAGGGAGTTGGTAATTAATTCCTTCATGATGGATCAATTCGATCTGCGCTACGGTAGCTGCCGTACCTGCTCCGAAGGCTTCTTGCATACTGCCATCTTGAATTGAGGAGATCACTTCTTTAACGCTGATTGGCCTTTCTTCTACCTTCATTCCTTGATCCTTCGCCAGTTGTATGATGCTATTACGGGTGATTCCGTCAAGGATAGTATCTCCAGCCGGAGCAGTCACCAATGTATCGTTGATCACGAACATCAAATTCATGGTGCCACTTTCTTCTACAAATTCGTGGGTTTTGGCATCAGTCCAGATAAGTTGGTCAAACCCTTCTTTTTGAGCATCTACTGCAGGTTTAAGGGCAGCGGCATAGTTTCCCCCAGTTTTGGCAAAGCCAGTTCCACCCTGAGCAGCTCGTGTGTAATTTGTCTCAATTTTCACTTTTACGGGCTTGGCGTAGTATGCCCCTACAGGACCAGTGATGATCAAAAACTGATAAGTCTCTGATGGACGAATCCCTATATAAGGATCCATGGCCAACTGCAATGGTCGAATGTAAAGTGCTGTACCTTCTGCATTCGGAACCCAATCCTTATCTAGCATAAGCAACTCACGAAGACCGTTCATGAAAATTTCTTCCGGAACGCGTGGCATGCACATTCTATCTGCACTCAACTGCAGCCTTCTGGCATTGGACTCAGGCCTGAACACAAGAATATCACCGTCCACCGAACGATTGGCCTTGAGGCCTTCAAAAATAGTAGAGGCATAGTGCAGTGTGGTATTGGCTGGAGAAATGCTCAAATCTCCGTATGGGACTATGCGTGCGTCTTTCCACTCACCGTCTTTGTAATCAACAATAAACATGTGATCTGAGTATACCGAACCAAACTGCGGTTTCTCTAAGTCAGCACTTTGAAGTTTCGAACTTTGGGTTCGAGTAATTTTGATGTCCATGGTCTCTGTCATACCAGCAAAAAATAGAATTCTTAATCATTGTCGCCGGGACTCCAGGGAGTTTCCGGAACGTTCAGCAGTTGAGCCATTTTTCGAGCCATCACGAAGAAATAGTCAGACAGGCGATTCATGAATTTAATGAGCAATTCATCAACTTCTTCCTCATCAGCCAAGGCTACAATGCTTCGTTCAGCCCGTCTGCAAACTGTTCTGCAAACGTGACACAAAGATATAACCTCGTGACCGCCTGGAAGAATAAAATTCTTTAATTCTGGCAATTCGCCAGTATACTTATCGATCCAAACTTCTAGTTGTTTGATTTCAACTTCGGTGACTTGTGGGAGTTCAAATCCTTTGAATCCTTGCTCTGTCGCAAGTAATGAACCAATGCTAAATAAATTCTCCTGAAGCCAATAAAACTGATTACCTATTCTGGCTTCTACATCTTTGTGGTCTTTGAGTAGCCCGACAAATGAATTGAGCTCATCTACATTGCCATATGCGTCTATTCGTAGATGAGATTTGGACACTTTTTTACCTCCTAACAAAGAGGTTTTCCCCTTGTCTCCAGTTTTGGTATACAGTTTCATGGTTAATCTAATTCGACCGGAGTGGTGAGTCGTACATTTTCATTGCGGACATCAGATTCGATGAGACCATCTCTTAGTCTAATAATTCTATGCGCATACTCTGCTATGTCCTCCTCATGTGTCACCATAATGATGGTGTTCCCTTTATTATGGAGCTCAGCGAACAGGTCCATGATAGAATAAGATGTTTTGGAATCGAGGTTTCCAGTAGGCTCATCTGCTAGGATGATGCTTGGGTCATTGACCAAAGCGCGCGCTATGGCTACTCTTTGGCGTTGCCCTCCAGATAGCTCATTGGGTTTGTGGTAGGCTCTTTCCTGAAGCCCAACTCCAGCCAAAGCAGCCAGCGCTTTTTCATCGCGATCTTCTTTATTGTACCCTGCATAGATCAGCGGGAGAGATACATTCTCGAGAGATGAAGCTCTAGGTAGTAGGTTGAATGTCTGAAAGACAAAGCCAATCTCTTTATTTCTGATTTCAGCCAATTCGTTCTCGGTGAGATCACTTACGTCATTGTCATTCAAAATATATGTTCCTTCGGAAGGAGTATCTAGACAGCCAATGATATTCATTAGGGTAGATTTCCCAGATCCTGAAGGCCCCATAAATGCAACATATTCTCCTTTTTCTATTTGAATGGAGATCGATTTGAGTGCATGAATGGTTTCACTACCCATTACATAACTCTTCTTTATTTCTTTGGTGTCAATGATTGGCTTCATATTGGCTTAAATCTACGATAAAGTTAGTTGAACTTCTTTCCAACTAACGAACGTGATATTGCATAGTTTTGATTTAATAAACCTAGTCTTTTATGCCAATGGTATTAATGTTACTTACTTGGTCTTTAATAAATCCTTTTAACGGTTGGCAAACGCTCCAGCTTTTGACACTTACTTCTGGTTATGATGAGTTTTTGGGCGAGTCGGTCGAATTGCCACTTTTTTCTGAGGAACTGAAGCAATTTGACGGGCAGGAAGTGACCATCGAAGGTTATGTTATCCCGCTTAAAGCTTCCGGCGAACAGGATTATTTTGTGCTATCAAGATTTCCGTTTAACAATTGCTTTTTCTGTGGAAACGCAGGCCCTGAAACAGTCATTGAAGTTTATACGGATCAAGCCATTCAAGTCAAAGACGCCAAAGTAGAAGTTACAGGGGTCTTAGAACTCAATGATACTGACCCTCTGCATTTGTTTTTTATCCTTTCGGAGGCTGAAGTTAAGTTTCTTCAGGATTAGGTGTTGTTATAAAGTTTCAACACTGTGTCGCGAAGTGGATTGGCTTGTTCCGATAGTAAATAGCTTATGTTTTCGGCTATTTCTTCAGGGCTCACCCAGTCTTTGAAATTCGCATCGGGCATAAATTCGCGATTCACAGGAGTGTCAATAATGCTAGGAATAATCACTGACGCTTGGATGTTTTTTAAGTTAGGATCTTCATTGATGATTTGCGCCAGGTGCATGACAGCATTTTTTGAAATGGCATAGGGGAGGACTTCACTTCCTCCTGCTATGGCGGGTTTTGCACCAACAAAAATAAGTTTGGTGCCGCCATTATTGTGCATCCATTCTGCGGCATACTTCGCAGTGTGATAAGCGGTCATCAGATTGAGATTGAGCATCTTGTTCAAGTCATTAGATGTAGAGGTCAGCAGATTACTCATGCCAAATCCTCCGACGAGCATCACCACCCCATCTATGTGTTCATAAGATGCTTTAAGCGAATCAAATAGGTCTTTGGTGGCAATTTCGTCAGTGAGGTCACAGGCCCGGTAGTCTACGGAAGATTCTTCATTTGATTTTATTGATCTGACTGTGCCTATGACCTGATGTCCTTCTGATGTGAGTTTGGAGGTTACGGACTTGCCAAGGTTGCCAACGGCTCCAGTGATTAAATAGGTTTTGCTCATGATAATGGGGGATTGATTATTTTCGGATTTTCTAAGTGTAATTTAATGAAGGAATCGCAAGCCAATTTTTTTCGGGATGTATATGAGGTGGTCAAGCTTATCCCTAAAGGACGTGTAACCAGCTATGGGGCTATCGGTGCGTATTTAGGTATGAAGCGCAGTGCGAGAATGGTAGGCTGGGCGATGAATCAGGCGCATGTACTACCAGATGTGCCTGTTCATAGAGTAATCAATAGAATGGGGTTATTAACAGGGAAGCATCATTTTGGCACTCCGACTTTAATGCAAGAGCTGCTTGAAGCGGAAGGAATTCAAATAAAAGATGATAAGATTCAAAACTTCGATAAAGTATATTGGAATCCAATTGAAGAACTCAAGCTTTAGTAAGTAAGTATATCATTGAGGCTCACCTTAAGTTGAGCAAGCTGATCAGAACTGATCTTTCCTATCTTTCTTTTTAACCTGGACTTAGAAATAGATCGAATGTGAAAAATGAGAGTTTCAGAAGGTTGACTCAATCCATTTTCTTTATTCGGTTGTAGGACCACATTCCCCTTATACCCCTTTACTTTGCTGGTTAAAGGACAAGCGATCACCACTTTGAGTAGACCATTGAGCATGTTTCCGCTAAGGATCACAATTGGTCTGATTCCCGCCTGTTCACTTCCTTCTACTGGTTCTAAATCGGCATACCAGATTTCACGCTGATTCATCGAGCTGCTTCATATAGTCTACCATTCCTTCCTCAGCTATATTCATAATCTCTGTATCCATTCCTGCTTGCCGATAAGAGGCTACATACTCTGCGCGATTGATCTGATCAAGATAAATCCTCAAAGCTTGCTCTATGATTTTGTTTTTTGGCTTGGCAAGTTTTTTGGCTTGCTCGTTGAGCTGATGGAGCAGGTCATCAGGAAGTGAACTAGTGAAAGTGGTCATGGAATTATATTTATGATTCGTAAATATAAAATTTATTTACGAATCATCAACAATCCGATAAAGGTTAACAATCCATTCAAGATCAAGATCTCAAAACCAAACTTGTATCCACCGAGCAACATCTCCGAATTGATATTTATTAAATATGAAAGGATTGGCGAAGCAAGACATATTATTGGCACATAATTATCCTTGAGCTGGTATTTGGTAAAAATCCCAAAAGTAAAAAGTCCAAGCAGCGGTCCATAGGTATAACCTGCAGCTACGAACACCGCGGTAATCACACTTTGGTCATTGATTGCCTGAAAAACCAGAATCACCACAAAGAGTACTGCTGAAAACCCAAAATGAACCAGCTTTCTAAGGTTCCTTTTGTTCGCATAGTTTTCAGGTTTGAATCCTAAAAAGTCCACGCAAAAAGAAGTGGTCATGGCGGTAAGCGCCGAATCTGCACTGGAGTAAGCTGCTGCAGTAATTCCCAATAAGAATACTACTGCACCAAGGGTAGAGAATTGATTGATTGCCAATTGCGGGAAAAGATGATCTGTTCTGGCAGGAATAGCCATGCCAATCGCTTCAGAATATTGAAAAAGGAGTAGCCCCATGCTCAAAAAGAGAAAATTGACAACCACCAACACAACACAAAACCAAAACATATTCTTTTGTGCATCTGCCAATGACCTACAGGTAAGATTCTTCTGCATCATGTCTTGATCGAGACCCGTCATCACTATGGCTATAAATGCTCCCGCAAAGAACTGTTTGAAAAAGTTGCGACCACTTTGCCATTCCCAGTTGAAGATTTCACTTCTTGGATCATTGGCGATATTGGTGACAAGGTCTCCAAAATTCCAACCTAGTTGATTTTTGATAAACCAGATACTAATGATGACAGAAGCTATCATGAAGCCAGTCTGGAGCGTGTCAGTCCAAACGATCGTTTTTATCCCCCCTCTAAAAGTGTAGAGCCATATCAAAATGATGGTAACCAGCACCGATACCCAAAAGGGCAGATTGAAAGCATCGAAAAAGGAAATTTGCAAGACGCTTGCGACTAGAAAAAGGCGAAACGATGACCCGATGATTCTGCTAAGCAGGAAAAAAAATGCTCCGGACTTATAAGACCAAAATCCAAAACGCTGCTCTAGATAGGTGTAGATGGAAACTAAGTTGAGTTTGTAATAAAGCGGTAAGAGCACCTTGGCTATAATGAGGTATCCGACCAGATACCCTAGCACCACTTGGAAGTAAAAGAAATTGCTGTTGCCCACCTCTCCTGGCACAGAGATAAATGTCACTCCAGAAAGGGATGCACCTATCATCCCAAAGGCTACCAGATACCAGGGAGATTGCCTATTGGCATTGTAAAAATCACCATCTGAACCGTCTCGTGAGGTAAGCCATGAAATGATGATGAGGATTAAAAAATACCCTAGAATAATACTCCCTACTAGAATTGGACTCATTGCTGATTGAATATCTTATAAGTGAAGAATGCGCTCAAAATTGTGCCAAATAAATCACATCCACTAATTTTGCAGTCTATGGCACAGTGGGAAAATACTCCGGAGATAGAAGAATTGGTCGATGTAGACATTGATCTGGGTGAGGGTGATCTCAAAGATCTGATTGTCCATAATGATGATCACAATACCTTCGATCATGTCATCAATACCCTAATCAAAGTATGTAAGCATGATGCTCATCAGGCTGAGCAATGTACTTATCTTATTCATTTCAAAGGTAAGTGTGCAGTCAAGAAGGGTTCTATAAAGGAACTCAAGCCTATGAAAGATGGTATTACTGATGCAGGTATATCTGCAACCATCGAGTAATGGAATACCCATCTAAATTAGTCGAGCAAGCAGTAGAGGAAATCTCCAAATTGCCGGGAATAGGGAAGAAAACGGCTTTGAGACTGGCTTTGCATTTGTTGAAACAACCTGTGTCCCAAACGGATGGTCTTTCGCTAGCGCTCAGTCAATTGAGAGCAAATATCAAATACTGCGGCACATGTCATATCATAGCAGATACGGAAGACTGTACTTGTAAGACCATCTCCCGAGACACATCAGTGATTTGTATAGTAGAGGATACACCCGATGTATTGGCCATAAGCAATACGGGTCAATACAATGGCCTGTTTCATGTCTTGGGTGGTAGGATTTCTCCAATGGATGGAATAGGTCCAGAGAATATTAAGATTGAGTCGCTGATCAATCGCGTAAAGAATCCTGATGAGGGAATCAAAGAAATAGTACTTGCCCTTAGTTCTACCATGGAGGGAGATACTACAGCTTTCTACATCTCCAAAATGCTGAAAGGCACAGGTGTCAAGATCTCTACCATTGCAAGGGGAGTGCCAATAGGAGGGGAGCTCGAATACACAGACGAAATCACCTTGGGTAGAAGTATCATGACCCGTACTTTATTCTCGGAGTAGGTCACTACCTTGGTGTTATTTAGAATTCAATGATCTGTAAATATTATTAACAGATTTATATTTTTCATTCCGATATTTTTTTAATATCTTAAAGAAGTATTGGTTTCATTAAAAATTAAGCAGTATTGTTTGAAAACTATAAAGCGGACATTCATTATGATGAAATGTTCGATGAAAAAAAGAATTGTCGACCCTTCTATTCTAAGTTTAAGGATCATCTGGAAGGGATGAATCAGCAGAAGCTGCTTCAACTTCAGCATACTACAGATAAGTCGCAGATGTCAATGGGTATGACTTTTAATGTCTACCATGACAGTGAGGGAGTAGAGAAAATACTTCATCTTGATCCTGTGCCTCGGATCATAGAAGCCTCTGAGTGGGATGTGATCGAGCGTGGTTTGCAGCAGCGCATCAAAGCGCTCAATATGTTTTTGGATGATATCTACAACGATCAAAAGATCTTGGATGATGGCATAGTGCCCCGAGATCTGGTCTTGACTTCCAGTGATTATTTAGAGCCTTGTGTTGGCTTGAAGCCTCCTAAAGGGATCTGGTGTCATATCAGCGGAAGTGATATTGTAAGGGATGCTGAAGGTCATTTTTATGTATTAGAAGATAATCTGAGGTGCCCTTCGGGAGTATCTTATATGCTGGAGAATAGAGAAATCATCAAGCAGGCTTTTCCAAAACTTTTTGCACAATTGGGTGTGAGGCCTGTTTCTGATTATCCAGGTCTACTTAGAAATATGCTCGAATATTTGAGTGATATTCCTAATCCTACTGTGGTAGTTCTTACTCCAGGAGTTTACAATTCAGCATATTTTGAGCACGCTTATTTGGCACAGCAGATGGGTGTAGAGTTGGTGACTGGACAAGATTTGGTGGTGAAGGACAAGCACGTTTTCATGCAGACCACCCAAGGACTCAAGCGAGTAGATGTGATCTACAGAAGGATAGATGACAAGTTTCTTGATCCTGAGGTGTTTAACCCAGAATCAATGCTAGGAGTGCCGGGCATATTTGAAGCTTATAAGGCTGGGAATGTGGCGCTTTCAAACGCGCCGGGTACAGGAATTGCGGATGACAAAGCGGTTTATGCCTATGTGCCTCGCATCATCAAATATTATTTGGACGAAGAGCCTATCATAGACAATGTCCCAACATACTTATGTTCTGAGAAGGACGACTTGGCTTATGTGTTGGAGAATATTGAAAAACTGGTAGTGAAAGAAACCAACGCTGCTGGTGGATATGGTATGCTGATAGGGCCTAAAGCCTCTAAGGAAGAGCATGAGAAATTCAGGAAACTGGTAGCTGCCAAACCACGTGGCTATATCGCTCAGCCTACTCTATCACTTTCCACAGTGCCAACCCTAACCGATGATGACATTTCACCAAGGCATGTGGATCTGAGGCCGTATATTCTTTACGGAGATTCTATTAGTGTAGTGCCTGGAGCATTGACTCGGGTGGCTTTGGTAGAGGGTTCGTTGGTGGTCAACTCATCTCAAGGTGGGGGTAGTAAGGATACGTGGGTTTTATACGATAATAAATAAGTATGTTAAGTAGAGTAGCAGATTCAATATATTGGTTAGGCAGGTACTTAGAGCGAGCAGAGAATTATGCACGCTTCATCAATGTGAATATCAATCTTTCGTTGGATTTACCTCCGGGGATGAAGGAGCAATGGAAGCCACTCATAGCAGCTACAGGAGATTTGGATTACTATATCACCCTTTATGGGAATGATTTTAGTCGAGAGAATGCCATTAGGTTTCTTGCATTTGATACTCGGAATCAAAATTCGATGATCTCCACCGTTTCGGCTGCACGAGAGAATGCCAGAACCATTCGCGAAAGCATATCAAAAGAAACCTGGGAAGTTCTAAACGAATTATACTTCAAGGTCAAGGCGCTAAATAGCAATGATGTTTGGCAAGACGATGGACAAGTAGGATGTTTTAAAGCTGTACAATATCAGCTACAGCTAATTAGCGGTATCGCTGCTAATACGATGCCTCGAAACCAAGGATGGTATTTTTCTGAGCTTGGGCAGTACATTGAGCGTGCAGATAAGACTTCTCGAATCCTCGATGTTAAATATCATTTTTTGTTGCCTTCTCCTGATGATGTCGGTTCACCGCTGGATTTTCTACATTGGGCAGCATTGCTCAAGTCGGTAAGTGGGTTCAACGTATATCGACGAACTCACGGCAAACTATCACCACGTAATATTGTTAAATACCTGGTTTTGGATAGATATTTTCCAAGATCCATCCTGTTTTGTTTAATGAGTTTGGAAGACTGCTTGCATGAGATTTCTGGTTCTAAGAAAGGCTTCTCCAATTCTGCCGAAAAAGCCATTGGAAATTTGCGAGCAGATCTAGAATATGCAGAAATTGGAGACATATTTGACCATGGTCTTCATGAGTATCTTGATAACTTACAGGCCAAATTGAATGATATTTCGCGTCTGATCTATGAGAGATATTTTCAAGCTCCCACAGGTTCTAATACGCTTTCAAAAGAGCAATAATGACTTACTGTTTAGGAATACTAAGTAAAGAAGGTGTGGTAGGCTTATCAGACACCAGGATTACTTCTGGAAGTGATACCACCACCGCCAAAAAGGTCTACACCGTCAATCGAAAGAAGCACACTTTTTTTGTGATGACCTCTGGTCTTAGATCGGTGCGCGACAAAACGATCACCTATTTTGAAGAGGTTTTTGAGGAGGAAAATTTTAACAAGCTCTACAAGATGGTCACCTTTCTTGGTGAGCAGGTAAAGCGCGTGGCAAAAGAAGATAAGAAGGCACTAGAAGAAGCCGGATTGAATTTTAATCTATTCGCGATAGTTGGAGGGCAGTTGGAGGAAGACGCCTCACCTAAACTTTATTTGCTATACCCACAAGGCAATTGGATCGAAATTGGTCCTGGTACACCTTATGTGATTATTGGAAACACAGGATTTGGCAATCCAATTTTGAAACGATCGCTGACTTATGAATCAAGTTTAGAGTTTGGATTAAAAAGTGGTTTTTTGTCATTTGATGCTACAAGAATTTCGGCCAATGACGTAGATTATCCGATTGATACGGTGATGCTCAGGAAAGACGAATTCTTGATTAAGGAACACCGCTTTGAAGAGAAAGACGTTGGGCATATCGCCCTCTATTGGAATAGCAAGCTTCGAGAAGCGATAGACAACCTTCCTGCTACTGCAATGTCCGCTGCTTTTTCTGAGCAGGTAGATGAAGTATCTCAATAGTGGTAAATCTTAAAGTTTTTCATAATACGTATTATAAATATTCGGAGGAGGTCTTTCTGGATACCCATCATTTCTATTTTTATCCTTCTCCCAGACCAAATGTTCGGGTATTGAATTTTTCCATAGAAATAGATCCTTCTCCTTCCGGATTGACTCAGAGACTTGACCAGGAGAATAATTTTTATCATCAATCTTGGTTTTTGGGGATGCATGAAAACTTAACCATCAAGACGGAATTGGAAGTGGAAATATCAGAATCAAATCCATTTAGTTTTTTGATTGAGGATAAGCCCAAGACCTCTTTTGTCCAACCTCTAGATTGTTACCTGGCTACTTCCTATCAAATGAGCTCCGAATTGTCACAATGGTCGAAAACCATACGAGCTAATGCTGGAGAAGGGCCAATTGACTACTTATCGGCACTTTGCCAGAAAATAGCCGATGAATGGAATCATGAGTCAAGATATGAGTTTGATTTGATGACACCCGAGAAGTGCTTCAATGACAGAATGGGTTCTTGTAGAGATTTATCCTGGATGATGATTCAGATTTTGAGACATGAGGGTTTTCCTGCTCGCTTTGTGAGTGGCTATAGTTTCAATCCTGATTTGGGAGAGGGGCATGAATTGCATGCCTGGGTAGAAGTATGGCTCAACGGTGGCGGCTGGGTAGCGCTAGATCCATCGGCTGGTATTTTTTGCAATGAGAACTATCTTCCGATTTCATCTAGTTATCACCCCTTCAATACGCTACCTGTTCTTGGCGCTTTTAGAGGAGATGCCATTTCGAGATTGGATACTGCTGTAGAAATTCAGAAATTGTAAACTCACTAGGTCTACTTTCTTTTTTTCAATAAACTGTAAGAAAGCATGAGGGCGATACCAAACGCCAAGAATAAGAAGTACCATCTTGGTTCGTCCGCTTGCCAGGTGCGATAGAAATATCCACCGCTAAGGATCATGACCACAGTCACTCCTAAAGTAGCCAAAATATTTAGTGCGCGTGGATTCATAGCGCTAATCTAATGCAAAAGGCATTATAGGATTCCCATATTTTTCATCAACTGACTGGCATTGAAGCTACGGCAGACACCTTCTGTGAGTTTGTAGTCAAATATGATTTTGTCATTTTCTAGGGTGCTATTGAAGCTGAAGTTTCGTACGGATGGATGCTCTGTTTCAAGGCTGCCGAGCTCAAGATCATGAGTGGAAATAAGTCCAAACGCATTTTTTCCTATGAGTTTTTTGATCAATGCTACTGATCCAGCGTGTCTGTCTTGTGAATTGGTGCCTTTTAGGATTTCGTCCAAGATGAAAAAAGTGGAGGATTGATTCTCTACAGTCTCAAGCATGAGAACAATTCGTTTTAGTTCAGCATAAAATGAGCTTGTATGCTCTTCTAGGTTGTCACTCGTTCTCATGCTGGTGAAGACCTGAGCAGGGCTCATGTTCAATGACTCGGCATCTACGGGGCATCCTGCCTGAGCCAAGACCATATTGATACCTATTGTCCTTTCAAAAGTTGATTTCCCCGACATATTTGAGCCTGTAATCACATCCACAGATCCTTTACCCTCAATGGAATAATCGTTCTTGATCTTTTCCTTATCCGTTATGAGCGGGTGGCCAATTTGCTGAGCTGAGAAGGTGAAGGATTGTTTGATTTCTGGAAAAGAAAAAGTAGGATTGGAGAATGAGAAGCCCGCGATGCTCATCAAGCATTCTATCTCATGTATGACCTCCATCCATGTTTGAAGGTGACCGTAGTGTTGTTTTTTCCAGTTTAGAATGTCCAATAGCAGATGGTTGTCAAGCAAGAAAGGGATGTCTAAGATAGCATAGAGCATGTTTGACCTTGCCCCGAGTCTGTGGGTTAACTTGGCCAGTTGCTCTACATACACAGTAGCGGATTCCCGCTCAAAGCGCAGTTGGGACTGTAAGAAAGTCATTCTTGAAGACTCGAATTTGGTGGCTTCCACCATCCTGAGTGCGGCGGCATAGCTATGTACCAAGTAAAATGCCTTGGTCATGTTTTGTGTTAGCTCAGTTAATTTCTTTGCTCCAAAGCCTAGAAAAATTGCGCTTGCTATTAATGGTAAATAAATGGACTGATATGGCCATGGACCCAAGGTGATTGCCAAAAGTGTCATAATTGTAGTGGACGTGAGTACGATACTCAGAACTCTCCAAAATCGCGCATTGAGTTCTACATCCATTCCTGAGATCCATCTGGTTAAATCTTCTGGTGAAATATCAGGATCTCTTTTCTTCTTGGTGCTTTGGGCAATTCGGATTGTAGCTTGAAGATGCTGACGCCATTCTGTTTTTGGAGCTAGCTCTTTCACCGCTTCTTGACGCTTGCCGATTTCTTTCGTAGAGCCAGGTTTTGAAAGCCAGTGGGCCAATTGCTCTTTTGAACCATACAATTCGCACCTATTGACCAACTGATAAAGAGAATGCTTGCCAAATATGTCCAGATCTATTTGATAGGGGTGATTGGGCTCAATGAATTCTTGACCTTCTTCAAAAGAACCTAGATCTAGCGCTGCTTTCTTGATTTCTTCTTCATTGATCTTGGTTAGCGTGTCATCTAGATGTTTAGCTGCCTCTACTTGCTTATGCTTCAGATAAAGCCAATAGAATACTATATAAGCCGTCAAAGCACCAACCCACAAAAAAGGAATAGATGCCCTAAAGTATGTGATGAACAATAATGATCCTACGATAAATGCCGCCCCCCTAAGAAGCGAAAGCCTGAATGACTTTCGTTCATTTGTTTGACTAGATAGTGAGTGTTTTTGATGATAGTTTTGGAATGTTTCCACCATTTCCTGCGCAAGAAATTTTCAAGCGTAATATCGCAGAAGTTCGGAGATTTATCGGCTTTAGAGCTATAAGACTATACTACTCGTTGAGATTATTTTGAGTAGTCCGGATCGATACAGTTTGAGAAGTGTAAGGCAGCGAATACATAAGTCTACCAAACTCATCGGAGAAGTGAATCAGCGGCTTTCTTTCGGAAACAGAATGAGTCACAGCTTTATGATTGATTCTTATGATGGCCTTCATGAGTGGGTGGAGGTAATGAAAATTGACTTTGGTGAGATCAGCAGTGATCTTAAAATGATCTAGCGTCTCAGCCTCTAATATATGATTGACTATGATCGCGTTGGTAAATTTTAGAGGAGCCAATTCACCATTAAGTCCGGCCAAGTACCAGTCAAGTTTTTCGTATTGTTGTGGCCCAGATCCTCTATCTTCTAAGATAAATTGGCCATTTCCTTCCCCAACCAATATGGTTTTGTATGCTGGACGATTCAACTGTGACCAGATAGTATCGATGACCAATTCTCCCTCGACATTCAGCAGTCCCCATTTTCCTGATTGAGTTTTTGCTCGTGCAAAACCGTTCTCAAAATCTTCAACATAGCTTAAATTCTCCGGTGCAAATTTGATACGACCATTCGGTTCGCAGAAGTAATACTGACCATTGCGAAATACGCGAATTAAGTCAGAACCATTATCCCAGACCAGCATATCACCGGTGGGATTATCCAAATTCAAATAACCATTATCATTCTGGCTGCTTGCTTGAAAGCACCCAAGTATTATTACTATTAATGATAAAAGTTTTCTCATCTCAATGAATTTTCACCAATACAGCTTTTTGTTAGCAAAAAATGTTTTCAAATAGAAGGAATAAGAACGTGCTAACAAACTAACCAATAATGGTTCGAGTATCAAGATCAGGCCAGATGTATGGTTCTTTGATTTCAGGCACATTACCAATATATGGATGATCCTTACGTGGTTTGAGGTTTTTTACTGTGTGATAGCCAAGCAAATCATCATCATAGGGCTGGCAGATATTTAGAATCTCAGTTTCAAATAATTCATCCTCTTTTTTATCCTGATTATTGGGGTAGGGAGCGAGAAATTTCTCAAGCTGGTCTTCATCGAGGATAACCAACATTCGATGACCTGCTCTGGCTATCATTTTTGGGTTGTTGTGAATCTTGGCAAGAGTTTCGTTGGCCCGGCAAGTCAAAATAGCGAAGGAATTGAACGATTCAATCTCGCCAGTACTTTCATCATTCCATTCATTTTGTTCATAGATTCCTGCTACCCAGAGCGGCTTGTTTTCCTGATGGTAAATTCTAAAGGGATAAGTTTTCTTGTTTTGATGATGGTGCTCGTAATATGCGTCGAGCATGATGGCACAGCGTTTATATCTAGCCGCGTACTTGAACGCTCGAGATTCGAAAATCCCTTCTGACTTGGCGTTGAGATTTGAGTTGTAAGGTTTTTTGTAGTCGTAGGCTTCAGCTTTCGATTTCACCCATCTTGGTATGAATCCCCATATGCCGAAATCCGTTTTGGTTGGATTTATTGAGGTAATGAATGAAAGATTGGGGTGAGCAAAACCACTAATATGATAATAGTCGGGCAGATCTTTCTCGTCAAATACGTATTCGCTGGTGGGGAAATCTTCATTTCTTTTTTGGCGTTCAATCAGCGCCATTTTTCTCCTTATTGCATCTATTTCATCTTTATCTGCGCCAAGGTTTTCAGCTTCACGCAATTGTCTTTTCAGAGAGGTTTCGGCATCATAACACATAGTTGAAAGTTAAGGAATCTTGTTTCAATTTGATGAATTCAGTAAAGAATCATCGAAAGATGACTTGCCTCTGAAATAGAAGCGTATTCGATCGGACTGGCGTTCCAGCCCCCGGTACCTCGTGGGGAAGAGTATTTTGGATCAATCCAAAAATCTATGCTTAGTACAAAACCCCCACAGAAATATTGATTGATCCAGTATTTTCCTTTGGTCATTGCAAACGAAAAAAGCCCAGACAAATGTCTAGGCTTTCTTGCAGAGAAGGAGGGATTCGAACCCCCGGTACCTCGCGGTACAACGGTTTTCAAGACCGCCGCATTCGACCACTCTGCCACTTCTCTGTGTATGGTGATCTTCCGTGAATTGGAACGCAAAAATAAATTTTCCAATCAATTAGACAAGCATCATTCGACTATTTATTTTCCTTTGTTGAGTTATCCGGTTCTTCGCCATTCACGCTACGGCTAACACTAGCGTTAAATTCAAATCCAAGAAGGAGCACAAAGGACATCATCCACTGCCAAACCATCAAGGCAATGATGGCTCCAATAGAACCATAAACCTTGTTGTATGTGCCAAAATTGGCAACATAGAATGAAAAGCCCAACGAAACTAAAATGCACACCAGGGTAGAAAATGTTGCCCCCACAGAAAAAAATCTCCAGCGATCATGTATCGCAGGTCCCCAAAAATAGATGGAAGCAATAGCCAGATAGAATACTATGAACACTACTAAAATTCGAAGGAAAGTAATGCTGTAATACAAGTAGTCCTCAGAAAGCACACCAATCTCTAAAAACCAGTCCACTACAATTTGCCCAACTATGAGGAATAGAATACCTAGTAATAGTGCGAAAGCAAGTAGCAAAGTGAGCAGCAAAGCGATAAATCGAGTTTTGATAAAGCTTCTACCATCCACGGTTTTATAGCTCATGTTGAAGGTCAGCATGAGTGAATTCACTCCATTGGTGGCAAGGAATAGCGCAAATAGCACCCCGAAGGAGATAAGCCCTTGGCGTTGTATAGCTATGGTGTCGAATATCGTTTCTGCTGTTACTTGAAAAACAGTCTCGGGGAGAACGTCTTGAAGAAAATGTAAGATCTCGCCTTGACTGATAGATGGAATGTAGGTGTGTACAAATGGTATCAAAGCGAACAAGAATATCACCGCCGGAAAAATGGAAAGGGTGAAATTGAACGCTACTCCATAGGCTTTTTCCCAAAGCTGATTGTCACCCACTTTGTCTGTGAAAATGAGGAGTACTTTGTGCAGGTTTGTTTTTCCACCTGCAAGAGGTACGTTTTTTAGGAAATTAATCAGATTGACGTACCAAGACGAATACCTGAGATGCTTATGCAGAACCCGTCTATGTCTCAAGAGAAATGTGGTTGTAGTAATTCATCCATTATGCTTGGAAGCCTCACTGGTTTTCCGGATACCATATTCATGAATACCAATTCTGTTTCACCGGTATTTATTCTCTTTCCATCTTGATTGGTAACCTCGTAAGTGAATTTTATTCTGGCACGCGGTTTTTCTGGAATCGTAACAGATACTGTAAGCAAGTCATCATATCTCGCTGGGTGATGATATTGAATGTTGAGTGAAAGCACAGGCATACCTATTCCCATGTCTTCCAGTTTCTTGTAAGGGAACCCCAGATTTCTAAATGCCTCCACTCTGGCGACCTCATAATACATGGCATAATTGCCATAATAGACGAAACCCATTTGATCCGTCTCAGCATAGCGCACCCTTATCTCAACTTCGGTTTTATACACTAGCGGTAGATTTTGTTTTGATTTAGAACCCTATGCAACGCGTGAGCATTTTTGTTGTGTTCGATCAATGTGTTGGCGAACACATGATAACCAGAAAAATCTGGCTTGGCACAAAAGTACAAGAATCGATGATCTTCAGCATTGAGTACGGCTTCTACCGCCGCTATTGATGGCATGTTGATAGGGCCTGGAGGTAAACCAAAATACTTGTACGTATTGTAAGGCGATTCGAATTCCATGTCTTTGTTGAGCAGACGCTTGATTTCAAAATTATTCATAGCGAATTTCAAGGTGGGATCTGCCTGGAATTTGTAACCTTTTTCAAGCCTATTGAGATAAACACCTGCTATGGTCGGGGCTTCAGACATCATGTTCGTCTCTGCGTCTACTATGGAAGCAAGAGTCACCACTTCGACTGGTGTAAGACCTTTGGCTTCAGCCATTTGGACACGCTCGGTTGTCCAGTATTTGTCATACTCTTTTTTCATCCGATCGAGTAACTCCTTTGGAGTGATTGTCCAATACACCTCGTAAGTATTGGGCAAAAACATAGCTATAAAGGTTTGAGCATTAAAACCATAAGATTGCGCTATACTATCTGACAATAAGAAGGGAGCAATGTCAGCAGAATCCATTTGCAACGTCATGCTCAGTTTATTCGCTAATTCTTCAATTTTCCTGACGCTATTAAAAGTGATTTTGACAGGAGTTTGATTCCCCGATCTTAACAAGTTAATAGCCTCCGTATTGCTCATATCACTTTTGAGGAGATACAACCCAGGTTTGATTCGCTCGTCATACCCTTTTACTTTGGACAGAAAACTAAAGGAGACGAGATCATTGACTATGCGCTCGTCATAGAGCTTGTTTTGTAATTCTTTGAAACCCATACCAGCAGGAATGGTAAACAATTTATCCTCCTGATCTATCAGAATATTGGGCGTGTACAGCATCTGATAACTGTAAAAAGCGAATGACGACAGCATCACCGCAAATACAATCATAAAAGCAGCTATAAAATTCTTTTTTTTCATTTCAGTAGTTGAATGCAGTACAAAAGTAAGCAACAGATGCTTGTCGGGAGAGATTAGGTTAGAGGTTCAAATTACAGATAATCCTTAATTATCCATTTGATCTAATGAATTAATGGAAATTCATTTTGGAACTTAAAATGGTATGGTTCATATTTTTGATGAGCGCATACCGTTAAAGATTCCTGATAGAAAATTGCTAATGGAGTTTATAGAGAAGAGCAAGGCTCATGTAGACGTTATTTTCGTCATTAACGTAATATCGATTGTTGTTCTTACTAAAGATTGTTTCTACAGAGGCCTTGAATTTATCAAATTCCTGCTGGAAGAATAAACCTCCGCTATATTCAACATCATGAAGGCTACGATCCGCGATATTGACCACAAAGTAGTCTTTATTGTATTCTATTCTCTGTCCAGAAACGCCTACAGTCTTGTTCTTTCTTGTATATTTCATAATAAGCATATCACTATTGGATCCAGGCCCAATTCCAGCACCCAAAAGTTGACCCAAATGTGTGTATCCTTGCCGGTTTTCACTATGTATATAATAAGAAGGGGCAGAACGCCACATGTAAGTGTGATTTCTGGACAGATTTGTATGTTCATATAATGTATAAAAGTTGTCAGTTTTGTTAATTAAAGTAAATTTTTCAAAACCAATCGTATACGCTCTACTATGTTCTGGTTCAATCCACTGAGAAGCACCACCAAAGTCATTAAGAGCAAATTCCGCATAACATCTAAAGCCGAAATCCAAAAATTTCCATTGAATTGTAGCTGATGCCAATTGGTCAAACTGATCATTCTGACCAGCTGTGTCAAGTACTTTAATAACGGATATTAGATCTCTTGGAGAAAGTTTAGTTAGTTCTTTGTAAAGCACTTTATTAAATCCCAAACTTAGATTCTCAAGGAAAGAAGGCTTAAATGATAAAAAGAGGCCATTGATATATCTAAAATTATTATCATAGTCATTGTCATAATAATTGGATTCCTTGAGGTATCCTACTAAAAAGTTGGTTGTAAATTTTCCTAATTCTGTATTCTTTATCTTAAGAGTAATTGGGTCTGAACCAATTCTTAGATGAGGGAATCCTCCACCTTGCCGGCTGAGGATTATCGGATTAATAACTGATGGCCCTACAGAATAATTTTGAGTTGAAATGCTTGAGATGAATTTTCCGATTTTAAACTTCAATTCACTTTGCCCTAGATGAAACACGAAAAAAGGAGAGGGGCCGAACCTTTGAACAAGGTCAATGTCTCCTAACAATCCACTCTTAAAAGGATAGTTGTATTTATGTCCATTGCTTATAATTTCAGAAGGTATTTGAAACTCTAAATTCTGAGAGTGAAAGAAAGCGGGATATAAAGTGTAACTTAAATTACCAAGAGTTCCGGTCACACCTAAATGAAGTTCGGATGTCAAGCCTTTTCCTTTCCAGATTGGGCCATCGTTTAGCCCTCTTGCATAAGAGCTATTGTTACTAATGGTTGACTTTGGATTAAGTAGTAAAAATGGTTCTGAAGTAATATTGTCTGGGATTGTAGGGTGAAAAGCTACCTCACTTGTGTCCCTGAGAATATCAATATGGTGAAAAATGCCGCCTGGTGCAGATATCTGCCCAACAGTTTTGAGTGCTGTGAATAGAACTAGCACTAAAGCTGTTATAAAGACTTTTGTATTCATCTTTGCAAATTAATCAATGCAGGAGAATGAATTAATTTATGCACTCCATTTTGGATCCGAACACTCATGAAAAAGTAGTATTAATAGAGAAAAAGTACTTTTTAGCTTATCTAACAGCTAATGAGAAAGATTTTTCTGTAGACTATCTGAATTTTTTAAACATGACCAAACGACACCCAGGTGTATTGAGAGTGCATGTTTACATTGCCGTAAGTGAAGTCAAAGAAAGAAGGAGATTTGATGATGTCGCAATTTCATTAATTGAAAATCTAATCAATCAATGTGACTGGCTGGAGCTTAATCAAGTTATTTACAAGAATAATATCGGCCGTGATTTCAGCTCGGCACAAGCATGCTTGAATGCTATAGCAGAAGTGGCTCATGATCAAGACGAAATCCTTGTACGAAACAGGAGCGCTTATGGTCCATTTGAAAGCGATTGGTATAAAAAATATGCGGATCTTTTAAATTCGAATGAGAAAATAGGGTTGGTTGGAAATACGATTAATCAGTCAGGTCATCCAAAGGTTGTATATCAAGAAAGTGAACATTTAGCTCATGTACAGACGTACCTATATCTATCTAGATTCAAGATATTTAAAGATTTTATTGCAGACTTTCCCGGCGCAAATGAAACTGATCGTCTCACGCTAATTAACAAAGGGGAGATCGGGCTAAGCCAAAAAATTATTGAGAGAGGATACCATATTTGTTGCTTGAATTGGCCAGATGTATTTGCTGGAAGGGCTACAACTCTTCCTAAAGCATTGCCAACGAATGATACCAAGTTATATGTTCTCAACCTGCCTTTTATACATAGAAAGAGCAAAATAAGATACCAATCCCTTCAATTTAGAGTTAGGTGGGGGTTTCTACTTTTCTGGAGACTAACGGATTACCATAATTGAAGCAGCTACAGGTTCAATTTGTTCTTATTGATTATTGCGAAACGCTTGCTCTTCTTTTAAAACGTACGAAATTTCAAGAACCTTACCTAGCAGATTGTTATCATCGATTTCATGAATAAAGTCTAGTAATTCAGCACCATAGAATATTTCATACCGGACTTCCCAAGCAGGATCTAGTTGATCGTGATAAGGTTCTTCCCCATTAAAAAGATCGATTTTTAAGATACTCATCGGTGCTTTAATATACGGTGTAAGATCAATCTCAATATCTAATTCTGGATTCTTATGAATTGCTTCGCTAGTATATATTAATTCGTCATCGATATATACATTTACTTTGTTGTCTATTTTTGAAAAGACTAATCTGTAACCATTTGGTATTGTTTTGGGGATTGAACTAGCGTTTTCTTTATTCTTGTTAATGGGAGATTCACAACCTAATATGCTTAATAAAACGAATAGTAGAAAATGTCTTCTATTAATAAGGTCAAATATTTTCGGTCTAATTGAATAGGAATTGTACATATTATGATTGGCCTTTTAAGAGTATTTTTTCATTTATTCAGTTCTTTAGACGCGAAAGAGGTTGCATTTAAATTAAGAAAATGCACGACAACAAAACTTGAGATTTCAAACGATTTCCCCTTCATTTAAGTGAATTAAATTATCACCAATATCAAAATACTGATTGTCATGAGTCACTAGGATAATCGTTTTTCCTTCTTGCTTTAATCGTGGGATTAGTTGGTAATAGAAGGTGTGTTTAAATTGTGAATCTTGATTGGCTGCCCACTCGTCAAAAATATAGATTTCCTTATTTTTAAGAAGTGATAAAACGAGCGCAAGTCGTTTTGCTTGTCCAGATGAAAGGCCAATAGAGCTTACTCTATTGTTGGTGATCTTAACTTGTCGTTCTATTTCGAATAGCTTCAAAAGTTCTTTAAGCCTAGGCATCTCGACCTCCTTAATTTTGTGATTTCTGAAAAGATGATTATCAGTAAATATTGCTGCAATTTTGTCGCGATAACTTTGGATGTTTTCATGACTAATAGGGGTATCTCCATAGTACATGTAACCAGATGTGCATTTGTAAAGTCCGGCCAATATTTTTGATAAAGTAGATTTGCCACTGCCGTTGCTTCCATATATTACAGTGATTTGCCTGGAAGGTATCTCTATTGAAATAGGGCCTAGACGAAACATGTGATCTTCATTGTACTGATTGTAACTGAAATGAAGCTGAGATAGGGTGATAGGTTGATTAACCACGCAAATACTTTCATAAGACGATGAATGTGAGTTTTTAAGATTGATTCCAATTTCTTTAATATGATCTGATAAAACATCGAGTGAAGCAAGCTCTTTCATAAATTGAGCAGAGCTAGCCAAAGGATTAATGAGGAATAAAGAAATGGTGAGAAATTCTGCAAAAATCGAAATGCTTAAAGAATCGAAAAATAGTGATATAGCAAACATTGAAGCGATGCCTATAATCATGATTGAGGCCGTGAGTTTAGCAGTAGCATGACCGTAAAACCTATACTTGACCTTTTCTTTAGTCTCCAATTGTAAGGAGTTTTGAAAATCCCCTTCAATAAAGTCTTTTTTAAACTGAGTATCAAGATGTAATTCTTTGATGCCAAATATGGTATCATGAAAATTGTGATAAACTAAGTCCCAGCTTTTTCGAGAGGCTTTTTCTAATCGGTATGCAGTTTTGTTTCGGAGTAATATCAAAAAATAGATCAAACTCAAAAAAACAAGCAAAATTAGAGAAAGTTGCCAAGAAATAAAAAGCAGGTAAATAATTCCACCAATTGAGATTATCAGATTCTGATTGACGCTGGGAAGTTTTTCTATAATTCTAGAAATATTATTGATATCTGTAATTAGACTTGAGAAGAGATTTTCTTTTTTATCTTCTACCTCTTCGTATTCAGATTGGAAAATCATTTGGCAGAAGTCTGTTCTCATTTGCATAACTACAATAGCTGTTTGGCTGAAAAGCATTTTTTCACCAATCAGTCCAAAAACAACAAAGCCTAACAATCCAAGGGCAATAAAAATGAAAAACTCAAATGGGTCTTCTACTCCATTTTTGACGGCCATATGGAAAATTCTCATAATAAAGATTATGCCGAGACCAGACAGGAAACTCATTATGGTCGCAAGAACTAGTCCTGAGATTTGCTTTTTCAGATATTTCCAGACAAAATGCATCGACAAAATATGGTTGACAAGATTATACTAGGGAGTAAAACTTCAAAAGTATTATATAATACTCCTATAAATGGAAGATCTCATAAGTGTTATGATATTTAAGAGAAAATGGCTTCTTGAAATCATGAAATTGTCCAAGTGCATAGTTAACTTCAGGATTTATGTATCGTTCAAGATTAACGGTTTCTAAATTGAGGTAGGGTTTGGTAGCCTCTAATTAAAGATTCAAAGAATAAAAAGCGAGAAATTTTCCCTTTTCAAATATGAACAATTGTGTCACCATTATTGTCACTTTCAATGCTATGCGATGGTTGGACAAATGTATAGGTAGCCTTCGACATTCAAATGAACCAACTGATATTTTTGTCATTGATAATGATTCATCGGATGAAACCGTAAATTATATTAAGACGAACTACCCGGAGGTTCGACTTTTTGAGGAAAAAGATAATTTGGGATTTGGGAAGGCGAATAATGTAGGTTTGATCGAAGCATGCAAAATGGATTATTCGTTCATGTTTTTACTCAATCAAGACGCTTGGGTAGAAAAGGACGTTTTAGGGAGTTTAAAAAAGGCTTTAATTGCAAATCCTGATTTTGGTATTATCTCTCCTATTCATTTAAATGGTACAGGCACTGATTATGACAGACTTTTCGAACTTGCCGTAAAGAAGCAACTTGCTAATGATAATTTTTTGGATAGAGGTCAAGGAATATCCACCATACGTGAAATTGATTTTGTTAATGCAGCGGCTTGGATGATGCCAAAGGAATGCATCTTGCGAGTTGGACTCTTCCATCCATTATTTTTTCATTATGGTGAGGATAATAATTATGTTGACAGAGTGAAGTATGAGACCTTAAAGGTTGGATTACTGAGCCATACGTACATTTATCATGACAGACAAGGAAGAAAAAACAATCAGTTGAAGGATGACGTTAAAAGAAAGTTTATTAAAGATAGTCTAACAATGCTGTTGAAACCGAAATCCATAGCTCGCAATTCAAGTGTATGGCTTTGGGCCCTCTTTAGGATTGTATGTCTAAACAATAACAGCTACCTAATTAAGGACAAGATAGATTTTTTCAAATGGGCTTTAAACCAGCATTCACAGAATATTTTGAAGCGGAATAACTTTACTAAATATAGATCCAGGGAGCTTAAGCCTTTTGATCTCTGATTTGTTTAATTCTGGCTCATAATTACAAAGAATTGAGTGAAGATTAAGAATTAATATTTCTCAATTTTTATGAGCCCATATACTCTAATTTCAACTCACAGGTTGTTGACCAGAAGTAGGTTTTTGGGTGGTTCTGGAGGTTTGTTTGTGCTGGGTATAGCGTTTTAGAAATAGTGATGATGTGGTCAGCAAAAGAATGAATTTTTTAATTAAATACTTGAATTTAGATACTGATTTAGAATGTATCTCCAATTCCTTCTGATCAGAAAGGTTAATGGTAATCAAATTATATTTATTCATGTGATAGGTTTTATTAAGCATTAAAACCTTTTCAAAAATATATGGTATCAAATCCAAATGGTAATGAACAATGCCGTTAAAAGAGTTATCTAAAATTTTGACATCTTGGTAATTATCAAGGTTTTTAAAAAGGATGTCGTTAAACAAAATAGGCCCAGTTGTCCAATGTGTTCCAAATGCGCCTGAATTGTATGTGCCTGTATAGAGATTTACCTTTTCCGGGTAACGTTTTAAAGTGGATGAAACGAATTTAATCCTGTCAATCATGTTTGTGATTATTATCCACAATAATGGGTGTTTCGCCTCAGCGGCAAAAAAATATTGAATTATTAGTCTGGTATCAGTTTTTTTTTCTGCAGAATAAGTGTAGAAGGCCATTTCATTCCATATATCAGCATATAACGTATTGAATGAGATAATGAGCCTTGAATTGTCAATATTGATATTTTTCAATCTCCCATTTAATTGTAATTTATGATCCATATAATATCCCCCAAAATGATAAACGATCAGGTATCTAAAAAAATCTGCTCTTGCTGCCCCGTAAGTCTCGTTAATAGCTTCGTAATACTTCAATAGCTCTGGATAATTCTCAGAAATAAATTTATAGATATCATCATCACTATAGAATTCAAAAGTAAAATCTGGATTAATCTTTTTGTAGTTTTCTATTCTTACTCTGATATGAGAGGGAATATTATCATATGAGGTGTATGTATAAAAAATTCGCTTTGGTATCATTTTTTAGCCAGAAATAACTGTTACTATTTACTTTGGGTTATAGATTGGTCTTTAGCTGATTGCGAGCTAATTTTTGAATTAACTTTTACCAATAACTAACCATACTTATTGAATGTATCGCAAGTGAAGGCTCAAAACTACGGACTATTTAACTACAAGTATTATTACAATGACTCCCAATTACTCTTTGAATATTTTTTTTTCAGGACAGTCAGCTTGGATAGATAGAGAACTAAAGCTTCGCTTATGAAGAATAAATTTTGAGTCTTTCACTGATTAATTTCAATGCAATTTAGCAGTTCGTTGAGTGAATCAAACAGACATTCTTCAGATAACATTGTTTCTTGTTGGTCAGACTATTTAATTAACAAATTATATTTTTCCTAAATTCTTCAATTTAGTTGTGTTAACCACTCAATTCCTCAATAATTCTTCAAAGCGAGTTCTTGATCAATAATATCGTCACTCATTAAATCATTACGCGAGAAATATTCTTTATTTCTGATATGTTCGTGTGTGCTGGTTGAAGCGCTTCCCCGACCGACTTTGGTTTTGCTAAACCACTCCCAAGACTGAATGTTGTAATGATTAAGTTGAAGAAAGGATTGCGAAAGCAAAGTCTCTGAGATAGTTGTGTCGGATTTTCCCCATGGGGGTGTAAATATTTTTTTGCCCTTCGCGTTTTCAGTAAAATACCAAAATTTGGTCTTAGAATAATGGATGTTGAATTTTTTTACAGCGTTTCCTCTTACTATAGATTTGCAATGAATAATTTTTTTAGAACGCATCCATTCCTTTTTCCTTTTACCAGTATATTCTGATCTTTTGACAAAAGAGGATAATACACTTTTTGGTTGTTTTAAATGACCTCCCGAGCCAAACATTTTCCACGGAATTTTGATCATTCCAATTCTTTCACCTCTGGTTTTTAAATATTCAGCCACGGTTTTAAAGCCATTCCGAGCGTAAATAAACTCATCTAAGTCAGCTATGATGAACCATTCGCTCTCATTAGATTTATCCAAAAAGTGTTTATCGTAAAGTCGTTTTTGTGCCCACTTGGAATCATCTTCAATGAGAGTTACCATTCCCTGAGTCAGCCACGACTGAAGCGGTTTCATAAAGTCATCGGAACTATTATTATTTATCAAGTAAAAATGCTCAACTCCTTCATTGACGTAATGAGAGATCCACTCGTTGAGATTCCAAGATTCGTTTTTAAAAATTGCGATCACGGAAAGAAAGTATTTTCTATTCATTATGCATGCTGTTCATTAAACCTTCAAGTGTCAATCACATCGGCATTAGTTAACCTTGCAAAGGTAGCACCTCTATTACGGGGTTCTGCTTACCTAATAGTATGATTTTTAGATGTATCTACCTTGATTGTATGAGCTCCCTAATTTCTCCAAGCACCGTGTCTCATGTGTTTGATGTGGTTTTTTGGTAAGAGACGGACTGTTGGGAAATCATTTTTTCTTAAATGATATATGGTAGAAAACACATCTGGACCACAAACCCAAAGAATATCTTTTTGCGAAAAATTAGTCTTCTTCTCAACAACTAGTAACTGATGAAGTCTTTTACTTGCTTCATCAAGTGCTATCTTAAAAAATGGGTGCTGAATCACTTTGCTTGCAAACGCATAATTACTTACCCTGAGACGAATCTTCATTTCTCTTTCACCCAACATTCTGGTGTTCCAAAGGAAAGATTCTTTAAATAGTAAGACTTCATGTTCTCTAAAATCATCAACGAAATTCTTTCTTATTTTACAGTCAAGATCTAAATATATTTGACCATAATAATAGACATATAGAATTCGTACCAAATCAGTTTTCACAACCCAAGCTTGGTCTGGAATCATCTGATAGAGGTCATATAGTCCAAAATCTTTCACTAAATCTAAAGCGATGTGTGGGTCTATTATGACATATTTGTCAATATAATTTCTGTTATTGTAAATAGTTTCTTTAGGTGGTGAACTCGCTTCCTGTGGCTTGAAACCCCATAAGTAGACAATAGAAGGGTTGATCATAAGAGATGGGGCTTAATAAAAGGGCCGATCATGTTCGTTAATAACATAAAAATTCTTGATATAGGGCAATTCCCTTAAAGGTCAAAAAAGTCTTTTTTATGACGGGTATTAGAATTCACTCAGCATTTCTAGTTGCTTGGAAAACTTTGGTAAATGTATTGCATTACTATTTGTTTTTCTATTGGGAATCAACGCAAGAAGAATTTTCTGATGAGCGTTCTTGTAAATTCGTTTCATCTCGTGGAATTGCAAAGAGCTGTGATGTGTTTCCAATTTCCATTATTTCAGATTCAGTTTCTTCATTTGATGAGTCGGTTTATATAGGAATAAAGGACGGTCAGTCTGTCTATGTGGTCACCGATCAGTTGAAGCAGTTTTACGAACAGGTTTTCAAAAAACTTGAGATTCAAGGCAAGCGAATTGTGCTAGTAACTGGAGCAAGTGTTAGATCTGTACCTGATGAAATTAGCTCGTTGAATAGCATAGATTATTCCAAAGTAATTTTAGATAGTCCAGCTACTATTAAATGGTTTACCCAGAACTATAGTTGGGTTAATTCTCATCCTAAGATTAGTCCAATACCACTTGGTATTAATTATCATACATTGTCCCAAAAGCCACATTGGTGGGGGAAATACTCTACACCTTTAGATCAGGAAAGTGAGATGATTAAGCTTATTAAGTCGTCTCCTCCATATGAAGAAAGGAGAAACAGATGTTTTTCATTTTTTCACTTCAATATATCTGAAAGGCACGATGGGGATAGAAGACTCGCACTCAAGGCGCTTATGGATGTTGATTTTAATGATTTTGCAAATAGAATATGTGATCGCAAAACAACATGGGATATTTGTACAAAGTATAAATATATCGTTTCACCACATGGGCATGGATTGGATTGTCATCGGACATATGAAGCGATAGCCTTAGGATGCTTGCCTGTCGTAAGAAGTTCTTCCTTAGATGTAATTTATGAGCGATTACCAGTTATTATTTTGGATAAATGGGAAGATATTTCCATTGAACTTCTCGAAAATAGAGCTGTTGATGCAAGAAAGAACAGAACTAAATTGATGCAGTTAGGTTATTGGAAAGACTTAATTAAGTCAGCAATCTGAAACCATGGTGAGTTTTGATGTTTTTTGGATTATGAAAAATGATAAATAACGTTTTAATAACCACATTATTCAGAGACAATGAGGCTTACATTCCGTATTATTTGAAGTGTTGTGCGGATATGGAGAAAGTTTGTAGTGAGTCTGTATTCCAATATCTTTTTTACACGAATAACAACAGCGACAACACCTTGTCATTGTTGGAAAATCAAAAGACTCTTGAAAAAGTGAAGGTCGTTAGTAAGGAATTTGATAATGAACACTTGAGTTTGGAACGTACTGTTAGGTTGTCTTTATATCGTGATGAACTACTGGACATTATTAAAACTTATAGCGTTGATTATGTATTGTTTATAGACACGGACATTTTTTTTAATGGAAAAATGGTGAGAAATATGATTCTCAATCTTCAAGATTCGAACAGAAATGTAATCTCCGCGTACAGCTTGAATTATATGGGTATTTACTATGACACCTATGCTTATCTTGATGAGGATAATAACTATGGTTACGGTAAACTCAGAATTATAGAATATTGGCAATCAAGGTTGAAAAAAAACAGAGGAGTATTTCCAGTAATATCGGCCTATGGTGGACTTTACTTAGCTAAGAAAATCGTTTTAAACATTGAGAACCTTTCTTATCGAAGTGATAAAATAGCATGTGAACATATCGCTTTCAATAAGTGCCTTTATGAACATGGAAACAAGATTTACATTCACACAAAGGTTACACCTCTCTGGGCTAATTCCGAGAAGAATTATGAAGCATTCTATCAGATGACATTGAAGAGAAAGACAGATTTTTATTCTGAAATGAATTTCTTTAAATGTCTATTTAGAGAATTTCAGCTGTTATTAAAGGTATAAGAAATTGACTTCTTGTTGATCAAGCGATTTGAGATCAGATTAACAATAAGGTTTAATTGAACTTCAAAATTGTGATTTGAAAGCAAGTAGCTATTTTTGCTATAATGGATCCAAACGCAGATTTTATTTGGCAACAAGATCGTGAACCCCACTTTGCTAGGAGGAAGCAAATTCTGAAAGACTTGCCAGAGGTAAAAGAATTATTCGGTATTGATTCCTCTCTAAAATATAAGGTAGTTTTGGTGTCGGCCCTGCAGTTTGGAGCCTCTATTATGGTGCCAAATAGTTTTTGGGGTTTTAGTCTTATGTTGTTGTTAATTGGGACAACATTAACTCACATACTAGTATTAGCAATACATGAACTATCTCATGATCTGGCATTTAAGTCAGAAGCTAAAAATAATTGGTTGGCTATTCTTGTCAATATGCCCATCATTGTCCCATTTGCCATGGCTTTCAAAACATATCACTTGGAGCATCACTGGAATCAGGGGGTTGATAAAATTGATACAGATGTACCTACCTTATGTGAAGCTAAGATTTTTCGAGGGTTTGCAGGCAAACTGCTCTGGATGGTATTTCAGATTCCTTTTTATGCTTTAAGGCCATTGTTTATTTACCCACGAAAGCTGAATAAATGGGAGGTGATTAATTTCATAATTCAGTTGTTTTTTGTTGGAGTGTATTATAACTTTTTTGGAGGTTTAGGACTATTATATATGTTCTTGTCAGTAGCTTTTGCATCAGGGCTGCATCCGTTGGCTGGACATTTTGTTTCGGAGCATTATGTGACCAAAAACGGACAGGAAACTTATTCCTACTACGGCCCACTCAATAAAATAGTGTTTAATGTAGGCTACCACAATGAGCATCATGATTTTCCTAACATCCCAGGCTCTAGGCTACCGGAGTTGAGAGAAGTGGCTAGCAAGTATTACGATGGGCTGTATTGTTATAACTCGTGGATTAGGGTGATCTATGATTTTTTGACCAAGAAAGAGGTAGGACTCAACTCAAGGGTAAAACGTCCTAAATAGCCTTCAAAGATCTATTTTTTCAATTCAGCCATTCTGCTTGATTTTTTCTATGATCATATCAATAGATTCTTGAACGGTATTCATTTCAGCTATAGCGTCATCTTCGATAACAATGTCGAACTCCTCCTCAATTGCAATAACTATATCGATGATATAGGCAGAATTTATTTGTAAATCTTTCAACAAGTCCTTTTCAGGAGTAACATCCTCTTTACTTACCTCGTCAGGGAGATATTCAGTTATGATCGGAAGAAGTTTTGCTTCAATCTCTTTTATGTCCATACTATTCAGAAAACTGTTTGAAAATCAAAGAGCAATTTACATCACCAAATCCGAAATTGGATTTAATAACAGTTTTGATTTTTCTGTTGATAGTTTCAGTAGGGATTTTTTCTATTGGGAATATCTCCTTGATTTTGTGGTGGATCGTTTCAGGGTCTATGTTAATGTTTTTATGGATGAAGTTATCTCTGATCTGAAGTAGACAAGCTACTGATTCGATGGATCCAGCTGCTGATATGCAATGACCGACCATTGACTTCAGTGTATTGATTGGCGGCATTTTTTCTTGAGGTAATCCCAAAGCGGTCACCCAGTTGCTGATCTCAAGCGGATCAGCGCGGGTAGAGGTGAGATGACCTGAGATGAGATCAATTTCATCGGGGACAATCCCAGATGATGCAATTGCTTCTTTTATGCACTCAATAGCTGCTTTTGGATTAGGTGCGGTCATAGATCCACCATCACGTTGAGCACCACAGTTTTGGGCTACGCCTACCAGTTCGGCTACAATAGTGGCGTCTCTTTTTTGTGCAGATTCTAACGTTTCCAGAACTATAGCTCCGGCTCCTCCTGAAGGGACGAACCCAGATGCTAGTTGACTCATAGGTTTACTTGCTTCCTCAGGGTTCTCATTAGAGTTAGACGCTAGGATTCTCATTGTATCAAAAGCTCCCCATATGTACCTGCCTACGCCTTCTGTACTTCCACAGAGCATGATGTCAGCTTTTCCAAGTTGTATTTGCTCATAACCCATCATTATGGCTTCACTACCGGTGGAGCAAGCTGAAGAATTGCTTATCACTGGACCTCCAAACCCGAGTAGCTGATTTAGGTAAGATGCTGCACCACTATTCATAGACTGAGGAATTATAGTCGTTCCTATTAATCTAGAACTACCAGCATCTATTTTTTCTATAGGTTCTTGAATAAACCCATCAAGACCTAAAGCTCCGCCTCCAAAAATCATTCCGCACCTAGGCAAGCGTTCCTTGCTTGGGATAAAACCGGCCATTTCCCAAGCTTCTAATCCCGCCAAGCAGCCATAGAGGATGGCGTTATTCTTTATTATTCTTTGATAAATATTGGGAAGATACTTTTTGGTGTATTCATCAGTAATAGGGGGTATGCCGGCTATCTGACATCTGAAGTTTAGATCTGCTGATTCCTGTTGAAAGCGTATGCCTGATCTGCCCTCATGTATAGCATGAGAAAAATCATCAATACCTACACCATTTGGAGCTACTACTCCCATTCCTGTGATGACGACTCTTTTTCTTTCCATCTTATCTAATTAGTACACCGCCTAATTCTCCCCTAGCTACTACTTCTCCGTTGCAGGAGCACTTGACCTTGCAAAACAGTTTTCCCATTCGAAAGAATACTTTTTTAGAATCAACTAGTAATACATCTCCGGGTCCAACTGTTGAGACAAATTCAACATTGAAATTACTAAATACAGGTAAAATACTTTTGTTTACATCTGAATCATTGTGTTTCTTATCATTCAAGAGAAGTCCAATACCAAAAGATACCAGTCCGATCTGAGCCATTATTTCAGTGATGATTACACCAGGGACTACAGGTTTCTCCCTGAAGTGTCCTCTGAAGTAATACTCATCTTTTTTGACAGTGTAGCTTCCTTTTATATTGTTCTCCGTAAGTTCGGTGATATACTCTACAAAAAGGAATGGTTCGTCGTAAGGGAGGAGAGATAATATTTTAGGTATTTTATCGATCATACTAAGTGTTCACCTCCATCCACGTGAATAATTGATCCATTGATCCAGTCGGCCTCTGGTAACGTAAGTAGATATATCAAATTGGCCACATCTTCTGGCTGGGTGAGCCTTTTATATGGATTTCTGTTTTTCGTTAATTCCATTAATCCTTGATACTTTGGGATCATTCGAAGCGAGGGTGTATCCGTCACACCGGGGTGAAGACAGTTATAGCGTACTCCATACTTGCTCATTTCTACAGCGAGATATTTGGTCAGCGTTTCTAGTGCAGATTTAGCTAATCCCACACCTCCATATCCAGGCCACATCCGCGTACTTCCCTCAGAGGTCAATGTGATAAACCTACATCCATCAGCCAGCAATTTATTTGATAGAAGAAAGCTATTCCAAGCCTTGACATTAAAGCACATGGCCTCCATGGTCAGCATCAAGTCATCGGCTTCCAACGAATGCTCCATTTCTGGGTCTAAGCTTCCTAGATTACCACGTGAAATAGCATGCACAACCAGATGAAATGGTAACTGTGATTCTTTTGCCACCAATTGCATATTGATAGGATCAGTTGCATCTAAGTTATATGGTAAAATAGTGCATTCAGATGATGCGGATATGCCGTCGAGAAAGTGTCCTAGCTCGGCAGTCTGTGTTTTTCGGTCTCTATGAAAAATTACTATCTGATCGAACGAATCCGCTATTTTCTTAACAGTGGCTTTTCCAATTCCACTAGATCCACCTAAAATCAGAGCTCTTTTAGTCATTGCCTCAACTTTTCTTTTGCTAAATGTTCTTCAAATAACATCTTCTTTTTAACGTTCCAGTGATCTTCGCTTCAAATTCATACCACAAATTCTGTACGCCTGCATTGTCTTCGAGCATAGGCCCGGTGGCTATCGTTTGCACTCCTTGTTCAATTAATTTGCTGGTCAATTCGTTAAAAATAATCGCATGAGTTCCAATTTTTTGATACTCAGGGTCTACACCAATCAAAAATAAATCAAGGTGGGTACACTTTCTAAATGCTCGTAGTATATGAGCAAACCCGAATGGAAAAAGTGACCCTTTGGCTTTTTGTAGTGCTTCGGATATTGATGGTAGGCCTATGGCCATTCCTATAACTTTGGCTTCATCATTTACTACTATACAAACGAACTCTTTTTTGACAAACTCGAAATATTGTTTTATGTAATAGTTTATTTGGTTTTGAGAAAGGGAATAATATCCATATAAATCACTATACGATCTGTTGATTAAATCGAAAATTGCTGGAGTATATTTTTTGATCTCCTTATTTCGGTCAAATCTTAAGGCTTTTAATTTGAAGCGTGATTTGCAAATGGAGGCTGTCCTTTTGAGCCTTTTGGAGACTTCATTTGGTATTTCTCCTCGATATTCAATCCAATCTACTGACTTGGTCAAACCATATCCCTCGAAATGTTCTTGATAATAGGGGAAATTATAGATGGTAGCTTGAGTGGCCAAGTATTCATACCCTTCAATCAAAGCACCTTCAAAATCTAAATCCGTAAATCCCATTGGGCCATGAATTTTAGAGGCTCCATTTTCTTTAGCCCACTTTGTTACTTGATCTAATAGACATTTTGAAACTTCCTTATTATCAAAGAAATCAATCCAACCAAAACGGGCAAGTGACGCTTGATTTAATTCTTCATGCAATATTATTCCAGCAATTCTTCCAACTATTTTCCCTTTCTGTATTGCTACCCAGTATTTGGCATTAGCATGTTCAAATGCCGGGTTTTTACTTCTGTCTAATGTACTTAATTCAAAATTTACTAAAGGAGGCACGTAGCATTTTTCCTTCTTATAAAGGTGCATCGGGAACTTAATAAATCTCCTAAGTTCCTTTTTAGTTTTCACTTCTAGAATTGTTATTGACATGAGTTTACTGAAGAGATGCTAATTCATAAATTGAGGTCTGAATAATAGGCAAACTTATGACAAATAGAATGCTTTAAATCACGCTTTGACTTCAATTGAAAAAATGCCTTAATGTTTTTGACATTCTTAGGACGGATTTTTACTCCTATTTCGAGGAGTTTAAAACAAGAAAGATAATTTGATGGCATATCATGTTCAATAAATGGTGGACTAAATCACTTTTAGCATAAAAATTCTTCAAAATAATTTCTTCAAGACTTAAATCGAAGGTGGTTTAGATTATTTTAGCGATTCAAAAAGGAGCAGGTTTAGAGCATCCATGATATCAATCGGATGATTAGATTAAAGATGTTTTTAATTTTCAAAATTCCTCCTAAATCTTAATTTAATCAGAACATTAGTTTACGACTATTTCTACGAGCTATAATATCAGGAAGTAAGTCTATTAATTATGAATAAACTTCATCAAAGAATCAATCTTTTCAACGAACCTGATAAATTGAAGGCCTTGGGCTATTTTCCATATTTTAGGAAAATTGAATCTGAGCAAGGTGCGACAGTGCGTGTTGATGGTAAGGATGTTTTGATGTTTGGGTCGAATAGTTACTTAGGTCTCACTAGCCATCCTAAAATCATTGAAGCAGCGGATGGTGCATTGAAAAAGTATGGATCTGGTTGTGCTGGCTCAAGATTTTTAAATGGCACCTTGGATATTCACGATGAATTAGAACACCGACTAGCTAAATTTTTAAAGAAGGAATCAGTGTTAATGTATAGCACAGGTTTTCAGGTCAATATTGGTGTGATTCCATGTGTTACTGAAAGAGATGATTACATTATTATGGACGAACTGGTTCATGCATCTATAATTGAAGGTGCAAGGTTGTCTTTGGCTAAGAAACTCAAGTTTCGGCATAATGATATGGATGCTCTGGAGAAGAAATTGCAATTGTGTCCGATTGAGTCTTTAAAGCTGATTGTTGTTGATGGTATTTTTAGCATGGAAGGCGACATTGCACGCTTGCCGGAAATAGTAACACTTGCAAAAAAGTACAACGCGATGGTGTTTACGGATTGTGCTCATGCGATCGGTGTAATCGGTGATCATGGCGCAGGAACTCCTGACCATTTTGGACTAACAGATGAAGTGGACTTCATTGGGGGGACTTTTAGTAAATCACTTGCATCATTGGGAGGATTTATTGCTAGCGATAAATCAACGATTGACTTCCTAAGACACAGGTCACGGGCAATGATGTTTAGTGCAAGTATCACACCTGCATCTACGGCAGCTGCCTTAGCTGCTCTAGACATAATTGAGACTGATGATTCCTACAGGCTTAGAGTCTGGGAGAACACCAATTATGCTATGCAATCTCTTAAGGAGCTAGGCTTTGATACTGGTAAATCCGAATCACCTATTATTCCAATTTACGTGAGAGATTATTTAAAGACTTTTCAATTAACTACCTATCTCATGGAGCAAGGGGTATTTGTTAACGCCATTAGTTCTCCTGCTGTAGCTCCAGAAGACACCTTGTTGAGGTTTAGTCTTATGGCCTGCCACAGCAAAACTCAGATAGATGAAGCCATTGAGAAAATTGAAAGGGGTTTTCGAAAGCTAGGAATAAGTAAATAGGATTTCTTCAAATCCGATTCACTGCATTTTTTTGTATGATTGCCTGTGGTTGGGTAACTCAATACTGGATCAGAGGTTAAAATGCCGAATGTCATTTGAACGATTTTTTTTCGGGAGTTACTTAATTTATCCGTCCTAATTAATATCAATTTGAGGATTTTGGTAAAATATTCTCAATCAAATATTTACGTAGGAGATGTATTCATTAACTTCTATCGTTAAATGTTGAGAATGAAAATTTAAAGCTAAACATCATGACAGCCGAACTCATCAAACTTTACGCAGAGAACCCTGATGAAAGAAAGGTAAGACATATAGTTGATGTCTTGAGATCAGGCGGTCTAATTATATACCCGTCTGATACGGTCTATGCTATTGGTTGTGATATTTTTAACTCGTCAGCTTTAGATCGTTTGAAATTGCTCAAGGGGATAAAAGGGAAGAATCTCAATCTTTCATTTGTTTGTCATGATCTTAGTCAGCTTTCGGAGTATGCGAGACAGGTTGATACACCTACATTCAAACTGATGAAGAAATCATTTCCCGGACCATTTACTTTCATCCTTGAGTCCTCTAGCAGGGTTCCGAGAATTCTGAATGCTAAGAAAAAGACTGTGGGGATAAGGGTTCCAGACAACAATATTCCACGAGATATAGTCCGAGTATTGGGAAATCCGATTATTACCACTTCCATTCATGATGAAGATGAAATAGTAGAATACTCCACTGACCCAAGCTTGATTTATGAGGAATTCGAAAGCCTTGTGGATATCATTATCGATGGAGGTTTTGGTGGAAACCAGCCAAGTACAGTAGTTGATTGTACTGGTTCTGAGCCGGTGATTATCCGTCAAGGAATGGGTGTTCTGAACTGATTTCTGATGAATTTATTGATCGAACCGCATTACTTGGGAAGTCAAGAATACTTCACGCTGATTGCGAAATCTGAAAAAATCACCTTCGAAATCAATCAGCATTTCACCAAACAGTCTTACAAAAACAGGAGTATCCTGCTTACTGCGAATGGCCCTCAAACCCTCTCAATACCAGTGAGATATGGCAGTAGAACACCTTACAAAGAAGTGCTCATAGACCATGATCAAAGTTGGCTAAGGGTGCATTGGGGTAGCTTTTGCTCTGCTTATGGCAGGGCGCCTTATTTCGAATATTTTGCTGGTGAATTTGAATCAATATGGTTTGCCAAACATAAGTTTTTGGTGGATTTGAATATTGAATTGGTGACATTGTGTCTGCGTTTGCTCCAAATTGACATGCTCTATCAAGTCACAGAAGGGTTTGAAAAAGAGCCAAATAGTACATTTTTAGACATGAGAGAACTTATTAATCCCAAATTGGATTATACTCATCGAACTTTATTCAAACCTGTGGATTATAATCAGGTTTTTGGCAACAAATTTGTCCCTAACCTGAGCATTGTTGATTTAATCATGAATGAAGGTAGTAATGCCTCCACTATATTGAAGAAATCAACTAGACGCGCCAATGAACAAATATGAGTTCTAAGGCGTTTTAAATCTTGTTCCCTTCTAGGGAATTGACTTGGATAAGTCGTAAATTTACTTGAACCACGCAATACAATAAATCCATTTTATGGAAGCTAAATTTTCAAATAGAGTAAAAGAAGTTATCTCTCTTAGCAGGGAAGAAGCTTTGAGGTTAGGGCATGACTACATCGGGACAGAGCATCTACTGCTAGGAATGATTCGTGAAGGTGAGGGCGTAGCTGTTGGATTACTCAAAAAATTGGGGATCTCATTGGAAGAATTGAGATCATCAGTAGAGCAGGCGACCAAAGGGACTGCTACCAGCAATGTCAAGAACTTAGCAAATATTCCTCTGACAAGACAATCAGAGAAAGTGCTGAAAATAACATACTTAGAAGCTAAAATATTCAAGAGTCAATTGATAGGCACAGAGCACTTGCTGCTTTCTATACTCAGAGATGAAGATAATCTTGCCACTCAGATTCTGGACAAGTTCGATGTGAGTTACGATGTGGTCAAAGAACTCTTGGAATATCAATCCGAGAACCCTATGGCACAGTCTGACACTGACGATGGAGATGAAGATTCTGGGAAGATATTTGGTGGAGGCTCCTCATCTGGAAGTTCTTCAGGAGGAAGAGAATCTTCGAAAGGTGGAGAAAAATCCAAGACTCCAGTATTGGACAATTTCGGAAGGGATTTGACCAAGATGGCCGAGGATGATAAGTTAGATCCAATAGTAGGAAGGGAAAAAGAGATCGAGCGAGTGGCTCAGATCTTGAGTAGAAGAAAAAAGAACAACCCAATATTGATAGGTGAGCCAGGAGTTGGTAAGACTGCCATAGCAGAGGGGTTAGCATTGAGAATAGTTCAGAAGAAAGTTTCGCGTATTCTATTCGGTAAACGGGTGGTGACACTTGATTTGGCCTCACTTGTTGCCGGGACAAAATATCGTGGACAGTTTGAAGAGAGAATGAAGGCCGTCATGAACGAGATTGAAAAATCTCCTGATGTGATACTTTTTATAGACGAACTTCATACCATAGTAGGAGCTGGTGGTGCATCTGGTTCGCTCGATGCTTCCAACATGTTCAAACCAGCATTAGCTCGAGGAGAGATACAATGCATCGGAGCAACTACTCTCGATGAGTATCGTCAGTACATTGAAAAAGACGGTGCCTTGGCACGAAGGTTCCAAATGGTGATGGTAGATGCTACCACTCCAGAGGAGACCATTCAGATTCTTGATAATATCAAAGACAAATATCAGGATCATCACCACGTGAATTATTCTCCTGAGGCTATTGAAGCTTGTGTGTCGTTATCAGATAGATATATCAGTGATAGGTATCTGCCGGACAAGGCTATAGATGTATTGGATGAAGCTGGGGCTAGGGTGCATATTAATAATATAAATGTGCCTGAGAATGTGATCAAACTCGAAGAACAAATTGAGGAGATCAAAAAGGAAAAAAACCGAGTGGTCAAGAGCCAAAAATATGAGCAGGCTGCTGAATTACGGGATACTGAGAAGAAACTCATTGCTCAGCTAGAAGATGAGAAGAGCAAGTGGGAAGAGGAAACTCGTACCAAAAGGTACATGGTAGAGGAGGATAATGTGGCCGAAGTGATCGCCATGATGACAGGAATCCCGACCAAGAGGATAGCGCAAAATGAAAGTGCGAAACTTCTCAATATGAAGGAGGAGCTGATGAAGCGGGTGATCGGTCAGGAGGATGCCATAGGCAAGCTGACCAAATCAATCCAGCGTACACGAGTTGGGCTAAAAGATCCGAAGAAACCGATAGGTTCATTCATCTTCCTAGGTCCTACCGGAGTAGGAAAAACAGAGATGGCCAAAGTACTATCTACTTTTCTTTTCGATAAGGAAGACTCCTTGATCCGAATGGACATGAGTGAGTACATGGAGAAGTTTTCTGTGTCTAGACTCGTTGGAGCACCTCCGGGATATGTGGGTTATGAAGAAGGTGGACAACTAACTGAGAAGGTGAGAAGAAAGCCCTACTCCGTAGTGCTATTGGATGAGATCGAGAAGGCACACCCTGATGTGTTTAATATTTTGCTGCAGGTTCTGGATGATGGTATCCTTACGGACGGGCTCGGGAGAAGAGTTGATTTTAGGAATACGATAATCATTATGACCTCTAATATTGGAGTGAGAGATTTGAAGGATTTCGGAGCAGGTATCGGTTTCTCCACAGCGGCCAAAAAAGATAGTGCTGAAGAGGTAATGAAATCGACAATTCAGAATGCATTGAAAAAAGCGTTTAGTCCTGAATTTTTGAATCGATTGGACGATGTAATTGTTTTCAACACGTTGGAAAGAGAGCATATCCATCAGATAATAGACATCACTCTAGGTAAACTCTTTGCAAGAATTTCTGATCTAGGTTACTCTGTAGATCTTACTGAGAAGGCTAAGGATTTCTTGTCTGATAAAGGATTTGATCCCCAATATGGAGCAAGACCTTTGAATAGAGCCATACAGAAATATTTGGAAGACCCTATTGCCGAGGAGATCTTGGGTGCTGATTTGAATGAAGGAGATGTACTGGAGGCAGATTGGGATGGTAAGGGTGAAGAGCTTACAATCAAGGTGAAAAAGAAAAAGCAGAAGCAAGAGAATAAGGAAGAGGATAAAGAGTAATAATCTTTTACTTCCTCCATATCATTCAAGCGAGTCAGAGAAAACTGACTCGCTTTTTTTGTGATTTTTCTAATTAACGCAACCTTTTTCTAATAAAGTAGTTTATAAAATAAACCTTACTAACTTTACAAGAAAAAGAAGATGGAAGAAAAAGAATTATCCGAAAACGAAAGCTTGCAGCTGATCACTGAGATGATCGGCAAGGCTCAGAAGAATTATCGCAGTGGAGGTAGTTTTCATTTCCTTCTCTGGGGTTGGGTAGTGATGCTAGCTAATCTGGCCCATTATTTATTAATGATCTATTCTACCTATGAGCATCCTTATATAGTTTGGTTGGCTACTTTTCCTGCGGGAATCATTAGCGCGATCTACGGTGCTAGGCAAAGTAATTCTAGACGTGTTAAGACTCATTTTGATTCCATACACAGTCAGGTCTGGATTGCAGCAAGTGTGGGTATTTTTATCTCCATACTTTTTATGGGAAAGCTGTCATTCAATCACAACTGCGTGATTTTGCTATTTGCAGGAATAGGCACTTACATTACAGGTAATTTGTTGAGGTTTAAGCCTTTGATAGCCGGTGGCGTATCATTGGCATTGGCATCAGTCATAGCTTTCAACGTGAGTATTATTGATCAATATTTGGTAGCGGCAGTTGGTATATTTTTGGGCTATATCATACCAGGATATATGTTGAAGAAGAAAGAGAAATGAGCGGCTTCAAACCATTAAACCCAATTTTGCATTCCCAACTTCGGCTGGCTGTTATGAGTCTTTTGCTCGGGCTGGATTCTGCTGAATTCACTTTTATTAAGGAAAAAACAGAAGCAACAGCAGGCAACCTAAGTGTGCAATTGGACAAGCTGTCAGAGGCGGGCTATATAAAAATAGAAAAGTCGTTCAGAGGGAAAAAACCTGTCACGACATGCAGTATTACTAAAAAAGGATTGGAAGAATTTGACCACTATGTCAAAGCATTGAAAGAGTATATCAAGTAATTTTTTTTGAATTTGTAGTTTATAAAATAAAGTAGTTTAAACCCTTATGATTATGAAAAATTTAGGATTAACATCAAAGCAATTTCTGGTAACATTAGGATTGATCGTAGCAGTTTTGGCTGCCAACGCTCAGTCAAACGAGGCAGCATATAGGGCTTATATCAATAATAGTCTAGGTCTATGGAAGCAAGCAATTAACGAGACTGATGACAAGAGTTTTGAGAGGGCTATAGCCTATCAAGGATATCTGAGTGCAACCATGGCCGATCAAGATGAGGAGGCTTTTGATATGTATTATGATGATGCGGTAGATCTGCTCGAGGAGCTAGTAGAGCAGGATGAATATTCAGCTCAATCTAAGGCACTTTTTTCATCGCTATACGGCCTATCTATAGCTTATGATGGTTGGAAGGGAATGTTTCTAGGTTCAAAAGCAAGTGGTTTGGCATCTGAAGCATACCAAGCTGCCCCGGAGGACCCTTTGGTACTTAGGATGTATGCCTCCAATAAATTCTACACACCGGAGAGTTTTGGTGGTGATCGAAAAGAGGCACTTGAAGTATGCAAGAAGTCAGTAAAAGCCTATGAAAGTAGCGGTGACATGGCTAACAATCATCTTTATCTAGATGCTTTGGCATTACTCGGCATGATTCATAGTAATTCAGGCAACGTTGATTCGGCTATATCAGTTTATGAGCGTGCCCTTGAGGTAGAGCCTGATTTCGGATGGGTGAAGTTTGCATTGTTACCTTCAGCTAAAAAAACCAAGTCAGGCAGCTAATGAGAGGTTTCGGTCTTTTATTGGTGCTTATTCTTTTAGCTGCACCGGGCAAATCACAGTTAATTGGAAGGGTAGTAGATGCCAAAAGTGGAGAGGCGTTAATTGGCGCGAATGTCTACTCCCTTTCCGATTATGCCACGGGAACTGTTGCTGATATCAATGGCTATTTCAATCTTGATCCCAATGAGGTCCGAAGCAATGATTCTCTATTGATATCATTTGTGGGATACCAAGAAACCATGTTGTGTGTTTGTCAACTTCCAGCTACTATTCGTTTGGTAGAAAAGCAAAACCAAATGACAGCTGTGCAGATCTTGGCCGAACCCATTATCTCAGAGGAATTTAAGCGACTAGAAATCAAGAAGATCGATATTTATACTAATCCAGCATCCAAAGCAGACGCGCTTCTGGCAGTCAACTCCATGCCATCTTCGACAACTACAGATGAGTCCGCCTCAGTGAGCTTGAGGGGAAGTAGCCCTATCGAAACAGGCATTTTTCTCAACGGCGTGCCTGTCTATGATGCTATTCGGTATTCTCAGCTCAATGGGATAGGCACCTTTAGCCTTTTCAATACCTCACTGGTACAGAGGGTGACACTGTTTCCTGGGAATCCACCTCTTGAATTTGGCAATACCACTTCTGGCGTGGTTTCGATTCAGACGGACGAACCACCAATGGAGGATAATAGCAACGAAGTAATTCTAAGCCTAGCAAGTCTAGGATTCCAAAGAAATCAAAGAATAGGCAAATTAAGTCTTAAAGCTTTCGCTAATTATCAACCATCGGGAGTATTGAAAAAGCTCAATCATCAGGCGCTCACTTCGATAGATAAGTTTGAGTCGATTGATGTCGGGGTGTATCTCTATGGTAAAATTTCTGAAAAGTTGGATTTCAAAACATACGGCTATGCCCTTGGGGAAGGTTATAGATTCAATTTTCAGCACCCGACGTTTATAGGAGATTTTGATCAGAGCCGCCAGCGAGCTTTGAATGTGACCAATATTTCCAGACGATTAGGTGCTGGGACTTTATCTTGGAACATGGGTTATTCAATCTCAAAATCCAACTTTGCTTTTAGTGCATCAGAATTTGAGGTGAAAAATAGCTCGATCTTTCAAGGTTTCAACTATTACTATGCAGGTGAAAAATTCCATGTCAAATCAGGTATTAGCTATGACCGGCGTGATGCGCAGGTGGCAGGCATGTTTTTCACGGTTGATTATGCATATGGCCAAGATCACCCTACAGCGGCTTATGATCAGGATGTACGATCTGGGGCTGCCGAAGTATTCGTTTATTCCAAATACTATTTGTCAGAAAAATGGATTTTGGGAGGAGGGCTAAGGAAGAATCTGAATATTCTTGCAACTCGCAGCTATCTGAGTGAACAATTGAATCTGACATATGTGATAAATGACCATTGGAAGATTCTAGGCGGGATTGGAAACTACAACAAGGAGGGTTTCTATGAAAATACAACTACAGAAATCTCGATTGCTAGTAATCAGGCGTCACTCGATTTGTTTTACGAACGATCAGATTTCAACCTTAACTTTTCCCTGTTTCACAAAAACATTCATGAGTTGTCACAGCGCACTGTTTCTGGTTTAGAGTTATTTTTTAGTCACAGATTCAATCAGCATTTTGATATAGATGCTTCCTACGCATCTATTAAGAACCAAAGTGAGGAAGCCCTAAATTTTGGTGACATAGGATATTTCATACGTTCCAATTTTACCTTCAAGCCGAATAGTTCATGGACTATATCACTGAATGGAGTATTCCGTGAAGGAACACCATATCTTCCAATATTAAGCTCGCAGTATGATATGGATTTAGAGGTGTTTGAGCCACGATATGCCTCATTCAGCCAAAGGCACGATGATTATTTTATAGTCAATTTATCTGCTAGTAAGCTGATAGCTATTAGCGATCGGCTAGGTATGGTCGCTTTTGTCTCCGTTAACAACATCACAGATCATAAAAATGTCAATGGGTTGATTTACAACGTGGATTACTCAGAGACCAAGGCATCTTACCTGAGCCGGAGATTGCTGTTTTTCGGCTGTCAGTTGAGTTTTTAAATCAATAAGCTCCGAGGTACTTTCTTAGAAACCATTCTGAGAAGAGTAGCACTGCTATCAGCAACATTATCCACACAGTTTCGATCAAAGGATATTTCTCCTCCCAAGTATGAATCACATTTGGAAAGTCCTCTTTAGCGATGACCGCAGGAATCCAATTCACATCACTAAATGGGAAGAATTGGCCCCCTGAGTTTTTAGAAATGCTACGGAGGAGATTGTGATCGGCAGTAAGATTTAATGCCTCTATCTGAATATTTTCAACAGAAAAACTCCCACTTTTAGCGTACGATTTTCCTCCCAATTCAACCGAAGTTTTGAATTGGTAGACACCAGATTTCAACCTTCCCAGACTGAAACTATTGCTCGCAGGATTGTCAACCAATTCGTAATTATCTACTTGCCCAGCCTCATCTGTAATGCTCAAAGAGATCGTGTTGCCATAAGTCCTTTCGAAAATGTCACTGTAGACCTCAGTGTCTATATACACCCGCTCGCTTTCGCGAAATGTGGATTTTCTCGGACTAGCTATCAGTCTTTCTTTGTTCGTTTTGATAGAGAGATATTGGACTGTCTTTAGTACTAAACTCTTAAAGAAATCGTAATTCTCTTCAGAAGCATATTCTTGTAGCTTCCATTGCCAAATACCACTTCCGACCAATACAGCAGACTTACTGCTTCCATTGTCATAGAAAGTCAATAATGGTCGATCAGTTTCCAGACTGCCTACCTGCTGCAAAAGAAGGTTTTCCGTTGGCCCGCTAACCTGATAATCTCCAAAAGGAACTCCTACAGGTGGATATTGCTCCAATCTGTCAAGTAATTCCTGATTCAACTTGAATTTGGAAAACGAGTTATTAAGGTAACCCCTGACCATGTCTATAGCTCGACCATTTCCTTTCTTCACTATAGAGAGATAGTTGAGCTTGGCAGCCACTTGCGGTAGTCTGGTTCTGTTGCCAAGAATATACCATCTACCGCCAGCTTCAAAATCGCCATAATTTGTATTGTCAAAAGCTTGATGCTCGATGATGGCGTCAAATTGTGACCGAGAAGGTCTAGGGTGTATGCCAGGAATATAAACAGTGATGGACAGATTCTCATTGGAGCTCAAAACTTCTCTTATTGCATTGATGTCTGGGTGTGGAGCTGGAGCCAAAATCAATATTTCATCCTTGCCATCAATCACATCTATGAAGACATCCTTTACATTATTGACAAGTGTAGATTCTTCAGCCAGCTCATCTATTGAGATCGAGAGTCGATTTGCCCCGGGCTTGTCAGCTGGCAAAATGAAGTTTATTTCATTGATAGTCTTAGCCAGCGTGACTGTTCTTCGCTCTATCAACTTAGATCCGTTCTTGACCTGAATCTGTACTTCCTTGTTGTTATATCCTTTTTGGTAGACCTTGATAGATAGGGGAAATTTGTTACCTTGATAGGCTACTTTATTATGTCTCACGCTTTGAATGGACAAATCCTTAGGTGATATCGTATCCCCTAATCCAACACTGAAAACAGGCACGGGATACGTCGAATTACCAGGGGAGTGACCAGCATTGATGATCCCGTCTGAAGCTAATACAACTCCAGCGAGATTCTTGTCTGCATAGATATTTTTGACTGTTTTGAGTAATCCTCCTAAGTCAGTCTGGGGGAAATCGAATTGTACAGAGTCGGATTTTGATTCATTGAGGAGCTGAAGCTCTACCTGATAATCTTGCTGAAGTTCATTGGTAAGTGCATCGACCCAATTCTTAACAGCATTACCTTGAGGGCCAGAAGTACGAAGGGTGATTGACTCGGAGTTGTCAAGAGCTATGACTATCAGCGGCTTTTCGCTCTCATTGGTGCTCATCTTGAGCTTTGGGTTGATAAGTAGCAGTATGATCAGAAACACTGCGCTCCATCTTAGAAATCCCATCAAAATATTCATGGATTTGCTCCAAGGCACCTCTGACTTGGAATACAACAGCACAGCGAACCCAGCGGCGAGAATCATCGCCAGAACCACCCACCAAGGGGATACTTCCACAGAGTACCAACTATTGTCCATAATATTCATTAAGCCGTCTGCACCAAAATTTCCTTTCTGGATTCAACGGCTTGTTTAGCGCTTTGATTTGTCAATCTTAGGTAAGCAAACCTCCGTCTACTTGTAGCACTTGTCCACTCACGTAGGCGGACATGTCAGAGCCTAGATACACACAGGCGTCTGCTACATCTTCTGGCTTGCCACCACGCTTAAGCGGAATGGCATCTCTCCAGCTTTGCACAGTTTTTTCGTCCAAAGCGTCAGTCATTTCAGTTTCTATAAATCCAGGAGCTACGGCATTGCATCGGATATTTCTAGAACCCAGCTCCAATGCGATGGATTTGGTAAACCCAATAATTCCAGCTTTTGAAGCAGCGTAGTTGCCTTGACCAGCATTTCCCTTTACGCCTACTACGGAGGACATGTTGATGATCGAGCCAGATCTAGCTTTCATGAAAGTTCTGGCAGAAGCTTTTACTGTATTGAAACACGATTTTAGGTTGATATTCATGATTTCGTCCCAATGCTCTTCAGACATTCTCATTAATAGGTTGTCGCGGGTTATTCCTGCATTGTTAATCAATATGTCTAACCCTCCAAAGTCCTCAACCACTGAAGCGATAAGCTCTTGGGCAGCTTTGAAATCCGAAGCGTCAGATCTATATCCTTTGGCTTTGATGCCAAATGCTTCTAGTTCGTTGACCAATGCTTCGCCTTTTTCTACGCTAGACAAATAAGTGAACGCAACATTGGCGCCTTGTTCTGCATAGCGAGTTGCAATTGCTCTTCCTATCCCTTTTGATGCACCGGTGATCAACGCGGTTTTTCCTTCTAGTAATTTCATATATTCGATGTTAATTCTAATTCTCGATCATTTAATACTTGCGAATAATCGCCCGTCATGAAAGACAAGCATGCAATTTTAATCATTATTAGCTTAGCATCTATCTTCATTTTTATTAGCAATTCGGATGGGCTAGGTCTCACCAAAGACAGCTACTATTATCTCTCTCAGTCTCAGCAGCTTTCGAGAATGGGAGCTATAGAGTACCTGATGGCCTATGGGTGGCATCAGAAACTGCTCATTTTTGTGATTTACTTGTTAGGAGGTATTAAGTGTACCTGGCTTGCCATTGTAAATACTGTTCTGTGGCTGGCTACTATATGGGTCTGGTTGAAGGCTACTCGTCAATTGTGGCCTACCTTCGATTGGTTTTTCTTTGGCGTCATGCTGGCGTGCAGTACACCGATGCTAATGGGCGTGAGCTTTTTATGGACCGAATCCATCTTTTACCTAGTCATCGGCATGGGATACCTCGTCTGGCAAGGAGATCACCTATCAAAATGGGTTTGGGCTATTCCACTAATCATTCTTTTAGTTTTTGCTAGAAAGGCTGGGATGATCGTCATATTGGGGATTGGTTTTTATGAATTGCTACTGGTTCGAATGCCCAGTTACCTCAAAACCCTTATGGTCTTAGTTTTGGGAATTCTGATTTATATATTTTATGGAAATTTCGGTTTCCCGAACATGATTGGCGAATTGCCAGATAAAGCATATTTATTTCAAAACATACAGTACGATGCTCAAATCTTGGGAAGATGGATGTCGCCTTGGCTTCATTTGCCAGTTGGAATCCTTGTTCTTTTGTCCTTTCCTTTCATATACTTCTTTGGGCTAAGAAAAGAGGCATTCATGGCTTTGATAGTTATCATGACCTATATTTTCGTTAGGTGGTACTATCAAAGAGAATTTTTGGAAGAGCATGAAAGGTATCTTTCGGTAATATGGCCGTTTTTCTGGATCGTAGTTATTGAATTACTTCAAAAAGCACAGAAATTCAGATTCTATCTAAGAGCAAAAGCATTCGCTTATGCGCTCATTTTCCTTTACCAATTGGTACGAGTTACTAAAAACGCAATACTCTGGTCCGAAAGCGGGTGTATGATTAGCTGACTATTTTATTTGTAAGGCTCAAGGTTTAGATTTGCACTCCTATTTTAAAGACATAAAAAATTAGATATGGCATCTCAATACGACTTAATAGTAATCGGTAGTGGACCTGGTGGATATGTAGCAGCTATTCGTGCCTCTCAGCTTGGCCTCAAAGTGGGTGTAGTAGAGCGCTCGGAGCTTGGAGGGATTTGTTTGAACTGGGGTTGTATACCTACAAAAGCATTGCTGAAGAGTGCCAACGTATTTGAATACATTTCTCACGCTAAGGATTATGGGATAGATGTAAAAGATGCCAATGTGGATTTTGCGGGCATGGTCAAGAGAAGCCGTGACGTAGCTGGAGGTATGAGTAAGGGAATTCAATTCCTATTCAAGAAAAACAAAATAGACGTTATAGCCGGTCACGGTAAAGTCAAAAAAGACAAGAACGTAGAGGTAACTGATGAGTCAGGCAAGAAAAGCCTCTACCTAGCAAAAAGCATTATTCTTGCAACCGGAGGTCGTTCGAGAGAATTGCCAACTATGCCAATAGACAATGAGAAAATTATTGGCTATCGCAAGGCGATGGTGATGGACAAGCAACCTAAGAAAATGGTTGTTGTAGGATCTGGAGCTATCGGTGTTGAGTTTGCGTACTTCTACAATTCAATAGGTACAGAAGTGACTATTGTGGAGTTCATGGATAGAATCGTCCCTGTGGAAGACGAGGAAGTGAGTAAAGCACTCGAAAGAAACTTCAAGAAGAATGGTGTGAAAATCATGACAAGCAGTGAGGTAACTAAGGTTGATACCAAAGGGAAAGGCTGCAAAGTGTCAGTGAAGACCAAGAAAGGTGAAGAGATCCTGGAATGTGATGTAGTGCTATCTGCGGTAGGTGTGGCTACCAACCTGGAGAATCTTGGACTGGAAGAAACTGGCGTAAAAACTGAAAGAGGAAAAGTGCTGGTGGATGACTACTACAAAACTAATGTTGATGGTGTCTACGCGATTGGTGATATAGTACATGGCCCAGCCTTGGCTCACGTGGCATCAGCGGAAGGAATTATCTGTGTGGAGAAAATAGCTGGAGAAAATCCTCAGCCTTTGGATTACGGCAACATACCAGGATGTACTTATTGCTCGCCTGAGATTGCCTCTGTAGGAATGACTGAAGCGCAGGCTAAAGAAGCAGGCTATGAAATCAAAGTGGGTAAATTCCCATTCTCAGCTTCAGGAAAAGCCAGTGCTGCTGGTCATAAAGATGGTTTTGTAAAAGTGATCTTTGATGCCAAATACGGTGAATGGTTAGGTTGCCACATGATAGGGGCGAACGTAACTGAGATGATCGCAGAAGCTGTGACTGCTAGAAAACTAGAGACTACAGGTCACGAGATCATCAAAGCGGTTCATCCTCACCCTACTATGAGTGAAGCTGTCATGGAAGCAGCTGCGGCTGCTTATGATGAAGTGATTCATATCTAAGAAAGAAAAATACACATTAGGAAGAAGCCGGCTTTGCCGGCTTTTTTTATATCTAGTGACCTCAAAAGCTCCCAAGTCATTCTATTTGCGTTTTTTAGAAAGAGTGATAAGTTATTACTAGTTATTTGATAGGACTCCAATTAATGACTAGATGACCAGATATGAAGGCGCTCTAATTAAATTGGCGGCCGAGGATAAAAATCTTCATTACATTGGGCCCGTGATCAGTTATATTTATTTAGTTAAATTAAAGATCAGATTCATCAGATTATTAGCCAGCTAATTTGAAATCATCCAAATCTCCAAGCGAACAACAAGTTGAGCAATTGCTCAATGACGCATACGAAGTGCGTATCAGTGACTTGAAGCAAAGCGTAATGCTTGCCGAGCAAGCCTTGGAGATTAGCAACAGCCTGGATGATTCTAACCTCATTGCTCAATGCTTTTCCAAGCTTTCACTTTTCCATATGATCCAGGGGCATTACGAACTTTGCATGGAGTATGGAGAAAAGGCAATTGGGCTCTTTAAAGTCACCAGAAACTTACAAGGCATAGCTGATGCCAAGTACAGCATCGCGGGAGTCCACTATAAGACGGACAATTTTCATTTGGGCCTGATCTACTTGATAGACTGTTTGGAAATCTATCGCAACCTGGAAGACTATCATAACCAAGCTCGAGTACAAAAATCGATAGGCACCATATATGAGTACTTTGGTGATGAGAAAAGTGCCATCATTGCTTATCAAAAGTCTGTGGAAACAGCACAGATAGTTGGAGATACCAACCTTGAATCTAACGCCTACAATCCCCTTTCGGGGATTTACCTCAATCGTAATGAGATAGAAACAGCTTCAGAATTGATTGAAAAATCAATAGCCATGAAGCAGGAGTCTAATGATATCAGAGGGCTAGCCTTTGCGCTCTATGGGCGGGCAAAAGTTTATGTAAAAAAAGGGGAATACGATAAAGCCGAGGCTACCTTTCTAGAGTCTATCAAGATTCATGAGAAGATGGGTGAGAAACTGGGTAACGGTATGAGCTACTACAAGCTAGGGGCCCTTTATCTCGAACAAGAAAGACTCGAAGAAGCAGAAAAAACGCTCCATAAAACGCTGGACTTTGCTGGCCAATTCAACTTGGTAATTATTGAGTTCAAAAGTTATTACTTGCTTTATGAACTAAGTAAGCGAAGAGGGGAATTTGAACAAGCTTTATCGTATCTGGAAAAATACCTCAAGGCCAAAGAAGGAGTCATCAATATGCAGACTCAAAAAGTGATAGAGAGTTATGAGGCCCTGACCAATATGGAGCGCATCCAGAAGGAGGCGCAGATGAACCGCGAAAAGGCCGATATACTTAAAAAGAAAAATCTAGCTGAAGAATCTTCCAGAATAAAGCAAGAGTTTCTTTCCACCATGAGTCATGAGATAAGGACACCTCTCAATGCGGTGATTACCATTACGTCTTTGCTAAAAGAGCATATCTCTATGGCTGGGAGAGAGTTGCTAGAATCACTGAGTTATTCATCCAGTAATCTGCTGCAGATCATCAATGATATACTGGACTTTTCTAAGCTGGATGCGGGCAAAGTGGAGCTAGATAAAAGACCCATAGAGTTACACGTCCTCCTTAGTACCATTCGAAACATCTATAGCTCGCTGGCTTTAGAAAAAGGGATTGATTTGGAGCTCAATATTGAGGATGAAATCTCCGAATGCTATGAATTGGATGACACCAAACTTCATCAAATCTTGGGCAATCTTATTAGCAATGCGATCAAGTTCACCGAAAAAGGAAAAGTAACCCTTAGTGTCAAAAAGATAAGTAGAGAAGGAGATTGGGATCAGATTGAATTTAGTGTATCAGATAGTGGGCCAGGTATTTCGGAAGACTTCTTAGGAGAAATTTTCCAAAGCTTTTCTCAGCCGAAATCCTATGTAACCAGAAATGGTGGCGGCTCGGGTTTGGGTCTGGCTATTGTCAAAAAACTAGTGCAACTGCATGGGAGCAATATTCAGTTGGAGACTGAACAAGGAAAAGGTTCGAGGTTTTATTTTCAATTATCACTGAAGAAAGGAGTATTCAAAGGGGAGTATTCTCTCTATGCGGGCAATCATCTTAAGGGAATGAAGGTTTTGATCGCTGAAGATAATCTCATCAACGCCATGGTAGCAGAGAAGCTTCTCACCAATCATGGGGTGCTAGTTACCAAGGTAAGTAATGGAGAGGAAGCGGTTGCTAAGGCTTCTGAAAAAGACTTTGATGTCATCTTGATGGATATTCATATGCCTAAGATGCACGGTTTTGAGGCGGCTAAGCAAATTAGGGAATTGGAGATCTCCACACCCATTTATGCATTGACGGCAGATATTACGGCTTATCAGCAAGATCCAATGCGCAATGTTTTTGCAGGGTTCTTACTCAAACCGATCGAGCAGGACAAACTCATGGAGGCTTTGCTAGGCAAAAGCCTTAAACCCATTTCCGAGTAATAAAAAAAAGACTGCCCCAAAAACCGAATTCCTGCCATTGAGCTATCAATACAGAAATTGGCGTCTGAGCCAGTCTTTTCTTAGTAATTCCTAACTAATGGAATTAGCTGGTCGCCTTCTTTTTGGTCTGATCGATCAGCTCCTTAGCTTGGTTGATAAGTCCTTTAGATTTGTCAGAGTACTTATCTACTGCTTCGGTATAATCTGCCTTATAGGTTTCTAATTTTTCATCCACCATTTTTTTGGTGCTTTTCAGCTCTTTCTCAAGTTTTTTGATGGTTTTCTTACTTCCTTTCGGGTCAGCGGCATAAGCCAAAGCTAGTCCGGCAGCAATTCCAGTAATAAATGTAAATAGCGTTTTTCCTGCGCTCATATCTTTATTCTATTTTACGTTTAAAATTTATTTATCTAATTAATTCAACGGGTACAGCCTTGAAATGTTATCGTCTCTATGTATTGTTATTTATCTTGTCGTTTAGGTTGAAAATTTTATAATGAAGCCTTAATACCGAACCATTGCCTAGTCTGATCAAGTACTATCTTCTGTTACTAATTATCCTTTTTTCGGGTGGTCAGTTGGCTTTTGCCAATGATGATCCGTTGGAAGATTTGGTCCAAGCCATTGATACTTTAGATGCCGAAGATCAAGCTGCGAAAGATAGTTTATGGTCCTTGAGCCTACCTTATTTTCGTTCTAAGCGAGATTCAAGTGTTGCTAAGATTAACTACGCTTGGGGAATTCATTATTTTGATAATTATAAGTTTGACTCTGCGAGAGTATTTTTGGAGCGGGCTATCAAAAGATTCGAGCGATACGAAACTGAAGCTTCAGATATGGCCAAATACTATTACGTACTTGGAAATGTCTATTACGACCAAGAGCATCTAAAATCAGCTATCACCACCTATATCAAGTCTTTGAATATCTACGATTCATTGCAAGACTGGCAAGAGAGTGCGCATGTTCTTAATGTGATCGCGGGATCATATTCTTATTTGGGAGATCACTCATTGGCCGAAAAAAACTACAAACGCGCAATTAACATACAAAAGCAATACAATGATTCTGCAAGTGTCGCCTATATGCTGCTAAATCTAGGAAGTCTTTATACCACCATGAAGCAATATGAATTAGCATTGGAAATCTATGATGAATGTAAATCATGGAGCAACACCAAGGAGATGCAGGAGCTACAAACTGAGTTTGGAAAAGCCATTATTTATCATGAGCAAAAGCGATATAATGAAGCGCTTGAAGGTTATCTCTCGGCCGAGATATTATGTAAGGAGGTCAAAGATTTTGTGGAACTGGCATATGTCTATCAGAATCTGGCAGACCTTCATGTGGACATGGAGAATTTGGCCCCTGTCCGAGACTATTTAGGCAAGGCACAAGAACTTTCTCAAGAATACGATATTGGTGGGATGGAGTTTGGTCTCAATGAAATTCGGCATAAACTTTTCTATAAAGAAGGTAAGTACCAAATGGCTTATGATATGCTCACCAAAGTCAAGGCTGAGAGTGATTCTTTTTTTGATCTAGATATGAGTAGGCAACTCAAGGAGGTGGCGGCCGAATATGAGTTGATGAAAGGGGAGAAAGAGCTTGCATTAAAGGATCTGGAACTGGTTCGTGCTTCAGAACAGATAGAAAAGGCAAAGAAGCAAAAGAGCATATTACTTGCTGCAGCAATTGTTTTCATGATTGGAGCCATTGTGATATTGAGAAGCCAGCGTGTCAAAGCAAAAGCTAACCGAGAGTTGGAGGAGAAAAATCGAAAGATTGAAAAGATGACTGAGGAGTTGCGCAAAATGGAAGCTACAAGGTCGAAGTGGTACATTAATATTTCTCACGAACTGCGAACACCATTAACTCTCGTGCAAGGACCGATAAAACATGCACTTGAAACACTGCCTAAGCAAGATCCTGTGATAAAAGATCTCGAGATAGCTGATCGCAATGTGACGAGATTGCAGAAACTCATCAATGAGATTCTGGATCTGTCCAATTTGGAATCTGGAAAGATTAGAATCAATAAGATGGAATTTGACCTGATCAATACCATTGCCTCGGTGATTGGCACCTTCGAACATCTTTCAAAAGATCGCAATATCAAGGTAGATTTTGATCATCAAGGGGCAAGCTCGGTTTTGGTCTTTGGTGATCACGATAAGATACAGAATGTCCTTATTCATTTAATAGCCAATGCATTTGAATCAACAGAGCCAAATGATAAAATTAATGTCACGCTTGAGCACAACGGAGAACTAAAATTGACAGTCAAGGACAATGGACCGGGGATGTCAAAAACTCAGCTAAGGCATGTTTTTGACAAAGAGTATCATGCCGAAGTGCTCAATTCGGGACAGAGAGAAGGAATAGGTGTGGGGCTCGTTCTGGCTCAGGAGATTGTCAACCTGCATGGAGCCACCATGACTGTCGATAGTTTGGAAGGAGTAGGGAGCAAGTATACCATTACTTTTCCTCCGGAGTTTGTGCTACATACTGAGAAAGGCCAAGAGGTTAAGCCTGTCCTAGAAGATTATCAAGACAATAAGCATAGTGCAGGATCTGTGAGCACTTTGATGGTGGTGGATGACAACCTGGATATGCGCAACTATATTCGTAAACTACTCTCTAAAGACTATGAAATCATCACGGCAGTTGATGGGAAAGATGCGCTAGAAAAAATGGAGCAGACCACTCCTGACTTGATAATCTCTGACGTAATGATGCCACGGATTAATGGAATCGAATTGGCACGCGAAGTAAAAAATTCTCCAGAATGGAAACATATCCCTTTCATCACCATAAGTGCAATAGGAGAAGAACAAGACAGGGTTTCTACTCTACGAATCGGAATTGATGACTACCTGGTTAAGCCATTTAACCCGGAGGAACTCAGTGTCCGCGTTGAAAATCTTCTGAGAAATACTCAAGAAAGAAACAAACCAGAATTACCAAATGAGGAGGCGATTTCTAGCGAAACTAAGTTGATAAAGACGCTAGAGAAATTCGTCTTGGATGATATCAAAAACACCAATATCAATGTGGCACGATTGGCAGATTTAGCCTCCATGAGCGAACGTCAAGTGTATCGGTATATCCGGAAGATGACAGGACTGTCCCCTGCCAATTTTATCAAAGAGATCAGACTACAGAAAGCAAAAGAACTGCTAATGAAGAATAACTATGGCAGAGCTTCAGATGTGGCCTACGCAGTAGGATTTCAGCAGCCGGGATATTTTTCTACCGTTTTCAAAAAACGATTCGGTCGATCTCCGAGTGAGTATATTGATTAAGGAGGCAACTATGCGCTTTTTAGTATTTGACTGTCGCTCAATTGATTTTTTCTATTGATTTCCTCTAGAAGCTGACTCAAAGCATAGATTATTGGATGTATTTGGCTTTTACTTACTACTAGTTCAGCACCAGCTCGTTCCCAGTTCAAAACCAAGCCTAGATTTTCATGCTCTAAGTCATAGAGTAGATCGTCTGGAGCCAGCACCTCGGGCTGAATTTTCAAAGTAACCTGACCATTTTTATGATTCGCTGTACCTACCAACTTGATCTTTAAGCCTTGAGATGCAGCCATCTCATAAAACTGATCTTCCATGTTGGTGATGCTTTCTATACGCATTTGATTCAGATCGTTCTGGGTTTCGCCAAGTAGTTGTTTTGCCAATACGATCAATTGATAAGCATCCTGCTTACCCGATAGTAATTGCTCTAGGTCGGAGTTAATCCGGCCGTTAGCTTGTCCTAAACTCAAGGATTCACCAAAAGATATATTTCGCTCCCTCATTTGGCTCAAAACATGGTTGACTTCACCATTCAAAATGCCTCTGAAACTCATTATTTTGTCATCCGATTTCTCGCTACTCAAATGTTGGAAAAACGGAATAGTGTGTCGCGCAGCAATCTCGTAGTTAAAATCAAGCTTCGGATTGTTACTCCATTCTATGATTTCATCAAGATGCTCGGCCAGCATTTTGATATTAGTTGCAAAGACAGCCTTGCCTTGGCTTAGGCCTTCCTTGGCTATTTCGTAGGCCAATTTCGAGTCATCAACCAATTCGATGATCAGGTCAATCTCTGGATGAAGAAGGATTTCAGATGAGTCATAAGTCACCAATTCTTCATTCATTGGACTGATTGCATTGGTAGAATCTTTCCAGACTTTAGCAATCTCCACATCCAGACTGGTGTCTTGGAGAAGGTTGATCACTTCTCTGGCTTTTGTACCAAACCCGAAAATGCCTACTCGTTTAGTCATTCAAAAATTGATTAAGAATTTCAGAAATCGTAGAGGCCTCAGTAAGGAAACCATCATGGCCAAATTTGGACTTTACTACCTTAAAAGATCCATTCGGAATGGCTTCAGCTATAGCCTTTTGTTCACTCAACGGGAATAATATGTCCGTATCTATTCCAATCACCAGCGCTTTTGACTTGATTCGGCCAAGAGCCGCATCTATAGATCCAAAATGCCGACCAAGGTGGTGGCTATCCATGGCTTTGGACAAATAATAATAACTCTCGGCGGAGAATCTCTTGCGCAATTTCTCGCCTTGGTATTGCTGATAAGAAGAGGCAGAAAAACCATCCCACCGCTGATCTACGTCGGTTTGCGTGTGCTCATAAGTGTCATAATGCCTGTAAGACAGCATTGCAATAGCCCTGGCTGCCTCCAACCCTTTTGATTGATCTATGTTTTCCAACGCCATACGCTGTGCCTCATTAAAAGCAATTCCCCAAGGGGAATGCTTAGCATTGGTGGCTAAAGGCACGATGTATTTGAACAAATCGGGAGCCTGCACCGCCCACTCGAGTAGTTGCTGCCCACCCATAGATCCACCTATTCCAAGATGAATTTTGTCCACTTGGAGGTGCTTCTTCAGCAACTTATGAGCCGATACCATGTCTCTAATGGTCAAAACGGGAAATTTCCGATTTTTGGGACCAGTAGTGCCATAGCATGAGCCGAGCATGTTGGCGCAGATAATAAAATGATCTTTAGGATTGATGAGCTTGTTTTCACCTACCAATTCTGACCACCACTCAGCAGGATTGCTGTTGGCTGTCAGGGCATGAAATACCCACACCACATTAGACTTATTGGCATTCATTGAGCCATATGTGGTATAGGCAATCCGCACATTCTCGAGTGTGTTGCCACTCTCAAGAATGATAGGATTCTCCAATTTCAAAATGGATTGTTTAGGTTCCATTACAAGCGTATTCTGCATTGTGTTGACTTATTATATTTTGGCGAAAGCCTGCTCAAAATCTGCTTTGATATCATCAATATGCTCGATTCCCACAGAAACTCTCAATAGGTTTGGAAGAACACCTGCATGCAGTTGCTCCTCATCTGTCAGCTGCTGATGTGTAGTAGCAGAAGGCTGGATGATTAGTGTTTTGGCATCCCCTACGTTAGCCAGGTGACTCACCAATTCTAGGCTATCTACCAATGTGGTCGCTTGTTCTTTTTCACCTTTCAGCGTAAATGAAAGCACTCCTCCAAATCCGTTTTTCAGATATTTTTTGGCCAAGTCATGATACTTGCTGCTAGCCAATCCTGGGTAGTTAACAGCTTCAACTTTAGGATGGTTTTCGAGCCATGTGGCCAAGGCGAGGGCATTTTCGGTAGTTCGCTCTACTCTTAGTGACAATGTCTCCAAGCCCTGCAATAGCAGGAAGCTATTGAATGGGCTGAGTGCGGCACCAAAATCTCTAAGCCCCTCTACTCTGGCACGGATAGCGAATGCGATGTTTGGTAGACCCAATGGATTGCCTTCTCCGAAAACGTCCCAAAACTTAAGCCCATGGTATCCTTCAGATGGCTCGGTAAACTGCTTGAATTTCCCATTGCCCCAATTGAACTTACCACTATCGACTATTACTCCTCCTATGCTGGTACCATGTCCACCAATCCACTTAGTCGCGGAAGCAGTGACTACTGCAGCGCCATGTTCGATAGGTCTGAAAAGAAATCCTCCCGCCCCGAAAGTGTTATCCACTACCAATGGAATATCGTGCTTGTTGGCTACAGCCGCTATTGCTTCAAAATCAGGAATATTGAAACCAGGATTACCAATAGTCTCTAGGTAAAGTGCTTTGGTGTTTTCGTCGATCAGTGCTTCAAAATCTTCTGCACTATCGCTCGCTGCGAATCGAGCTTCAATGCCTATTCTTTTAAAGGCTACCTTAAATTGGTTGTAGCTCCCACCGTACAAAAATGAGGTTGACACGAAATTGTCACCAACTTCAAGGATGTTATTAAGGGCTAAAAACTGTGCTGCTTGGCCAGAGCCAACAGAAAGGGCAGCCACTCCACCTTCCAAAGCAGCGATCCTCTTTTCGAATACATCATTGGTAGGATTCATGATCCTTGTGTAGATATTTCCAAACTCCTTCAGCGCAAATAGATTGGCACCATGTTCAGAATTTTTGAAGCCAAAAGAAGTCGTTTGGTAGATAGGTACAGCTCTAGATCCGGTGGTTGGGTCTATTTCCTGTCCTGCGTGTAGTTGTAATGTTTCGAATTTTAAATTATCAGACATAATATGTGTTATTTGGTATTAAAACTTTGATTCTTAATTTGATTGAAAGCCCTATTGGCTAATTGTGGGATTGTAATGAGATAGCTCCGTAGGCTATCGCTTAGATGACTTCAAAATCCCGAATGAGTCAAATCTGCATCAACAGCAGCGCATATATTTGGACGCGCGGATGACTCTTGGATTGAATTCAGTGTTTGAATTTTGACATGCGGCTAACCGCGAACGGAATGTTTGATTCTTGTTTCTCATTTCTATCAATTTATCGTTCAGGAATTAGCACCTTTCCGTTTAGGGTGGAGGTTGCTAGTGCATCATAGAGCCTGTCTCTCAGCACTTCTTAATAAATCGACACATGATCGATTTGATGTTGCAAACGTAGCAAAGGAAAACTGGTTTGCAAAAAAATATTTTTCTAAGTGAATTTTGGAATACAAAAAAGAAAAACCAGGGAATGAGATCTACTACAACCCTCATCCCCAGTTTAATACAAAGAGGACTACATAGTTATGAAATGTGAGGAAAGGTCAATTGTAAAAAAAAATGAAACCTGACTATTGTAAAAAAGCTGATTTCAGCGGGAGCTAGGGGTAGTTAGCTTTGATTATTGTTTTAAAAAGAAACTATTGTTGACAGGGATGCTCATAGCCATTTATTCTGCTTTGGTCTTAGTAGGACTTTATTTTTTTTATCAGAGAGGCAACGCTGTGAAAGCAGATCCTGCCCTCAACAAAAAGGATGTGGCCGAACTGGAAATGATCTATCAAAAGGTACTTGGCCGATTGCAAGACGAAAAATATTATCTCAATAAAAACGTCAAACTCTCCGACCTGGCAGACGAGATTGGCATCAAAGAACGTCAGGTATCTCGCTCTATCAATACGTTCGAAAAACGGAATTTCAATAGCTTGGTCAACCTCTATCGCATCAGGCACGCTCAAGAAATGATAGATAGTGGAGAATTCTCGCATTATACCATTGAGGCGATTGCAGACGAATCGGGTTTTTCAAATAAAGTGTCTTTTTACAATTCCTTCAAAAGTGAAGTAGGAATGTCTCCATCACAATATCGGGCGCTAAAACAACCTTAAGCGTAAAACCCTTATTCGAAATTTTGTCAAGCGTAAATAATCATAATTGTTTCCGTTAACAATCGTGATTCTTAACATAATCAGCTGATAATCAATAAGTAGTAGCGTAGGGGGTGGTGTTTCGAACATATAACCATACGCTTATGTTCGAAACTAAAACTATTCAACAGCTGGAAACCTGCTATGTGCAGGATATTCAAATCATTAAGGCACAAGAGAGTCTTTCTTTGAGAATTCCAGAGAATTTTTCCGAATTGTACATTCCAATTGATGGCGATCTTACTTTTCAATGTATTGGCCAGGCCAGAAAGCAGTTGGCCAAGATGGATAAGGGTTACTTCTATCACCTGAGACCTAGAGGCCTTGAGCTCAATTTTGTTACGGCCAAGGCTGTATTACTAATCAAAATTGATCCTCTGTTTTTAGACAAAGTTCAAGGTCAACTTAAGATTATCAATTCGGTCCTATCTGAATTTCGTCTAAAGAAAGAATCAATCAGAAATCTGTACAAAGCAGCCCTCACAGAAAATCGTTTTTATTGTCAAGAAGTATTGGATGACCTCATCGATGAGCAATTAGAAAAGGAGTCTAATTCGAGCTTTGCGATGGGTGCGGAGCTAATAAAGGAAGCTATGGGGCAAATCACTGTCAAAGAGATCTATGAAAATCTTTGTGTTAGTAAATCAAAATTGGAGCAGGATTTTCTGAAGTCAGTAGGGCTTACGCCCAAGGAGTTTTGTAAGATTGAAAAGCTCAAAAACTTTGTGACTTCCTATTACAATTCTGCGCACCTAAGTCTCACGGAGCTCACCTACAAATGTGGATATTACGATCAGTCGCACTTGATCAAGGATTTCAATTATTTTCTGGATATCAGCCCGAAGAGGTTTTTCGAAAGAGCAGAGAATTCGGTTTTTGCTAATTCTTAGGGTTTTTTGTAAATAGGCCATAGTATATCGTTTAGGCACAAAAAAGAGGCTGCCTCAAAAGTATCATTGGTTGTCAGGTTGAGTCCGTCGAAACCTAGGTTTGTTTTGACAGACAGCATGTCGACAAGCTCAATGTGACACTTCCTTGGTAGGAAGCAACTTTTGAGACAGCCTCTAAATTAATTTCTGAACTTTCTTAGTTCAGACCCGAGCTTAACCTAGGCAATGAGAATTGCACTTGAGCAATAGTCTGCTTAGTCCCATCATCAAAATGAAGGGTGGTTCGCATCATATTGTCTTCACGAGTGATCGTCAGACCAAATGCACCAGGGATACCGTTCCAGTTGGTAAAACCGCATCCGCCGCGTGTTCCTGTGATATAGTTGAAGCAAGCATAGTCGTCCATCCATTCATCTAGATTATAAGTGTAATCCATTTCATGAGTCGTACTTCGCTCAGCAGCAGGAATTGCATATCCGTGATAGACAGACCATGGCTGTGGTGCATTAGATGGAAACGAAGGGATCCATCTGAGCTCTATAGTCACACTGTCTATCGTTCTGCTATCACCAGAGTTGAAAGACGCTTTCACATTGATATCTCTATAGAATGTACTGGTAGAATCATTGTTGGGACCTGGTAGGCGAAAGAGCCTCCCAGCCTCAGCAAATCCTGTCGTATGTACTATGCCACCCAAAGTATCAATTGCGCTTACACTCCAATTGGTAGAGGTAACAGTAGGAGCCGGAGCTTCCACTGTGTCGAACAAATTTTCTTCATCACAGGCATAGAAAACAGATGCTGCGATGATTAGACTAAATATTATTTTTATGTTTTTCATGTTATTGATTTTTATAGATCCCAGAATACTTTTTTCGAAAGATCAGTGAGGGCTTCTATGTTTTCATTGGCCGTCACCTCTCCTGGAGGAATTGGGAATATGTTTGGATAGGGACCACTCTGAACGATAGGCAGGTTAAATCCATTGGGATACCCTGTTCTTCTTGAGTCGTTGTACGACTCAATTCCGTTACCAAACATGGCGATATATTTCTCATTCATGATCACTTCCAAGCGCTCCTCATCAGTCGTGGCAGCATCATAGTTAGCTAGTACGTTGGTGATGTAAGTGGTCACATCAGCAGGTGCCATGGCTACTCCAGCAAAACCAGCAACTTCGGACATAGACGCATTCAAGCCTTCTTCCAACAATACCCTTGGATCACCAGCGGTACCCAAAGTCAATGCTGCCTCTGCTTGAATGAATATTCTATTGGTATTGGTGATCATCGGGAATATGCCAGCACCTTTCAACCCTAAGTTTTCATTGTGGATTTGGAAGCTTCCGTTATCAAAGGCTCCGCCTACTGGATATATTCCGTGTATTGCTCTTACGTTATCATCTCCAGGATTACTAGGTTCTCCTCCATTGGTGCCGGTGAGCGCTGCTCCTGAATTTTGACGATAGAAGTAATACGGAACGCGAGGGTCATTGCTAGCATTCATCCTTCCTACGAGGAAAGACGATAGATTATTCTCCAAACTACCTGCAGCCCAATCTGCCTGAAAGTTAGGATGTCTACCTTCCGGTGCATTGGATGTGGTGAACTGGAATGTGAAATCATCAGCGCTGGATGATATCAGGTTTCCATCAGTCAGCAAAGCTGCAATAGCCGCCGTAGAAGCGCTTGGATTGGTCAATCTAATTTGATTGTGTAATCTCAGCTTCAGTGTATTGGCCATTCTTGTCCATTTGGCAAGATCTCCTCCATAGATCAGATCACTGCCTCCTATTGGCGTGCTGTTTTCACCACTCAAATCTGCAATTCCCTCATCGATAAGCGCGAGAAGCTGAGGGTAAATATCAGCTCCTGAATCTACGGAAGGATTGAAGTTGTCTCCTACAGCTTGGCTAAAAGGTACATCTCCAAACAGGTCTACTAGTACACTGTAGATATAAGCTTTTTGAATCTTAGCCACACCCGCAAAATGAGCATCGCCAGATGCTTCTGCCTGTGCAATGACTACCTCAAGATCTGCAAGAGCCCCTGCATACAAGTCAGCCCATTGATTGTCATAGGATGCTCCATTGAAACCCCAATTGGAGAAGCGACCATTGATGTAATGCTGAACTACCGTACCACAAGCACGCTCTATCATGCTCGAAAGCGCCAGCGCATAAGAGGATTGTGCCGCAGGGAGCATCTGTAAATTAGTCGCATCGGATGCAAAATTTGGATCTTCATTGATGTCCAAATAGTCATCACACGAGCTCACCGTAAGTCCAAAGGACAATACAAGAGCCAATAGTTTTATGTTGATATATTTTTTCATATTGTTAGCTTTTTTAGAATGTGATTTTCAAACTAGCTCCATACCTTTTGGCATTAGGCACATAGGCGAATTCCATTCCCTGGCCATTTCCAGATCCTCTACCATTGGTCTCGGGATCATAGCCATCAGGCATATTTGGAGCATTGAACCATAGGTTTCTACCCACGAGTGTTAGACTAGCCGAGCCAATAAATATGTCGCTCAACATAGACTTTGGGAGAGAATAGCTTAAGCTTACTTCTCTCAATCGAACTACTGAAGCATCATAAATTCTGAATTCCTGTGGTGCGTTTGAGCTGGTTCTCCAGAAGTAGTCATTCGCGTCTATCTGGAAATCGTTAGGAATCAATTCTCCAGACTCTGTCAATAAAGGTGTACCTGGGTTATTTCTATCGCCCAAATATCCAGGTAGGATGTAGGCCTCTTGTCTGGCATTGCCTTCTGCAGTCTCAGCCAATACTCCTCTTCCTCTCATATTGGTAAGGGTACCAGCATATAGATCGCCCCCACTTTTCCAATCCACTAAGAATGACAAGCTCAATCCTTTAAAATCAAAAGTGTTGGATACACCCATGATGAAATCCGGGTTTGGATCACCTATGATAGTGGTATTGTCAGGATCTGTAATCCAATACCCTGTAGTAGGATCTATCAGTCTATTTCCTAGTGAATCTCTAGCTACTTGCGAACCTTGAATCACACCATATGGCTCGCCAGGCACCGCAAAAGTTCCTAAAGTGCTAAAATTGGATCCAGGGCCAGGCACTGCAAGACGAGTCAAACCGTCAGTCAAGGCAACTACCTCACTTCTGATCTTGGTGAATGTGCCATAGATATCCCATTTGAATCCGTCCTTGTTGTTTATTGGAGTTACATTTAGCGCTATTTCGATACCCTTATTGGACATTTCTCCCGCATTTAAAATTTCACTAGTGAATCCAAATGATGGAGCTCTCGATACAGAGAATATCTGATCGGTTGTGGTACGATCAAAATATGTAACGTCTAAAGCAAGTTTGTTTTGGAAGAACTTAAGTTCGGTTCCAATTTCAACCTCTGTGGTAAACTCAGGTGTAAGTCTTGTATTTCCTAGGCTGTTAGACAAAGTAAGTCCTGCTGTACTGTTAAAAGGAAAAGTAAGCGCTCCCAGATTAGTACCGTAGTTAGGGTTGACGTACAGCCTTTCTTGCGTACTATATACAGGTGCATCATTTCCTACCTTACCATAAGCCAAACGTAGCTTTCCAAAGTTTAGGAAGTTGCTTTGCATATTGAGCGCATCTGTGAAGACAAAGCCCAAAGTAGCTGCAGGATAGAAAAACGAATTGTCATTTTGCGGAAGTGTTGAAGACCAATCATTTCTCCCGACCAATCCTAAAAAGAGGTAATCTCTGAATGCAAGAGAGATATCTGCATACACACCCATTAGCCTTCTTTGGCTAAAAGTTCCACCATTGGGCACTACGTTTTGAGTGTTATCCAAGTCATCAATTCCGAAAACGGTGATCCCTGTACCGCTGAAGCTTTGTCTGTCAGTCAATCGGTCATTCATATTGTGACCTACCAACGCTCTCAGATTTAAGTCGGAATTTAAATCTTTAGTGTATGTCACTATCAAATCTGAATTGAATGACTTAAAGAAAATATCGTCTACAGTGATATTCCCAGCAGGCGCAAATTGAGATGACGGTGCGAAAACCTGCTTGTTGCTTTGAGTATATGAATCATAGCCCAAACGATACGCGATATTCAAATTATCTCCGATATCATAGCCTAGATTAACCGTGGTAAATACCCTATTGACACGAGCGGTAAATGGATTTTCGAAAGAAGAGAACAAGGGATGATCTTCGCCAGTTCGATAGTGGTTGTCTTGATTGTTCTCATCAATATAAGGATACTCATAAGGGTCATATGACCTTGGGATGAACCAAAGCTGTGTTGAGAATCCTGAACTAACCACTCCTCCACCTCCTGTTGGCGGCCCTTGCTGCTCTGTAGAGATATAGCTCAAAGAACCTCCTACGTAGAGTCCATTGTTCAATTTGGTATTGGCTCCAAGTTTCACATTGGTACGCTGAAGCTCTGAATTGGGAATAAAACCATCGGTATCTAGATTACTAAGTGTAAGCGAGAAATTGGAGTTTTCGCTTCCACCTCTCAGTGACAATGAGTTTTCAACATTGATACCTGTCTCGAAGAAATCTGCCACATTGTTGGGGTAGATTTCAAGAGGAACGGAATTCCCTTGCCAGTCCGTGATGTTGCCCCCAGGAATGGCTGGATCATTTACAATATCGTTGGGGCTTGCTCCCCAGCTACCAAAGAAGGCATTGCTGAAAACACCAGGACCACCGCCAGAGGTACCTCCCTGGCTAAATTTGTTTTGCAAGTCAGGGATTCCTGCTATCTCTTCTATAGTTACTGATGTTTGAAAACTCACTTCCAATCCCGACGTGTTGACACCTTTTCCAGATTTAGTGGTGATCAGAATCACCCCATTGGCAGCCCTGGAACCATACAGTGCAGAAGCTGCTGCCCCTTTGAGTACTGTAATAGATGCTACATCATTGTGATCAATATCAAGCGCTCTACTTGAATACGGAGCACCAGAGATCAAGGTGTTCTGAGTTCTAGGACTCGAATTGTCAAAAGGCACTCCATCTACCACGAAAAGTGGCTGGTTATTTCCTAGCAAAGAGGACGCTCCCCGTATGGTGATATCGGTGGAGGAACCCGGTGCTCCATTTGAACCTTGGATGTTTACTCCAGGGATTTTTGCAGTAAGGTTCCTAATGATATCACCTTCGGCTTTTTGCTGCACGGCATCAGAGGTGATGTTGGTTGTGGAATAACCTAGCGCCTTCTTTTCGCGCTCCAGACCAACTGCCGTGACCACTACCTCTTGCAGCTCAGTGGCACCACCCATCGACATGTCAATTACTGACCTGTTCCCGACTGTTGTTTCTTGCGATTCAAAACCGACAAAAGAGTAAGTCAAGATCTCACCATCAGCTACAGAAAGGCGATAGTTGCCATCCAAATCTGTGGTGGTACCAGTAGTGGTTCCCTTAATAACCACATTCACACCCGGTAATGGTTCGCCAGACTCATCTGTGACCTTGCCGGTAACTGTCCTCTGGGCAAAGGCTTGCGCCATCACCAGCAGGAACATCAACAATGAAAAGTAATACTTTCTCATAAGCATTTTTTGTTCGTTAAAAATTTGTTTTTTGAACTGGTAAGTCTAGCCCTGAAAAAGTCTGATTAATTGTAAAAAAAAACGCCCGAAAGCGTAGGGGAAGTGGAAGAGTTGGTAGTTTAAAGCTATCCGGAAGGAGTATACAGTTTGTTTTGTATTGCTGGATTTTAGCAATTTTTCCAATAGCAACTCGGACTATATGATGCTGATTTATTGAATATTCCAATCGCACGAAAGGGCATAAAAAAAGCCCGAGCAATTTGCTCAGGCTTTCTTTCAGATTTTTAGGATTTTGGTATTATCCCAATGCTTTGATCATGGTAGCTCCTATATCTGCCGGAGAGCTTACCACATGAATACCATTTTCTTCCATGATTTTCATTTTGGCAGCAGCAGTATCGTCAGCTCCGCCGATGATCGCCCCTGCGTGACCCATTCTTCTTCCCGGAGGTGCTGTCTGGCCAGCTATAAATCCTACCACTGGTTTCTTATTGCCATTCGAGCGAATCCACTTTGCCGCTTCAGCTTCGTAGTTACCGCCAATTTCACCAATCATGACGATACCTTCCGTCTCAGGATCCTCCATGAGCATTTGCACAGCTTCTTTGGTAGAAGTTCCTATGATTGGATCACCACCAATACCTATGGCTGTAGTGATTCCCAATCCTGCTTTCACTACTTGGTCAGCAGCTTCGTAGGTCAAGGTTCCTGATTTAGATACTATACCGATGTTACCTTTCTTGAAAACGAATCCAGGCATGATACCCACTTTGGCTTCTCCTGGAGTGATCACTCCTGGACAGTTTGGCCCAACAAGTTTGGCACCTCTAGACGTGGCGTAAGGTTTCGCTATCATCATGTCCTTCACAGGGATACCCTCCGTGATGGTGATGATTACTTTGATACCCGCGTCTGCAGCTTCCATAATAGCGTCTGCAGCAAAGGCTGGTGGCACGAATATGATCGTAGTGTCAGCACCTACTTGCTCTACAGCCTCTTTGACTGTATTGAATACTGGCTTATCGAGATGAGTTTGACCTCCTTTGCCTGGAGTAACTCCACCTACAACATTGGTACCATACTCTATCATCTGGGTTGCATGAAAAGTACCTTCAGTACCTGTGAAACCTTGCACGATGATTTTAGAATCTTTGTTTACTAGAACGCTCATTTGGGATTGGTTTGTCTAATTAGGGTGCAAAAATATTCCAATTGGCTGCTTTGCCAAAGCGAATTTGAATATAAAGTATTATATACATTTGCCACAGATTACCGATTCAACCAAATATTAAGCTATAGAGGCACTTAACTGCATGGAGAAGGCGAAAGCATTCCATATTTCTACAAAAAAAGGACATAAAATTGCTGCTACGCTGCACTCCAAAGAATCGAAAAATCCCCATTTGATTATTGTTTCTTCTGCGGCAGGTGTGCTGCAGAAGTATTATAGATTTTTCGCCACCTATGCGTGTGATAATAGTGACTTTGATGTGGTTACTTTTGACTATTCAGGAATAGGAGGATCCGCCACTAATGGAAATGTCAATATTAATTCTACAATGAGTGAATGGGGAGCCAATGACTTGGCTGCTGTCATAGAATGGGCTGATAGTAAGTATGACAAGATTTGCCTGTTAGGGCATAGCGTAGCAGGTCAAATATTCCCTAAGGCTACCAACAACAAAAGAATAATCGCTGCATACTTCGTAGCAGCACAAACTCCATATCATGGATTCTGGAAAGGGTTCAATAAATTGAAAGTCTGGTTTCTGTGGTATTTCGCACTGCCGCTAAGTGTTTTAATTTTTGGTCATTTGCCAGGCTGGATTTTGGGAGGCAAGGTCAATTTTCCATCTAAGGCAGCTTGGGAATGGAGAAAATGGGCAACAACTTCTGATGGAGTAATTCAAGGCAATCTTTTTATAGAGCGACAATTTTCATCAGTGAAGATTCCACTCCATTTTGTGACTATTGGAGATGATGAAATGATGGCGCCCTCAGCCGCAACACAGGCTTTGATGAGTTATTACAAAAACGCTAAAACCACATTTCAATACATTGAGCCTAAAAACCTTTCACTAGAAGAAATTGGTCATTTTGGCTTTTTCAGAAAAAATATGGCCAAAACCTTGTGGCCAATGCCGATCTTCTTCTTCAAACAATACGTGAACAAGTTTGAGTAATCATGACAGCAAGTAGTCATCTATAAAAGCTCTCACAGCACCATTGCCACCACTTTTTTCTAGTACAACATCAGCCGACTCTTTTATTTTGGCTACAGCATTGGCTGGGCATACTGATAGGCCCACGTAATTCATAATCTCTAAATCATTGAGGTCATCACCCATGAATGCTACGTTTTCTGGTTTCAGAGATAATTCCTCAAGCCATTGCTTGAGTACATCTAGTTTGGATTCCTGGCCGATATAGAAATACTTCATACCGAGAGCGTTGGCCCTGGAGCTGACCATCTCTTTGACTAGGCTGTGACTGATGATGCCCACTTCTATTCCTGCTTTCATCGCCATTCTGATCCCCAGCCCATCTTGCGCATTGAATTTTTTAAACTGCTGACCATTATCCAATACATAAACCCCTCCATCTGTCATGGTACCATCTACGTCCAGCACTAAAAATTTAATATTTTCTTTCATATAATCTCTTTTTGAATGGCCATGGCTATCGGTTTTAAACTTTGAAATAACTGAGTGAATTCCTCATGATCTAACTGCTGGGCGGCATCCGACATGGCAGTTCTTGGATCCGGATGAGTTTCTATGAGCAGCCCATCTATTCCCATGGCAAGCGCAGCCCGTGTCAGATCTGGCACACCATATCGGTATCCCATAGCATGGCTAGGGTCTACTACTATTGGCAGATTGGTGTATTCCTTGAGGTACGCCACGCCAGTCAAATCCAGGGTGAACCTTGTCTTATTTTCAAAAGTCCTGATGCCTCGCTCACAGAGCATCACTTGTCCATTTCCTTGAGAAAGAATGAATTCAGCAGCTTGCACGAACTCCTGTAGGGTTGTGCCAAATCCACGTTTCAAAAGTATAGGTTTGTTGGACCTACCGCAGGCCCGAAGAATACTCTGGTCATACATGGCTTTAGTGCCGATCTGTACTATGTCTGCATGGTCTATGACCATGTCTACGTGCGAACTATCCTTTACCTCAGTGATAATATTGAGTCCATATAGCTCTCTAATCTTGACCAACATTTGTAGACCTTTTTCGCCCAATCCTTGGAAGGTGTATGGGGAGGTTCTTGGTTTAAAACACCCGGCTCTCAAAGTGGTAAGACCTAATTTTTTCAGCAATTGTGCGGAGGTCTCTATTTGATCCCATGACTCTACGCTACAGGGCCCTGCCATGACCAACGTACTCTTTGATTGACCACCTATCTGGCAATGTTTGAGGTCAATCGAGTGCTTTGTCTTTTGATATGATCGACTGGCCAGTTGAATATCACTCTCTAATACGAAAAACGCTTGTGTGTATTTTTCCAACTCGGCAGGCACATGCTTTACCTTGGAGGAAAAGACAATGACATGTTGATCATTTTCTTTGAAATGGATCAATTCATTCTGAGTAAGAATGGATGTCAATTCTTCAGAAGTGGTTTCCGGTTTCAAATGGATAATCATTGCAGGAATCTGATCTTAACGTAGAATAAGGGATCAAATATAGATTGAATTATGCCAACCAAATGGAGTATGGTCAAAGACTAAATTCATATTTTTAACGAATGATAGTTCGACCCCAGATTGACCTAAGAAGTGATACCATCACCAAGCCTTCCAAAGGCATGCTGGACGCAATGATGTCAGCCGAAGTAGGTGACGATGTATTCGGAGATGACCCCACTGTGAATGAATTGCAAGCTAGGTTAGCGGATATGTTTGGGATGGAAGCGGCTCTCTTTTGCCCCTCTGGTACCATGACCAATCAGATTGCTTTGCGGGTGCTTTCTTCACCACAAGATGAAGTCATTTGTGACAAACGATCTCATATTTATTTGTATGAGGGTGGAGGAATAGCATATAATTCCATGCTCTCAGCCAAGCTGTTGGATGGTGATAGAGGCAGGCTCACAGCTAAAATGGTAGAGGAAAATGTGAGCCAAGGTGACATATATGCACCACCTACCAGAATTGTATCATTAGAAAATACCATGAACAAATGCGGTGGGAGCATTTACGATCTGGAGGAGATAAAAAAGATTCGAATGGTATGTGATAAGCATAGCATCAAACTACATATGGATGGTGCGCGCTTCTTCAATGCATTGGTTGAAACCAAAGATGATTCTAGGGAGTACGGTCAACTGCTTGATACCATCTCCATTTGCTTTTCGAAAGGATTGGGTGCTCCGGTGGGGTCTGTTCTTCTGGGGAGTAAGGCTACAATAGCGCATGCCATGAGGGTGAGGAAAGTACTAGGAGGAGGAATGAGGCAGGCTGGATATTTGGCTGCTGCCTGTATTTATGCACTGGATCACAACATTGAGCGGTTGACTCTAGATCATCGGAGAGCCAGATTTATAGGTGAGGCATTGGTCCAAAGCGAGTACGTAAAGGAAGTACTTCCAGTTGATACCAACATCGTGATTGCTTATTTGGATCCTGAAAAAACGTCCACTGAATTGTATTTAGATAAGCTTAGCCAGTTAGGGATATTGGGCGTTCCTTTTGGGAATGATTCTGTGAGGTTTGTTACGCATTTGGATCTGTCTGAAGAAGACCTGCAAAAGATAATTGATGGGATTGATTCTATTGGATAAGTAAGTCCCTTATCGACTTGGCTGTCTGATGACCATAGCCACCCCCACAAATACCAATGCCGCTGCAATGACGTGTTTGATTAAAAACGCTTCGCCAAAGAATATTAAAGCGATGAGGGTGGCAAACACAGGTTGAACATAGATATAAGACCCCACAGTAGAAGGGCTAACTTTTTTCATAGCCCAGATATTGATGATATACACCACCACCGTGACACCTATAATCGAGTAAAACATACTCCAATACACTTTGGTAGGAAGGTTCTCCCAAGTAATCTGAATGAAATCCTGAAAGCCAAATGGAAGAACAATAAAGAAGCCGATCAAAAATCCCCATTTAGCAATGGTTACAGGTTCATACTTGGATAATAGAGGTTTGACCAACACCAAGTAGGCGCCGTAGGTAAGTGCATTTAGCAGTACCATGATATCTCCTACCCAATTGCCTCCGTATCCTTGTGATGACTCGGGGATAGCGATAAGAAGTGCCCCGCCGAGCCCAATGAGTAGCCCCAGTGATTTCCATTTAGTCAACTTCTCTTTCAAAATGAAAATGGCACAAACAAAAACCATGATGGGTGTCAATGTCATGATCAGGGAAGCGTTGATAGCGCTAGTGAGACTTACTCCTTTAAAGAATAGCAACATATTCACACCCATCCCGAAAAAGGCACATAAGAAAATCATGAGACCATCTCTCTTCCAATCAACCTTCTGTGGAGCGAATAAACCAATCAACCAAAAAGCCAAAGTAGCTATGCCCACTCGAGTCACTATGAATGAAAAGGGAGTTAGAAATTCAGGTGTGACCACCTTGAGGATGCTGTAATTTCCGCCATAGAGCAGACCTACAGAAAGCATGGCTAGATGGCGCTTGGGTTCTTGGATCACACCACAAAGCTAGTCTTGTTTGTTAATTGTTGAGGGAGGGTTGTCCAATCTGTGGGTGAACTTCACGAGAAGTTTAACAGTAATATAGTAGGTGACCCCAATTAGAGCTATGCAACTCCAAACCCAATTGTCACTAATGGAGTTAGCCAATGATTGCTCTTCTAAACTAAGAGAAATCATGATTCGGAATAGCCAGAAGAGTCCAAGTACAGCTGCAATCCCATTCTTTTCCTTTCGAATAATTTTTCTCCAATTAAATCCGTGCACTGAGGGCTTGTATTGTGAAATTCGAGGGAAAAATTTTGGTGTACGATCCCGCCATTTTATAAAGGCATCACCATATTCCTGTCTAAGGAATCGCTCTTCTTCAATGATGATCTGAGTGTAGAAGAGATAGAAAAAAATCACAAAAGCGAGAAGTACAAAAACATTTCCAGTCAGTGAAACAATTGCTAGCCAAATGAGAAAATTGCCAAGATATAGAGGGTTTCGGCTCATGGAATACATTCCGGTTGTATTGAGTGTGTTTGCCAATTGGGAATGTCTGTTTCTCCCCGATGTGCCTTTTGGCGAATGCCCGACAGTCAATCCACGAATGAAAAGTCCTGCTAGGGCGGGGATCAGGCAAAGAAGATAAAAGTCGTTTCGAAGGTAAAAAGATGTGTCAGGTTGATCCTTCAGGTTGATCCAATGATATACTAAAATAAAAAAAAGTATTGTCGTAGGAATCAGCCCTCGAAACTTAAAAAGCAAGGCGCCGATAGTTTGATTATGTGTTTTAGGATCAGTCAATTGACTTTTTGTGATTTCAATGCGATGAGTGAAAACGCCAAAGTTAACCGCCTGATTTTTATCACCTGCAAATACCTTCAATTTGATTTTGCAAACGTTTGCAAAAATCCTACATTTGGTTTGTAGATTAAATAATTCGCCTAATGATATTTACAGAAATCGATAAGTCAACGATGCAAACTTTAGCAACGTTGGTGAAATTCAGCTCTCCAATTGAGAAAAGAAAGAAAGCAATCATCAGAACAGGACAATTCTTAGGGGTACCTAAGGAAGACACTTTGGAGCTCATCGAAGAATGGGACGAATCTGACGCAATCGAACTTAATTCTGAGGAAGAGAAGAGGCGATTTTTGAGTGAATGTTTTGGCTATCTACAAAACAATTATCTGCCCCGAAAATCTGATACTGAGCTTTATAATCATGTGATCAAAAAGCTCCAGATTACGACCAGGTCAAATAATTAACATTTAACCAATAGTTATTCGAGCAGCTTTCCCGCCCCAGGAAAGCTGTTTTTTTATGCTTTTTAGTCTGGAGCCAACCTATATTTGTGACATGTCGATCTTTCAAAATCATCAGCCATTAGCCGAGCGAATGCGTCCTTCAAATCTCGCAGAGATGATAGGTCAAGAGCATCTGGTGGGAGAAAAGGGCATTTTGAAAAGATCGATAGATGCAGGTAGGGTTCCGTCCATGATATTGTGGGGACCTCCAGGCACTGGTAAGACCACTTTGGCCAACATCATTGCCAATCAGGTGAAAATGCCATTTCATACTTTGAGCGCTATCAGCTCAGGAGTGAAGGATATTAGAGAAGTGATTGGCAATATCCGAACTGGGAATAAAGCGATTCTTTTCATCGATGAGATTCACCGCTTTAATAAAGGCCAGCAGGATGCACTACTAGGTGCAGTCGAGAAGGGGACTGTCTCACTGATAGGTGCGACTACTGAAAACCCGAGTTTTGAAGTGAATGCTGCTTTGCTTTCGAGATGTCAGGTTTACACCTTGAATCATCTGGATAAAGGTCATTTGCTAGCGATTATCGAACAGGCATTGGCCAATGATGAAGAGCTCAAAAAAATAGATGTCACCTTAAAAGAAACAGAGGCTCTTTTCAATTTGTCTGGTGGAGATGCTCGAAAGCTTCTCAATATTCTGGAACTAGTCGTGAAGAGTGATGAAGATCCAAAAAAGGTCATCATTACTGACGAGAAAGTGATAGCGATTGTGCAGCGAAAAACGGTACTCTATGATAAGAGTGGTGAAATGCATTACGACATTATCTCAGCCTTTATCAAGTCAATAAGAGGAAGTGACCCCAACGCAGCAGTTTATTATTTGGCTAGAATGATAGAAGGAGGGGAAGATGTGAAGTTCATAGCGAGACGTCTAGTTATCTTGGCTTCCGAAGATATTGGCAATGCCAATCCGACAGCTTTGGTATTGGCAACTTCAGCTTTTCAGGCAGTCAATGTCATTGGATACCCAGAGTCTAGAATTATTCTTTCGCAATGCGTGACCTATTTGGCATGTTCTGCCAAGAGCAATGCGAGCTATATGGCCATCAACCAGGCACAGCAAGCAGTGTCTAGTAAGGGAGATTTACAAGTGCCGATGGCCATCAGAAATGCTCCAACCAAACTGATGCAAGATCAGGGTTACGGTACAGGCTATAAGTATGCTCACAATCACCCCAACAATTTTGCTGAAATGGAATTTTTGCCCAAAGAACTGGAGGGTACAAAATTTTATGATCCCGGGCACAATGCTCGAGAAGACGAATTGAGGAAGTTTCTGAAGAACCGGTGGAAAGAGAAATATGGCTATTGACTTAACAGAGATCTATCCAATCAAGTCCTTAGACTTGACTATTTTCACCTGACAACATTTTTTAAGCATTAGCACCCCCAACATGCAAACACTCATAGGCCCATTTTCGCAGATCGTATCACTCGATAAACTTTCCCTGAAGGGCTCACTCTCCAACGACCAATTAACAATAATTGAGCAAGGGGCGGTGGTCGTCGATCATGGTAAAATTGTTGCAGTTAGGAAAATCAAAGATTTTGATGTCAAGAGTTTTCGATATGAACTCATCGAGCATGAGACGGTTTTATTGCCCGGTCTGATTGATTGCCATACGCATATGATCTGGGGAGGTAGTCGTGCTCGGGATTATACCATGCGAATGGAGGGCCGTACTTATCAGGAAATTTTAGCAAGTGGAGGGGGGATATTTGATTCCGTGTCCAAGACACAACAAACGAGTGATCAGGACTTGCTCGTTGGTTTACTCAAGAGAGCGGACAGACATATTCATGATGGAGTCACTACCATTGAGGTGAAAACTGGCTATGGCCTCTTGCCAGATGAGGAACTGAGATTATTGAAAATTATTAAGGAAGCGCGTACTCAAGCGGATGCTGATCTGATAGCCACGTGTTTGGCTGCTCATGTATGCCCAACTGATTTTGAAAATGGGGCATTCTTGGAGCATCTTACCCACGAGTTACTGCCCGAGATAAGACTCAAAGGGTTGGCTCAGCGCGTTGATATTTTTGTTGAAGATCATGCCTTCCCGGCCAATCTAGCAAAAGCATATTTGGTAGCGGCGCGAAAACAAGGATTCCAACTGGCTATACACGCAGATCAATTTACCACAGGAGGGAGCCAATTAGCAGTAGAACTCGAAGCATTAAGTGCTGATCATCTGGAAGCGTCGGGTGACAGGGAGATTGAGGCGATGGCCAATTCTGATGTGGTAGCAGTAGCCCTGCCAGGAGCATCTCTTGGCTTGGGAATGGGCTATACTCCGGCCAGAAGGTTATTGGATGCAGGAGCTAATGTGGCGATTGCTACAGATTGGAATCCAGGCTCTGCACCCATGGGAGATTTGCTCGTGCAGGCTTCATTGCTGGGGATTTATGAAAAACTATCAGCTGCAGAATTGATTGCGGGTGTGACTTATCGATCAGCTGCAGCACTTGGTTTGAAGGATCGAGGGAGACTGGCGAGTAATGAAAAGGCAGATATGATTGGTTTTCCATGCAGCGATTATCGGGAGATTTTTTACCAACAAGGCCGCATGAAGCCGTCTATGGTTTGGAAGAATGGGAAGTTGATTTAAAGAAAACCTAGATATGTATCAACTTTGTGATCAAACGATATGGACTGGCAGGAATGATCCTGAATTGGGAGCTGCAGGATACCTATGGCATCACGTAGTTGAGTTCCTTGACCTGAACCAAAATATTGAGCCAACCAAAGGGCAGTATATCGCAATCTTAGGATTTGAATCCGATGAAGGAGTCAGGAGAAACAATGGCCGGATAGGCGCAAAGGATGGCCCAAATCAGATTAGAAAAGCCATGGCGAAATTGGCTGTGCATTTTGATCCAGCTGATTTGAAGATTTTTGATGCAGGAAATGTATCCGTTGAAGATCAGGACTTAGAAAGAGGACAAGCCGAATTAGCTCAAAAGGTGTCACAGCTATTGAATGCAGGCTACTTTCCTATTCTGCTAGGAGGAGGTCACGAAATAGCCTATGGACATGGCAGTGGCATACTAGACTACTTGCATCAAACTGGAAATCAATCGCTAGGTATCATCAATATTGATGCTCACTTTGACGTGCGAACTTACGATAGTGGCCCACATTCTGGTTCACCTTTCAGGCAATTGCTTGGGCGAAATGGCCAAGAGAAAACAGAGGTTAAATATTTTCCGATAGGAATCAATCCAGCAGCAAACCAACCGGCGCTCTTTGAATTTATGGGTGAAGCAGGCCAGTCTTTTGTCTTATTAGAAGAAATTCAAGAAAATGATCGCCAATGGCTTTTTGATCGTGTGGATGCGTTTATCGAGCGTGTAGATCATCTCTATATTACGCTTGATCTCGATGCGATTAGTGGCGCATTTGCTCCGGGCGTGAGTGCGCCAGCTGCTATGGGACTTTCGCCAGACTTGGCTTCTCAGCTATTAAAGCACATTATACCAAGCAATAAGGTAATCAGCTTCGATATAGCTGAATTGAATCCGAAATATGACGATGGCAGAACTGCTAAGTTGGCCGCAGAGTTCATATTTCAGTTGGTTCAAGCCCAAAAGATTGATCAAGGATAATTTTATTGCCGAAATTGGATATTTTGTGGGATGATTCGATCCTTGCTATTTTTTATCGCATCCGGTTTTATCCTCAACCTTTACGGACAGTCGGTCATTTCTGACGATAGTATTCAATCTCTGATCCAGCTGAGTGATGACTTTTTGTACAGTGAACCCAAGAAATCAAAGGAATACGCTCATCAAGCACTAGAACTCAGTGCCCAGAATTCCAATAGCAAATTATCGCTAACGGCAATGCAGAATTATAGTGTGGCTTTGCGCTACGCCAATGAATATGACAGTGCATTGGCATTGCAGAATAGTGCGCTGGATGGATGGTTCAGGTTAGCCGATACGCTAGAAATAGCGGGTGCGTATAACAATTTGGGGGTGATTTATGATGAGCGTGGTTACAATCAAAAGGCAATTGAGCGGTACATGACCTCTCTGAACTACTACGAGCTCATCAATGATGAGGCAGGAAAAGCCAAAGTGTACAACAACTTGGGCATTGTCCACAAAAAGGAAGGCAATTACCATTATGTAAGAGAGTACTATTCAAATGCGCTGAAAATTTATCAAGGAATGGGACACGCTTTGGGGGAGGCCATTACCACTGGTAATTTAGGATCGGTATTTCTCGAACTTGAGCAATATGATAGTGTTATTTACTATTCAGATATCTCTATTGAGTTGTATGAAAAAAATGGTATTGCTCAGTTCATACCCTATTCGATAGAGAACATAGGAATTGCCCACCGCAAGCTTGGCAACCTGGATGAAGCTGGGAAGTTTCATAAAAGGGCGCTAGAGCTGTATTTAGAATATGGCAACAAGAAAGAAGCGGCCTTCACCAATAATAGTCTAGCAGAAATAGCACTGCAAAGGGGAGACTTAACACAAGCCAAATCCAGAGCTAAAGAAACTTTAAAACTGGCCAAAGAAGTGGGCGTTTTGGATGAACAGAAACGAGCACTCGAGACGCTTTATAAGTCCTTTGAAGAAGAAGAGAATTACCAAAATGCCTTCAATTATATAACTGAGTTCATGCTGTTGAAAGATTCGACAAGCGGACTGGATAAGACGAGGGTGATTGAGGAATTGCAGGCCAAGTACGAACTTGAACAAAAGGACAAAGAGATAAAGCTGCTCAAAGCAGAGTCTGAAATTCAGGAATTGAGGATTAGATCTACTCGCAATACAATGGTGGCTATCTTGGTTGTTACCGGACTATTGATCATACTGGCCTATTTGTTTTTTGCCAGGTATAAGTATAAGCAAAAGGCAATATTGGCTGAGGAAAAAGAAAGGTTGCAGAGCGTGCGTTTCAGAGCTGTAGTAGATGCGGAAGAGAAGGAGCGTAAGCGCATAGCGCAAGAGCTTCATGATGGCTTGGGCCAATTGCTTTCTACAGCGCGGATAACCGTTTCTTCATTGGACAATGGAGAGCTACCGAAGGTGACCAATTCTTTAAAAATCATAGATATGGCGGTGAAAGAAGTGCGAAACATATCTCACAATATGATGCCAAATGCCTTGGTGAATGTAGGGTTGCAAGCCGCATTAGAGGACATCATAAGAAAGATCAACGAGGCGGGAGATGTTGTAGGAATTTTCGAAAGCAACGAGAACATCAAACTTCAAGAATCACAGTCTATCAGTATGTATCGAATTGCCCAGGAGTCGATCAATAATGCACTTAAATATGCCGATGCAACTGAATTAAAGTTGAGTTTGACTAAGCAGAAAGATTTTGTAATTCTAACTATTTCTGATAATGGACGAGGTTTTGATGTTGCCAAAATTTCCGAGTCAAAAGGAATTGGTTGGAAGAATATTCAGTACAGAGCCGATATGATAGATGCAAAATTGGAGGTCACCTCAAAAATTGGCCATGGGACTCGAGTGAAAGTTACATGTAGAGAGTAATGTTCAATGAACGGAAGCCTTCACGTTTTTTAATTTCGTTGGTGTTTTGCAAGGTTCAATACAAGAAGAATAATGGCAATGAGCGGTACAAAATCAACCAGCATCAAATATTTACGCTGTGAAGTGCACATATTTTCTAAATTAGCAGAAGGAACTACCGTCAAATTCACAATTCCAAGACATGACAGAGCCTATCAAACTATTGTTAGTTGATGATCACGAACTTTTCTTAGAAGGAATAGTCTCCCTTTTAGAAGATGTGGAAGGATTGGAGATAGTAGGCCGTGGAGGAGACGGGCTAGAAGCGATTGAGCTTATAGCTGAGACATCCCCGGATATCATATTGGCTGATCTCAACATGCCCAATATGAATGGTACAGAATTGGTCAAGCATGTCAAAAAGCACAATCCTGAGATCAAAATCATAGTGCTCACCATGCATGATGACCGTCCGACTGTAACAGAAATCATGATGGCAGAGGCGGAAGGTTATGTGCTGAAAAATACCGACCGAAAAGAGTTGGTCACTGCGATTACACGTGTGGCTAATGGTAGCACATACTACTGTAATGAGGTGATGTCTATCATTCTCGATAAGTATAAGGAGGAAAAAAGAATAGACGCTCAGACGGTACAGTTAACCGACAGGGAACAAGAAATCTTACAATTAATTGCCTTGGAGAAATCCAACGAGGAGATAGCCGAACAACTTTATATCTCTCGGAGAACCGTAGAAACGCATCGAAAAAACATCTTGAAGAAAACAGAAGTCAAGGGCGTAGTAGGCTTGCTCAAGTATGGCTATAGGATGGGCTGGATTGTATTATAATAAAAAAACCACCTCGTCAAGCTGAGTGCCCGAGAGGTGGTCATAACCATCACTTAGCGGTAAGTTTAATTAATCAAATTTTATCAACTGGCCTTTTACTTGCCCCATGACTATGCTGCTATAATCAATAAGCAGCGCATCAAAGTCACTGGAAATTTTTCCTTTCTTCACCCATCTTCTCCCTTTGTCTATTAGTCCATTGATGGCAACATCCATCTTGTTGCCACCACGCATGGTTTCTCCAAGACCTCCTTGGTTATATGTGATATCCGTGACCACTGTGAAGTCCTGATTTGGCTTACTCATGAAGAATACGATTTTGCCAGACTTGGCTTCAATGGTGGAGATGGCTGTTGCACCTACGGCTCCATAACCTGCGCCCTTAGCTCCATTTTCAAGTTTGATAAACTGCACAAGTTTTGGTTTGTCAACTAAGATGCCATCATACTTAACATCCTTTCCTTTTTTAGCAAGTTTTAGTTGCTTATCGTTGAACTCAGCAATGCCTTGCTGTACTTGATTGTATCCAGCAGCACCATGAAGACCGGCGGTATAACTTGTAGTTTTACCTACCCCGGTGACCTTTTGCTCTCCTACTATTTCGTACTTCGCTTCGGGCACACTTTTGATGAAGTAGTTGACATTGTTGGCTTTATAAGCCTCTGCTTTCACATTGTCTTGACCAATTACCAAGTAATTGAAAGCGACAAGTAGAATAAATGATAATAATAGCTTTTTCATATTTTAATTAGTCTATGTTGATTTTCAATAATAATAGTCCGACATCTAGGTCCTTTTTGTACACCCAGTTTTTGTTGGTTTGCTTTTCTATCAATGCGCCCGCCTTAGCACCTGCTACGCTGGCTATGAGCTCTGAGGTTTTCATAAGCTTGCCTAGCAAATAGAAAGAGTCATCTGATTTTTGTATACCAGCTGGAATGAGCGTGTAAGCCGGTGAGTCATACGTAGGGTTGTATTCAAATTTTACTTCTCCTGTTGAACTTTGAGAGTAATAGCCAAGCTCCTTGATCTTTTCACCATTCAACTTTGTTTTTCCCGCTAATGAGAATAATACTTTGCCTCCTGAGGTTGACAATCCATATTGAGGTATATCAATGATTGATTTTCCATCGAACTGATTTACAGAGGTCACTACTCCGTCGCTATTCATCGACATGGATATATTGGCAAGGCTCATGACAGATGACTTTGGTTCGATAATCATTGTTCCGTCAATAGATGTACCGGCTTTGAATGTGCCGAATAGAGCGATATTTCCTTCTTCATCTACACTCATACTAGAGAAGTTATCTATCCCGTCACTGCCAAATATTTTACTCCAAATAAAGTTTCCCTTTGGATCAAGTTTCATGACAAAGGCATCAAACAGACCATTAACATTCTTTTTATCACCGTCCCATTCCAGGAAGAATGCTGTGGATCCTGATATATATAGATTGCCTGCGCCATCTAAAGACATATCGGCATTTGATCCACCAGTACCTGCCGGAGCTTTTTTGAACCAAAGAACTTTTCCTTCTTTGCTGATTTTCATAAGTACCAGAGTTGCGCCGTGCTCACTAAGATTAAGCTCTTGGCCGTCCAATGTTCCTCCACCTTTCGGATAAGCATTGAGTTTAGCAATAGCATATACATTTTCTCCAGAGGCATCTGCTGTCACGGCTAATCCACCTGGATCCATTTCCGCATATACATTTCCGCTACCCCCTCCTTTGATGGCCCACTGAGCTTGGCCTGATCCATTTAGCTTTACAACAAACATATCATTTCGGCCATCACTAGTCAGGGTGACTCCATCGCCAAAATCTGCACTGAATTCAAACGAACCAGTCATATATAAATCATCTCCTGCTATAGTGACGTCATTGAAAACATTAAACATTATACTCGTAGCGTCTGCTCGGTCTCTGTCACCTAGCTTGATCACCTTAGTGTAAGCTATCGATTGATTGGGTTTGATCTTCTGGATCATTATTCCGAAGGAATTCCCGGCGCTCACTTTTGGAGGCTCTGGATCTTTCTTTTTTTCTGCAGGCACGCCAAGATGCATATCCCATTGAAATCGAAGCACTACATACGTGTTGCCTGCGTCATCGATATACAATTTTTGCACATCTGACATTTCTTCATCAAATGTGATCATGCCCATCCATTCAAGGTCTTTGTTTTTATAGTCCTTACTGGAGAATGAAAATTGCGCGAATGCTGAAGACATGAGTAGCAAAGCACAAACTGTTAAAAAATATTTCATCTGATTATTGTTTAGTGAGTCGATAAAATTTGATAACAGCAATTTAGGTGGTGATCAAAGCCATTGCTATCGGTATGGAAGGGCATATTATCTACCGAGTAATACGTAGTGGATTGAATTTTACTAGTTGGACTGAAGGCAAGTAATGTATTTGAAGCCTCTTTTTTGAGTCAGTTGAAGATGATTTGTGCAAGTATTAATTTTCTGATTACTAATGATCCGGACTATTAGAATCCGGGAGGTAACTGCGTTATTCCAAATTGTTAGGAAAAACAAAGAGCCATTTTTAAAGCGTTCGGTTGACTTCTTTATATCCAATCAATGCTTGGAATGGGCTAACGTGGTAATTCCAGAATCATTACTTTTGTCGGATTCAAAAATCAACCTTACCTATTACTTATGCTCCAACTCAATGAATTCCTCAAACTGATAGATAGTTACATCGGAAGTGCCTTTTGGTTTCCTTACGCACTATTAGGCACAGGACTTTTCTTCACCATATATCTGAAGTTTCCCCAGATCAGATTTTTCAAGCATGCCGTAAGAATCGTAAGTGGAAAATTTGACAAGAAGGATTTACCTGGAGACACCTCACATTTTCAGGCATTGGCTACTGCACTGTCTGGGACAGTAGGAACAGGTAACATAGCAGGAGTAGCATTCGCAGTGCACCTTGGTGGGCCAGCGGCCTTGTTTTGGATGCTTGTGACGGCAGCTGTAGGTATGTGTACCAAGTTTGTGGAGGTTTCCCTATCTCACAAGTACAGAGAAAAATTGGACGATGGCACTATGGCTGGTGGTCCAATGTATTACATGAAAAATGCTGAATTTAAAGTAGGCGGAAAGAAGGTTAACCTAAAATGGTTGGCGGCTATTTTCGCTTTCGCAACAGTACTTTCATCTTTTGGCACGGGTAGTCTTCCTCAGATCAATAGTATCTCCAGTACGCTCCTAGCTACGTTTGGTATAGATCAAGTACTGACTGGTGCCGTATTGGCTGTAGCCTTAGGCTTGGTCATTATCGGAGGGATTAAGCGTATAGCGGCTGTGACATCTAAGTTGGTGCCAGCTATGGCTATTATTTATTTTATAGGTGCTTTTGCTGTGATATTTTACAACATTGGAAACATTGTTCCTTCCTTCGTGGCGATTTTTGGAGAGATCTTCACCGGATCAGCTGCCACTGGAGGATTCATCGGGGCTAACCTGGCTTTTGCTTTCAATAAGGGGGTAGGCAGAGGATTATTTTCCAATGAGGCAGGTCAAGGTTCTGCACCTATTGCGCATGCATCGGCTAAAGCCAACGAGCCATTATCTGAGGGTATGGTGGCCATTCTTGAGCCATTTATAGATACCATTATTATTTGTACTGTCACAGGTTTGGTGCTGCTAAGCTCGGGAGTATGGGCGGAGAAGCATGTCAATCAGTTTGAGTATTCAGAGATCCAAATCCTAAGTGGTATGTTGAAGGAAGGGGACGCTGAAACGACTCAAAGCTTATTTGATCACCTGAATGATGTTGAGAGTTTGCCAACATATAGCGGCTCTCTATCCGTGTCGGAAGGTAAGATTACCAATACCGACATCACCTTTTTGCATTCTAGAAGTTTCGCTGAAAATGTAAAAGTTTACAATGATGAAAACTTAATGGACAAACAGCTGTTCACCGGGACTATCGCGATTAGCGAAGGTTCGATCACGGATGATAAAGCATTGAAGTTTGTAGGAGAATCATTGGTACATAGTGCGCCATTGACTGCCATAGCCTTCAATAGAGGATTTTTCGGCAATTATGGTCAGTACATAGTGTCCATTGGGTTGTTGCTATTCGCATTTAGTACGGCCATTAGCTGGTCATATTATGGAGATCGCGCTATGACTTTCCTTTTCGGAACCAAGTCTGTGATTTACTATAGGATAGTTTATGTGGTGGCTTTCTTCTTTGCATCGTTTCAAGACACCACCATTATCTGGACTTTGTCGGGTATTACGATTGCGCTTATGACGCTTCCTAACTTACTTGGAATTATCTGGCTTAGAAAAGACATGAAGAAGACTATTAAAGAATACGGTGAATTTTTCGATAGAGAGTTCCCTGGAGAAAAGCATCCGAAGTTTAAATAGATTCACATTAATTTTTGTTGGCAAGTGTCAATCATTCCCTATATGTATTACATCAGACTTTTGGTTTTTTCATTGCTGATATACAATACATCTTTTGCTCAAATCAGACAGGATGATTCGAATGAATTGAGAATTAAGGTTGAGCAACTAGGAGGACAGGGATTGACTATAGGGAAAGAAAAGGTTTCTTGCCGATTGTCTATTCAGGAGTTTTACCAAAAAGGCCTATTCACGTTTATTTGGACAGAACCTACCAGTATGGAATTGATCCAGGCGGTGAAGGATAGCTATGATGACGGATTGAATCCTGAAGATTATCATTTAGAATTATTGCAATCTTATCAGAACAAGGAAGAGCTATCTCCTACCGAATCCAGCAATTTTGAATTGTTACTCACCGATTCATTTTTACTGTTGGCGACACACCTCATGTCTGGAAAAGTGAATCCGCATGAGATTGATTCAGAATGGAAAGTTGTCAGGCGCGAAGGAAATCCACTTGACCTGCTAGCCAAATGTACAAAAGACAATACTGTTTTGACGTCCTTGAACGATGCTAAGCCACAGTATAAAGCTTACGACAGACTCAAAGAAAAATTGAAACGTTACCGAGCTATAGCTGAACAAGGCGGGTGGCCTTCTATTGAGAGCGATCTGACATTAAAACTATCTATGCGCAGTGTAGCTGTATCTGCACTTCGCGAAAGATTGGAAATGTTGGGGGACATGCCGATACTTACGAATGATGAGCCGGATCTTTTTGATGAGGATTTATTCAATGCCTTAAAAAAATATCAAAAAAGACATGGCATTGAATCGGATGGTTCGGTGGGTAAAGAAACTTTAAAATGTTTGAATGTTACAATTGAAGAACGGATCAAAGACCTACTCATCAACTTAGAGCGGTGCAGATGGCTTCCGAATGAATTAGGTGATCATTATATAATGATCAATTTACCAGCTTTTGAAATGGAACTTGTCAAAGATGGAAATGTCGAATTGGAAATGGATGTAGTGGTAGGCAAGCCATTGAGACAAACTACCGTATTCTCTTCCAACTTAATATACCTTGTATTGAATCCATACTGGACTGTGCCTCCCACTATTCTTTATCAGGATATGATTCCGGCTCAAATCAAAAACCCTAATCATATTCAAAACCTAAGCATAAAGGTGATCAGTGAAAATGGTAGTGAAATCAACCCAGAGGAGATTGATTGGGAGGCGATTAAAAAGCATCAATTTCCATATATTTTGAGGCAAGAACCAGGGCCTAACAATGCTTTAGGTGTTGTTAAATTTATTTTCCCAAACCCTTACAATATTTATATGCACGACACCAATCATCGTGAGGTATTTGTGAGAACCGAAAGGGCAATGAGCTCAGGATGTGTCAGATTGAGCAGGCCATTAGATCTGGCATATTACTTATTAGCAAAACAGAACCCACCACTGAGTAAAGAAAAAGTTGATGAATTAGTGAAAACCACGACCAACAAGAGCATCAACCTGCAGCTTCCGCTGCAGGTACACTTACAATATTGGACATCATTCGTGGATGAAACGGGTCAACTCAACTTTCGAAAGGATATATATAGCCGAAATAAAAAACTACTTTCGGCGCTAACGGAAAAGTCTTCAGAGATCTGAATTTTGGATATAATACTTACTCGCTAATTCCACATTATTAAGCAGTGTTTTAGCTTCGTAATTGGCCTCTGGGTAGTATATAAATAGCAAGGATCCTTTTGCCAGACCTTGTATCACCACTTTGTGGTCTTTTACCGCAATAGCGGGGCATCCATAACTTCTTCCAAGGCGACCGTATTTCCTGGCGAAATCCTTGCTCACATAATTTGCACTGTGCATCACTACCGCTCTGTTCCTTACTTGGTCATTAAATCCCTTTTCTTGTCCATCCAACCTTAAAGACAATCCATGTTTACCCAGATAAGTTTCCGCAGTGATATAAAATCCCAAACTGCTTTGATTAGAATTCTTCTTGTTTGAAAACGTTTTGGCATATTCCTCTCCTGTATTTTTTCCATGGGCGACTAACCTATAATGTATGACTTTGTTGGATTTAATATCAATAACCCAAAATCGCTTTTTATTCGAAGATATTCTGAAGTCAATTAAAGTGATTTTTTGATTGGCGATTTTTTTATCATTTGCCAATAGATCGTAATACCCAATCATACCTCTTCTATAAAGATCAAATGGAGGTTTAGTCTCTTCTAATGGAGTTAATTCTTTATATCGAGATTGAATATAAGTCTCGAATGTTGAAATCTCATAATTCATTTGCCCTGAGACGAGAAAACTAAAACCAAGGAAAATAAGTGTGAAAATCTGTATTGATTTTTTCATAGTTTAACCAAATTATTCTGGTGAATGCGCAAACGTAATGTGATTAAAAAAGGTGTGATTTATAAGAGTATTTCTATTAAATCTTTAGAGGTCAACCGCTTTATCAATGATAATTACCGCTCAAACAAAGGCCTGGTTGAACCAAAAAATTAATATCTAGTTTCGTTAGCGCATTTGAATTGAACCCCAATAATATGAAACAAGCATTCTTATTCTTGCTAGTAGCCACCTTATCATGGACTACTGTAGCACAGAAGTTGGTTAAGTCAATCAACAAAGAGATTCAATTAACGGAATTTAAATCCCACCTCTATTTTCTGGCATCTGATGAGATGCGCGGAAGGAATACTGCCACTCAAGAAAATCTAATTGCCGCGAGATATATAGCTGAGCGATTTAGAGAATATGGAGTCAAAATGGCTCCAGGAATGGATTCGTACATGCAGCAAGTTTCCTTGAGCAAAGAAGTGAGTCCACAATATGCAGAGCTAACTGTGGGCGATCGTACGTTTGGTAATGATGAAATGGTCTGGTACACCGCCGGAAACGGAACCTTCGAAGGTGAGCTGGTATATGCCAATTATGGACTGGACGATGATCTGAATGGTTTAGACCTTGCCGGGAAAATAGTGATTGTAAAAGCAGGAAACGGAGATCCTCAAGCTCGACTGACGCCCTACACAGTGCAAAAGCAAAAAGCAGTAATGGAAGCTGGAGGAGTAGGCCTTATAGAGCTTTATAAACCTACCAGATATCCATGGAAATTGATGCAGTATTATTTTATGGGAGAGAAATTTAGATTGGCTAGAGCCGATGAAAAGGAAAAACCGTCTTTTCCTTCTGGATGGCTATTGGATCAGGATAGTTTATTGAGCTTTTTTCAAGAAAATCAAGGCGCTAAGGCGTCTCTGACCATCAAAGGCAAATCCAACGATGTAATTCAAATTCCTAATGTGCTTGGCGTAATAGAGGGAACAGATCCCGCACTGAAAGATGAGTACATTATGATCTCTGCCCATTTTGATCATGTAGGAGTGCGCGGGACAGAAGGGGATACCATATGGAACGGAGCTCGGGATAATGGTATAGGTGTGGCCAATATGCTAATGTCTGCCAAATATTTGGCTAAGTATCCGCCGAAGCGCTCTATAGCGTTTTTGGCATGCAATGCTGAAGAGAAGGGCTTGCTGGGAAGTAGATGGTATGCAGATCACCCGGTAATTCCTCTTGAAAAGACAGTTTACAACCTCAATACCGACACTGGTGGATATAACGATGTGACCAAAGTGACGGTGGTAGGATTTTTCAGAACCTCATTGACTTCCATCTATACAGAATCTGCTGAAGCCTTTGGCATGACAGCTATAGATGATCCTTTGCCTGAGGAAAACTTCTACGACCGATCTGATCAGGTAAGTTTTGCTGCAAAAGGGATTCCTGCAGTATCGTACGATCCGGGTTACATTTCCATGAACGAGCAGATTACTGATTACTACCATCAGCCAGGGGACGAACCACAGACATTGGATTATGAATACCTGACCAAGTATTCAAAGTCTTTTATCTATGCCGCTACACTGATAGGCAACACTGATGAGGACATCTTCTGGACATCAGGAGATAAATATGAAGAAGCCGGCAAGCAACTTTATAAAAAGTAAAGTTTAACCCGAAAAGTAAGTAGAAAGTGAGCCGCGTATAAGTGGCTCACTTTTTCTTTTTCTTGAGGAGGTAGGCCGAATTGATGTAATCTAATTTCGGAAAATTTTCTTTCAGGTATTCATTGCCCTGTTCAAATATCTGGCCTTGCTTGGTGGCTGGTGCATTGCCATATCCATCATAAAACTTAGTCACCACATCCATTCCGGAGGTAACTTCTGCTACCACTGGGAAGCCTTTCACCCCTGCATAATTGGAAACATCCAGATTTGAGCTATTGTCTTTGATGTTGATGAAGATTTGAATATTCCTTGTTTCCGGCCCACCTCGGGCGAATGATACGGTCCCTAATATATTGGATTTAATGACGGGCTCATCAGGTACTTTGTGTGACATCCAAGCTGCATTCTTGGTGCTATCTCCGCTTATCCCAAACTGAACTACAAAATCTGGCACTACTCTGAAAATAGCAATATCTGTATAAAAATCATGCTTGATCAGTTGATAAAGGCGGTCAACAGCAGCTGGTGACCACTTGCGCTCAGCGCGAATATCAAAGTATCCTTGGGTGGTTTCAAACCGCGCTTCGAATGATTCTGGAGCTTGCACTTCCAGCCACTTTTCTTTGAAGACTTTTTGCGAACAGCTTATGGTAAGCAATCCTGCTAATAGAAAAAGGTAACTTTTCATGCCGGAAAATTAGGGAGTTCATTCAAATCCCAAAATGCTTTCTCAAGATCCCTTTCCAGATTTTGTAGCCTTTTCTGTTGAGGTGTAGCTGGTCTTCCAGATACAATTCGGGTCGTGCCACACCTTTTTCATCAAGCATACTGTCATACACATTGATCAATTCGGCTCTATTGGTGGCTAAAAGCTCTTTTCTGATAAGATTGTTGGTCAGGATAATTTCAGGTTGTAAATAGGTCCGTATTGGGCTGGGTTTGATGGTGATAAAATCCATCGGCACCTTTGGGTAAGTCATCCGAATCAGGTGAGTAAGTCTTTTGAATTTTTTCAAGACCTTTTCGGGAGGAATACCGTTGGCTAAATCATTGTCTCCCACATATATCACTAGATGCTTGGGCTTGATGTTCTTAAATAATCTATCAAAATAGTAGATGCACCATGAGAAGGATGATCCACCAAACCCAAGGTTCAGCACAGGTAGAGGTGCTAAATCTTCCACCATGTCTTCCCAAAGGCGTATTGACGAACTTCCATAGAAAACAATCAAGTCTTCTCTATCAGATAAGTGCTGAATCTTTTGTTCTAGAATCTCGACCTCTTTCTCAAATTCCATATTGATAACCACCTCGTCCATTCGCTATCTCTTGCTTTATTCGGCCTGGGCCTGGGCTTGCTCTACATAGCCCCTGAATGTATTTTGATAATTTGCCAAAAAAGACTTCATTTCTTCTTTGCTCTCTTTGTCTTTGATAAACTCCGATACCTTAAAGGGAGGGAGAATCAGACTAGAAAAACGCGTATTTCGCGCACGTTTTTCAAAGTTAGCCATTGCAATCGGGACTATCCATGGTTCCTTCTTCATTGATAGGGCCAAATTAAATGCACCCGCTTTAAACGGCCCAGGAGATTCGTCTGTTGTGTAGGAGTTGCCTTCAGGACTAATGATCAGATTGCCCCCATTGTTTAGATGATTCTTTGCCTCGTGAAAAAATGCTTTTTTGGCTCGCTCTTTCAGCTTTTTGGGATTCTTGCCAGACAATTCCGTGAATACGTCTATATGCCCTAGACGCTGATAGTATTCCTGATGGGCAAACTCTTTGCTCAGACCGACACGAACTATTCTCAACCCTGGAATGCCATACTTCCTCATAAGGATCATGCTGCTTATAAAGTGTGAGTCCAACGTGATCTGAAATTGATTCGGCAGTGTGTTATAAGGATCATTCCGCAGATGGTTGTAGATGAAAATATTGCCCGGATTTTCGGGTAGATTTTCTTCTCCGGTGATAATATGTTTCTGCGTGTCAAATATTTTGATGTAGGCCTTGGCATTGAGTTTCCTGACCTCAGGGGCGGGCAAATCCTTAGGCGCTTTTACCGCACTATTGTATACTTCCACGAGTCCTCTATAAAATTTCTCCTCGTTGATTATCTCTTCCAATATATCTAGTGCCGTAAGAGCAATATTTTTTTCGAGGGTGGACCCTGATTCTTTCAGCTGCTCGAGCATATCAATCGCATCCCGAACGGTCAGTTTATTGTCCAACAAATGTGGAACCTTGTGCAAAACAGAATCCAAAGACAGCTTGGCACTATTTTGATCTATTAGGTTCCCTATGGCAAAGACTTCATGGTTGAGTTTTGCTGCGATGATTCGGGTTCTTACTGCTTGGAGCTGGTGGCTTAATAGCCATAATAACCGCGAATAGAGACTGTGTGCCAATTCAGGAACACGCTTCAAAATTCTTTGAAGGTTTTCTATCGAAATATGGTAAACCATCGTTTCTTGGACGGCACGTGCATTGATGATGTTGGGCATATCCACTGCGCCAGCCCATCCTACCAAAAATCCAGGCGTATTGATCTGCCTAAAACTAATGTTGGCTCCAGATTCACTTGTAGAGCTAAACCGAACTTTACCATACCCCAAAATGAAAAGGCCTTCTGATGGTTGATTTTGAAGGAATATGGTCTCATTGGCAGGATAGAGTCTGCCTTCTACATATTGGGCAATAAACTCTAATGGCAATTCGTCAAAAGTTTCGAAAAAGGCAGATTTACGGAGAAACTGGATGAGGTCCTTTTCTGGTGAAGGTTCTACAATCTTGTAACCGTCGGTTGTTGGCTTTCCAGTTGACAGTAGTTTAGGTCCCGTTTCGCTTAGGTAGTTGACAGCCACTTGATACAACAGCCGAGCTCTACCACAGATATCCTTAAGGAAGCTTCTTCCCAATTCTGGATTAGAAGAAAGCACCTCCATCAACTGAGCGTGATCCCACTTGATAAAAGTGGCTATTGAGGTATCTACTTTCACCGTAGTGGCGTATCTGCCGGGAGCATTGAATCCACTCCAACCAATAGGCGTGAGCTTCTTGTCGCTCATACCCACTTCTATTTCTCCCATGGTCTCATCGAGCGATAGATAGAATTTTACGCGACCGGATTTTAGCATATAAAAATGCGTCGACTTGGAGAATTGCTGAGAGACTATCTCACCATTTTTCAGTCGGATCTCCGTTCCAATATCTAATATTGAAGGATCGATTGCGGATAATGCATTATTTGCTTTCAAAATGTATGAGATATTTAAAATATTGCAAAATAAGTAACAATTATGCAATGAAAGTAGATGATTTTTGCGAATAATAAAAAATCATTGAATAGATTTTATGAATATTTATTCTTGGAAACGTTTTCGCTAAATTACAGAAAGGATATCAACTCAATGTATGAATTGATAGCCATGTGAAATGATGAGTTTCGATGAGACTTTTTTGTATGGTTTTTCTTGACAGGAGAATATAGGCGGCTGCACGCCAAGTTCCGTAGCGGCATTTTGATAAAACTTCTCTCTAGTGGGTAGGTTGGGTGAGCAACCGTTGAAAACTTCCCCCCAGAGTTCATGCTCTATGATATAGTGAATCATCCCAATACAATCATCAAGATGAATCATATTGATAGGGTTCGAGGCACCCGGAAGATTTTCCTTCTGCTTTAGGAAGTTGCCTGGATGTCTGTCGGGACCATACAACCCTCCAAACCTTATCACGGTAGTAGTCAAGCTGCTTTTAGAAAACATTTCTTCCATTTTCAGCAATGAGATGCCAGCTCTGCTGAGCCCTTCGTAGCTAGCATCAGTTTCTGTCACTTGCTTATTTGATTCCAGATAAACGCCCGTTGAGCTTATGAAAATCACTTTTTCCACTTTGTTTCTTATGGCCGACTGTCTTACGAAGGACAATACCTTTTCGTACATCTTTTCATCTCCGCCATGGTTTCTCGGAGGGAGATTGATGATAAGAATATTGCTTGAAAAGAAGGTGGGAATATTAAGTGAAGTGGGATTTAAGTCTATAATGTAAGGTGTGATCCCACCATTTCTCAGTTTTGAGATTTTGGATGGATGCCTCGTGCTACCGCGCACTTCATATCCCTTTTCGACCAATGATTTAGCCAAAGGCAATCCAAGCCAGCCACAGCCAAGGACGGAAATTGTATCAGAAAACTGCATGCTGGTTATTCGTAGTAGGCACCAAATAATATCATCATCTCATCGGTACTCCTAAGTCCGAAAGACAATGGTACATCTTCGTCATTATCATAGGTGGCTTCCAACCTCAGTGATTCACCGGCTTTCAGTGCGAGTGGAGGATCCAGCTGGAGAATAGGTGGGTGTTCCCAATCATTGGAGAAATAAATGAGTTCCCCGTTTCTCGTGCCACCATCTACAAACACCTTGAAGGAAGTATTGTGTTCATGAGCATGCGACCAAAGCTGGAAAATGTGTCTGTCTTCATTGAAAGAATAAGATTTCACGATTGTCGTGATCTCGCCCTCTGGAAGAAAGAAATTATCATTATTCAAATTCAAAATCTTCGCAACATGCTCCACTTCAGATTCTTCTGTAGTGTACACATTGGCATATACTTCTCCAGTTACCATCTCATCCTTTTTATTGGCATAATGGCTGTTGAGATCAAAACCACTATTCGCTGGAATTTTTAATGCCACGCCAGCCGGATAATTATACCTCACTTTAGGTACCTGCGTGCCTGCTACAAACTGATGGCGCTGCATATGAAAAAGCGTTGAGGAATTGAGATCTCCATTTGGTTTGTAAACATCTCTGATGTCCCCTTCATTGGGATAATCTGATTTGGGAAATGACTCTGGGAAATTGTATAGAATAAAATGATGGCTTCCTGATTTCATTGAAATCTCAAATCCCGAAATATACACTGGCTCAGGGTTGTTCAACTCTTTATAAATGAAGATCTCTCGATCTGTATTTGCCGGGATCTCAAACGGAGGAAGATAGAACTGATACCCGCTTTCTGGGACAGCCAACGGCTCAAATGCCAAGTCTTCATAGCGATTTTCGTCTTTGAGCAGCTCTAGATCTACCACATCGCCGCTTTTTGGTGCACCCGCTAAAATCCATTGACGAATAAACTCCAATTGACCGTTGGTCAAAGGATCATCGCCCAATGGCATAATAGTACCATAACCCGGATGATCTGCATAAAAATGCTCCTGATCAAGGATATTGATTTTTTCCCATAAAAAGCTTTCATAGAGGCTTTCTAATCCCTTATCCCCAACCAATACCAGGCCGTCAGCCTTGGCGCTGGTGTTATTCGGAGTTCTATTGACTAGTTGATCATAAGAAACATCTGAAGTAAGCACCAGATCTGATTGTCTGGCAAAAGACGAACCTGCTATATGACAGCTAGTACATGATTGATCCCAAATCTCACCTTGAATGATATCGTAGCTGGATTCGTAGTTGACAAGCGGGTCTGAAGGAGTGGTTTCCTTATCCCCACAACTCAAAAAGAGGAATGGCAAAAGGGCAATAACTGGTGTTGAAAATTTCATATTAGCGGAATTGAACTTGGAATTTAATAAAAACCGCGGGCTATTTCTTAGTTTATCACAGAGATAAACTCAGTTTTTCGACTATTTGACTCACAGCGGGACAAATAGTGGTGTTTTTCAACGTAAGGTCTAGTATTTGATGCATCCGCTTTCGATTAGTATGAGGGTACTCCCTACATGCGGTAGGTCGGCTTTCATAGACAATGCATTTATTGTCATTTCCCAAAAAGGCACAAGGGGAAGATTTGAGGACATAGTCGCCTTCTTCATCTAAGTTCAAATACATTTCTATGAAAGTCCCTACTTTCATTTTCAATGTTTTAGCTAATCGCTCAATGTCGCCTTGCTGGAAAATAGGCGAAGTAGTATTACAGCAATTGGCACACTCAAGGCAGTCAATTTCTTGAAAGACCTCATCATCAAGAGCGTGAAACTGATCGTCCAAATCTTTCGGTTTGTTTTTCTTGAGCCTCTTGATGAAGGTCTTATTGGTTTTAAGGTTATCTCTTGCCTGATCCAGATGATCTTGATATTTCATGGCCATAAAATTATGTAGATGAGGGTTACCACTTGATCATTGGAAGAGGGTTCAAAGGATTTTTCAGGCTATGACGCAAGGTCTTTTTCGCAATGATTCTTGTAAATCGTTCACGAGGATAGGTTTTCTCGATTGTAAGGATCAGGCACATAGGAATATTGAATTGAATAAATCCTGATGTCAAATCTATGAGATCTGCTTTACGAAATGCCTCCGCTTCCACATCACCTTTTATTCTAGTCAACTGATGATGTTGTTTAATGATAAAAGCTATCTGATCTGGGAGCAATCCAAAATCACTTTTATCTAGGTACTTTCTCGCAAGATCCTCCGATCCGCTGAGATAGTCCATCGAACCTCCTGTCCAGATGTCCAGATCATGAAAAGCTGCAGCAATGGCTAGTTTTTTACTCTCCTTCATCAAGAGCAAAGTGATGGCGTAATAGTATACCCGCTGTGCATGGTTGTGGTAGGCTAAAAAGTCTACCCCTAACTCACTGCGATACTTATTTAGTATTTGTTTGATGAGTTTCAATGTGAAACAAAGGAATCACATTTCTCACAACCAATCGAGGTTTTTTAGGATTAGTCCTTGCGCTTAGTGCAGAAGATCATCCAAGTAGGGTAAACAACCGTCTCGGTTTTGTCCACCCATTCTCCTTTCCAATTGAAGCCATCATCAGAGAGGTCATAAAAAGTCAAACGATAATCGCCTGGAGTTCCATTGGGTGCTGGTGAGTCTTTGTAAAGGACGATTTGATTATCGATTCTTTTGCCATGCCAAACACCAGGTTTCCATGGAATGCCAGGGTAGCTGTAATAGGAAACCACCCACTGCGCACTGTCTTGATGATATTGTCTGATGCTCCCCGCATAGGCTCCATTTTCTCGCCAGACTTCATCTTGGACCGCTGTGCCATTCATGACGTATTTATATTTCCAGAGCATGGAAGTGGTATCGGCCCAAGATTGGTCGGGGTTTCTACTCACACTCTTACAGTCGCATGTGCCTATCATTTCTTTGAAGTCCAAGACTTCAGGTGAGTTTGGATTAGGTAATCCATATGGGTTTTCAATTGTGGGTTCATATTGGAGGTTTTCCGGTTGGACCTGCGCTAGTAGCGAAATTCTGAGGAAAAGAATTAATGGAAGGCTAAGGATCGTTTTCATAGATGTGCTTTTATAAATAACAGCCTTAAATACCAATAACCTACATTCAAAGAATGAAGAGTTGTTAGTTTAACTACTGCGGTTCGGATTTTGACTAGAGTTGTTGCTAAAACTTTCGGCTGAAGAAGCAGGATATATCCTGTTTGTTTTGAAAAAAAGCAATAAAAAAAACCTTTCCGCGAAGAAAGGTTTTTCAATTTCTAAAGGATCTTTAATTCCTATTTTCCAGCTTCGTATAGCTCAGATACTTTAGCCCAATCAATCACATTGAAGAATGCATTGATATAATCAGGACGTCTGTTTTGGTAGTTGAGGTAATAAGCGTGCTCCCATACATCAAGACCTAAAATTGGAGTACCTGCGCATCCAGCTTCTGGCATGAGTGGATTGTCTTGGTTTGGCGTGGAGCATACTTCTACTTTGCCACCAGCATGTACACAAAGCCATGCCCATCCAGAACCGAATCTAGTAGCAGCAGCATTACTAAATGCAGTTTTGAATTCTTCGAAAGAGCCAAAAGCAGCATCGATAGCGTCAGCCAAAGCACCTGAAGGAGCCCCACCGCCATTAGGACTCATGATAGTCCAGAAGAGTGAGTGATTCCAATGTCCACCACCATTGTTTCTTACGGCAGCATTGCCAGTATGACTTTTCATCAGCTCGTCTAAAGAAAGACCAGCCATGTCAGTTCCCTCGATAGCGCCGTTTAATTTGGCTACATAAGCGGCATGGTGCTTGCCATGGTGGATTTCCATGGTTTGCTTGTCTATGTTAGGCTCAAGAGCATCGTGAGCGTATGGTAAGTTTGGTAATTCAAAAGCCATCTTTATTATTCGTTTAGGTTTAAAAAATCAAAATATATTCAAATATAAAACAACGTTGACTAGGATTTGTTCCCTCTGATTTGCTTAAAAAAAGATAATACCAATTCAGATGATTCTTCTGCTAATAATCCTGTCACCAATTCGGTGGAAGGATGCAAGATGGAAGGATTCGTAATCTTGTAGCCCCGCTTCTCGTCACTCGCTCCATAGCACACTTTGGCTACCTGTGACCAATACAGCGCCCCAGCGCACATCGTGCATGGCTCCAAGGTGACATACAAGGTGCATTGATCCAAGTACTTTGAACCCAGATGGTTCTGGGCTGAAGTGATTGCTAGCATCTCAGCGTGAGCAGTTACATCATTGAGTCGTTGCACTTGATTATGAGCTTTGGCTATGATCTTGTTTTGGCAAACCACTACAGCGCCCACTGGAATCTCTTTTTCGTTAAAAGCTTGTTGCGCCTCGTTGAGCGCTTGTCTCATGAAATGCTCATCGCTATGCACACTTAGAATACTCATGATTTGATACGGATGCTTTCCATGATTTCTTTGGCCGCCTCCTGATACTGCGCTCTTTGCCGATTGGGACATGTAAAGTTGAACAGCAGGACTTTATCGTTTCGCAACGTGTATTGAATGTAGGTGTACTTGGAGATGCTAGTATTACCTCCAAACGTGCTTTGCTCATCAGAGATTCTGGAGACAAATTCAAATACGATAAATTCTCTATCGCCTATCATCTTGATTTCCTCCTGGATGAATTTCACCTCAGTGAAAAGATTAACAATATTGGCCTTATGAAATGACTGAAGAATGGTAAGGTCACCACCTGGCCAAGAACTGCTATTTTCATTGATTCCAAGATCCACATTGCGATCACTACTTGTGTACATGGCAATTGGTGCGCGTGACGAAACGTATTTGTTCACTCGCTCGGCAGGTGTCATGTCCAAAAAGTCAACAGGCACCTTCATGGAGATTTCTTTGGTGACTTTCTTCCGTTCCAATGCTATTTGGGCATTGGCTTTCGGGATGGATAATATGGTGACCAGAAGGAGGGAAAATAGCAGGTTGATTTGCTTCATGTGTTGTTTAGATTTAATTATTTCAAAGCTAAAACTATTGTTAGATTTGCTGCTGAAATAACGGAGAAGAGCGAAAATAATTACAAAAATGCTAAGAACGCACACTTGTGGGGAGTTGAGAAGTGAACACATCGGGAGTCAGGTTACATTGGCCGGATGGGTGCAAAAAGTGAGAGATATAGGGGGGATGATTTACATTGATCTTAGAGACAAATATGGGATCACTCAATTGATCTTGGAAGAAGGTGTCTCAGATGATAAAACACTCACTTTAGCACGAACCATAGGAAGAGAATTTGTCGTATCTGCCAAGGGGGAAGTAGTGGAGCGCGAAGCGAAAAATAGCAAGATTCCTACTGGTGAAGTGGAAATCAGAGTTGGACAGCTAGATATTCTGAATGCGTCCAAGACTCCTCCTTTCATTATAGAAGATAATACAGATGGCGGTGAAGATTTGAGAGCGAAATACCGCTACCTCGATCTTAGGAGAAACGTAGTACGCAAGAATCTAGAGATGCGTCACAGGTTATTGCAAAGCACCAGAGCGTATCTTTCGGATCATTTATTCACGGAAGTGGAGACACCAGTACTCATCAAAAGCACTCCGGAAGGAGCGAGAGATTTTGTGGTGCCTTCACGCATGAATCCTAACCAGTTTTACGCCCTACCACAGTCGCCACAGACCTTCAAGCAACTGCTGATGGTTTCAGGTTTTGATAGATATTTTCAGATCGTAAAATGCTTTCGCGATGAAGACCTAAGAGCAGATCGTCAGCCTGAGTTTACTCAGATTGACTGTGAAATGTCTTTCGTCACAAGGGAAGATATCATAGAGACTTTCGAAGGATTGATCAAATACCTCTTCAAGCAAGTGAAGGACGTGGACTTGGGAGATATTCCACTTATGTCATATGCTGATGCAATGACCAAGTATGGCTCTGACAAACCAGACATCAGGTTTGGGATGGAGTTTAGTGAGATCAATGATGTAGCTCAAGGTCATGGATTTGGGGTGTTCGATAGTGCAGAATTGGTCTTAGCTATAAACGCCACAGGTTGTGCTGAGTACACAAGAAAAGAATTGGATAAACTGACAGATTTTGTCAGACGTCCGCAGATCGGAGCTAAAGGCCTTGTCTATGTCAAATGCAATGCAGATGGCACCTTCAAAAGCTCCGTGGATAAGTTTTATTCTCAGGAAACGCTCAAAGCTTGGGCAGACAAAGCTGGAGCTAAGCCCGGTGATTTGCTGTTGGTGCTCTCTGGCGATGCTGATCACACGCGCAAAGCCATGTGCGAGCTTCGCCTTGAAATGGGAAGCCGACTTGGACTAAGAGATCGCAGCAAGTATGTGGCGCTGTGGGTGGTGGATTTTCCGCTGTTGGAGTGGGATGAAGAGACTAAAAGATTCCATGCCATGCATCACCCTTTCACTTCGCCTAATCCAGAAGACTTGGACAAGTTGGGTAGTGACCCGGGTAGCGTGAGAGCCAATGCTTATGACTTAGTGGTTAATGGTGTGGAGCTCGGAGGAGGATCTATCAGGATTCATGACAAGACACTCCAATCTCAGATGTTTGATGCGCTAGGCTTTACCAAAGAAGAAGCTCAGGAACAATTTGGTTTCTTGATGAGTGCATTTGAGTATGGAGCTCCGCCGCATGGAGGTATTGCATTTGGTTTTGATCGACTATGTGCGCTATTTGGTGAACAGGATAGCATCAAGGACTTTATCGCTTTCCCGAAAAATACTTCGGGTAGAGATGTGATGATAGATACACCTTCGATGGTTTCTTCAGATCAACTCAATGAGTTGCATTTAAATCTGACTCCTGCAGTAAAAAAAGATTAAAATCATGGCGTTAGGCGCTGAATTTTGTAAATTATCACAACTATTCTGATATCAGATGACACTTAGATTTCTACTTTATTCTTCGCCTATCATGTTGTTGTTTATGGCGATCGCCTTATTTGAGCCATACATCTACTTACATTATATCACGAGTTCAGAAATAGATGAGTCTCTAAAAAAAGAGCATTTCGACATAATCGCTCATAAAGGAGCCTCGGGAACTGCCCCGGAGAACACGATGGCTGCCTTCGAGAAAGCGCTGGAGATGGGTGTGGATATGATAGAACTAGATGTTAGAAACACCCATGACGAGCAGATAGTTGTCTTTCATGACGAGACTCTGGACCGAACAACCAATGGTACTGGGCTTGTTCATGATTACACGTTGGAAGAGATCAAAAAATTGGATGCCGGTTCTTGGTTCGATCCAAAATTTAGCGATCAGAAAGTGCCTACCCTGAAGGAAGTATTAGATATGGTGGATGGCAGATGTGAGGTATTGATCGAGATTAAGCACATGGATCATCCTCATTATCATGACTTTGCCGAGAAACTTATCGATATTATCAGAGAAGAAAAGAATGGTTATGATTGGATCATTCTACAATCTATGGAAGGGGAATATCTGGAGGAAGCACACGAGTATGATGACCATGTGCAGACTAAGAAATTGATGATTGGTGAAGATTCAGCTCCTTTGGTGGCGTTTTATCTCGAAACCAAGATGCACTTAGGTCATGCTAAGGAAAATGATCGAATGAAAGCGCTAAACCCTGAATATCACACACTATCCACTAGAAGGGTTTTCAGAATGCACGCAAGAGGTTTTCAAGTGTACACTTACTCTCCAAATACCCGAGAAGATATGGTCAAGGTATTGCACATGGGTGTGGATGGAATTATCACGGATTATCCTGAGATTCTGATACAGATAAGAAAAGATATCGAGGCACTCTAGTTTTCCAGGGAGCTGATCGTGACCTGATCTACTTCAGCTGCTATGTAACCAAATGCATCCCAAGCATGATGTTTGAGCACCCTATTCAAGGTGCTTTTAGCCTGTTCAAGTTGTCCATTATACAGATACCAATTGGCCAATCCATAACCGAGCGTAGGATCGAGGCTGCCATTATCTCCTTGTGCCTGATCCAAAATGTCAATGGGGTCAGTCTTTCCAAGATATAATTGTATGCGTCTATTGTAATGATAGTTTTCAATAATGCGCATCCGCTTATCTACTGATTCGAGCAGTTCTTTCGCGGCTTCTGTATTTCCTATTTTTTGATAGGTCATATAGTACCAATCTGTATTTGCCACCAATAGATCGTCATTATCTACATAGTCCAAACAATGTTTGAATGAAGAAAGTGCTTTGTCATAGTTTCCCTTGAGGTAGTAGGCAATCCCCAGGTGATACCAAATGTTGAATTTATCATTTGATAAAGGGATGTTTTTTCTGTTTGGTAGTCCATCAGGTTCTATTTGGTTTTCGGCGGTTCGAGCGTAAAAAACTGCTTTCTGCAAGTCCTCTATAGCCAAATCGAATTCACGGATAGTAATATATCTGTGACCTCTATGCCTTAGCAATCGATAGGAATCAGGTTTGATGTCTAGACCTACCGAATAAATTCTGATCGCGTCCTTGTATTGTCCGAGATAAGCTAATCTTCGCCCATACCAGATGATATTCTCTATGCTGTCCGGATAGGTCTCGTATTTCGTTCGAGCTTTTGCCATTTGAGCAAGGCGGATTTTTCGAACCGAGCTGCTGAGTTTTTTTGGAGGCAGCAACTCACCCAGAAGAGATACCACTTGGTTAGGATCATTTTGGGGAGCTGGTTGCTCTATTACTTTGTTAATCACCTGATCCGACCCTTGACTGGATTCTGTTTTTATACAGCCAGAAATCAAGGCAACACAGAGAATCAGAAAAGGTGCAATTAATCTCATTGAGTAAGAAGTTGATTTATAAATCTAGGGATTCTGAGATTTAATCCCAATTTGGATAACCCGGCTGCTCTATTTCTCCCTCTGTCTCTTTAGCCTCTTTGACCATATTACGAACGTCTTGCAGAAGAGCTCTTGAGTCATACACCAAGCCATCTTTGATGGTGTACTTCACTCCCTTTGTTCTTACCACCTCATTTTCGTCATTTAACCGAATGGTGCCCGTACCATACAATACCTTAAGGTCAGCTACCGGATTTTCTTCTACTATGACCAAATCGGCAAGTTTTCCCACTTCAATACTTCCAATCTGATCTTCCATCCCCAAAGCTTCTGCGCCCATGAGCGTTGCACTTCTGATCACTTCCAGAGGATGGAATCCAGCTTCATGAAGTAATTCCAATTCTCTGACATAGGCAAAACCATATAGTTGATATATGTATCCGCTATCTGATCCCGTCGTTACCCTACCACCTTTATTTTTAAATTCATTGACGAATTGCATCCAAAGCTTGTAGTTGTTTTTCCATGAGACCTCCTGAGTAGTGCCCCATGAGTGCCAATATGAACCGTGAGAAATTCTACTTGGCGCATAAAAATCCCATTGCGCTGGCAATGTGTAGTCCCTGTGCCAGTCTGCAGTACGTGCCCTCATGAGATCTCGATTTGCTTCATAGATATTAAAGGTGGGGTCGAGTGTAAAATCTCTTTCGAGCAAGGTATTCATCACCTCGTTCCATTTGTCCGAGCCAGGCTTGGCAGCTTGCTCCCAAAGCTTGCCTGCTTCTTCGAAACGATGTTGTTCGTTTTGATAATTATAATCCGACGGGTAATGCTGAATGATTTTATTATGAAACATAGCCTCAGGAAGTCCATACCAATGTTCCATAGTAGTCAGTCCCCAGCTTGAAGAATTCAAAACGTTGACCCAAGTCACATTGGTTTGGGCGTGATGACAAGCCGACCCTAATCCCAACTTTTTGTTCTCTTCCAAGGCTGCCTTCATAATATCAGGGCGCGCACCAAAGAACTTAATTCCATCAGCACCTGCATCAGCGTTTTCCTGTACCCATTTCACCGCTTCTTCGGCAGAATTGATCCCTTCTGTGCCCATCCCAAATCCAGTATAAGCTATGATTCGTGGCGCAGTGATTTCATTGTTGGCACTTTTCTTTTTTAGATCCAATGTCCAGTCTCTTCCGCGAAAACTACCTGGCTCGCGCACAGTCGTGATACCATGACCCATCCAAAGCTTGAAGACATATTCTTCGGGAATACTCTCTATAGACCCTATGTGTCCGTGCATATCAACAAAGCCGGGGAGGACATACATGCCTTCAGCTTCAATCTCAGTTGTACCTTCTTTTGCTTCTGGTCTTCTGCTATCCGATATCTCTACATTAGGGTATCCAACTGTTACTATTTTGGTAATCTTATTTTTCTCTATGACTATATCCACAGGCCCAATGGGCGGAGCACCATTTCCATTGACAAGGGTGGCTCCACGAATAATTATCTGACCATCTGCCGAATTAATCTGCGCATGGGAGGTTGTTGTGTAACATATCAATAGTAAGATGATAAAAAGAGTGCGGGGAAGGTTATTCATGAGCTAGATCGTGATAATTTTGAATCTTCAATTTAACCAATTTTGATAGCCAAACTGCAAACCAAATGTCACTAGCTCATTCTAATATGATGCCACTGGGCACAAAAGCACCTTCCTTCAACTTACGCAATGTCATGGATGATCAACCAACAACGCTCATTGACGCTCGTGGCGCAAAAGGGACCGTAATAATGTTCATTTGTGTTCATTGCCCATACGTGATTCTTGTTCAGGATGAAATTGCAGCCATTTCCAAGGAATATCAGAATCACGGCGTTGAGTTCGTGGCGATCTCCTCCAATGACATTAATAATTATCCTCAAGACGCGCCTGCATTTATGAAAGAGCAAGCTGAAGCAGTTGACTTTGATTTTCCATATTTGTATGATGAGGATCAGGAAGTGGCCAAAGCTTATGGTGCCGAATGTACTCCAGATTTTTTCGTATTTGATGAGAATGACCACTGTGTATATAGGGGCAGGTTGGATGATGCTACGCCAGGAAACGGGGTGCCTGTCACGGGAAAGGATTTGAGAGGAGCACTTAGCCTATTGGTTTCTGGGGATGATATTCCAGAGGATCAATTACCTAGCATGGGATGTAATATTAAATGGAAGTAAAGGAGATCATTAGTTGGCTTGGATTTTACTAAATTTGCGCCTTCCAAGACATTGATACCCTTTTTGACTAAGAACCTACCCCACTTTATATGAGCACTGCCAAAGGTCAATTTGATAAAATCACTACGCACCGCTTGCGCGAAATGAAGGCGAGCGGAGAAAAAATTGCGATGCTGACGGCCTATGACTATTCGATGGCTCGAATTCTAGATGCTTCGGGTATAGATGTGATTTTGGTTGGAGATTCTGCTTCAAATGTGATGGCAGGCAATGAGACGACTTTACCTATTACATTGGATCATATGATCTGGCATGCTACTTCGGTAGTTAAAGCCGTCAAACGTGCATTTGTAGTGGTGGATGTGCCGTTTGGTAGCTATCAAGGAAACTCATCAGAGGCTTTGAGATCGTGCATCAGGATCATGAAAGAATCGGGTGCTCATGCTGTGAAGATGGAAGGCGGCATTGAGATAAAGGAAAGTATATCCAGGGTGCTCTCTGCTGGGATTCCAGTAATGGGACATTTGGGACTTACCCCTCAGTCCATCTATAAGTTTGGTACCTATACGGTAAGAGCTAAAGATTCGGCAGAAGCCGAAAAACTCAAGGCTGATGCCAAAATGTTAGATGAGATCGGGTGTTTCGGAGTAGTAGTAGAAAAGATACCAGCTGATTTGGCTCGGGAAGTTGCACAGTCTATTGATATCCCCGTAATAGGCATTGGTGCGGGCCCTCATGTAGATGGGCAGGTGTTGGTGGTTCACGATATGCTCGGAATCACACAGGATTTTAAACCAAGATTTCTACGTCAATACGCAGATTTGAATAAAATAATAGGAGACGCTACGACCAATTTCATCAAAGACATTCGGTCCAACGATTTTCCCAACGAAAAAGAAAGTTACTAATCAAGAAATCATTTTTAGAAGCACACAAACATGGCAAAGAAGAGCACAATCATTTATACCATCACAGACGAAGCACCAGCTTTGGCTACACGATCATTACTGCCAATAGTTCAAGCTTTTACCGCTCAAGCGGGAATAGAAGTAGAGACTAGAGATATTTCACTCGCAGGAAGGGTCATTTCCGCATTTCCTGAATTTTTGAAAGAGGAACAAAGGATCAGTGATGATTTGGCTGAGTTGGGTAAGCTTGCAACTACTCCCGAAGCTAACATTATCAAGTTGCCGAATGTGAGTGCTTCCATTCCTCAATTAGTAGCCACTATTCAGGAACTACAAGGCAAAGGATTTGCTTTGCCGGATTACCCTACCAATCCTCAGACTGAAGAGGAAAAAGTGATTCAATCAAAATACGACAAAATCAAAGGGAGTGCAGTGAATCCAGTTTTGAGAGAGGGTAACTCTGATCGTCGTGCACCAAAGGCTGTAAAAGAATATGCACGTGCCAATCCTCATTCTATGGGTGCCTGGTCATCTGATTCTAAATCTCACGTGGCTAGTATGTCTAAGGGCGATTTTTATGGTAGCGAAAAATCAGTTACCATAGATGCTGCAGATTCTGCTAGAATTGAGCACGTAGATGCAGATGGAAACACCACAGTTCTAAAAGAAAAAGTAGCACTTCTTGCTGGTGAAGTAATCGATGCTTCCGCTATGAGTGCCAAGGAGCTAAGATCGTTTTTAGCGGAGCAAGTGGCTGATGCTAAGGAGAAGGACATTTTATTTTCGCTCCATATGAAAGCAACCATGATGAAGGTTTCTGACCCGATCATTTTTGGTCATGCTGTATCTGTGTTTTTTGAGCCAGTATTCTCCAAGCATGCTGCTACACTTTCAGATTTGGGAATCAATACCAACAATGGATTTGCTGATGTATTGGCAAAAATAGAAGCGTTGGATGATTCAGTGAAGGCACCTATCATGGCAGATATTGAAGCTTGCTATGCAGATAGACCTGAGTTGGCCATGGTCAATTCTGATAAAGGAATTACCAATCTTCATGTACCTAGTGATGTGATCATTGATGCATCTATGCCTGCCGCTATCAGAACTTCTGGTCAAATGTGGGGACCAGATGGTCAATTGAAAGACACGAAATATATCATTCCGGATAGATCTTATTCAAGTGTTTACTCTGCGATAATCGACGATTGCAAAAAGAATGGCGCCTTTGATCCGACCACTATGGGTAGTGTACCAAACGTGGGGCTTATGGCTCAAAAAGCTGAAGAATATGGTTCGCATGACAAAACTTTCGAAATAGCTAAAGCTGGAAAAGTAAGAGTGGTGAATGGTAGTGGTGAGACGATCATAGAGCATACTGTGGAAGCTGGTGATATCTGGAGAATGTGTCAAGTGAAAGATGCGCCTATTCAAGACTGGGTGAAATTGGCAGTGAACAGAGCAAGATATTCTTCAACACCAGCAGTTTTTTGGTTAGATGAAAACAGAGCGCATGATTCTCAGCTGATCAAAAAGGTCAACAAATACCTCCAGGATCATGATACCGCGGGATTGGACATAAGAATTTTGGCTCCAGTTGAGGCAACTAAGTTTAGTGCAGAGCGCATCAGAAAAGGATTAGATACCATCTCGGTGACGGGTAATGTATTAAGAGATTACCTAACAGATCTGTTTCCAATATTGGAAGTGGGAACTAGCGCGAAAATGCTTTCTATCGTGCCATTGATGAATGGTGGAGGATTGTTTGAGACCGGTGCGGGCGGATCAGCTCCTAAGCACGTTCAGCAATTCGTAGAAGAGGGTCACCTGCGTTGGGATTCCTTAGGGGAATTTTTAGCATTGGCTGCTTCACTAGAGCACTTAAGTATGGTAGACAGCAATCCAAGGGCTCAGGTGTTGGCAGATGCTTTAGATTCCGCCAATAGCAAATTCCTTTTGGAGAATAAGTCACCATCTAGAAAGGTCAATGAGATAGATAACAGAGGTAGTCATTTTTATCTGGCTATGTACTGGGCAGAAGAATTGGCCGCTCAGGATAAAGACCAAGAGCTCAAGACAACATTTACGAAAGTAGCTGAAGCTATGAAATCTGAAGAGTCTACCATTAATAGTGAGTTGTTGGCTGCTCAAGGTAGCAAAGTAGATATTGATGGTTATTACCTACCGAATGAAGCATTAACCTCCAAAGCCATGCGACCAAGTGCTACCCTTAATGGTATTTTGGATGGTTTGAATGGATAATAAGGGCTTGTTACTTCCAGGGCCATTGGTTTCAAATCAGTGGCTATACGTCCACTTGGATAACCCGAATCTGATAGTGCTGGATGGAAGTATGAATGCTCCTGTAGGATCGTCTGCATCTTCAGGTGCCGATGACCTTAAAATTCCTAAGACACGTTATTTTGATTTAGATGGTCGCTTTTCTTTACCGGAAAGCGACCTTCCTCATATGATGCCTTCTGAGCATCAGTTCAACCTGGAGGCTAGAAAATTGGGAATCTCCAATGGTTCAGTCATTGTGGTATATGATAGTATGGGTATCTATTCTAGTCCTAGAATCTGGTGGATGTTCAAAGCCATGGGGCATCAGAATGTCGCTGTGCTAGATGGCGGACTTCCTAAATGGAAAGAACAATATCCATGTGAATCGGCTGGGTTGGTAGAAGAATACCCTGAAGGTGATTTCTCTGGAAAACTGGACACTTCATATTTCCATTCTGCATCGGAAGTCTTAGGCAAAATCCAAGACACAAAATCTTGTTTGCTTGATGCAAGATCAGCTGGAAGATTTCAGGGAATAGAACCAGAACCTCGGGCTGGGCTTAGAGGAGGCCATATTCCGAATGCATTAAACTTGCCTTTTAGCAGCATTGTTCGTGACCATCAGATGGTTCCAACGTTGGAATTACAATCAATTTTTAATGACCTTGACTTGAAAGGTAAATCAATTATTTTTTCGTGTGGTTCAGGTCTCACAGCTTGTATTTTGACTTTGGGTGCTTCGATTTTGGGATATTCCGAGCTGTCTGTTTATGATGGTTCTTGGACCGAATGGGGCCGGCCTTCTGGATGGCCTCTTGAGAAGTGATTTTTAGCTATTGGTAATTTTTGTCAATCGGGCAGTTGAGTTTTTCTTGGATGGTTGAAAGTCTTTCTATTAGGTTAGATTCATCCTCGTCACTCACTAAAAAATGCTTTGAACCCTCAGACGTTTTGAGGTAGGCGCTGTATGTTTTTACTTTTTGCTCGTGCACTCTTCCCCCATAGGAATTCATTTTTTGGGACTTTATTCCGGCGTTAATGAAAATCTTCTCAAGTGTGGAATAAGTCTGAGAAGATCTACTTCTCTCACCCATAGCCCATGTGAGGTTTGAGATGGTCTTTTGGTCCGTATCAATCTCCATAATCCGATAAGAAGTCCATACAGGTGGTAGCAAAAAGGAGAGTGCTATACTAATTATTATAGCATAAACCTCGGGTAGGTTGAACATGCAAAACATCATACCACCTAAGATCATGATTGTGAACAAAAACCTAAATTGCCATGGAACAATTCGGCCTTGATTGATTTTTACTTTGGCCATAGGATGATTATTTAATCATTAAACTTTCTTCTTGGAAGCAAGTTATTCAAACACGCAAAATTGATTCGTTTACAAGTTATGATAAAAGATCTGGCACTCTTCCCTCTCAATCTCGTTGCTTTTCCGGGTGAAGAATTGAATTTGCACATTTTCGAACCTCGGTATAAACAATTGATCAACGATTGTCTACAGACAAAATCGACATTTGGTATTCCCTCTTATGTCAACACTAAGGTCGAATACGGTACAGAAGTAAAAATATCAGAAGTCACCAAGCTTTATGAAGATGGCCGTATGGACATTAAGACCATTGGAATGGGGATGTTTAAGGTGGTGGACTTTCAGAATCCATGGGGGGAGAGGCTCTATGCCGGTGGTCAGGTAGAAATGATAGAAGTATCGGATGATGAAGATCCTGAAATCGCAGAGGTTATACTGAATAAATGCGAAGAGCTCTTCGAATGGCTACACATGGATGGCGAAATTTCTCTCATGAACGATACTTCCGTCTATAAAGTCATTCACAAAATTGGGCTCAAGCCAGAGGAGGAGTATGATCTACTCAAAATCACTTCTGAGGCTAAGCGCCAAAAGTTTATTCTGAATCATCTGGAAAATTTAATTCCGGCATTAGAACGTGCAGAAAAAGCGAAAGAAAGAATAAGCATGAACGGTCACTTCAAGCACTTTGATCCGCTTAAATTCTAATCATTGTGTAATTTTCAGGCATGATTGAAATCTCTGGTTTCGGTACTGCGCTTTTATTCATTATTGGGAGCGTGGCATTCGTGCTTATCACACTTTTTGCCGGTAAGATGCTTCGTCCCGTAAGACCCAACGAAGAAAAGTTAACAACCTATGAATCAGGGGAAGACCCTGTGGGTTCAGCTTGGGGAGTTTTCAATATCAGGTTTTATGTGATTGCACTGATATTTTTGCTTTTTGAGACGGAGATGGTGTTTTTGTTTCCTTGGGCCACAGTTTTCGCTAATGAAGAAATGAACACTGAGACTGAAGGATTGTGGGGTGTTTTTTCATTAGTGGAGACCTTTATTTTTATTGGAATACTTCTTTTGGGATTGATATATGTCTGGGCTAATGGCATGTTAGATTGGGCCAAACCCAACCCGCCTAAAAGCACTTTCGAATCTAAAATTCCGGCCTCCGCATACGATCAATTCAAAACACGAAACTCATCTAAAAAAGCCTAATGGGATTATTGGATCAACAGTTTGGACAAGGAGGAATTATCGTCACCAAGGCAGATGACTTGCTTAATTGGGCACGACTTTCAAGTCTTTGGCCTATGGGATTTGGTTTGGCTTGCTGTGCCATAGAGATGATGGGAACCAATGCTTCCGGTTATGATCTAGATAGATTTGGAGTGATCCCGAGAGCATCTCCTAGACAGTCAGATGTGATGATTGTGGCTGGTACTGTTACTTTCAAGATGGCCGATAGGGTGAGAAGGCTATATGAGCAAATGGCAGAGCCTCGTTATGTCATCTCAATGGGTAGTTGCGCCAATTGTGGCGGACCATATTGGGAGCATGGCTACCATGTGGTTAAGGGTGTGGATAAAATTGTGCCTGTGGACGTTTATGTGCCTGGATGTCCTCCAAGACCAGAAGCATTGATTGGAGGGTTTATTAAACTACAAGAAAAAATCAGAGGCGAATCGCTCATGAAGCCAGAAGCACTAGAAAAATTGCTGGAAAAACGTAAAGCGAAAACTGCTTGATAGATGGAATTTCAAGAAATAAAATTGTTGGTTGGCGATCAGTTTCCTGAAGCAGTCCTTGGTGAAGATCTCAATGCGACTCCTCGGGCCATTCTTATAGATCCCGAATACATCCATGGAGTATGTGCGTTTCTACATGCGAATGAGAAGACCTATTTTGATTCCTTGTCTTGTGTGACGGCCTTGGATAATGGGGAAGAACCAGGTACTATGGAAATGATCTATAACCTGTATAGCATCCCTAAGGATTTGCATTTAATGCTAAAGGTGACTTTAGATCGAAATGAGCCTAGGATCGATTCAGTATCAGATATTTGGCGCACAGCCAATTGGCATGAACGAGAGGCATATGATCTATTTGGTATTCATTTCAATAACCATCCAGAACTACGCAGAATCCTACTACCAAACGACTGGGAAGGACATCCTTTAAGAAAAGACTATCAAGAACAAGAAAAATATCACGGCATGAATGTCGCTTATGATCGTGATGACAAACCACAAGATTAGTTGGAAGTTTAAAGTGGAAAATTGGAAGAGGAAAATGGAAAGTTTGAAGTTGGAAGTTTAAAGTGGAAAACTGAAAGTTTTAAGTTAGAAGAGGAAAGTTGATTTAATGAATAATGAATAATTGAAAATGGAAAATTCAAATCCGCTTTTAGAAAAATCGTATCAGTTTTCATTGTTGATAGTTGCATTCAGTTTTCAATTGCAAGAAGATTATAAGGAATATGTTTTGAGCAAGCAGTTATTGAGAAGTGGAACTGCTATTGGGGCACTTTCAGAAGAAGCTCAGCAAGCAGAATCGAAAGCAGACTTTATTCATAAATTGGCTATAGCAAATAAGGAAGCTTTCGAAACACATTATTGGTTGAGACTGATTAGAGATAGTCCGAGATTTGATTTGGATTGTTCTGAATTATTGAATCTTTCGGATGAATTGAAGAGATTACTAACATCAATTATTAAATCTTCTAAAGCGAATAAATAATTATTCATTGGCCATTGTCAATTATCAATTTTGGAAATTCAATACACATACGACCCAGATCATCTAAAAAATTCAGAACCTACGGTATATCAGCCAGGGGATCTGAAGAAGGAGGAGATGCTTATCAATCTTGGTCCTCAGCATCCGTCTACTCACGGTGTTTTGCGACTTGAAGTGATTAGCGATGGAGAGATTGTGAATGATGTGGTTCCGCACCTTGGATACTTGCACAGATGTTTTGAGAAGCACGCTCAGTCAGTACCTTTCAATCAGGCCATACCTTATGTAGATCGATTAGATTATGTGGCCGCTATGAATTCGGAGCATACTTATGCTATGGGCATTGAGCGAATGCTGGGCATCAGTGAGCAAATCCCCATGCGGGTCGAGTATATCCGAGTGTTGGTTGCAGAGTTGAATCGGATAGCGTCACATTTTGTAGCTATCGGCACATATGGGATAGACATGGGCGCGGTGACACCATTTCTTTGGATGATGCGTGATCGAGAGCATATCCAGCGATTGCTTGAATGGGCTTCCGGAGCGCGAATGTTATACAACTACATCTGGATTGGCGGCTTGTTTTATGATGTGCCTGTTGGGTTTGAAGAACGTTGCATAAGTTTCTCCAAATACCTCAAGCCAAAACTTCAAGACTTAAAAAAGTTATTGATAGACAACAAGATATTTATTGATAGAACAGCCAAAGTAGGCACCTTACCTATGGATCTGGCTATCAATTATGGAGTCACAGGGCCAATGCTTAGAGGTTCCGGGCTCGCTTACGACTTGCGTAAGGTGGATGGATATAGCATTTATCCAGAGTTGGATTTTGAAGTGCCAATAGGCTCAGGCCAAATGGGAGAAACCGGAGACTGTTGGGATCGTACGTGGGTGCGCTTTCGCGAATGCGAGGAATCATTGAGGATTATTGATCAATGTCTTGAAAAGCTGACTGGAGATCTCAAAAGGAACAAAGAATTTGATCCAAGAGAATTGGTGCCTAAGAAGATTCGGCCGAAAGCTCAAGATTTTTATGTCCGTGGCGAAAATTCAAAAGGTGAATTGGGATTCTTTTTTAGAGCTGATGGAAGAAGTGATATAGCCGTAAGGTGTAAAGCCCGCTCATGTTGCTTTTCGAATCTCTCTGTCTTGCCAGAAATCAGCAGAGGGTATATGCTTTCTGATCTTATTGCCATAGTAGGTTCCATAGATTTTGTAATGGGCGAAGTGGATCGATAACTTTTTTTTGCCTTCATACAGCGTTTTACCATTTCCGATAGTCTTATTCCCAAACGGCTATCAATATGAACTGGAAAAACCAATATTTGATCGTACTAATAATCGCTTTGGCGATGGCTTCCTGTGATTCCTTCGAAGATGATTTCACCCCTCAGGGAGAACAAGAACTCGAATTAATCAGCGATATCACCGTATTGCCCAATACTCCTTTGCTTTTCGATCTCAAGAGAGCCTTACACACGGCTGAGAAGGTCAAGTTTGATTTTGCTGCTGTTCCTAAGCACGGTGATATTACCCTTTTTGGGAATGGCATTATGAAATACAAACCTCATGATACTTTTGTGAGCGGGTCAGATCTTATTTCCCTGTCTATATTAAACGAGCAGGGAGCATTGATTGACACAGATAGTATCGTGATCAACATGGCTAGCTCCGCTGATAGTCTTCCATGCTTTAATGGCGCATTGTCTGATTACTATTCCACTGGAATTAACGATCCATTTCTCGGTGGATCATCTATCATTATTTCTCCTATCCTCAATGATGGCTACTGTGCTGAGAGTACTTCAGGGGCTATTCTGGATTTTATAGAAGAACCAAGTTTTGGGCATATCGAGCAGGTTGAATTATTCACTTACAAGTACACACCAAATTTGGGATTTACAGGCACGGATAGCTTCAGGTATGAATTGACGCTTGTTGATAATGAAGGCGTATCCTTCTATTCTATGGCAGAAGTGCGTGTAGAGGTGTTGTATATGAATCAAGGATCAGGAGCATGTGATTCGCTAGTCTATCCATTTGAGGTTTTTATGACGGATTCCGTGGAGCAGATTACCATCCTTCCTTTTAAACCAGGTCCAGCTTGCGACGTGTTTGACTGGACAGTTTCTATTTTAAACGTAAGCTCCGGTAGTGCGATAATCAATGAGGATAATATGATAGAATACACTAGGGGACAGGGAGATGATAGTGTTGCAGTAATAAGCTATAATATTCAAGTACTTGATTTTGTAGGTCAAAATGAGATCTATGTATTGTTTGATGAAGGTGACCATTCGTTGAATTGCCTGGAGGCAAATGACGATAGTTATCATTTATACATCATGCAGGATTCCATTGGTACAGAAAGTGAACCATACTACTTGAATATTTCAGCTAACGACATTTTTTGCGATTTTGATTTCGAATTGAATATGCTGACCGAACCACATATTGGCGTAGCTACTATCGATGAAAGCAACACATTGGTCTATTATGTCAATCAGGAGTTTGCTGGTATCATGGAGACATCATTTGAATATGAAATATGCAAAACGAATAATTGTCAATCTGCCACTGTTTACCTCACAGTTGAGCAATAGCCGAATTATTTAAAAAAGAGTCGACCCAATTCTAAGCTCTTTAAGGGCCTGGAGGAGGGTTTTTAAAATTATATTTTGTCAGACCTCCTAAAAAAACTCATCAAGGGAAATCAAAAGGCCCAAAGCGAATTCTATGATTGCCATAGTTCTATGGTGATGGGCGTTTGTATGAGGTATATGAAGGATTATGATTTAGCGGCCGATGTTTTTCAGGATGCCTTCATGAAGATATTTAAGAATATAGGACAGGTCAAAGAGGAGAAGGCTCTAGTCGGTTGGATCAGGCGGGTGGCAGTTAATACCGCTTTAGATCATCTCAAGACGATGAGATATGATGAGTCTGTGGAGACCGTAGGACACGAGCTAAGCGACGGGTTCTATAGTGACTTACTAGACAGGCTTTCCAATGAAGTGGTGTTGGATGCGATTGCCAAGTTGCCGGATGGTTATCGCGTGATTTTTAATATGAATGTGATAGACGGATATAGTCATAAGGAGATAGCAAATCAGCTTCAAATAAGCGAAGGAACCAGTCGGTCTCAGTTGGCAAATGCCAAAAAGGCCCTGAGAAAATTATTAAACGAGTTAGGCATAACCAAGTATGAGCAAGTCATTTGAAGATAAACTAAAAGACCGGCTTGGAAACTACCAAGTAGCACCTCCCGCAAACGCCAAATCAGCGATTGTTGGAAGTCCTAATTCAGGTTTCTCCCTAACTACTGCATATCATTATGCTGGAGCAATGCTGTTGCTTGTTGCGCTATTTATGGTGGGTTCTCGTGCAGAGCAGGTGGATGAACAGCTTGCATTAGATTCGAGGAGATTAGAGATCAGAGAAAGTGCCAATCAACCTATTGATAATTCAACTAAAGTTAAGACTGACCTTGTAGTAGTTGAAAAAGTTGGTGAAGAGTCACTGAATGAAACCAATAAGAATATACAAACTCCGCGAAGTGATGAATTGCCAGCGGCAATTGTCAATCAGAATAATCAACCTCCATTTTTCACCAAATCGGAATCAACTTCTTTTGAAAACTGGGAAGTTGAAAGCTTGTCTTTTCTGACAAACGATCTGCCAATAAGCAGCCGTAGAAATCCGAAAAGATACTTTAAAGAAGATGAAATATTGCCTGTTGATCAAAGTCGAATCAAGCCATATTTTGAGACCGGAGCATTCTTTTTATACAATCGTGTACAGCCCGATTTAGATGATGAGCTATTTCTGAGCGATTATGATTCGCCTTTTGGTCTATCTATCTCTAGGGTAGGCTTGTCCGCCAATGTTGGCTTGCAGAATGAAGTAACTGAACGCTTTACGCTGAAACTCGGGGCGGCCTTTAATACCTACAATCAAAATTTTTCATTCGCTATCCGAAACATTCAGCCAGATTCGGTCGCAATAATTCAAGGTTCAGAATTCCTCGAGCCTATTTTCGAAAGTGAAAAGATTGAGATAGATAAACGAATATCAACACTTGGCGGGCGAATTCAAGGTGTGTGGTCTATTCCATCAAAGTACAATTCATTGCTGGTATCATTGGAATACCACAGGCTCTTAGGCCAAGGAGCTCAGTTCACATATGAAGACAATACCTATTCGATCTCACAGAAGAATCAATACATTTTTGAAGTAGGACTTCAGAAATTGCTTTTGGAAAACAGAAATTCACGTTTGTCTATAATTCCGAGTTTTCGTTATTCAGTTAACAAACTGCAGCAGGAAGCTTTGACTATCAAGCCATTTAGCGTAGGTGTTTCTCTTTCGTATGGTTTGAAATAGAACTCAGGTAATGTTTCACTGAATGCTATTTTAAAACCAATAATCAATTTGGTTGTTAGGGTTTATTATGGTGGGTTTGCGGTTATACCTATGAAAGATTGTTAATTATTGCACTAATTGTATAACGAATGTTAATTATTTCTGCCGAACCAATAACCTTTGGCAAATTATTTGCGTAATTTGTAGTTAAGCATGAACAATAAACTAATCATAACGACGTTTCTCTGCCTTGCCTCTCTGGTTGGGTATTCTCAGATAGAGGAGAATAATGTGATTAGTGCAGAATCCAATATCTATCACGAGCCGCTCACAAGCACCAATAAGATAGAGATTTATCCCAATCCGGCTGTAGAATATATAATCGTGGAGATTGATAATTCAACTTTGACCAATACGGAATTCGAGATGCACAGCATCATAGGAACGGAGATTAAAATCACGCCTGAAGAAATGGGTAATGGGAGATTCAGAGTAAATGTAAAAGATTATGCTACCGGGTATTACTTTTTGGTCGTCAAGGATGATGTCACTCGGTTCAAGAAAGCCTACCGTTTCTTAAAGAAATAACTCAAATCATAATTTTATCAAGCTGCTATTCGCAGCTTTTTTTGTGCTTATTAGTGATGCTTCATCCGAACCATGCGGTTCAGAGCTAAAACTGTCATGCAATAGATTAGAGTATAGAATTGCTCAAGCCAATCCATATTTCCCGATGTATTTAGTTTCGGTATTTGAAGGTTTTTGTAGTAAGATTCCTAAGGTGTGATTTTCTCTCTCTTTACGATTATTGTTCTCATAAGAATTATTACCCCTATTGAACGCTTAGAGAATAGTTCCATTAAAAGCTCAACTTTTCTCCCCTCTTGATAGGGGACGGGGGTATGTTTTAATTGAAAGTGCTAAAAGACTGGCTATAAAAAAAAGGCCCATTTTGCTACAGCAAAATGGGCCTTGATTATTTGATGAGATCTTATGTCCTACTGGTTTTGGAAAGAAGTGTAGTATCTGTTGAACATCTCCTCATATTTTGCAGCTTCCTCATTCATTCGATTAGCTCTATAGGCTCGCGTGATAGCATTAAGCGACATCAGTTTTTGCTGGATTTCAGATCTGTTATAGATCCCTTTACCTATATAGTAGTCTAGCATTTCTACAGCATCCTTTGAAGTCACTTCCGCTATGTTATTAGCCAAACTAACGAGTTCTGAAGCATTTACCTCACTTGTATTATCATAGAGAAGTTTATCCAATTGAAGCAATAGTCCCACTTGCTGCACATTGAAATAATCATAAGGAATAGACTCATGCGGAATGACTTTCAAGGATTCCACCATTACGTCACGAGCTTTCTCGTATTCTCCATTTTCAATCAATGAAATGGCAAGTGTGTTGAATGCTGACCTATGGTTGAGGCAGAAGTTTCTGTAATCTTCGGAATAGTATACATCAGGATTGTCCAATTGCCTCCAAGCATATTTCTCCATCATGTTTTCATACATCACTTCATTATTCACTAGGTTGCTCTGAACATTCGGATTTCTAATCGGCAATAACCTATAAGCGATACCTTCCTGAATCATATATGGCTTGATGTCGATATTCAATGAGTTCATTGAAGTGGTATTGAAATAGATTGGTCGTTCCCAATTGGCATTGGTGATCAGGTCAATTACCGCAAGGTCATTTTTTTGAAGTCCTCTTCCTTTTACATTCCAAGTCAACCTGTCGACTACTTGGCTTTCCAGATTTTCTGGAATAATACCAGAATTGATAACAGCTTCTTTATTCACATTGAGAAACATGCTCTTGGATGGCACAGAGTTATAGAATGTACCTGTACTCAATGGAATCTGAATTCCCTTATGCTCTTGTTTAACCAAGTCAAGAAATCTTGATGCATTGATAGCACCTTTCACACTTGGATTCTCATAGATAGGTAAGTAATCATTGAGACCACCTTGCTGATAATTATCTAATGTCAAGCTGAAAGGAAGCGGCTTAGACTCATATGCGTCACGCATCATCTGGGCGATGTACCAGTCCGTATTGAAATAACTCAATACAACCACCCTAACGTCCGTTCTGAAGCCCTCTACTTCCTGCACATACCATAGCGGGAAAGTATCATTGTCACCACCTGTAAATAGTATGGCGTTTGGTGCGCATGTCGCAAGGTAGTTTCTCGCAGCGTCTACAGAGAAGTATCTGTCGGATCTGTCATGGTCGTCCCAGTTCTCTTTGGCCATCACCGTAGGAATGGCTAAGGCCAAGATCAAGGAAACTGCTACTAGCACCTTGCCATTTTTGATGACTGCACCTAATATGTCGTATATCGCCAGTACTCCAAAGCCAATCCAAATGGCAAATACATAGTAAGAACCAGAATAGATATAGTCTCTCTCCCTAGGCTCGATAGGTGGGGAATTCAGGTACAATACCAGCGCAACCCCGGTCAGGAAGAAGAGTAAAAGCGTAACTGAAAAATATTTTTTATCCTTTTTGTATTGAATGAAGACACCCAGCAAGCCAAGCAACAGAGGCAAGGCATAGTAGATGTTTCGGCCCTTGTTATTAGCCAGTGAAGATGGCAGGTCATTGTCAAAGGCACCATTGAGACCTACCCAGGAGGCATCTTGAATATCGGAAGCTCTACCGGCAAAATTCCATAAGAAATAACGCAGATACATGGTCCCAACTTGATGGGTAAGCATGAAATAAATATTGTCCGTAAAGGACGGTTTTTCGTTTGGTTGTAATCCAGTTATCTCTCGATAACGCTGCACGTGTGGAGCCGCGTTGCTATACATCCTTGGGAGTATAGTTGTATGCGCAGGATCGTATACGTATTCGAGTTTATAATCTTTGATCTCATACTTTTCTTCTCCACGCATGTAAGTCGGACTACCCTGGATTTGGTCAGTCACCTCTGCAGTATAATATTGTCCTTTGAATAACGGACGGCTTCCATACTGCTCTCTTTTCAGATAAGATACGAATGACAACACATCCTCAGGATTATTCTCATCAATTGGTGGGTTGTAGGTACTTCTGATAAGCACTAGCGTGTAAGATGAATAGCCAATAAGGATGAATGTGAACCCGAGAAGGATCGTATTCAACGTAAGTTTTTGCTTCTTGATGGAATAAATTAATCCAAAGACAAGCGCACTGATAAATGCGATCCCAAAGAATACTACCCCAGAACCGAATGGCAAACCTAAGCCATTGACAAAAAAGATCTCTAGAGATCCAGCCACAGATGGCAAGCCCGGGATAACTCCAATTAATACTACTAATATAGCGGCGCCTGCTGCCGCAAGGGTAAATATGATTCCCTTCTTAGTAATCGTCTCATTGTACTTAAAGTAAATGATAAGTCCCAAAGCAGGAATAGTGACCAAATTGAGGAGGTGAACACCGATAGAAAGTCCCATGGTATAGGCTATCAATATCAACCACTTGTTTCTATCAGATTCGTCATCAATGTTTTCCCATTTCAGAATGGCCCAAAAAACAAAGGCAGTAAAGAATGAAGACATACCGTACACCTCAGCCTCTACAGCACTAAACCAGAATGAATCAGAGAACGTACAAGAAAGCGCCCCAATGAAACCAGCTCCTATAATGAGCATTGTTTGCTCCATTGTTTCTTCTCCTTCGTTGATTTTTAATACGCGTTTTACCAGATGCGTGATCGACCAGAATAAGAAAAGGATAGAGAATGCACTACTGACCACACTTACCATTGTCACCCAATAGGCGACACTTTCTACATCTGCTCCAGCAAACATGGAAAATAATCTTCCCACCAATAGGAAGAATGGCGCACCGGGAGGGTGTGGTACTTCTAGTTTATAAGAGCAGGCGATGAATTCCCCACAATCCCAAAAACTAGCCGTTGGTTCGATGGTTAAGGTATAAACCACCATCGCAATAATAAAAGTAGCCCAACCAGCTACCACGTTAATCTTTTGATATCCTATCATGATTCTTTTTCTGTCAACTTGGCGAAATTAGCAATAATGCGCTATAAAACGGAGGATTCAATTTGTTAATCACTTCACACCTACAAGCATCTTCAAAAGAATCGAAAAGGAGGGAATAGAGTTATCCAAAAAACGTTAAATGAATGCTGGGCTTTGCGTGAGCAAAGAACTATTTGTAGACTATTAAGTAATAAATAAGCCAAAGGATGAATGTGAGAACGTATGAAGTGGTCACAATCAAGGCCGAGTATTTGACCTTTTTGTTACTTAACGAAAACACTCCGAGAATGAGCAATCCCCAATAGGTAATTTCAAAAAGATTGATGCTTTTTAGAGGGTAGTGCCATGCGGTACTAATCGATTCATAATCAAAAAGGTTAATGAGGCTCAATGGATAAAATGCGATATAGTCATGATAGTTAGGGTCCGATTGTCCTATGGTAAACCAAACTACTTTGAGTAGTTCTGGAATAATGAAGATAAGCTCCATGATCATGACCATCTTCCACAACTGGGCGTATGTGACCCTATAGCCAAACAAAAAGCACCCGACCCATAGGATAAAGGAAGTCAAAGTAAATTTCCAAGCCAAGAAAAACGGAACGCCTAAATTTTGCAGACCAAAAAACAAATTCATCACCCACATTTCACCCCGTTCTTCCAGAATTTCGAAAGCAGCAATTCCTTCCAGGATAAATAATTTCTTCACCATGAAAGTGGCGAAATACAGCAAACACAGTAAGATGAAAAACACAATACCATTAATGCCGTACCAATCTTGCAGAAAACGTTCGCGAAAATTAATAAACCAATTCATTGCGACTAATTTCGTACGAATAATATAAAGGAGCTGAGGTTTTGGAACAATAGTTGTCTTAACCGGACAATAAACCACTTACAATGAAGAATTTCCTGGTCATTTTGATACTTACTATAGGTTTTGCAGAACTGAAAGCACAAGTAGTGCCCGCAAGACTAGATAGTAATTATAGCCTGCTCTCTAATCCGTTTGTGCAGATGGAAGCTACTCAAGCAATCAATGATATGTACAATTTCGAATTTGAGCGGTCCATGTCTCATTTTCGCTATTTGCGAAATCAATATGCGTGGCATCCTCTGCCATATTTTTTGATGGGGTTGAACTATTGGTGGCGCATTCTGCCCAATTTCAAGAATGAAGAATATGATGCAACCTTTTATGCTTATATGGATACATCACGGGTTTTGGCTGAGCGACTTTATGAAGACTATGATAAGATAGAAGGGGCATTCATGCTTGCAGCTACTTATGCGTTTGAAGGACGTCTTCATTCCGAAAGACGAAATTGGACACGTGCAGCATCCGCTGGTAAAAATGCTCTTAACTATCTAGAGGAATGCAAGGGGCATGGGGATTTGAGTCCTGAGCTACTCTTTGGCGATGCTTTGTTCAATTATTATGCGGAATGGGTGCCTGAAAATTATCCGTTTTTGAGGCCTATCATGGCCATTTTTCCAGATGGAGATAAAGAATTGGGTATTGAGCAATTGAAAGAGGTCGCTCGAAATGCATTTTACACCCGCACAGAAGCGCAGTATTATCTTATGCGTATCTCTTACTATGAAGAAAATGATATTGAAGGCTCCTTGCAGCTTTCGAGCTATCTACACAAAACCTTTCCGAACAATGCTTACTTTCATCGGTTTCATGCGCGGTTGCTGTATCAATCTGGTAAGTATGATCAAGCGATCTTCGAGTCAAAATCGATATTGAACCGAATTGACAGTGCATACGCAGGTTATGAATACAATTCTGGCCGGTATGCCTCCTTCTTCTTGGGTCATATGAACGAGATGAGGAGAAATTATGCTGAGGCCTCAAAGTACTTTAAGTGGGCGATGGAATATGGTGAAGCGGCGGAAGCTACAGATATGGGCTATTATATTTTTGCTGCATTGCACCTTGGAAGGATCGCGGAGCGTGAGGAAGATCTAGATGCGGCGAAAGATTATTATAAAAAAGTCAGAAGTCTAACTAATAGGAAGCACTCTGCCAATAAGGAGGCAAAGGCCAGGCTAAAGGAGCTGTAGATGGAATCCAAAGAAGAAATTATCGGTAAAAAGATTTTGATCACCGGAGGAGCCGGTTATTTGGGGAGTTATTTGACCAAGCAATTCTCTTCTAATGGCGCGAAGGTCATAGTATACTCAAGGGATGAATTGAAGCACTTTAATTTGAAGATGCAATTGGGTGATCTTGCCTCCAATGTGGAATTTGTTATTGGAGATGTGAGAGATAGAGAGCGCTTGATTGAGGCGACCAAAAGTGTGGATATCATCATTCATGCTGCGGCCTTGAAACAAGTGAGCACATGCGAACATAACCCTAAAGAATGCTACAAGACTAACGTCACGGGGACTGAAAATGTGATAGCTGCGAGTCAAACTAACGGAGTGGCGAAGTTGGTGTTTATTTCTTCCGATAAGGCTGTAGAGCCCGTATCTGTCTATGGCAATTCTAAGCAGGCGGGAGAGAAATTGGTATTGAATGCAAATGAAGAGAATTTATCTACTAGTATAATCCGATTGGGAAACCTGATCGGCTCACCAGGCTCTATCGCCGATAAAGTGTTGAAGCTAAATGATGGAGATGAGTTAAAAATATACTCGCCCAAGCTTACGCGATTTACCAATTCTTTAGAAGCTGCATATTCGCTCATTGAAGCTTTGGTGCAAAAGGATCTAGGAGGTTGTATTATGCTACCCAAACTCCGATCCGTAAGAATTCTGGATTTTGTAAAAGAGCAGTTTCCGATGCTCAAGTTGGCCTTGGGAGGTCAGCCTTCATACGAGAAAACTCATGAAAAATTGGCTACTAGCTCTGAATTAGAAAGAAGTGTAGTGAATGGGCAGTATTACCTTATTTTGCCAGAAGCCGTGAATGTAGATGTTGGTCTAGACGAATTTGGTTGTTTGCCATCAGTTATTAAGACTTATTCTTCAGATGAGGTTTTTACTGAATCCTCATCAAATAGCGAGAGGAATTTTTCATTTAGACTAGAAACCGAGTAACTGCTTTCTATCAGTTTTCTGCCTTCCTTTCCCATTCTAGATCTAAGTTCTTGGTCTGAAAGTAGCTTGATTAACTGCTGCTTCCATTCATCTTTGTTTCGTGCGAAATAGCCATTGTGATTATCTTTTATGAGATGATTGTTGACGCCCACAGGAGATGCTACGGCGGGAATCTCCATGGCAAAATATTGAATAAGTTTGAATCCACATTTGCCTTTTTCCCAATGTGTATCCTTTAGTGGCATGACGCCAATATCGATTTTTAACAGATCTTCTACTTCATATTCTTGTGACCAATTGATAAACTCAAAGTCATCCAATGGCAAGTGGGGATTTTTATTGGCAATGACTAAAAAAGTGAATTTATAATCCGATTGTAATTCTTTTAGCACAGGAATCAGATCATCCAAATATGCAAGGGTAGAATGTGAGCCAGTCCAGCCGATTGTAGGTTTGGCAGGTTTGGAAAGTGTTAATGTGTTAATGTGATTATGTTGTGGATTTGCTTTTGTGTCGCTCTGAGCTTGTTGTATGTCATGCTGAGCCTGTTCAGGCATATCAGGCATAGCCTGCTTATGAGTGTCACGCTGAGCCTGTCGAAGCGCAGACACTCCACGTGCATGAACATCCGAATTCACGATAGTGGGAATTAATACTACATGCGAACAATGCTGTCGTGCAAAATCTCCTAGAAAGTTGTTGCCTACAGACACCTTCCAACTCCATTTGCAGAGAAGGGCTACTTTATTCCTCCATTTTAGCCATCTCCAGAGAGTTGATTCTTGAGTCCTGTCGCTCATCCAGATAGCATCATCAAAATCATAGATGACCTTCTTTCGGAAAACTCTGCTGATTAACCATTCAAAAACGGGAGGGCCGAAAGGGGTTAATTCGCGATGAATGAAAACAAGATCGAAAGAACGAATACGGAACAGGAGCAATAGTCTTATTAAAAAACCAGCTAGCGTACTTGTGATTTTGGATAGCCAATTTCCATTTGAGTAAATGACGCTCCAGCCTTTCTCCGTTAGAAAAGATTGAAATTCCCAGATAAAACCCTTTTCTTCCATAGATTTGAAGAAATGCTCAAATCTAAACCTCTGAGAAGGAGCAGAACGCAAGGGGTAAGGAGCTAAAAAAATTATTTTCACAAGCCAAAGTTAAACATCGGTGACTTTACAGGATTTATTTGTTACACCTATCTATTTATTGCTTTTGCTTGGCTTGGCCTACTATCTGCGACCTTTTGCCACTGATCATAAGACTAGGAAGTACTATTACCCAGCATTACTTCTAAAGTTTTTTGGAGCCATAGCAGTCGGATTGATTTACCAATTCTACTACGGAGGTGGAGATACCTTTACCTATTTTCATCTTGGCAGCAAGCATGTTCATGACGCCTTTATGAATGATCCCTTTGTTGGATTATCCATGATATTCGGCAATATGGAATATACCCCAGAAAATTTTGAATATGCGCAGCAGATCTATACTTACGGGGATAGTGCTTCCTATGCCGTTGTTCGCTTTGCTTCGTTTTTTGACATATTCACTTTTCATACCTATTTAGCGACAGCTTTGCTTTTTGCTGCACTTAGCTTCACAGGTATTTGGATGACCTATTTGGTGTTTGTAGGGTACTACCCAAGGTATAGTAGACAGCTGGCTTGGAGCATCCTATTTTTTCCATCTTTATTTTTTTGGGGATCAGGCTTGCTAAAAGATACCATCACGCTAGCGGCTGTTGGCTGGTTGTTTTATGGGATAGTACAAATAGGCAAAGGGGGAGTACGGCTTATTCCGAACCTAGTGCTTGTCCTTATTGCGGCCTACACTTTGTTTGTAATTAAGATTTATATTCTCATTTGTTTGTTGCCGGCGCTGGGATTCTGGTTTTTCATACGATACCAAACTAAAGTCAGGAATCAAGTTCTGCGTATCTTGATTGTACCTGTGCTGGTACTACTAGGAATAGGCTCTGCATATGGAATAGGCTTGTATCTTGGTGAGTTTGAAGGCAGATATTCATTGGAGAACGTAATTTATACAGCTGAACAAACGGCTAAATGGAATTATTACGTAAGTAACCGAGATGGTGGATCGGGGTATAGTTTGGGCGATTACGATTTTAGCACTTCAGGATTAGTTAGGAAATTCTTACCGGCTGTTGGCACTACGTTTTTTCGACCCTTTTTATGGGAGGTTCGAAATCCGGTTATGCTGTTGGCGGCCATGGAAAACACACTAATTCTGAGCTTGGTCTTGATATGCATCAGAAGGTATTCGAATTGGAAAATTTTGATAAAAGAACCTCTGCTAACTTTTTGTATAGTGTTTGCCATCCTGTTTTCGTTTGCTATTGGAGTGACTACCTATAACTTTGGGTCATTGGTAAGATATAAGATTCCAATGCTGGTATTTTTTGTGCCTACTATATATTTAATGAGTAGGAGGAGGTTGATAATATGAAGACAGTCATTACCCCAGAGTCTTCTCGAAGGCTCAACTTGAAAGAGTTATTTCATTACAAGGATCTATTTATGATTCTTGCGATGCGTGATTTAAGAGTGAGATATGCACAAACGGTTCTTGGCTTGGCCTGGGCAGTATTGCAGCCAGTTGCAACCTTATTGATTTTCACCTTGATTTTTGGAAGGGCCATTAAGGTGGACACTGGAGAGATTCCATATCCTGTATTTGCTTTGGCTGGGATGAGTGCTTGGTCATATTTTTCTTTTGTAATGAGCCAGAGTGGAGGGTCGATTATTGGTGCTGGAGAGGTGATTAAGAAGATTTATTTCCCTAGGCTTATTATACCATTGAGTACTTCTTTGGTGGCATTGGTCGATTTTGCCATTGCTGTTCTTATGTTACTCATCCTGATGATCTTTTACCAAGTGCCCATTTCTGGGAATATCATACTACTGCCTATATTTTTTCTACTGAATGTCATGGCAGCATTAGGTACAGGTATTTGGCTGAGTGCCTTGACCATTCGTTACCGAGATTTTAAGCATGTAGTGCCATTTCTGATCCAAATTGGGCTCTATGCCACACCAATAGCATACCCTGTGAGTATGGTGCCTGAAAAATATCAGTTACTTTATCATCTGAATCCAATGGCAGCAATTACTGAAGGCTTTAGGTTCGCATTTTTTGGATTAGAGAGTTTGCATCCATTTGCTTACATATCTGTAGTAGTGATTGTCTCACTCTTTAATTCTGGAATTTGGTACTTTAAACGCATGGAGCGAACCATGGCCGACCTGGTATGAGTGATATAGCCATCAAAGTAGAAGACCTGTGGAAGCAGTACAGAATAGGACATAAGAAGTCAACTAGCTTTCGTGAGTCAATAAACCATTGGTTTAGCAAAAGTGAGGAAGACTACTTCTGGGCACTCAAAGAATTGAACTTTGAAGTGAAACGTGGTGAGGCTATTGGAATCATAGGTAAGAATGGTGCAGGTAAAAGCACACTACTCAAAGTACTCAGTAAAATCACCTATCCTACCAAAGGCCGCGTGACCATCAATGGCAGAGTTTCTTCTCTCCTAGAAGTAGGAACTGGTTTTCACCCCGAGCTTTCAGGTCGTCAAAATGTGTATTTGAACGGAACGATCTTAGGAATGACCAAAAAAGAAATCGCATCAAAGTTTGATGAGATAGTAGCGTTTAGCGGAGTAGAGAAATTCATTGATACACCCGTGAAGCACTACAGCAGTGGTATGAAGGTCAGACTGGCCTTCTCAGTGGCTGCTCATCTTGAGCCGGAGATTTTAATCATCGATGAAGTGCTGGCTGTAGGAGATGCCGAGTTTCAGAAGAAGTGTCTCGGCAAGATGGAAGATGTAGCAGGGGAGGGAAGGACAGTGCTTTTTGTGAGTCATAATATGGGTGCGGTAAATCACCTCTGCAAGCACGGGATAGTTTTAAATCAAGGGTCGGTTCAAACGAATGGGACTATTGAAAAGGCAGTTAGCAACTATATGTCATCAAATCAAAAACTGGCTCGTATAGATATTCTTGAAAGAACCGATAGGGAAGGTCATGGACTACTAAGAATACAAAAAGTAAATATCCTAGATGAAAAAAATCAAAGAATTGATGAGGTGAGCTGTGGAATGAGTTTTAGTCTAAAATTTGAGATCAAAGAGTTTTCACCGGTTGATTATTCCAAAGTAATTATAGGTATATCAATATCAGATCATAGCCAGAATCACGTAGCGCTGCATCATAGTAGACTTAATGGAACACTATTCTCTGGGCAAGGAATCTACACTTTGGAATTTCATAAACTATCATTAATGCCAGGTCTTTATTTTTTAACATTTAGTGTTCAGATCGATGGAATCTACGCGGATAGATTACAAGATGCAATGGAGTTAAACGTAATACCGGGCGCTTATTATGAAACTTTAGAAATACCACCTGTTGGTAAAGTATTATTAGACGCAAAATGGAGATATGAAGGGAATTTGGAAAAAGCTATTTAGACCAAAAATAGAAGGAGGGGTCAATCCTAAAACAAATGGGGAAAATCAAATCTTGACGGAAACCATTAGATTATGGCTTGATAGCGGATTGAATGATAAGTTTTACTTATTTGATATTGGTGCAAATATAGGAGGCTATACAGAAGGGGCAATTAATGCTTTTAATGCTTGTAAAGTGAATTATGAGATTCATATTTTTGAACCGCAAGCTTCCTGTTTTGAAATTTTAAAAGAAAAATTCGAAGGTAATAAAAGTGTTATTTTGAATAATTTCGCATTAGGGAGTGTGTCGGAAAAAGGGGTAATTCATAAGATTACAGAAGGTAGCTCTAGTGCTTCAATTTTTAAGAGAAATGTCTTTGGTGATACGGTACTGACCGAATCAATACAAATTGAAAATGGGGATGCCTATTTAGAACGTCGATCGATTGAACGTGTGAATTTTCTAAAAATTGATACTGAAGGCAATGAATTGAAAGTATTGGAAGGTTTTAAAATGGCACTCAATATGAAAATTCAAAATATCCAATTTGAGTATGGTGGAACATATGAGGACGCGAATATTACTTTGAAAGAGGTGTTTGATCTATTGAAATCCAACTTCCGTATTGGGAAAATTTTCCCTAATCATGTGAAATATTCCAATTATTCAGAATCCTTGGAAGACTTTAAATACACTAACTACTTCGCGAAACGTAAGAATGCTTCTTAGTCTTGAAAGCCTAATTGCTGAAAATAATATCTCAATTCAAGGGATTCTTCATATTGGAGCTCACCACGCGGAGGAGCTTGATCTTTATGAGAAAATAGGCGTAGAAAAGGTAATTTGGATTGAGGGTAGCCCTACTACCTTCCAGCAACTGAACAAGAGGATTTTAGGAAGGAAAGGTCATGCTGCTTTCAATCTTTTGGTTAGTGACAAGAGTGGACAAGAAGTCTCGTTTAACGTGGCCTCTTTTTCTCAATCATCTTCTTTGTTAGAATTTGGCAGTCATGCAACAAGTTATCCTGATATAAAAACAACAGATCACGTGAAGCTGAAGACAATACGTTTGGATAATTTTTTTACAAATGGATTAGGTGGAATAAATTTTTTGAATCTTGATATCCAAGGCGCAGAGTTGATGGCTCTAAAGGGAATGGGAGATCTCATCAATCACATAGAATATATTTACTTGGAGATAAACCTAGTGCAGGTTTATAAAGGAGGAGCACGTTTACATCAAATTGATAGTTATTTAGGGCGCAAAGGATTCCTTAGGGTCAATACTAAAATCACGAACGCTCATTGGGGAGATGCGTTTTATGTAAGCTCTACAAACAGTAAGATGGCTATTATCGCGAATTTGGTACAAGCCCTTTCACTGGAAGCTCAAGCAGAAATTAAAGTGATAAGGGACAAATTTTATAGTTTTAGAAAAGGGATTCTATGATAGGAGTGGATGTTTTCGGCCAAATGGGGAATCAAATGTTTCAATATGCATTTGCTTTTAATGCTGCAAAAACACTCAACGCTGATTTCTTCATTGATGAACTGACATTTCGCTTTTGTCTTCCCGATTATTTTGAGATGCCACATTTTAATGTGTTATTAAATCGTTTGAAAAGGAAATCTATAAAGGCTTTAACTACTATGTCCAATGAAAAAAATAAAATTAGATTTTCGAATGAAAATACTCCTGATATAAGACTTTTAGCAAATTGGAAGCATTATTGGGGCTACTTTCAATCTGAAATATTTTTTGAACAGAATGAAGAGTTAATAAAGAAAGAGTTCCGAATTAGGAAGGAACACATTGAACGATTTGAAGCTATTAACCCAGTTGCAAAAAGAAAGTTGTTGGTAATACATGTTCGTTTGAAAGATTATGTGGATTCAAGCTTTTGCTTGCCAACTTCCTACTATATTAATTGCTATTTGAATATTCCAAATAAAGAAGACCTTCAGGTAATTGTGGTAAGTGATGATCTTGACGGAGCTCGTCAAAAATTCAAAGAGTATAAGAGGTTTGAGTATTATTCGAACGAGTCGATTCAAGATTTCATCTTAATAATGATGGCAGATTACGCGATAATAAGCAATAGTACTTTTTCATGGTGGGCTGCCTATTTGAATCCTAAACCTGACAAAAAAATAATGGCACCAAAAAACTGGTTAGGTGCGCGTATTGGTAAAGAACGTCCAAATGGAATAATGACCATGGCTAATCAGAAATGGGATTGGACAGGAGCTTTTTGATATGAAAAAAAACCTTGTAATTGGGGCGGCACTTGGCTATAATTCAGCCCAGTTAAGGCCATTTGTTAGTACACTTAGAGCTACAGGATATACCGGTGATATTGTCTTCTTTATTGCTCATAATGCGGATGAAGAGTTAATTGATTTTCTTTATTCGTTTGATGTAACGCCTGTTAGGATTCAGAGATTTCTAAATTGGATACCAAAAAAAATTCAGATAAGAAGGTTTAGCAAGTATCTTAGATTTATACACAAAAACTATTATCATTTCCTGTCTTGGTTTATCAAAGATGAAAAAAGGTTTATTCATGCTGTAGGAAGTACATCTGCCTGGTTTCTTAGTGTGGCATGCTCAAGATATTTCTATTATTACGACTATTTAAATAAACATTCTGGAGAGTATAATTATGCTATGTTATCGGATGTGAAGGATGTTGTTTTTCAAACTGATCCCTTTGAAAATATTAAGGAACAGAAAATTTATTACGCAGTTGAAAATCCAGCGGTTAGAATAAAAGATCAACCTGGCAATGATAAATGGGTCAGAACTCTTTTTGGAGATAGTGTGCATGCAGAATTAGCTTTAAATAAAATTAGCTGTTCTGGGACGACTTTAGCGTATATATCCTGTATGATCCCATATTTGGAGGAAATGATTAAGATACTTGGGTTGAATAGTTATAAAATCCCGGGACTTTTTGGATATGATCAAGGAGCACATAATTATGTGGTTTGGAAGAAGCTGATAAGAGACTTTGAATTGATTGAAAATGGAGAAGGGCCAGTTACAACTATGTATACTTCTGAATATCATGATTTTATTGTTTCGGAAGACGGACTTATGTTGAATAAAGATGGATCAAAGGTTTCAGTGATTCATCAATATTTTGGTCACCCTGATTTGAATCTAAAAGTCCTCAGAGATGTCTAAGGCATTGGTTTCTAAACGTAAACCGCCGGTTAATTTAGACTCTCAAGATTTGCATTTATTTCAGCATGAGTTTGAAAAGCCGTTTTTAGAACCCGAATTGGCAACAATCAATGATGTCTGTGTAAATTTTCAGGGGATATTATTTAAAGGTCTGAAAATTTTAATGATATCTTTTCGTGACAGTAAAAATTCTAAATACGAACAATATATACATCAACTTAAATTTATTGTTAAGAATCATATTCTGAATAAGCAGATAAAAGTTGAGAAGGGTATTTGGTTTACTGATACTTGGACCTTAGGATATTTTCATTGGTTTGCGGATGGTCTGACTAGATTGGAATCATTACCAGAGAATTTCACGGGCACGCTTTATCTGCCACTTGCCTATAGCAATTATCAATATGTTACTGAGTCTTTAAAGTACTATTCGAGATTTGATGTGCAGTTTATTCCTGATAAGCACTCAGTTGAATTTGGAGAACTCTTAATTCCTAGGCCAACATCAGTGACTACCGGTAACTACAATGATGGGATATTAAGGAGTTTACGAAATCGACTAACACAAAAAGGGGCGAGTGATAATAAAAACAGAAATGAGAGAATCTACATTTCACGAGCGAAAGCTAATAGACGTAGGGTTATTAATGAATCCGATTTATTCCCAATTTTGGAGCAGTATGGATTTGAAGTAGTTCATCTAGAAGATTGGACTTGGCATGAGCAAGTGGAACTCTTTAGTCGCTGCAAGTATTTAGTATCGATACATGGAGCAGGGTTGACTAATATGGTTCTGATGCCTAATGGTCAACAAGTCCTAGAGTTGCGGAGAGCGGAAGACAAACATAACAATTGTTATTTCAGCATGGCTTCCGCCTTAAAAATTGACTATTGGTATTTGAATGGTGATCGTATAGATGAAGGGACTGGAGATGATAGTATTATAGTTTCAGAAGGTCATCTTGCTGAAACCCTGAAGGGCATGCTTGAAAATAGAGTAAATAATGCGACCTAAAATTTCCATCATCACCCCTTCCTTCAATCAAGGTCAATTCATTGAGCAGACGATAGTCTCGGTCCTTTCCCAAGGTTATTCGAAATTGGACTATGTGATCATTGATGGGGGTAGTACAGACAATACTATTGATATTATAAAAAAATACGAGAAGTACATAAGTTACTGGGTAAGTGAACCAGACCAAGGACAAAGCCACGCCATAAATAAGGGCCTGAAAAAAGTAACTGGTGAAGTTGTGAATTGGTTGAATAGCGATGATTATTTAGAGCCAGACGCACTAAAGATCATTGGCGGATCCTTTACAGACCCCTCAGTAAAGATTCTTTGTGGGAGGAGTAGAAAATTTGATAGTCATCAGGCATTTGTTTCTTCTGGCACAGAGGTGTATCAAGGAAATTTATCAAAGACCATTGGCTGGGCCCGAATAGATCAGCCTGAGACTTGGTTTAGACGAACGGCTTTTGAAACAGTTGGTGCATTGGCACAAAACATGCATTATTTGATGGATCGTGAGTGGTGGATCAGATATTTATTATGCTGTGGCAATGATGACATTCTAGAAATTCCTGATGTACTTGTGAATTTTCGTTTGCACGAAACTTCCAAGACTGTGAGTATGGAACAAGAATTTGAGATCGACCATGATACTATTTTTCATGGGCTGGCTAAAGCGTATGGTTTAGATGAACTAAGCATGTTGATCGAGAAGCACCTTCAAGTTCGTCCAGACTATTCATTTCCAAAACTGTCAAGAGTCCATTTTGATCAATCAATTTTTGATTATTATTTCTTGCGAAAGTCAGATCAGGCGTATTTTTCAGGAGATGTAAAAAAAGCTAGGGCATTCCTTCAAAAGGTAGATGTTACGGTTTTGGATCAACCATCACAAGTACTGTTTAAGAAACTAAAATGGCGCTCCTCGAATCTTGTCTATCCAATTATTTCATTGTTGAAGGATGCCCGTTGATTTAACTGTGATCATACCAACCAAAGATCGCAGGGATATTCTAATGGAATCTCTCGATCATCTCATATCATCAACTTCGCATCTCAATGCGGAAGTATTGGTGATCAATGATGGTGTGCCTTTTGAAGATTGGAATTTGACTGGGATCGGCGTTATTAAAAACAGCCATCATGGAGTGGCCTCTGCCCGAAACTTGGGAGCCAGATTGGCTAAATCTGATCTCATCCTTTTTATGGACGATGATATGTGGATGACCAAACCTGCTATTGATCGAATCATTTGGTTTCATAGAAAAAATGTCAATTCAGCATTAAATGTCAATTGGGTTTATCCGGAAGCATTAAGGAAGAATTTAGAAAAAACTGCCTTTGGCAGGTACCTCAATCATTATGGTTTTACCACTTTGAAAGGATGGAATAGAGGGGCTATTTGGCAAGCGGACCAAGTATTCCAAACACATGGAGTCACTAGTCAAAATCTATCCATCGGTAAGGCAACATTTGAGCATGCAGGTGGATACAACGAACAGTTTCCATTTGCAGGATTTGAGGATCATGAATTCTCTGCTAGACTGAAGTCAAAAGGTGTAAGTGTATACATTGATCCTACCGTGATGACCTATCATAATGAAATTGATCGTCAAAATATCGGCAATTGGTTGGCAAGGAAGTATCGTAGCGGAATCACAAGAAAAGTAGGTGTGGAAATGGGTTTCAAAGAACTGGAATTGAAGTACAGCTTCGGAAAACATCAAGTGCTTAATGTCATTCTTGCTTTTTCTACGACACTGAAAGCGGTAGTCACTAGCAACTTAGCAAATCGGTTGAAACAATTGGATCTTGTTTCTTTCCGAATCATAGGTTCGTTATTAGCGGCATCTATTTATAAAGGTTATACAGCTTCCGCAAAGGAATGATACCTTTGGTTTTATCATGGCCAAGAATAGAATCGTCTATATCATTTCGGATATCAACAAGTCACTTGAGTTTGAGTGGCTGATAGATGAGTGGAAGTCAGAGCGATATGAAATCAGTTTTATACTTATCAATGGTGATGAAAGTGTGTTGAAATCTCATATCGAAGCGAAGATGCTCATTTGCCAAACAGTAAAATCGAGTAGATTATTCGATCTGAAAGGCATCCTGAGGCTCCGGAAAATTCTTAAGAAATTGCGGCCAGACATTGTTCACTGCCACTTATTGAAAGCTAGTTTTCAAGGGTTGGTTGCAGCGAAACTGGCCGGAATTCACGTGAGAATTCATACGAGACATCATGGGAGCTTTCATCATTCATATCACCCCAAAGGTGTGTTGTTAGATCGTTTGATCAACCATCTCTCCAGCCATGTTGTGGCAATTAGTCAGAATGTGAAAGAAATCTTGGTAGAAAAGGAAGGAGTACAGGCAAAGAAGATCAATATCATTCATCATGGCTTCAAACTTGAACTATTCCACAAACCGAAATTGGAGGATGTTAATCTTCTGAGAGCCAAGTATCAGATAGGAGATCACTATCCTGTCATTGGCGTGATTTCGCGATTTTTCGAACTGAAAGGAATTCAATACACCATTGACGCTTTTGCCGAGGTGCTGAAGGATCATCCCAATGCTCTATTGATTATGGCAAATGCTCGAGGACCGTATAGCGTAGAGATTGACACTTGTTTAAGGGACATGCCAAATGAAAATTACCTACAGATCCCGTTCGAAGAAGATATTTTTTCATTGTATCAACTTTTCGATGTGCATATACATGTACCAATAGATCAAAATGTAGAGGCATTCGGTCAAACCTATGTGGAGGCGCTTGCCGCTGGAATCCCTTCAATATTTACTTTGTCTGGGGTGGCTCGAGAGTTTATCAAAAACAATGAAAATGCTTTGGTTGTGGATTTCAGGCAATCCTATCAAATCTATCAATCCATTAGGCAGTTACTCTCGTCTGAGGATTTGCGAAAACGCCTTGTTCAGAATGGTGAGAAATCAATAGAGCCATTTAAGTTTTCCAATATGATGGATCAATTAGAAAAGCTATACGATGAATGCTGAGATAGTTTTTTCTGTAATCATTCCTACCTACAATCGCGCCGATCGCTTGGGCAATGCAATAGCGTCTATCTGTGCACAAACTGAAAAAAATTGGGAGTTGATCATTGTCGATGATGGAAGTACCGACCACACTGAGAAGGTGGTTTCTCAGTTTTCAAACGATCAGATCAAATACTATTATAAGAAAAATGAGGAGCGGGCTATTGCTCGGAATTTCGGAATCTCAAAAGCGAAAGGAAGCTATATCACTTTTTTGGATAGTGATGATGAGCTATACCCTCATTGCTTAAAAGAGGCCGTTTACCTGATCGATCAGAGGCAAAGTCCAGAATGGTTTCATTTGGCGTATGAAGTGAAAACAGAAAACGAAGAGATCATTCGAAAGGAAAACAATCGCCGAGGCGAGATAAACGAGACCTTGATCACTGGTAACCATTTGAGTTGTATAGGTGTATTTGTCCGAAGAGATATACTGGCTAATTATCAATTCAATGAAGACCCTGCGATTATTGGATCTGAAGATTATATACTTTGGATACGTTTAGCCGCAAGATACCCCCTTCATTACTCCAATGTGATCTCGGCATGTATGCATCAGCATCAACAGCGCAGTGTAATGAATGTAGACTTAGGTCTCCTGAAATTAAGGGTTGAAAGGAGTATTGATATTATCCAAGGTGATGAACATGTAGCCGGAAGTTTTGGAAAGAATCAGACGGCCTTTGTTGCGCATAGGTACTTGTACTTGGCATTGCATTTGGCTATGGGAGGATATACTTCTGACGCTCTATCAGCACTTTGGTGGGCGGTAAGGGCCTATCCAAAAGTGATAATGACAAGAAAAGTATTGGCGATATTGAAAAATCTGATATTTTGAAAAAGATCCTATTTCCACCTGAACACATTCAAAGGCCATTACCGATGAACTTTCATGGTGATGATGCAAGTTTGTTTCAGACAAAAGCATCTGTGTCATGGGAAATGTATTATCAACAACTGAATCAGGTCACAGTCAATACAGAACTTTTTGTAAAGCAGAGAATTAAGATTTTACCTATCAGTTTTGGTCATCCATGGCAAGGAAAGCGATATAACGGATTGCCCTATCTGGTAAAAACAACTATCAAAGATTTAATAAGAAAAAAAAAACCTGTCGATGAGGCTATCTGGGTGCTTGATCAGTTTTCGACTGGAGGCTACTATCATTGGTTAACGGAGATTCTACCCCGGATTTGGTCAAGCCAAAGTCTCGGATTACCTTCGGATTTGCCCTTTTACTTTCCAGAATTTTTTTTCACAAAATGGAATTTTGGACGTGAACTATTAGCTCCTTTCAATATTAACTCTATACCATACGAGAAAAATCAACTACTTAAAATCCGAAAAATGCATTTTGTGAGTCAGGCGGGTGGACCACTTTCATTTCAGTCGGTCCCACTTAAAGGAGCTATTAAGGTGTTGAAGGACTATTATTACGATGAAGATTACCAACCTGTAAGTACCAAAATTTATATCAGCAGGAATCGTGGTTCCAAGAGATGTTTGTTGAATGAAGATGATCTTCTGCCAGTAATCGAAAAGGGAGGATTTCAGGTTGTTTACACTGAGGAGCTTTCGATCAAAGAGCAAATCAATATTTTTTCGCGTGCGGAAGTACTGATGTCCATTCACGGCGCAGGACTTACCAACATGGTGTTTATGGAAGAAGGGAGGGCTGTTGTAGAAATTCGAAATAAATCAACAGATCATATGGTCAATTGCTTTTTGGCTTTGGCAGACACGGTGGGTCTTGAGTATAATTATCTTCTAGGAGACATGATTCCACAATTAGGCGAACATCGCGAGATTGATTATTCTATGGAATTGGAATTGGAGAAATTGAGAATTTTCTTGAAGGAATTATCAGGAATACGATAGGGGGGAATGGATGCTTCATTTATCCAAGGTATTTGCTGAGATGGTGGGGAAAAGTGTGTAATCCTCCAGATTGGATGTTCTAGTTAGAAAAAATACTAGCAAAAACTTATTAAGATTAAATATGTGTAGTTCTACTTCGAGGGGAAAAATCTAAAATTATGAATATCGATTCAATAAAGTTGAAACTTGATAATTTCGGAATGATTTATTACCACTATTTGAGGTTTCGTGAAACCTTCTTTCCTACGAAATTTCAAAAAGTTGAAAGGCAAAGGAGGTTAGAAAGATTAGCTTTTTATTCTCAATTTATTGCTCAATCAGATCTAGTTTTTGACATTGGAGCGAACTATGGGAATAGAACTTCGACATTTTTGGCTTTAGGGGCTAAGGTTATCGCATTAGAGCCACAGCAACATTGCTTGAAATACTTGAGGAAAATGTTTGGGAAAAGAGTGGTAATAGTACCAAAGGTTGTTTCTAACAGCTTAGGGGAACGCCAATTATTCTACTCTAAAACTAAAATTTCTTCAGGAACGGCAAGCCTGTCTAAGGGTTGGATTAAATCTGTCTCTAATTCCAACAGGTTTCAAAAAGAGGATTGGAATCAATCTCAAAGGGTACAATCAACAACAATGAACGAATTAATAGAAAAATATGGCTTGCCTAAATTTTGCAAAATAGATGTGGAGGGTCACGAGATAGAAGTCTTAGAGGATTTGTCAAAACCAATAGAATCACTTTCTTTCGAATTTACTACACCAGAGAGACTTGAAAAGGTTTTTGAAGCTATAATGCTTCTTAAAAACTTAGACCCTAATTATGTATTCAACTTCTGTATTGGCGAAAAATTGTCTTTTGAGAAATCACATTGGTTAGGTTACCTGCAGATGGTAAATGAGTTAGAATCAAACCCAGTGTTTTACTCAGAAGGAATATACGGCGATATCTATTGTAAAATACCCCAAGTAGGAAAATAGTGAGGATTCTGAATATTGGTAATACGAATAGGGCAACTTCTGCTGACGAATAAGGATTCGATTAAAATACACTTGTCAGCGACAGACCTGCATTATCTTTATGTCAAGATGAAAGAATGCATAAACACAAACTTTAAAAGGTGAAAATTAATTCATACTTCCATAAAACACTTCGGAACTACGCTAGGTATTACTGCCTTCAGAATGAAAAATTAATTGAAGTTATAGGCAGCGGTAAAGGTTCTGTCAAGCCTGATGCACATATTGCAAGGGTTGAGGTTAAAGGTAGAATAACAGATGATGCACTATTAAAAATCGAAGGAGTCCCTAGTAGGATAATTTTGCTGAATGGAATAGTCCACGAGCTTGACGATATTCAGAATGATTTAGAAGAATTAAAGACAAGGCTTCATGCTGACCATCGTGTATTAATTGTTTATTACAGCAAACTATGGAGACCTTTAGTGAAATTGGCTGCTTTTCTCGGCATGACATCTCGTCCTAGCTCTGACAACTGGGTGACTCATGCGGACATTAATAACCTTTGTAAGTTATCTGGATTTGAATTGATCAAATCAGACAAAAAAGTGATAGTCCCGATTTGGATACCGTTGTTAAGCGGATTCTTTAATAAATTTTTAGTTAACCTACCTATATATAGGCATTTGGCCATGGCCAATATAGCATTGATTCGACCAATATTTCCTAAGAATATAAACTCGGTAACTATTGTAGTTCCGGCTAGAAATGAGTCAGGAAATATTGATGATATTTTGAGGAGGATTCCAAAAATGAGCGATCACGACGAAGTGATATTCGTAGAAGGGAACTCTACAGATGACACTTGGGATAAGATTCAATCTGTGCAAGGCAAATCGTACCCCTTCGAGCTTTCCTGCTACCAACAGCCGGGAAAAGGCAAAGCTGATGCAGTTAGAGTAGGATTTGGTCACGCCAAGGGGGATATCTTGATGATATTAGATGCAGATATGACGGTTCCGCCAGAGGAGCTTCCCAAATTTTATCGAGCCATTACTTCAGGCCTTGGTGAGTATATAAATGGGAGTAGAATGATCTATCCCATGGAGTCAAAAGCCATGAGGTTTTTTAATATACTAGGTAATAGATTTTTTGCAGCAGCGTTTTCTTATGTACTGGGAGAAAGATTTAGAGATACCCTATGTGGCACCAAAGTAATGACCAGAAGTCACTATAATCAGTTGATTAGTAATAGAAGCTATTTTGGAGAGTTCGATCCTTTTGGTGATTTTGATTTAATATTTGGAGCCAATAAACTTGGATTAAAAACCATTGAAGTGCCCATACGATACCGAGATAGATTGTATGGCTCAACCAACATCAGTAGATGGAAGCATGGTGTGATACTTTTGAGAATGTTGATTTTCGCATCAAGAAAGATCAAATTCAAATGAGAAAATTCGCACCACCCTTGAAGGATCTGGATGAAAGCCAAACTACGGATTTTCATCGGAGCATTATTCTCAATAAACCTTTTTTGAAACGGATATATGAAGAATGGTATGCCCTTCAAAAGATGTATTTGGGAGTGGATAAAGGTAAAATTTTGGAAATAGGCTCAGGGGGTGGTTTTATCAAGGAGCATTTGGAGAACGTTATCACTTCGGATATTCAAAAGTTGAGCTATTGCGATTTATGTTGCGATGCATCTGAATTGCCCTTCGAAGATGAAGAATTGAGCGCCATACTCATGATTAATGTATTTCATCACATACCTGTACCTGAGGACTTTTTGCGAGAAGCTTCAAGAACCTTAAAAAAAGGTGGAAAAATCATATTGATAGAACCAGCGAAGACTCTGCTTTCAACTTTTATTTACAAGCATTTTCATCATGAAGATTTTGATCCTAATAGTGGATGGGAACTTAGTGAACATGGAAAACCGATGAGTGTTGCAAATGGCGCATTGCCCTGGATAGTTTTTAAGCGAGACCGTGCTCGATTTCTAAGCCAATTCCCAAATTTTCAAATTGAAGTGATGCGTGATTTTATGCCCTTAAAGTATATTGTAAGTGGTGGATTTTCTCGACCAAGTATATTGAATGAAAAGGCTTATGACTTAATAGGCTTAATGGAAAAAATTTTGGTGCCAGTAAATTCGGTTTTTGGGATGTTTCAGCTTATTGTGATTGTCAAAAAATGATCAGAGAGAGTATTTTCAGGTGGTGTTTCGTCCTTGCAATTGTGATGAAAATTACTTTATCGCTTTTCTTTGGTCTTAGTAGAGATATTGAAAATCGTCGTACGACTATTACACCACAAATATTTAAACCCATCAATTTTGATGAACATCGATATGCAAAACTTGCTTGGCATTATAATCAAGGTCATGGGTTTGTTTATTCCAATAATGATAAATACTTCTCTTATGCAGATAGCTTACCAGCGTATAGAAGTACAGCTTTTCCTCCTACGCTTCCCGTAATCATACATATCGGATATCAACGCCTCTACTCCGAATTTTCACCTCTTACCCAAAGTCATATTGATGATTTATCGAGTAAGTATTATGTCCTTTTTGCATTTGTGATCAACCTGATTAGTCTTGTGCTCTTTCTCATTTCGTTGCCTTATTTTAGGTTTTTGGCTTTAAAGTTTTGCTATAATGTAGAATTGAGCCGCTGGTTAACCGTCTTCTATATTCTATTGCCGTCAGCGTTGGTTTATATCGGATTATTTGTGTGTTATGAAAACCTTGTCACACCGATATTGGTCATTGTTACTTCCATACTGCTTAAGGCATATAGTCAAGTCGCTTTAAAGAAGATTGAATTAGCTATGGTACCTATAGTTACAGTGATAGCAACTGGGTTTAGACCTCATGCTACGCTAAGTTTTCTTTTACTTTTTGCAATAGTTTCTCTTGCATTCGCAAAATATGTCCTGACATTTAGAACTAATAATATTCCATTGATAGCCGTTTTGACATTTACTTTTCTCTTGATGCTTTGTTACAATCTTGCTGTCATTTTTAAGAACAACGAAAGCATTGGGCTTAAAGTAGTCAGCACACAACAGGCTCAGGCGATTTTTCTTGGACATCAACCTTATACGCGGGGGTCGTGGAACGGTGATTCAGAGACAAAGGGTTCCGATGTTTATAGTTTTAGAGTCACTCATATTCCGGGATTGGACACCATCACGAGTGAAGCCACTTTGTACAAAGAGCATCTTAGAGTCGCAGCTGATTGGATTGCAAATAATCCGTCGCGGTTTGTTTGGCTTGAGTTTAGGAAACTTGCAATGTTTATGCTTCCTTATAATTTTATGAATCTGCATTTCAATGCATTGAGCGCCGCAATTAATTTGGGGTTTGTCCTGTTTCTGATGATGATTCTTCTTGATAAATCAATGATCAACATCACATCGTTGATGATAGGTGGTGTAGTGTTAGGGGCATTTCTGATGACTGTCATTTCATTCTTCAATCATCGATTTGTGAGTTATGCCATGCCTTTTATGCTACTTCTGGCTGGTGTTGCGTATTATCAAATATTAGTTAAAATATCAACCCGTTGGCCTGCATTGTTCAAATTTGTTAAAGGGAATTCTCGTTAGAAAGCATGCCCAATTCCCACAACGTTCTCTATCTATCCTACGACGGACTTACCGATCCACTCGGTCAGTCTCAGATCCTTCCCTATCTGAAGGGGCTTTGTACGGAGGGGTATCATTTTCATGTGATCAGTTTTGAAAAGCAGAAATTCTTTGAACCTGGCAAATCCACCATCGAGCGGGCTATTGAGGAAGAAGGAATTACCTGGTATCCACAGCAATACCACAAACAACCTCCGATATTCTCAACTCTCTTTGACTTGAGAAAAATGTATCGATTGGCTCATGATATTGTGGTGAAGCATGACATTAAGATGGTGCATTGTCGGAGCTATCCACCGGGTTTGATTGGCTTGAAACTTAAAAAGAAATTTGGTGTTAAGTTCCTCTTTGATATCCGAGGCTTTTGGGCCAATGAAAGAGTAGATGGAGAAATATGGGATTTGAGCAATCCTATTTATAAGAAGATCTATCAATACTTCAAGCGAAAGGAGATTGAGATGATGACAGAAGCCGATCACATTATCAGCCTTACGCATGCTGGAAAGGAGGAGATCGTTTCTGGGAGACTTTTTGAAGGGAAGAGTGAAGGAATTGATGCAGATAAAATCACCGTAATTCCTTGTGCAGTTGATTTGGAGCTTTTTGATCCACGTAAAATTAAGAAAGAAAAGCAGCTGGCATTGAAATCGAAACTGGGACTTGATGCCACCAAAGAGGTTTTTATATATCTGGGTAGTTTGGGAACCTGGTATTTGCTTGATGAAATGTTATTGTATTTCAAAGAAATGCTGAAAGAAGAGCCTATCAGCAAATTTTTATTCGTAACTAAAGATGATCCTGAAGTGATTTACTACGCCTGTGATAGGTTAAACGTTTCAAGAGATCAAGTGGTAATTACATCTTCAAATAGGGAACAAGTTCCACTTCACCTTTCTATTGGCACCAAAGGAATATTCTTTATCAAACCTGCTTATTCTAAAAAAGCTTCTTCCGCTGTGAAAATGGGTGAGATGTTGGCAATGGAGTTGGATATTGTGTGTAATGATGGGGTTGGAGACGTTGAAGTTTTTGCTTCGGAAGCAATATCACTAAATTATCAGCTTGATGTTGTAGTTATTAAGTATGATTCTGCTCAAAAACACCTGGAAGCATACACGTTAAATCACGCTTTAGCTCAATACATCAAGGATTATTACAATCTTTTCATTGAATAAATCAATGAGATGTAATGAGGCTGTTAACTTTGACTTATTGATATGAGAGAGCCATTCGATACCCCCATACTTTATCTGATTTTCAATCGTCCAGAATTGGTCAAAAAGACGTTCTCTCAGATAAAAGCACAGCGTCCAAAACAGCTTTTTATTGGAGCAGATGGCCCAAGAGAAGCAAATGAAAGTGATGTAATTGAATGTAAAGAATGTCGTGAGTGGGTGCTTTCTCAGATAGATTGGGATTGTAAAGTGCAGACTTTATTTCGTAACGAAAATTTAGGCTGTGGCTTAGCTGTGAGTGGTGCGATCACTTGGTTCTTTGAGCATGTGGAGATGGGCATCATTTTGGAGGACGATTGTTTGGCAGGAGATGCATTTTTTGATTTCTGTTCGTTCTCTCTTTTAGCATATCAAGAAGAAGAGCAAGTTTTTCATATCACCGGTACGAATCCGGTAATATCAGAAAAGCTCAATCGAGATCTAACTTTTAGTAAATATGTAAATGTTTGGGGCTGGGGCACGTGGAGGGAAGCGTGGCAATCATTTAATTTTTCTCAGACTAGATTATTAAATGATAAGTTCCTTTTATATTCATTTAACCGCGAAGAGGAAAAGTATTGGAATAGCATATCAGCGCAATTGGAAAATGGAGTAGTTGATTCATGGGCTTACCGTTGGCAATTCTCAGTATGGGCAAGTGGTGGGCTTTCTATTTGTCCAAGAAAAAATTTGATTTCTAACATAGGCTTTGGGATGGCGAGTACACATACGAAAAGTGAAATCCACCCTTTAAATAGTCTGCAAATCGATCATACATGGAAATTTGATTCTAAGAAGCATGATGTTCAACAGAATCTAAGTTATGATAAAGCCGTATTCAAAACAGTTTATTTTCATAGGACCTCATTTAAAAATAGGATGCGTAACATTGGTTATATGATAATTCCAAAGGGGATTTATTATTGGATAAAAGGGACAATAAATCAAATATTGAGATCATGAACCGGTGGTTGATTTTTTTACACGATTCAAGTGCCTTTGGAGCAAACTTATCCCTATTAAATTTCCTTTTGGAAATTTCAGACGGTCGGCAGTTTCTCATCGTGATGCCAAAAGAATCTGAGTTAGCAAAGCGGTTTAACGAAATTCAGAATTGTGAAGTGTTATACATACCATTTAGCCATTGGGTTTATTTTGATTATGCCAGTAGGAATGAGTTTTACCAGCTTTTAAGAAGGGGCATTAATGTTTTGAAAGGAATACGAGCCTTATTTATTAATTCCGTTCTAATTGGACGAAATTTTGCTAAGTTTAGAGAATTTAGACCAGATTTAGTGGTATCTAATTCCGCCGCAATTGGTCATGGAGCAACTGTTGCCTGGGTTTTGAGAAAAAGACATTTGTGGCATTTAAGAGAGTTTCTAGATTTAGATTATTCATTAAAATTCTATTTTGGTAAAAGAATCTCAGAACATATCATTCGGTGTTCGGATTATGTTATTCCCGTTTCGGACACTATTAGGAGACATTTTAATGTTAAAAATTGCCTCGTAGGGTTTGATGGTTATAGGCTTCCATTAATTAAGAATGTTACTAAAAACTCAGACTATACGTTTTTACTAGTTGGTTTAATTAGTAATAATAAAGGTCACGATTTAGCCTTGCAGGCTTTTTCTCGAGTTTATCAACTTAATCCTAATTGTCAATTGCAGATAGTTGGAGATGGAAACTTGGAATGGTTGGAAAGCCGAATTGAGGCTTATGATTTATACGATGGGGTTGTTGTCACTGGGTACCAAAACTCTGTTTGGCCCATATACGAAAGTGCACATTGCGCGTTGATGTGTAGTAAGAATGAAGCTCTTGGACGTGTTACCATTGAGTCTATGATTTGCGGATTGCCTGTACTGGCTTTTCGATCGGGAGGCAGTTTGGAATTGATAGAGGATGGTGTAAACGGATTCCTTTTTAATGATGTTGATGAATTAGCTAGTCTTATGCTAAGATCAATCAAGGAGTATGAAATTTTCCAAGCAATTGGTACTCGGGCAAAAGTTACTGCAAGGCAAAAATTTTCTATGAGTAATTATTCTAAAAATGTACTTACTTATCTAAATGGGAATAAATAGGCTTCTATTTTTTGGAATACTTTTAGCCAAGCTGAGTCTTTCGGCTCAGACAATTATTTATGATTTTGATTCTCTCGTTTGTCTTTCTGAAAGGATAAAATTATCTAATAACTCATCAGATTCTTCGCGTTATGTTTGGGTTTTTTGTCATGACTTGTTTGATAGTTTAGCTGAAGTTGAGTC
>JAGDZO010000018.1:0-128779 GCA_049115815.1 Cyclobacteriaceae bacterium | reverse complement strand
CTTAAAATCCTATGACCGTTTAGGTCGTGTGGGTTCAAGCGGGGCGCGCAGCCTCCCGCCCGAGGTACAGAAAGCACCTCAGAGATGGGTTGCTTTTTTTGTTAGTGGACTTAAAATCCTGTGACCGTTTAGGTCATGTGGGTTCAAGCGGGGCGCGCAGCCTCCCGCCCGAGGTTCATTATATCCCTGTTAATCTGTTGATTATCAAATCTTTGTGATTTAAGGGGTTACAACAGAGAAACAAGACAGGTTTATAAAATCTTATTATCTTGATGAATATGTGGAAAACACAGCTTTTCTTATTGGTATTAGGGTTGTTTGGTTCTTACCTGCCTCAGAGTCACCTGCAAGGGACTCTGAGATATGAAAAAGAATCAGTTTCAGAACCACAACTTCCGATAGAAATATTCTGGAACAGGTTCAGTTTTCTGATTAGCGAAAATGATTCTTCCGAGGTTCCTAGCCTTTTTTTGTTGCCTTTATTAGATATGCCAAAAGATTTTGATCCTGATCAAAATGGATTAACAAAAGCCGAGCTTCTGGATGCATACAGTGTGATTTTTTCAAATGAGGTTAAGAAGAAACTCCTGACACTAGACATATCGGATTTGGTTATGGTTAAGAATAGCTTTCCTAGTTTAAACTTGGATAGTGAGTTTTTACACTATATACCAATTAATACGCATATATGGGATGCGGAGGATGAAGAATATTATTCCTCATCATTAATATTATACCTTGGTAAGGTTAAAAATGAAATTAAAATTGTTCGAGTGGTTATAGCTAATTAACTATCCCTAATCTCCCTCAGAGTCACCCTTGCGCCGGGGAAGGTGAAGGAGGACTCTAACCTCCCTCAGAGTCACCTGCAAGGGACTCTGAGAAATGAAGATAAAGATTGATAAAATGAAAACAAGACCTCAGAGTTCTCTGCGAGTAACTCTGAGTGAGAAATATAGTTTATGTCGGCTATGCTAGCCAGTCTATAAGATCGAGAATTAGCGGGGGACTAAGAGCGAATGGCAAAAGCGGCTATCATGGATATGTCTGGAAGAAGCTTGATACGGTCACCCTTACCGTATTTGTGTTTGCGCCTTTTGTGGGCACAAAGGGAGATGAATCGTATGACAAGCATAAGTTATTCGTGGAAGCGATAGAGGCTGAATTGGTTTTTCAAGTACGCAATGTCACAGGCCAATGGCCAAAATATCAAAGTGAGATTCATTTCAATAACCGTCGATCCGATGAGGTGCAGTCTATAGCCGCTCAGATTTATAAGCTAATCAACTAGGCTATCGCATATCGTGATAATTTGATTGAATGAGGTTATATCCGTGATTCGCGATTCGCGATTCGCGAATTAATGTTTATCTTGTGGTCGATATTATCCATTATATCATGAAAAAACACAGTGGTATGCGTCCGCAGGATATTGTCATCCTGCTCAAAATCGTCATCAAAGGGGATCAACCCTGGACTATGAAGGCGCTTTCTCATGAACTTGAGATCAGCGCCAGTGAGGTGAGCGAGAGTTTGAACCGTTCGTCTATTGCAGGGTTGCTTTTTCAAAATAAGAAGCAGGTGATGCGGCAAGGACTCATGGATTTTTTGCAGTACGGTTTGTGCTATGTATATCCCCAGCAACCCGGTGCGCTCGTCAGAGGCATACCTACCGCACATGCAGCGCCACCGCTGAGTCAGGAGATCATGAGTGATACTCCGTATGTATGGCCACATCATGAAGGTAATTTGAGAGGTCAAGCGATAGAACCTCTTTATCCAAGTGTGCCAGCGGCCTGCCTCAAAGATCTGGCTTTTTATGAAGTAATGGCTCTGTGCGACGCGCTCAGAGTAGGCAGAGCACGTGAGCGAAACATCGCGGTAGAAGTACTCAAAAAGCGAATATGCTAAAGAACACACAAATCAATCAGGGAGTCACGAAGAAGATCGCAACAGCTTTAGGCGACCTGAATGACCAAGTGGTTTATGTAGGAGGAGCAGTGGTCAGTTTGTACATAGATGATCCATCGGCAGATGACGTTCGCCCTACCAAAGACCTAGACCTGACCATGGAGATTGCCAGTATAGGAGAACTGGAAGCATTGCGCGAGGAGTTGATTAAACGTGGTTTTATCCAATCCGTAAACGATTCGGTCGTTTGTCGTTTTCGATATGAAGATGTACTAGTAGATGTAATGGCCACCATACCCGTCGGTTGGGCCCCTGGTAATCGATGGTTTGAACTGGGTTTTGACCAAGCCTTGCACTATGACCTAGAAGGGTTGTCGATCAAGCTTTTACCATTACCATATTTCCTAGCTACCAAGTTTGACGCTTTCCTTGATCGTGGCATCAAGGACCTATATGCCAGTCATGATTTTGAGGACATTGTTTATCTACTTAATCATACTTCTGATATACGTGAGCAGATCGTCAATTCAGATGAAACGGTAAGAAACTACCTAAAGGAATCCTTTTTATTGATTTTGGAAAGTAAATTGTTGCAAGAAGCCATGATTGGCAACTTATACTATGAGCAGCAAGATGAACGCTTTGGTATGATCATGACCAAATTGAAGGATACCGTAGATGGGATTTAATGAACTTAACAGCGTAGAATATTACATTATCCATCAGCTAAGCGGAACTAACCTCAATTCAGAAACCGCAGAAAAACCCAAGGTATCCTACAGCAATAGCATGTATAAAATTAGTCTCTCTTTTATTGGTATATTCTTGACTCTCACTTTAAAATGCCAAGTTCCTTTCGTGGAATTAAAAAAGGATTCATTTATACGTGATCAAGTCGATATGTACCTTGAAAGAAACGCAGAATTGAAATTAAATTCTATGCCGATTTATGTTCATTTTTCAAATTTTTGGCATTGGGATCTTGCCACCTTGGATTTTACTTCTGAAGTGATTGAAGTTAAAAGCAAACCTATAGATTCAACCGTTTTTTTAACGATCAATAGTACTACTCGGATTAGATATTTGGACTTTCGCATGCCTATGGCTTACACTGAATATAAAGGTCATTTAGTTTTTCTTTATGTATTTATAGAATTTGATATTCTGCGCTCAGACAAAGAGAAAGAAAAATTCTTGAAGTTTGTTAATAAAGAATATCCTTTGTGGAAATACGATGGTACGTCTTATAAAACCTGGTTTTTGGTGCGGTCGGATGGACGATTTGAAATTAAAGAAATGAATTGTAAGTTGCCTGTATGTGATCCTTTTCCGTATTAAGCTCAACCTAACTTAACTAATAAATCTAACCTCCCTAACCTTAACCACCCTCAGAGTCACCTATAAGGGACTCCCTTTCTAGCGCGAAAGTTACTTTCGTGCTGATGCTTAACTTCTCAAGTCTTTTCGTCACGGAACTAAGTTCCGCGCCATTGGGAGTAATTCCACTCTAATTATTGAACAATCCTCCTCGACTAGTCATTTACTAACCCAGGCACTCAATTTGCACTTAGTCGAGAAAAAGTATAACAATACTCGACGAGGGAAATTTGGGATTCCAACGACTTAATCCCTTGATTCAACGAGTTAAAATAATTTTGGCAGGATTTTGTAAGAGTTTGGCAGAATAGTAATGGTTTGAATTACGAACTTGAAGACATTAAGATAGCATCGAAACTATGAAACAATTGATCTGGTACAACTCACAAAATGGAACGTATAACCATGGTTCTGAAATGGATCTAAACATCAATGAATCATTATTGGGTGTAAGAATGGAAGTGCTCTATGAGATGAATGAATCCGAAGAGCGTCTTGTTAAAAAAATTGTTGCTCAATTGAATAGCGCTAGAACGGAGAAGTCTAGAAGCTACACGAGAGCCTAAAGAGTAGTGCGCCGAATTTTCGGCGTTCTTGTCAATAGCTGGTTGGAACCCTGACATTACTATAATGTCGGGGTTTTTTTGTGAGATTTTGTAACCAAACCAACTATTAATCGTAATATTGCGATATGGGAATTTCTAAGACAGATTTGTTTACCAAAGAGGAGAATGAGCTGGCAACAATCGCCAAGGCCATTGGTCACCCTGCTCGGATTTCTATCTTGAGCTACCTTCTTAAAACAAAGAGCTGTATCAATGGAGATTTGGTGGAGGAATTGGGTCTTGCCCAAGCGACCATTTCACAGCATTTGAAAGAACTAAAAGCAGTAGGGCTGATACAAGGAACAGTAGAGGGACCCTCGGTCTGTTATTGTATCAATCCTGAAAGGTGGAAAGCCTTAGGGCTTAGGCTTAGCTCATTTTTTGATAAGTATCGGCCAGATAACTGCTGCTGACTATTTTTTTATCTATAATCATCGTAATAATACGATTAAATCAAACCTTATGACAAATTCAGAAAAATCAAAATTTCACATTTCATTAGCGATAACTGACATCTCCGAGACGGTCAAGTTCTATTCTAAGCTGTTTGGTTCAGAGCCAATAAAAGTCAAGGGCGACTATGCCAAATTTGAGTTGGACAACCCAGGCTTGGTTATTTCCTTCACCTTATCTGATCAGATAGTTCTTCACGAGTTTGGGCACTTGGGTATTCGAGTAAATTCCAATGACATATTGGAACAACGAAAAAGTGAAGTTCAGCAGTTTTTAGAGATCGCATTAGAAGAAAAAGAGACAAATTGCTGTCACGCTAAACAGAATAAGTTTTGGGTTGCTGATCCTGATGGTTACCGTTGGGAAATTTACTATTTCATAGAAGATGTTCAGGAAGATCAGCCGAAGAAAGAATTAATTGGATGTTGCTAATATGATTACGAATACTAAGTTAGTTACCTATATCGATGCTTTTGACCATTCATCCATTGATGGAAAAAGGCAAGACCTGTTGAAATCCATGGCTCGGGACTTGGCTCAGCTGTATGGTCAGCATGGAGTTTTGAAATTGATGTTCGTGTGCACCCACAATTCTCGCAGGAGTCACATTTCTCAGCTTTGGGCCGCTGCTATGGCCAAGAAGTTTGAGCTCAACAACATCGAAACGTATTCTGCAGGGACCGAGGCTACAGCCTTTAATCCCCGTGCAGTGGCAGCTATGAAAGACGCAGGGTTTCTGATCGAGTCAGATGGAGTAGCGGATAATCCTCACTATGAGATAAGAATCAACAGTGAGGATGCGCCTATTGTTGCTTTCAGCAAGACCATAAAGGATGCCTCTAACCCAACCGAAGGTTTTGTGGCTATGATGACTTGCTCTGAGGCTGACAATGACTGCCCAATAGTAGAAGGTGCCTTGAAGCGATATTCGCTGCACTATAGGGATCCCAAAGAAGCAGATGGCACACCTGAAGAGTCCCAGAGATATGCCGAAAGATGCCAGCAGATAGGGACCGAAATTTCTTACCTCTTCTCACGTTTGGTAGAGCATGGCTGAACTACCCAACTATGATACCATCATTATCGGAGGAGGTCAGAGTGCTTTGGCATTGGGCTATTATTTGAGGCGCACAGATTTGAACTATTTGATCCTGGACGGTGAAGAAAAACCTGGTGGGTCGTGGCAAAACTATTGGGATTCTGTTTCTCTGTTTTCCCCGGCTCAGTGGAGTTCACTACCTGGCACGCTCATGCCGGGAGGAGTTGATCATTACCCTGGCAAGGAGGATGTTCTTCAATACTTTGAACGCTATGAAAAGAAATATAATCTGGCGGTTCAGCGGCCAGTTTGGGTTGAGAGCGTAGAGAAAGATGGGGAGTACTTTTCGGTCAATACCTCCAAGGGAGTATTTCAAACCAAGACGGTCATAGGAGCTACGGGTTCGTTTCGGAATCCTACCATACCGGGGATAGATGGTCTTGATGAGTTCAGAGGTGAGGTGATTCATTCTGCAGCCTATCTTTCGCCAGAATCGTTTAAAGGCAAAAGAGTCGGAATCATTGGAGAAGGGAATAGTGGCGCTCAGATTTTGGCAGAATTATCAAAATTCACAGAGACCTATTGGATCACCAAGTCGGCACCTGATTACCTGCCAGATCATGTTGACGGGAAGTACCTTTTTGATGCGGCAAGCCAGCTGTTTGAAGCAAAGAAAAAGGGGCGGGACTACATTCCGCCTAGCCTTGGGGATATTGTGATGGTACCAAGTGTCAAGGAGGCCAGAGAAAGAAATGCTCTATCTGCCCGACAAGGCTTAGTTAAATTTTCGGCGACCAGTGCTCACTTCGAAAATGGTGAATCAATTGCATTGGATGCCTTGATTTTTTGTACAGGATACAAATCTGAACTGCGGTTTTTGGAGAAGCTTCCTGTTTCTATCAAGCATCATAAGATTCGCACAGATGGAACCAAGTCTAAAGAAGTACCCGGGCTTTGGATGGTTGGCTATGGTAGCTGGACAGGATTTGCATCTGCTACAGTGATTGGGGTAGGTAGATCAGCAAAGCAAACTATTGCCGAAATCAAAGAATACCTGAGTTAGCTCATTTTCCTGCACAGTGAATGCACCGAGTACTTTCGGGCATGAAAAGCAATCGCTTCGGATTGATTTCATTTCCACACTTCGAGCATTTTCCAAATTTGGTGGTATCGATCAGCTCCAACCAACGTTTGAGGGCTTCCAATTTTGAGACGGAAGATCTTAGGTTAGCCTCATCTATCGTCTTGTTATTGATATAGTCCATTCTGCTCAGCCTGCCTACAGCATTATCCAAACCCATTGGCTTGGTAGCTTCTTCGAGATCTTTCACTCGCTGGGTGAGCTCGGATATTTTTTCTTCTATGGCTTCTTTGATCTCCTGTTTCTCCTTGTCGTTCATCGTGAGGCAATGTTTGCGGACTTGGTTTATGACTATTGTCAGAAGTTACTGCTTTTGTTTTTATTCAGAATGGCTGGTTGACGTATTCATATATAGCCACAACTTAAAACCCCCATTTCATAAACTTTCTTAAATATTCTACCGTCTATGTAGAGGACATTTTCTGTTTAACTAAAGGCGCTTACTTTTGCAACCGAATAATCCAATAATCATATTCTAAAAGTCATGGAACAAGTAGTAGATCAAGAGCTTCGAAAAGCACATCAGGCAAAGATCAAAGAAGTGATCGATGAAGTAGGGAAGGTTGTGGTAGGCCAAGAGTATATGGTCAATCGATTGTTGATAGGCTTGTTTACACAAGGGCACATCCTGCTAGAAGGAGTACCAGGGTTGGCCAAGACTCTCACGGTCAATACGCTTGCTGAGGTTTTGAAGTTGGATTTCAAAAGAATTCAGTTCACACCGGATTTGCTTCCTGCCGATCTGATAGGTACTATGATCTACAATCAGCAGAAGGCCGAGTTTGAAGTAAAGAAGGGACCAATATTTTCCAATCTGATATTGGCCGATGAGGTGAACCGTTCTCCTGCCAAAGTTCAGTCTGCATTGCTGGAAGCCATGCAAGAGAAGACTGTGACTATCGGAGACAACACTTACAAGCTTGACAGACCATTTTTGGTTTTAGCTACTCAAAACCCGGTAGACCAAGAAGGAACATATCCATTGCCAGAAGCACAGGTGGATAGATTCATGCTCAAAGTACACGTAGATTATCCTTCCAAAGAAGACGAACTGGAGGTCATGAGAAGAATGGCCAATATGACATTCACCACTAAGGTGAAAACCATACTTTCTAAAAAGGATATTTTCTCTATCAGAGAGGAGATCAACCAAGTGTCTATCTCTGAGTCGCTTGAGCAGTATATCATCGAACTGGTATTTGCTACGCGTAATCCTAAGGACTATGGATTAACCAAAGAGGCGGAATACATCCAGTTTGGAGCTTCGCCAAGGGCATCTATCAATCTCAATTTGGCAGCCAAGGCCATTGCCTTCTTTGATGAGCGTGATTTTGTATTGCCTGAGGATATCAAAGAAATCGCTTATGACGTGATGAATCACCGAATTTTGCTCAATTATGAAGCGGAAGCTGATGGAGTGACCACTAGAGATATTATCACAGCGATTCTCAATAAGGTGCAAATCACTAAATAGGGCTCAAAAACCAATATTATCTGCTTTATTGGACTGAGAGCTAATATCACTTCACATTCTGTTAATAAACATAATGACCAGTTAAAGCTGGTCATTTTTGTTTAATGATATCGTAACAGCGATTCCTAATCGAGTTAACATTCGAGGGTCACCTTTGTACACATAACGAACGTATGTACAATTACTCAATCAGAAACAAAACACAATTATCATGAGAAAATTAATCGCAATGGCATTATGCCTCTCGGCAATGTTGACCTTCACATCATGTGAAGAGGATGATGACAATAACCCTTCCAGCACAGCATTGCAGCAAGCAGCATTTGACTTAGTCAAAGAAGGCGTGTCAGGAAAAGTGTCTACCGATGCTAGCGCTACTGGATATGACAAAAACGATGCAAACATAGCCTGGACACTTACTATGGGAGGCACTTATGCTTCTACAGCTACTGAGAAAGTAGTAAAAGAAGGTAATATCAGCACAAACGAAACATGGACTAAAGATAAAATCTACGTAGTAACCAAAAGGGTGACTGTCCTTGATGGAGTAACGTTGACCATAGAAGCAGGTACTCGAGTAGAAGGAGATGCTTCTTTTACGGGTGTAGACGCTTCTGTATTAATGATAGCAAGAGGAGGCAAGATCATGGCACAAGGAACAGCTGCAGAGCCGATCATCATGACCTCTACTAGTGATGTAGGAGCCTTTACAGCTGCTGATAAAGGAGAATGGGGTGGACTGGTTGTACTAGGGAAAGCACCTATTTCTGCTGAAAACAGCGAAGTACAAATAGAAGGTGTACCTGCGGATGATGTCAATGGTCTTTATGGAGGTACTTCGGCAGATGACAATTCGGGTGTTATTCAATACGTGTCTATTAGACACGGAGGAGCGGTGATCGACGCAGCTGCAGGTGACGAGATCAACGGTCTTACGCTTGGTGGTGTTGGTTCTGGAACTACCATAGACCATGTAGAAGTATATGCTAACAGCGATGATGGAATCGAATTCTTTGGGGGATCAGTGGATGCTTCTTATATCGTAGTAGCTCAAGTAGGAGATGACGCTATCGACATTGATCAGTCTTACTCTGGTACTGTAAGCAACTTCTTGATCAAAGTGGACGAAGACTCAGACGAAGGTTTGGAAGTGGACGGGAGAGAAGGAGATGCAAAAGGAAGCTTTACTTTGACCAACGGAACCATCGAAGCAGTATCAGGATCAATCACTTGTGATTTCAAATCAAAGGCCATGGGTACTGTGACCAACCTTAATGCAAACGGTGGAAAAGTGAAATTGTCAGCAAGCTTTGATGTGGCTGCTTTGACTTCTTCAGAAGACGCTGCTCAGAATGTAATAGATGGCTCACTTACCTTCACTGGTGTAAATGCGACCTTCACTATTTACACGGATGATTTTGAATCCATAACACAATAGTAAAGTCACTGGTAATAATCGATAAAACGAAAAATGCCCTTATTACCCCGTATTAAGGGCATTTTTTGATTGACCTTACCTAGACTTTATGTTGGTATTACCAGAATGTTATTAGACCCTAGTCCTAATTATACATTGGTAATCAAATCGTAAAATCTTTCGCTTATTATCAAATGGAATAGGGTCTTTCTTTGCACAAATATTTAGAAATGAAAGCATTGAAATTCTTTTTAGCCCTTTCCCTTACTCTCATCATCGGAGTAGGATACGCCCAAGAAGGGATCTTAACCGGTAAAATAGTTGATGAAACTACCGGTGAGTCATTATTCGGAGCAACGATAGTAAAACAAGGTACCACCAACGGTACATCGTCCGATTTTGACGGTAATTATTCACTCAAACTTCCAGTAGGCACACATAGTATTGTTATCCAATCTGTTTCCTTTCGCACCATCGTAATGGATAACATCGAGATTGTGGAAGGTGAGACTCAAGTTTTGGATATAGTCATGCAAGAAGATGTGCAGACCCTAGGTGCTGTGACCGTCACGGCTACCATCACTAAGGACAATGATATAGGGGTAATGCTTCTTCAAAAGAAATCAGCGAATACATTGGATGGTATATCATCCGCATCATTTAGAAAAGTAGGTGACAGCAACTTAAGCTCAGCTATGAAGCGTGTCACCGGGGTATCTGTGCAAGGAGACAAGTACGTATATGTAAGAGGACTTGGAGACAGATACACCAAAACATCTATCAATGGGATGGTCATCCCTGGTCTTGATCCAGACAGAAATGACGTCCAAATCGACATTTTCCCAACAGGTATTTTGGAAAATGTGGTTGTCTACAAAACCTTCAGTCCAAACCTTCCTGGATCTTTTACCGGTGGTTTGATAGACATTCAGACTAAGGCATTCCCTGAAGAAAAGAGCACTTCTATCTCTCTAGGATTAGGATTCAATCCAAGTATGCATTTCAATTCCAATTTTTTGAAATATGAAGGTTCATCTACAGATTGGTTAGGCTTTGACAATGGCGCTAGAGATTTACCTGTAGCTCCTAATACTGATATAGCCGGAGATAATGCTACCACTAGCCAATTTGATCCAACTCTCGGAGCAACTCAAGAAAACAATCTGCTTAACACCAGCTTGTCATTTTCTCATCGCAATCAAGTAGTAGGCAATAAATTAACTTGGGGGTACAATGTGTTGTTTACCTACAGAAACAGATCAACGCATTACGATGAATTCGAAAGAGAGCAATATGAAAGAAACCCTATTGGCACTGACGTTAATCTTGTAAAAGATTACTCCTCTAGCGGAGCATTGTCTTCCAATGAAGTGTTGTGGAGTGGTTTAGCGTCAATCGCAGCTAAGTCAGCCAACACCACCATTGGTACAACATTTATCAACATTCAAAACGGTACATCTTCTGCACTTAAGAGAACCAGAAGAAACACTTCTTTGAACAACCCAACCTTCTTGTATAACGATATCCTGACTTATACAGAGAGAAACATGTTTAACAATATCACTTACGGTAAGCATCAATTAGGTAAAGTAAGACTAGAGTGGACCAACTCATTGATCCTGTCTAACCAATATGAGCCTGACTATCGCGAAACTGCTATCAACTTGGATGATGATCAATTAGGTTTCAGAAATGGTGGTTTGATCAATCGTTTTTGGAGAGACTTGTCAGAACTAAACGAGAGCTTTAAAGTCGATTTAGCGTATGATCTCAATAAGCAAAACACGCTTAAAGCTGGAGCTGCGATTAACTATCGCAACAGATCTTTCAATGTTTACAACTATGCCTATGGCAACCTACTTTCTCGTAACGTCAATTCTACAGACCCTAATGATCTAAGCAACTTCATCATCGATGAAGGAAGCAATTCACAAGGGCTTTTCGTACAGAATGCTACCGATGAGAGCAATGCTTACGATGGTACACAGACCATCACGGCTGCTTATGCTATGAATGAGATGACCATCTCTGATCGTTTGAAAGCTGTCTATGGCGCGAGAATAGAGAATGTGAAAATGAATTACACAGGTATCGTGAAAGATGATAATGGCATAGAAGTTCCTGTGAACAATCAAGAGACCTTGAACGAAACCAACATACTACCTTCGGCAAGTATGATTTATTCTCTCAACGAAAACATGAACCTAAGAGCATCTTTCAACAAGACCTTGGCTCGCCCATCTTTCAGAGAAAAATCAGAAGCCTTTATTGCTGATCCAATCACAGGTCTTTTCTTCATTGGTAACATCGATACCAAGCAAGCTGAGATTTTGAATTATGACCTAAGATGGGAAAATTTCTTCCGTGCAGGAGAGATGATATCTGCTTCATTGTTTTACAAAAACTTCACCAATCACATTGCCATCGTAGCATTTGAAGTAGCACCTAACCAGGTGACACCTCGTAATGTGGGAAGCGCCGTTTCTTATGGAGCAGAATTCGAGGCAAGAAAGAAATTGTCTTTTCTTGGCAAGGCATTTACCAACTTTTCAACTGGTGGTAACTTGACATACACTATTTCTAGAGTGGATAGAAGCACAGTAATCGTAAGCGAAACAGGGCAAAACGAATATGAGAGTGATGTAAATTTCAGAGGAAGTGAGAACGGTGTAGATAAATTCAGAAGCATGAGTATGCAAGCACCTTATTCTATCAACGCGTTTTTGAATTATGAAAACAACGATGGTGACATCTCGGCAAACATGTCTTACAATGTGCAAGGTGAAACGCTGACATATGTGAGTGCTGCCATCGTGCCAGAGGTATATACTCAGCCATTTCACAGCCTTAACTTCAAAGTATCTAAAAAATTCGGAGAAGAACTTAACTCAAACTTGAGTCTGAGAATTCAGAACATACTGGACGATAACAATGAGCTGGTCTATCGTACAGGTGAGCAGTCGGAGCTCTTCTCCAACTTAAATCCAGGACGAACTTTTACTTTGAGTTACTCTTACTCGTTCTGATCAAAGCGTATACAATCCTCATATTATAAACTGTTTGAAAAAGGTCTCCGTTGGAGGCCTTTTTTATTGATAGGCTTGGTAGACTTCTAGCAGATCAGCCTTCATTTTTGCTGTGGATTCATCCAAAGCAGCCAATTCTTGTAGCGCTTTCTCCCTTGATTTGCCCTTGGCCTTGGAAGCTTTTTTTCCAGCTCTGATAGCCTTTTTTTCTTCTTTTTCCAGTTTGGTTTCTATCCAATTGATATAGTATGACCTTTTGAAGTTCTGAAGAATTCTTTTGACTTCCGTATTGTAGCTGCTCACCTTATCAGCTGGGACGTCCTTAGTGTTGAGTGCCAAATAGAATCTGCTTCCCATCTTATTGGATAGTGCTCTAGAGAATAACTCAAGGTCCGCAGTTCCTCCATTCATTTCCGCAGGAATCACTATGGTGTAGTAGCCTCGCATATTGATGGCCCTACCAAATTGACTACTGTATTTCCACCAGCCACGTTCCACAGTTTTGGCCGACGCATCAAACGCCGTACTATAGGCTTTGCGAGACTTTCCTTCTATGGTCATATTATCTTGCTGGACTATAGGTGAGAATCGTTGCGCTCTACCTTGCAGGCAATAAAAAAAAATGAAAAAAACGAGGAGGATTCTTCCTGTCATAAGTTTATTAGATTCACGTCAAATCTCTGAACTATGGCAAAGATATTAATCACTGGTGGAAGTGGACTTGTTGGCAATAGGCTAAGCGAAATCCTTGCCGCCAATGGACACCAAGTAACCCATCTTAGTCGCAGTTCAAATCCACATGCCAAATACCCAACGTTCAAATGGAGTATTTCTGATGGGGAAATAGACCAAAAAGCGTTTGAGGGTGTTGACCATATCGTGCACTTGGCAGGAGCTGGCGTAGCAGACAAGAGGTGGACATCTTCTCGAAAGAAGGTCATTCTGAGTAGTCGGGTAGATGCTATTGGCTTGCTCAATGATTATGTACTTCGCCTCGGAATCAAGCTAAAGTCATTTGTGTCTGCAAGTGGGATAGGTTTGTACGGTGCGGATACTGGCGACATGTGGCTCACAGAAGAATCCGGAGAAGGGAAAGATTTTCTGGCCGATGTAGTGAAGCAGTGGGAGGCCGAGGCTGATTTGTTCACTCATATTACCAAAGTGACGAAAGTACGGATAGGGGTAGTGCTTAGCGAAGAAGGTGGCGCTTTACCGGAGATCATGAGACCAATTAGGCTTTTTGCTGGTGCGCCACTTGGTACTGGAAAACAGTATATGAGTTGGATCCATATTGATGACCTCTGCGAACTCTTTAGGTTTGTAATTGAAAATAATATAGAAGGAAGCGTAAACGCCACAGCACCAAATCCTGTAACCAATAAGGAGCTGACCCAATCTATTGCTCAGACAATTAGCAAGCCTTTGATTCTTCCAAATGTCCCTGCTTTTGTCATGAAATTGATGCTTGGCGAAATGGCACAAATAGTCTTAGGTGGCAATAGAGTATCATCTGAGCGAATAGTGGAGAAAGGATTTAAGTTTAGATTTACGGATGTTAATTTGGCACTCCAAGATCTGCTCAGTTAGCATTTTTTTTGAAACAAACAGGAACACCCCAAAACCCCAAACATGACGGATAAGGAAGGACGTAAAGAAGAAGAAAAAATATTAGAGGCATTCAAAGACAGAGACTGGAATGAGATCAAGAGCTCAGACTCTTGGGCCATTTTTAAGATCATGTCAGAGATGGTTGAAGGCTTTGAAAAGCTAGCTAAGATTGGCCCATGCGTTTCTATTTTTGGATCAGCTCGAACCAAATCTGACGATAAGTACTATCAAATGGCGGAGGCTTTGGCTGCCAAACTGGTGCGCCATGGATATGGTGTCATCACTGGTGGTGGACCGGGTATCATGGAAGCTGGAAACAAAGGCGCCCATACACAAGGAGGTAAGTCTGTTGGTCTAAATATTGAATTGCCATTTGAGCAGTTTGACAACATCTATATTGATAGAGACAAGCTGATCAATTTTGATTATTTCTTTGTTCGAAAAGTCATGTTTGTGAAATACTCGCAAGGGTTCGTAGTGATGCCAGGCGGGTTCGGCACATTGGATGAATTGTTTGAAGCGATTACGCTCATACAGACCAAGAAGATTGGTAGTTTTCCTATTGTACTTGTTGGCAAGGATTATTGGGGAGGACTTATTGATTGGATCAAGAAAACCTTACTGACAGAAGCCAACAACATCAACAAGGAGGACTTGGAACTATTTCACTTGGTGGATACAGTTGAGGATGCTGTCTCGGTGATAGATGAGTTCTACAACAAATACCTTTTGAGTCCGAATTTCTAAAAAGTAAAACAATCAATGAGCACTGCGGATACAGCAACAGACACGGTAGAGGAGCAAGCAATTTCGGACAACCAACACATAGAAATTTACGGAGCAAGAGAGCACAACCTAAAAGACGTGAATCTCAACATTCCACGAAATCAATTGGTGGTTATTACGGGTATTAGTGGCAGTGGAAAATCTTCTCTAGCCTTTGATACCATCTATGCAGAGGGTCAGAGGAGATATATGGAGAGTTTTTCGGCTTATGCCAGATCCTTCATAGGTAACATGGAGCGACCAGACGTGGATAAGATAAACGGGCTGAGTCCGGTCATTTCTATTGAGCAAAAGACAACCTCGCGAAATCCCCGATCTACAGTAGGTACAGTGACTGAGGTTTATGATTTTATGAGGCTCCTATTTGCTCGAGCGGGCGAGGCTTATTCTTATGTCACGGGCAAGAAAATGGTTCGCCAGACGGAAGATCAGATAGTGGATCACATTCTGAAGAACTATGATGGTCAAAAGCTCATTCTTCTTGCGCCAGTTGTCAAAGGAAGAAAAGGCCACTACCGCGAGCTATTTGTTCAGATCAGGAAGATGGGATTTACCAAAGTGCGGGTAGATGGCGAGATTCAAGAATTGGTAGCTAAGATGCAGGTGGATCGCTATAAGACCCACGACATTGAGATAGTAGTAGATCGGATTTTGGTCAGGAGCAAGGACGAAAAGAGAATCAGACAATCTGTGCAAGCAGCCTTCAAACATGCCAATGGTATACTGATGGTTAGTGATGAAGCTGGAAATGACTCTCACTTTTCCAAATATCTGATGGATCCTGAGTCTGGTATCTCTTATGATGAGCCTGCGCCTAACACCTTCTCATTCAATTCACCTTACGGTGCCTGTCCCAGCTGTAATGGCCTAGGCCAGATACAGGAAATCTCAGAAGACTCAGTCATTCCCAATAGGGAGCTTTCGATCAGTCGTGGAGGGTTAGCGCCTTTGGGCGAATACCGTGACATTTGGATTTTCAAGAAAGTAGAAGCCATTCTCAAGAGAAACAAAGTCAACCTATCCACTCCGATCAAGGATATCCCTGAAGAGACACTAAAAATACTCCTGTATGGAGATAGCGTGCCTGTTGCTGTTAGCTCTGTAAAGTACCCAGGTACCGATTGGAACACCAAGTTCGAAGGAATTATTCAGTTTTTAGAAAAACAGAAAGACACTGGGAGCGAGAAGATTCGTCAGTGGGTCAATGATTTCACGGATATAAGGCAATGCCCTGAGTGTGAAGGTTATCGACTCAAAAAAGAGTCACTTCATTTTAAGATCCATGACAAACATATTGGTCATCTGGCCGAAATGAATATTAATCGGTTGGCCGAATGGTTTTCTGATATTGAATCCAAACTTGACGATAGACAAAACCTCATAGCTGCCGAAATTTTAAAAGAGCTTCGCAAAAGAATAGGATTCTTATTGGACGTAGGACTAGATTATTTGAGTCTCAACAGGTCTTTACGTACGCTTTCGGGTGGGGAAGCCCAGCGGATTAGGTTGGCTACTCAGATTGGTACTCAGCTAGTGAATGTCCTTTACATCCTAGATGAGCCTAGCATTGGTCTGCATCAGCGTGACAATGTGAAGCTGATACAAGCGCTGAAAGACCTAAGAGACCTTGGCAACACAGTGATTGTAGTGGAGCATGATAAGGACATGATGCTTGATTCGGATTTTATCGTGGATATAGGCCCAGGAGCTGGAAGACATGGAGGGCACATCATGGCTGCACAGACTCCAAAGGAGTTTTTGAAAAACAACAGTCTAACCGCCAATTACCTCGCCGGAAAAGAGCAGATAGAGGTGCCTAAAGCGCGACGAAAAGGGAATGGTGAATTTCTCGAACTCACTGGAGCAAAGGGGCATAACCTCAAGGGTGTCGGCATTAAGCTGCCACTAGGAACCATGATGTGTATTACCGGAGTATCGGGAAGTGGTAAGTCTTCTCTCATTCATGAGACCCTTTACCCAATATTGAGACAGCATTTTTACAAGTCAAGGACTGAGCCGTTAGCATATGAAAAGATCTTTGGCTTAGAGCATTTAGACAAAGTAATAGAGGTTGACCAATCTCCTATTGGGAGAACTCCCCGATCCAATCCAGCTACCTATACAGGAGTATTCACTGATATCAGAGCTTTGTTTTCTGAGTTGCCCGAATCCAAAATAAGAGGATACAAACCTGGCAGGTTTTCTTTCAATGTGAAAAGCGGAAGATGTGAAACGTGCCAAGGAGGAGGTATGCGAGTCATCGAAATGGACTTTTTACCTGATGTGCACGTGCCATGCGAAACCTGTAAAGGCAAGCGCTACAACAGAGAAACACTAGAGGTTCGCTTCAAGGGCAAATCGATCTCTGATATTTTAGACATGACCGTAGAGCAGGCGGTCAGCTTCTTTGAGCATCAGCCAAAGATCTTGAAGAAGATCGAAACGCTCCACGAAGTGGGCTTGGGCTATGTGGCATTGGGACAGCACGCCACTACCTTGTCAGGTGGTGAAGCACAGCGGGTCAAACTAGCCACAGAGCTATCAAAAAGAGATACTGGGCAGACGTTTTACATTTTGGATGAACCTACCACCGGGTTGCACTTCCAGGACATCCGCCATCTCTTGGAGGTGTTGCAAAAGCTTGTAAATAAGGGCAATTCGGTATTGATTATCGAGCACAATCTAGACGTAATCAAAGTGGCTGATTACCTAGTAGATTTGGGTCCAGAAGGTGGAGAGAAAGGCGGACAGATTGTAGGGATGGGTACCCCTGAGGATTTGGCCAAAGTCAAGGCTAGCCATACAGGTAAATTCTTGAAGGAAGAATTATAATACATACCACTCGTCAAAATCAGAATGGGAGATGTCTGGCTTCTAGTTAGTTTTACTTAGCAGCACGATTTGCTTTAAGCTATGAATAAACGCAGGATATATTGGATATGTCAGCTAGGCGGATGGTCGCTTTACGGGATCATTCAGCTGTTTTTGTACGCTACTGCCAAAGAACTCAATGCGACAGATATCATTGGGGAGGTGCTTCAGGTGGTCTTTTACATATTTTCAACGCATGCACTAAGGTATGTGGTGATTCAGGGAGGCTGGCTAAGTTTTTCTTGGTGGAAATTGTTGCCCAGGCTTCTGCTAGGCATTCTTATACTAAGCCTTCTGAACTACGCCTTCCTCTTGAGTTTTTCGTTCTTCATAGATGAACTCACAGCCAGAGATTTTCTTCCTTTCACTGTGGTGCTCAATGTTTTTGGCCCAATGATCATTTATTTCCTCTGGGCCTTGTTCTATTTTACGTTTCACTATTTTGAGAGATACAATATTGGACTCAAATATGAAGCTGCCGCCAATGAGATCGAACTTCGTAATTTAAGATCTCAGCTGAATCCACATTTTATCTTTAATGCGCTCAATAGCATTAGGGCCTTAGTGGATGAGGATCCTTCCAAGTCCAAAAATGCAATTACTCAGCTTTCCAACATATTGAGAAATTCGCTCACAGTAGATCGCCAGAGATTGGTAACTTTTCAAGAAGAATTGGAAACGGTCAAGGATTATCTAGCACTGGAAACCATAAGGTATGAAGAGCGTTTAAAAATTAAATTTGATATCGAAGAAGACACGTTGGATTTTTTAATTCCTCCATTGATGGTTCAAACCCTGGTAGAAAATGGCATCAAGCATGGCATTGCCACATTGAGAAGAGGAGGGAGCATTGAGATCCATGCCAGCGTACAAGAAACCAAACTAAATATTCAGATTAGAAATGCGGGCCAATATGCTGAGCCGAGAAAAGAAAATGAAACCGGTTTTGGATTGAGTAATACTCGTAAGCGATTAGAATTGATTTATGGCGAACAAGCGTCATTTAGGATATTCAACGAATCCAAGAAAACTGTACTGACCGAAATCACCTTACCAAGATCATTATGAAAACACTGATTATTGACGATGAAAGATTAGCTAGAAAGGAACTGATCAGCTTATTGGAGCCTCATAAGAAAATAGAGATAGTCGGAGAAGCAACAGACGCGGATGATGCATTTGAAAAAATCAATCAGCTACAACCAGATCTCATTTTTCTGGATATCCAGATGCCTGGCAAATCAGGATTTGACCTTTTGGAAATGCTGGAGACAGTTCCGAAGGTGATTTTCACTACCGCATATGATGAGTTTGCTTTGAAGGCGTTCGAAGTGAATGCTTTAGACTACCTGCTTAAACCGATTGAGGCTGATAGGTTAGAAGAGGCTATTGCCAAAGTAAGTGAAGTACCAGTTGAAGACAAACCGCAGAGCGTCAAGAAAAGTCTAACCAAAGACGATCAGGTTTTTGTGAAGGACGGGGATAAGTGTTGGTTCGTCAAGCTTGAGAATGTCAGACTTTTTGAGTCAGATGGTAACTATATCAAAGTATATTTTGAAGGAAACAAACCGATGATTCACAAATCACTCAATGCCCTGGACGAAAAATTGGATGATCGCACTTTTTTCCGTGCTAGCAGAAAGCATATAATCAATCTCGGTTGGGTTGAGAAGATTGATACTTGGTTTAATGGAGGCCTTCTTGTGCAATTAAAAGGCGGTGACAAAATAGAAGTCAGTCGCAGGCAGGCAGCCAGATTCAAAGAAAAGATGAGTCTTTAGTCCTGAATGATCATGAGCATTTCGTGCTCTACCCCCCAGTCTTTGGCCAGGTTGATCATAGCAGTGGTTTCCATCTCAGTCACATAGCCTTTCTGGTGATTCTCTTCCCATACTTCTTTGAGTTGAGAGAGTTTGATTTCGTTGCTGTAGTCTACCATGTTTTTTGAGAAAAACTCTTTGCAACGTTCGAATGCAGAAAGGTAATCTTCGGAGATAAACTCATTGGCCCATTCCAATTCTTCCTCAGCTTTGAGCTTGACCGCCGCACCTTCCAAGATTTTTTTTTCATCCTCATCCAGTCCATGATAATGGAGGATAAGAGACTTTAGCAGCATCGAACACTTTTTTAGTTTCTTTTCCATGGTTTTCAGGGGCTAAATCTATTAAAACTAATCTTCATAGAATAACCGCCAGGTGATTTCATCTGCAATCATGAGTCCCTCAGAACTCAATGCGATACGATCCTTCTCAACGCGCAGAAGTTTCTGTGAGCCAAATTCTCGCAATTCCTTTTGCTTATCGACTAACAAATCCCTTCCAAATTTTAGTCTAAATTCACTTGCCAAAGCACCTTTTTTGGTCCTTAGGTGAGTAAAAATATACTCGTTCATTTGATTTGTCAGACTGAGTTCTTCTATGGTAGTTACTAATTGGTTTTGATTCAGGTTGGTTAGGTATTTGGCATTGTTCGCTATGTTGAAGGATCTTTTGGAGCCGTCATAAGAGTGAGCTCCAGGCCCAACACCAAGATACTTCTGATCATCCCAGTAGCCGGCATTGTGTCTGGATTCAAATCCAGGTTTGGCAAAGTTGGAAACCTCATAGTGGTCATAGCCATGTTTTACAAGGTAATCCACAGCCATCTGATACTGCTTTGCAGCCGTTTCCTCAGAGATTTGTTTGATTCTGCCCTTCTTTTCCCAGTTGCCAAACACAGTTTTGTCCTCAATAGTCAGCCCGTAGATGGAAATATGGGTAGGGTTATAGGAGATCAACAGATGCAGATCTGAAATCCAATAATCCATTTCATCAGGTGGCAGGGCATAGATCAGGTCGGCTGAATAATTGTGAAATCCCGCCGCTTGTATATAATTCAGACAGTCGATGGCTTCCTCACTATTATGTGCTCTATTGATATATTTCAGCCGCGCATCGTCAAAAGTCTGAATCCCAACGCTCAATCGATTTACTCCACCGGCTTTCAGTTCCCTCAATTTTTGCTTAGTCAGATCATCTGGGTTTGCCTCTAGGGTTACTTCCACTTGATCACCTAGTCTATAATGCCTATTAATTTGATTTAGCAATAGTGATAGTTCGCCTTCATCTAACAGTGAGGGAGTTCCTCCGCCGAAATAGATCGAATGAATCTGCTCTCCATGCAATTCGTCTTTTCGAAGTTCCAACTCATTAGCTATAGCCGTGATCACTTCTGTCTTTGCTGAAAGATTTGTAGAGAAGTGAAAATCACAATAGTGACACGCTTGCTTACAAAATGGGATATGTAGATAGATTCCTGCCAACGAGTTTGAATTATCTTGCGAAGATATGCCATGTGGCAGCTCTCTAGTATGTTTCGATTCTTTAGTGTCGTTTTTTTCTATCTCCTTTTTTCATATTCAGGTTACTGTCAAGGAAATATTGATCCCAAGGAGCAATTGGTGAATCTGTGGAATCAAGGCTATATCTTCAGTTCATTAGATTCATTGAGTGATTCAGGAGATGGCTTCTACAGAGGGGAGCGGTATGTAGGTCATTTGGCTGGCCTTCATATTTTTGATGATGCAACTGGGACTTCACATAAAGCCTCATCTGTCTATGATAGATCAATTCATATAGAATTAGAAAAGTATCTCAATAAGTATGCGGACAATGGCTTCCCATTTGTAAGATTAGAGTGGGATTCTATCACTTTGAAGGATGAAGATTACCTGGGTTATTTAACCTTGTTTCCTGGGCCAAAAATAGTCTTTGACTCGCTGGTTTTATTAGGTACTAATTCAGTAAGCACGAGGTTCCTCGAAAGAGTGCTGACCGTTTCTGCCGGGCAACCTTACAGCGAAGAGGCATTTCAAAATATACCGGATCGAATGGCCGGATTGAATTATCTGGCCCTCACTAAGCCTCCTGATGTCACCTTTCAAGGGGGAAAGGCTAAGATCTACTTGCACGCGGAACAAGCCGAGAGGAATTCTTTTGAAGGTGTATTGGGGATCTTCCCTGGTCAGTCACCCACTGACCAATTGGCTATCACGGGATATCTTGATTTAGATTTGGTTAACCTATTTAAGACTGGCAAGTCTTTACATTTTGTCTGGAACCGATTCTCTAATGAATCTCAATCTCTGGATCTCAATTTCAAATACCCTTTTGTTTTTGGTTCTCCACTTTTCCTTCAAGGGGACTTTAACCTTTTTAAGCAAGACACCACGTTTCTTAATCAAGCCTGGGAGTTTTTGTCGGGCACTAGAATATCCAAATTTTCTGAGGTCCATTTCGGCCTCAATTCATCACGTGGAAATTTGATTAACCCTTCCATTGCCAATTTGCGATCAGGGTTGGCAGATTTTGAATTAAGAAATTATCAACTCGGCATAGAGGATATAAGATTTGGCAGGCCGATGCAGTGGGAGGAGCATTCTAGGTATCATATCCAAGTAGGTGTAGGAAATAAGCAGATCATTCAAAACCCAAACCTAGATCATTCAGTTTATGACTCCCTTAGATTAAAAACACAGATTTTTAGGATTAAGGCTGGATTGGAATATCAACGGACATTTGGCAAGGGGAAAGCATTTTATCAGGAGATAAGAGGAGTTAGTTATTCCAATAGTCAAATCCTTCAGAATGAATTAGAGCGTTTGGGAGGATTGAAGTCATTGCGAGGGTTCAATGAAAATTTTTATTATGCTCAGCATTATCTTTTGAGCAGGTTAGAATTTAGACAATACTTTGAACAAAAGTCATTTGTGTCCGCATTTGGAGATCATCTGTATTTTTATGAAAATGGCTCCTACAATTTTTCTCAAGGATACGGCTTCAGTATTTCGTTAGAAACTACTAATGGCTTGTTTAGCTTTGCAGCGGCCTTGGGAGCAACTAGATCTCTTTCCTTTGATCCGACCAACGTAAAAATTCATATAGGGTATATTTCAGTATTTTGATGAAGCATCTTATTTCATTGTTTTTCTTGATCACTTCCTTCTGCAGCTATGCCCAGCCAGATACTATAGTTGTAAGAGATCTAAAACTGGATTGGAAAACTGTAGATGCAGAAGGAAAACTTGACAACATAGATCTCGAGTCAAGCGAAATTATTCTATTCGGAATCCCAGAGAATACAGGCCAGCTCCTCAAAATTTCAACCACCTCTTCAGTAGATTTTTGGATCAATGATCAGTTGGTCACACACAATTTTATAGGCTCCAAAGTTTTCCGGATAAACGAATTGCGAAAGAAGTACGGTACGCTTGAGCGATTATCGATTTATCAAAAGGGAGGGATTTCCGATGTGACTACACAATTGATTGAGGTTACCAATCAAAGAATCCTGTGGAATCCAGTTCCGCGTTCATTCTCGGAGCTGGAGCAGCTGTTCTTATTGCAGTTACTTTTTCTGTTGTTTATGTCAGCCATTTTCTATCGTATAGATTCTGAGATCTTCAAAGGGTATCAGAGCCTTCTAAGAATCAGAAAAAGTGGACTTGATGACACAACAGAACTCTATACTCAGACCAGCGTGCTTAAAATGATTTTCCTATCAGTATTGATAGCCATCTCCATGTCCTACTTTCAGCTTAATGTAATAAGGGTTGAACCCAATTCCTTAGCCGATGGCCTTGTTGCTACAGGGCTCAATGTTGTATTTGTATTTATTCTGCTCCTGATTAAACAGTTTTATGCCCTTTTATTGAGTAAGCTATACGGTTTTAAACGAGCTACTATTCTTCATCTCAATGGTTATTCGAATTTGATGATGATTGCATTTATCATATGCCTATTCTTACTGTTGTTCGATTTCTGTTTTGCTACCACTAGCTATTCCCAGTTTAAATGGGCGGCCATTTTCACCATTACAGTCGCGATCGTTCTTATTCAGCTTTGGACTTTCCTCAAATTGGATAATCAGTATACAGAGAAAAAACTAATGATATTTACCTACCTTTGCACCACAGAAATGGCCCCTGGATTTTTAGTGCTTTTTTGGCTAGATAAAATAGGGTAACCAATTACAAATTGCATTATTTGGTATGAGTGAAGAATTAGTAATTACTGATAAAGAACGATTAAATGCTGTCTCTTCAATTCTTGTTTCCCAGCCGGAACCAAGTGATGAGAACTCGCCTTATCACAAACTAGCAAAGAAGTATAACCTCAAAATTGACTTCAGACAGTTTATTGAAATAGATCCTGTTGACGCTAAGGAGTTTCGTCAGCAAAAGGTGAATATTCTAGATCACACAGCTGTCATTTTCACTAGTAGAAATGCTGTAGATCATTTTTTCAGGTTAGCGGCTGAAAATAAAGTTGAGATTCCTACAGATATGAAATACTTCTGTATTTCGGAGCAGACGGCTAATTACCTCCAAAAGTACATAGTCATCAGAAAGCGAAAAATCTTCACAGGGGAAAGAACCGCAGGAGATTTGCTAGAAGTGATCAAAAAGCATAAGAAAGAGAAATTTATTTTCCCTTGCTCCGATATAAGAAAAGATGATATTCCTAATTTCTTAGAAGAGAATGGATACACCTTTTCAGAGGTTATTATATACAGGACTGTCGCAAGTGATCTTTCTGATCTCTCAGATATCTTTTATGATATCATAGCGTTTTTCAGTCCTTCAGGGATCAAATCACTTTTTGATAACTTTCCAGAATTCAAGCAGAATAAAACCAGAATAGCAGCATTCGGCCCTACTACGGCCAAAGCAGTAACGGACGCAGGTTTGATTCTAGATATTCAGGCACCTATGCCTAATGCACCTTCTATGACAGGAGCATTGGAGTATTATATCAAAAAAGCCAATAAGATTTAAACATTATTGTAGGTTAAGGGTATTTTTGATGAAGGCGTTATTATAGAGGCCTATCTTATGAAAAGACTCTTAACCATTTTTTGTTGTGTTTTTATCGCCAATCTGGCATATGCCCAGAATAGTTTCTTCTTTGGACATTATATGTTCAATCCTACCAATCTGAATCCTTCTTGGTCGGGAGCTGAGAACACCGGGTATGTGGCTTTCCAGCATAGAAGTCAATGGGCCGGTTACGCTACCAGTTTTGATGGTAGTGGGGGAGCGCCTAATTCTCAAATGCTTACTTTAGGGGTTCCAGTTAGAAATTTGCCAATTTCCTCATTGGGATTAAATGTAGTTACTGAAACCCTTGGAGCATTGACAAATTTTCAAGCGCTTTTACCTATAACTTATTCGCGACAATTAGCTAAGGGTAATTTGCATATCGGAATTGCCCCTGGAGTTTTTTCTCAGACTCAAAACTTCAATCTATTTAGAGCCAATGACCCAAACGATGACCTTATTCAAGGTGGCAGAGAGGTTCAGACAAAGTTTAATATGTCGGCAGGTGTATTATTTCAATCCAAAAAGAACTGGTTCTTGGGACTTGGAGCGGTTAACCTGATGCAGCCAGGCTTTGATTTTGGGAAATCAATAGAGAATAAGCAGAAAATCTCTTACTCACTCATTGGTGGATATACACTTAGTATTTCAGAGGTGTTAGAAATAGGTCCGACTATTTTGATCAGAACGAATACAGTGAGTAGCACATTCGATTTAGGAGGAATTATGACATTAAATCAAAAAATGTGGGTCGGCCTTTCTTATAGAAAAAGTGAATCTGCAATTATTTATCTAGGATATAAACTTCTTCAGGACAACAGACTCAGTGTGGGTTATTCATTTGATTACGTCATTCAGAATAGAGACGCTAAAGCAGCCACTTCACATGAGTTATTCTTGAGATATGACCTTCCGGATTTAGTGTTGGGCGGAAGGAAAAGAGTGGTAACTCCGCGTTTCTCGTTTTAGATTGTTGCTGTTTTGTCTAATAATAATTACAATTTGACGTTAAAATTTGCGTTGAACTGAGATAAGGTTCTATATTTAGGCTGTGTTAGTCACAATATGTTTTGTTAAAGTTTGTTTATTTTACATACTTGCAGGTTCAAATTAGGTGTTATGAATAATATGCGTGTTTTTAAGTTTTCTACTTTGGCGCTCCTATCCTTCGGGATTTTGCTTCAGAGTTGTGGGCTATTTGGTGGAGGTTCTTCAGATAATGGAGAACTCGTAGGTGTTCTTGATCGACAAGGTTGGGAAATGACTAGACCATATGGCATGGTTGCTGTTCCGGCTGGAACGTTCCATATGGGTCAGGCGGATGAAGATGTTGCCGCCACTCAGATTAATTTCAATAAACAAGTTACTATCGGGGCTTTCTTCCTAGATGATACAGAAGTAACTAATAACGAATACAGACAATTTACTCAGGCAATTACTGAGGGTGCTGAATTTGATTTGCCTGCGGGCTATTCAATAGCAGACCTTATGCCAGACACAAGTGTTTGGTCTTCAGATTTCACCCATCACATGGGCGATCCTTTGGTTGTTTATTATTGGTCACATCCGGCTTTTGATGATTATCCAGTGGTTGGAGTTGATTGGAATGCTGCTCAGTATTTCTGTCAGTGGAGAACTCAATATCTTAATGAGTTCCGTCAAAGTGTAGGAATGCCGGTGATGCCTAACTTTAGATTGCCGTCAGAAGCAGAATGGGAATATGCCGCAAGAGGTGGTAGAGATATGGCAAAGTACCCTTGGGGTAATCCATATGTAAGAAATCAGAAAGGGTGTCTTTTGGCTAATTTCAAGCCTGGACGAGGAAATTATTTTGATGATGGTTTTGCTTACACTTCTCCTGTGAGTACATATTTTTCAAATGACTATGGTTTATTCGATATGTCAGGAAATGTGGCCGAGTGGTGTGAAGATGCATACAATCCTTCTGCAATGCCGTTGGTATGGGATTTGAACCCTACTTATTATGATGAGAGAATTGATCATAAGATAATTCGCGGAGGTTCTTGGAAGGATATAGCTTATTACCTTGAGACAGGTACGAGATCATTTGAGCATAAAGACACAGCAAGATCATCTGTTGGATTTAGATGTGCAATGACCTATTTGGGTCGTTCATCAGGATACGAATTTTAATAAATAGATAAAAAATACTAACCTAAATAGACTAAAAAATGAGCAAAAAAGGCGGATTTATGGAGCTTCTCTTTACGACTATAATGCCAAAAATATATGGCATTGGAGCGGCTGTAGTAATTGTAGGGGCAATGTTTAAAATTCTTCACCTTCCAGGTGCAAGTGCCATGCTTACAATCGGACTTAGTGTTGAGGCATTGATTTTCTTCTTAAGTGCATTTGAACCAAGTCATAAAGAGTTGGAATGGGCGAAAGTTTACCCAGAGTTGGCAGATGACTATGATGGTCCTCCTGCAGCTCCTAGAGCAGCATCTACAGGGAGTAACCAAAGTACGGGTGTTGCTGCTGGTATGGATAAAATGCTTGCGGACGCCAAAGTTGGCCCAGAGCTTATTAAGAGTTTAGGAGACGGGATGAAAGGCCTGGCCGATTCAGCAAATAAAATGGCTCAATTGGGAGATGCCGCTGTTGCTACTAATGAATATGCTAAGAATGTGAAAACTGCCTCTAGCTCGTTGGTAGAAATGAACAAGTCTTATGCTACTTCTATTCAAGCTATGTCTACTATGGCAGAGGCTTCTAAGGATACAAAAGAATATCATAGTCAAGTTCAAAACGTAACTAAGAGTTTGGGTGCGCTAAATGCGGTTTATGAAATGGAACTTAAGGATGCTCAAGGTCACGTTAAGTCCATGAATAAATTCTATTCTAATTTGACTGGTGCACTAGAAAGCATGGGCGAGGCAGGTAAAGAAACTTCTGCTTTCCAAGCTCAATTGAACACTCTCACTACAAACATTGCATCGTTAAATAAGGTGTACGGAAATATGTTGAGTGCAATGAAGCAAGGTTAATTTTCCAACTAAACATTAAAACAAAAAGACTATGTCAGGAGGAAAAGAAACGGGACGGCAGAAAATGATTGGTATGATGTATTTAGTGCTAACAGCCTTGTTAGCAATGAATGTGTCAGTTACTATCATTGATAAATTCGTGTTCCTAGATGATTCTTTGGTAAGGGCAAATGGTGAGACAGAAGAAAGGAATGAACAAATCGTAAAGGGAATTGCCAAAACAGTTGATGATTCTGGTAACAGAGATGATGATGTAAAAGTTGTCGAATTGGCTGAAGAGATTAGATCTGAGACAGCTAAAGTGCTTAAGGAACTTACCGAACTCAAAGTAACCTTAATAGAGGAAACTGGAGGATATGAAGAAGGTAAGGGTGCCGAGTATCCTGGTGATGCCAAGCATTTGAAAGGCAAAACAGATTATAATACTGTAGGTCATTACATGATGCCAGTTCAAGAAGGTGGATTGGGATATGGTGAGGGTTTGAAAGAATTACTCAATAAGTACCCTGAGTTCATCAAGGAAAAGTTGTCTGGTGCAGGAGCTGGGGAAAGCGATTTAGAAGCTTATAGACCGGTTGCCTTGGATGCTGATCAAGATCCAGTTTATAGAGAGGATCCGAATCAGAAAGGCAAGCCGTTTTCGAATTTAGCATTTCATGATTCACCAACTCCAGCTGGTATTGCTACTATCAGTGAATTTCAAGCTAGAATTTTGGGTTATGAAACCAGAGCTCTTGATTATCTATCGGATAAGGTAGGAGCAGGAGATTTGAAGTTTGATGTGATTGTACCTATGGTTAAACCTGAGTCCCGCTACGTAGCGGCAGGTACCAAGTATATTGCTAAGATGTTCATCGCTGCATCTTCTTCAGGTGTTACACCTACTATGACCTATAATGGCAATGAAATCCCAGTGGATGCAAGTGGGCAAGGTTTAGTTGAATTTACAGCAAGTGCAACGAATTTCGATGCTGAAGGACTTGCTAAAAAGTCATACGAAGCTGCAATTACTGTGGGTATGCCAGGAGGACGAGATACTACTTTCATCGATCAAATTGATTATTTCGTAGTAAAGCCAACGATCCAAATTCAGTCAACTTCAGTTAACGCACTTTATTTGAAGTGTGGAAATAGCCTTGATGTACAGGTTCCACAATTGGGAGTTGCTTACAATCCATCGTTCTCAGCGAGTAATGCTAAAACTTATAATGGAGCAGCAAAAGGTCAGGTAACAATAGTCCCAAATGCTCCTGGTAAAGTGGTGCTTAAAGTTTCTAGTAGTGGAAACTTTATCGGTCAAAGAGAATTCGGGGTAAGAGGAATTCCTGCTCCTGTGATTACAACTTATACCGATCAGGGTGAAATCAATATGAAGACAGGTATTGGTGCAAAAACACCAAGAATTTACATCAAAGCTGTGCCAGATGCTAGTTTTGCAGAGTTCCTTCCAGACGATGCAAAGTTCAGAGTGGCTGAAGCTCAAATCACTTTGGTAAGTGGTGGTATTGGTAGAAAAACGATCACAGTTGGTGAAACAGCGAACCTTGCAGGTTTGACTGCACAGGCAAGAAAAGGTGATCAGCTATCAATTGAGATACGAAGAGTACAAAGACAAAATTTCAGAAAAGAGGTTGAGGAGTTTAAAAACTTCAATAGGTTTATCAACATCTCTCTGAACTAATAGGTGAGGTTATGAAAAAAGTTTGTTATGTATTGTTAGTGGTATTATTCTGTTCTGGCGTTGTTGAAGCGCAGGAATCAGGAATGCCGATTATTAAAGCTGAAGTGGATAAGGATCAGATAATGTTCCAAAAAACAGTTTGGCGAAGAATGGATTTGAAAGAAAAGCAGAACAAGCCTTTCTTTTCTACCAATGGTGAAATCACGAGATTGCTTCTTGAAGGAGTTGAGCAGGGCTTGTTGAAACCATATAGAACCGATTCATGTCTCAACCTAATGTCGGATGAGGCTTACCAGCAAGCTACTAGTGTGGAAAGACAAAGTGGTGGTTTTGGTGGAGGTGGTTTTGGCGGTGGTTTTGGTGATGAACCTTCTGAACCAGAACCAACAGGTGCTCAATTTGATCCAATTCCGCCGACAGTTTTTAGCGCTTTGAAGTTTAAGGAAGAGTTGATTTTCGATAGGAATAGATCAAGAATGTATTGGTACATTCGAGCTATTTCTTTGGTTTTGCCTGGAGATGCCGGTACTACTTATAACCCAGCTGGTTTTGAGAAGGTCGAGGTGCATTTTAAATATGAGGATGTTGTGGCATTGTTTAGAGGGCCATTTGCTGAGAGAGCAATCTGGTACAATAATCAAAACCAAGCTGCACATAGAAATTTTGGAGATGCATTAGAATTGCGTCTTTTTGCAGCCCCTATAGTTCAGGTTTCTAATGCCGAGAATTTAGATATTCGTCAAATGGTTAATGATCCTTTCGAAGTATTGTTGCTACAGCAGAAAATGGAGTATGATTTGATGGAGTACGAGAGCGAACTTTGGGAGTATTAATTGTTACTTAATAATATTAATTCAAGGCAAGTCAGTTATTGACTTGCCTTTTTTGTTATACGGGAAATTAGTATAGAAGCTTTACTCTTCCCAATGAGTCTTTCAAGGTCACTTTCAGAGGCCTGCTTTATTCTCTCCCAGCTTTTATATTCTTGTAATAAGGTTTCTTTAGTCTTGGATCCTATTCCTTTAATGGTATCAAGATTCGAAACCAGTGAATTTTTACTTCTCGTTTGCCGATGGAATGTGATCGCAAAGCGATGCGCCTCATCTCGTAAATGTTGCAATAATTTAAGTGAAGGAGATTTTTTGCTAATATGAAGTGGAATAGTGTCCTCTGGATAGTAGATTTCCTCGAGTCTCTTAGCAATACCTAATATTGGGATTACATGATAAAGATCTAATTCTTTTAATGCTTCGCAAGCAGAACTAAGCTGTCCTTTGCCTCCATCAACAATTATAAGGTCGGGGTATGGCAAGGATTCTTGTTTGAGGTGCTTATATCTTCTTCCTACCACTTCTTTCATACTTGCAAAGTCATCCGGTCCGATGACCGTTTTGATGTGATACTTTCTATAGTCTTTTTTGGATGGTTTTCCATTTTTGAAGCATACCATCGAAGAAACAGGGTTAGTCCCTTGTATATTACTATTATCAAAACATTCGATGTGTTTAGGCAATACCTCCAAACTCAGATCATCACGCAATGATTTAAGAACATATGATGTGTCTGCCTTAGCTTTTTCTTCTTCCCTTTTCTTCAAGTATTCTGATTTGAAGAACATGGCATTCTTAATGGATAGATCTAGTAGTTTTCTTTTATCTCCTATTTTAGGTTGAGTGAGGTGAATATCATCCCAGCCCGATATTTCTTTGTTTGTCAGTACCTCGGCACTTAAACTTTTGAATTTATTTCTCAGTGAGAAAAGTAGTATTTGCAGTATTTCTGATTCTGGCTCGTCTAGTTTGATTTTGGATTCAACAGTTTCTGATAAGGTAATGGCACCACTTTCTATCCGCATATAGTTAGCGAAATACTGTTTATCGGAAGCGACTACACCGAATACGTCAATTTGATCTATTTGCGGATTTACAATAACTGATTTAGTCTGGAAACGCTCAAGGAATTCAATTTTTGTCTTTATTTCATGCGCTCGCTCATAATCCAAGGAGCTAGCGGCTTCTGCCATTTGTTCTTTAAAATTTTGTTTAATTGAGCCAACATTTCCTTTTAGTATTTGTGACACTTTACTAATGTCAGCCATATAATTTTGTTCGTCTTGTAGATTTTCACAGGGGCCGAGACAATTCCCTATGTGGTATTCCAGACAAACTTTAAACTTCTTTCGGTCAACATTACTCTTGGAGAGGTTAAGTGTACAGGTGCGTATTTTGAATAGTTTTCTTATTAGATCAAGCACTCCATTCATTCCAGAGGCACTCGTGTATGGCCCAAAATAGGTTCCCTTTTTGGGGTCTATTTTTCGGGTTACTATTACTCTCGGGAACCTCTCGTTTGTAATACAAATACTTGGGTAAGTCTTATCATCCTTGAGTAGGATATTGTATTTGGGCTGATTTTCTTTTATCAGTGAATTCTCTAATAGAAGCGCATCAAACTCACTATTGACTATTACTACCTCAATCCTTACTATCTCCTTAGAAAGTTTGAGTGTCTTTTGACTTAGGTTACTGTAGTTGGTAAAGTAACTTGATACCCTTTTGACTAAGCTTTTAGCTTTACCGACATATATGATAGTGTCCTCTCCATTATAAAATTTATATACTCCTGGCTCATTGGGGAGTTTGCGATAATCCGTTGGTGAAAACCTATGAGAATCCATTAGAATGAAACATCATCTTCACTAATGATATTCAATTGAATCGAATCTGCAGCTTGTGTGAAGTTGTTGTACTTTTCACAATCTAATTCCATGGATATGGGTTTGACAGGTTTGTCAAAGGCTCCTTTTTCATAGCCTAATGTAGGGTCATCGTAGACCTGTGTCATGAACTTCTCCCAGATAGGCATAGCTGTTCTGGCGCCCTGTCCCATGGCCCAATATTTGAAATGTATGGATCTCTCATCTCCACCTACCCACGCACCGGCTGCTAGGTCTTTGGTTACTCCCATAAACCATCCATCAGAGGCATTCTGAGTTGTTCCAGTTTTCGCTGCTATCTCGTTGTTGTTTCTAAGATGCCAATCTATTGACATTCCTGTACCACCGGATTCTTCGGTAGTTCCTTTGAGCATATGGAGCATGATATATGCAGTTTCTTCATTTAGCGCTTCTCTTGTTTCAGGCACGAAATTTTGAATGACATTACCATTCTTGTCCTCTATTCTCGTGATATAATATGGTTTAGTGTAAATCCCCTTGTTCACGAAAGTGGAATAAGCAGCGACCAATTCATATAAAGAAACTTCACCGCCAGCACCGAGAGCTAAAGAAGGAACAGCATCCAAATGACTATCAATTCCCATACGTTTGGCATATTGAACAACAGTGGCTGGTTTCACTTGCTTCATAACATAAGCGGTAATACTATTAACCGATCGTGCCATGGCTTGTCGAATTGTCATAGTCTCACCTGTAAATTTTCCGTTGGCATTATCTGGAGTGTATGTAGGTGGATCTTGTCCTGGTAGAGCAAAAGTAACCGGAGCATCAACTACTGGATAGCACGGAGAATAGTCATTATCAATGGCAACTGTGTATACGAAAGGTTTAAAAGTAGATCCCGGTTGCCTTTTGGATTGTCTGACATGATCATACTTAAAGTACTTGTGATTAATGCCACCAACCCAAGCCTTAATGTGGCCACTCTTGGGATCCATAGCCATGAACCCAGTCTGAAGAAATTTTTTGTAGTATTTCAATGAATCATAGGCACTAAATAGAGTGTCTATCTCACCAGACCAACTAAACACTTTCATTGGATGTTTTTCATTGAGCTTAATCTCGATTGAATCGGAATCCTCCCCATAAATTTTCACAAGACTTCTATAGCCTTGCGTGCTTTTGATTGATTTTTCTATATAGCCCTCGATCTCATTGCCTTCACTATCAATCCATGGGTTGCTTTCGAGCTGATCCCAATGGGTATCAAATATTTGTTGTAGAGTATCCATGTGCTCTTCCATGGCTTTTTCTGCATAAGTCTGAAGTCGGCTGTCAATGGTTGTATATACTTTGAGGCCATCTTCATAGATGTCATATCCATGGTCTCTGGCCCATGCTCTTAAGTACGCGCCTATTACTTTTCTAAAGTAAGGTGCAAGACCCTCATTATGATTTTCAACTTCGTAGTTTAGTCCAAAATCCGATGTTTTGAGACTATCAAATACCTGCCTAGTAATAAGTCCGTTTTTGAATACGTTGTGCAATACCTCTGTCCTTTTGCGCATTGCATTGTCAGGGTTTAAAATTGGGCTCCATCTGGTTGGTGCGTTGATCACTCCTATCAATATGGCGGATTCTGCATAGTTAAGTTGAGAGGGCAGTTTGTTGAAAAATGTTTTGGCTGCCACTTTTATTCCATAAGAATTGCTGCCATATTCAACGGTGTTTAAGTACATCGCGAGAATTTCTTCTTTGGTATAGGATGCTTCTAACTGCACGGCGATAATCCATTCTTTCAATTTTGTAATGATTGGGCCAAGTGATCTGTATTCATATAAAGTTCCTCTATTGGAAGAAGATGTGCTGTAAAGGTTTTCTGCCAATTGCATGGTGATAGTAGAACCACCACCATTAAAATTGAAAGTCAATTTTCCTATTACTGCTCTAAAAAGCCCTTTGAGATCAATACCCGGGTGCTTCTTGAAACGTATATCCTCGGTGACCAAAAGGGTATTTACTAGCTCGGTGGACAATTCATTGTAAGTGACTGGAGTACGATTCTTTCGGTAATACTTGCCAAGCGTCACGCCATCTGCGCTTATCAACTCCGAAGAAAGATCTGGATCAGGTTTCTCTAAATCCGCCAAACTTGGCAAACTCCCGAACCATCCATTGGTGTCGTTTTTGACCATGGAAAGTACTGAGCCGATGAAAATGAATCCACAAATACAGGTAATCCAGAGTACAGCCGCGATTATTCTAAAAGCTTTTTTTCCAGTCATTGTTGATAATGTTTTTCGAAGAAATTCAAGTAAGAATCTATATCTCTGGTTTGATAAAATATATCAAAATTATCTTCAGTAATTACAAAGCTGTAGATTTTTTCACCTTTATGGAGATCCTTGATATTTAATTCGGTATTCAAAGTATTCAAAAAGGAACTAGCGCTTCCTTTGGCAGGGAATTCATTGACCAATACAAGGGCATGGTCTTCATCTAAAATCAGGTTCCCTGTAGTTAATCCATAATTTTTCGAGAGAATAAATTCTTCCACTTCAAGTGGAATAGCACTTGTCAGATCATCATTGTTAGGATAAACCACCACCAAGTAGTGCTTTTGCCCAAAATAAGCCACAAATTTAGCTTTTGCACTATTGTAGAGATTGATCTGGAAATCCTCACTTGCCTTTTCCAAACTTTGGGCATAAGGAACTAATTCGCTGTTTGGGTAGGTCTTAGGAAAATTGCTAAGCTCAAATTGATACTTAATTTGACCGTCTAAGTTACCCATATTCATTATGTTTAAGAGGGCTAGATTATCACTGAAGTCATTTTCGGGATGGATCAATAAGGCACTATCAATAAGGTATTGACTCTCCTGATAATTCTGGTTTCTGTAGAGGTTATACGCCCTAGCATAAACCTTTTTGAGTTGCTCCGTAGTGGCATAACTTTCTTCTCTATAATTGGGATTGTCTACCAGTTTGGCGAAAATAGAATCCGGATATTTTTCTTTCAACAAGTTTGATCTTTCTTCAGCCAAGGCAGGATCTGAAACCTTATATAACAAGTAGAGTTGATAAAGAACCTCTGGCTCATGCTCACTATCGGGAAAACGAAGCAAAAAGGATTCAAAACTCAATATCGCGTTGCTCTTTTCCTCCAAATTGAAGTTGTAAATAATACCCAATTTATAGAGGGCTTCTTCCACTTCCAGCAGCAACGCATCTACTTCTTCTTGCGAACTTGGAACTGCAGCGACCATCTGAGTTACCTCAGCCGCTATAAGTTCGTCCTCACTGATTTCTTCTTGCTCAAGATCGGATTCATCTTCTGTTAGATTTTCTGAAGAACCTTGTCCTCCTGCTTTTTGACTTCTTCGCCAATTATCCTCTAATGTTCTCGCTCCCCAAATCCGTTTGAATTCGCTGCTACCAGAACCAATAAGCGAAGGGTTGTAGAAATACCAAATAGAGCCTGGGGTAAAACTCGTGCCTATTAGCGCTCCTCCCCCTTGGTCAAAGGCAGAAGACTGGGCTCTATTGGCTGCTTTTCTTTCTTCTTTTAGCTGCTTGGCCTTCTCTTGTTCCATTTTATCCTTAACTACACTTGTCGCGATAGCTATGATAGAATCTTTTGGAAGCTTGGACAGTGAGATAAGGCTGTCATTGTTTTGAATGGTGAGCAATTGGGTAATGAAGTCATTGAGAATTTCTTGTCTCTGTTTGATTTTAGCATAATTTTCTTCGTCCTTCGGCATAGTAGCCACGGTGCTGTCATAATAGTTTTGAGCCAGCACAAAATTTCTCAGACTGTCGTAGTAGATCTGACCAAGCTTCAAATAGGAGTAGGCTTTCTGTCTTTCATTTTTTACTGAAGATTGAGTAGATAACTTGTAGAAGGCAATAGCCTGATCAAGGTTGCCTTGCTTCACTTCGAAATTGGCCATTTCGTAGTAGATCTTATCTCTATACTCTACGTTTTTGCTGTCTTTAAGTAGCTTCTTGAAGTACTTTCGAGTCTTTTTCACATCGCTGCTACTCGTTAGCTGAGTAACCTGAGCCATATTCAATTTGGTATAAAACTCTAGTTCGTATTCAGGGCTATTTTTGAGACAGCTCGAATAGTAATTATAAGCTTCGGATTCAAAACCAAGCTTCTGGTAGACCTGTCCTATGATGAAATCCATTCTAGCCCTCTCCACAGATCTTGTCATAAAGCTCTCAGCCGCAACTAGGTGCTGCACCATCTGATCAAGGTCTTTTCTTTTTTGGAATAGATAAGCACGAACCAAGCTCAATTCTTTTTGATTCTTCTTGCTCAACTTTTCCTTTTTCATATAATCGGAAACCGCTATCGCATTATTGATCTCATCAAAGTCCACGAAGGATTTGATTAGTTCTATTAACGCCTCATGCCTGGAATCATCATTATCGCTATGCTTATTCACATATTTGAAAGTCTCAATAGCGTCGGCAAATTCAAGCGAATAGTATCTAGCCTTTCCTACAAGAACATAAGAATCGTCTTCCCAGTTTGAATCGGGATGCCTTTGAATTGCTATAGAAGCTTTCTGGATACAATCTTCTATCTGGGTTTCCAGGCTTTTGGCATCATTAGAATCGATAGGTACGAAAATCGGTAGGATCTTATTGTAATTCCATTGGTACTTGTCGTAAATAGATGACTCTATTTCGTTCATTCGCTCTTGCGCGATCCAATAGGCATTATAATGTGCGGTGACATTGTGATAGCCCGACCTAACAGGACTGCTGGTATAAGAACATCCGCCAATAAAGGAGACTAGGATTAAGAAATAAATAAAAAGTGGATTCCGCACAATAAGATGTTTGCAAATTAACGCATATGGTCTTAGAATCTTGTAAAGATAAAACAGCGGGGTTTCAATATATTTGAGCTTTAATCAAAAAGGCAAGCTTGGCTCCTAAAAAAACATTATCCAACAGACTCACCAATCGGTATCTGCTTATAATCCGAAATGAGGAAAACTTTGCTGAAAAGAAGACTATTCGCTTCAATTTAGCAAGACTGATTTTGTTGCTAACCGTAGCGTTTGCTTTGACATTGGGTTTATCAATTTACACCGTCACAGTGGTCCTGGAGGAATGGTTGGATCCTCGTTATTTGATTAATCAATCTGATAGGCAGCTATTGGATCTGAGCATGAGGATTGATTCGCTCGAAAGTGAGCTAATCATTAAGGATCAATATGTTGGGAATATTCAAAGAATAATCGGGGGAGACGTTGAGGCACTTCAAAGCATGAGCGAAGATTTTGCTGAAAACAACCCAAGTAATATTGGCACTGGAGTATCCGAAAGGTTATTGCCTATTGACTCTCAGTTTAGAGCATCTTACGAACAGCAAGATTTGGAAGTCTTAACCTATGCCTCGAATAGAGCAGATGATATAAGAGAGATATTCCTATTTTCGCCTGTAGAAGGTATCGTAACTGATGGTTTTAATCCAAAGACCGATCACTTTGGTGTTGATATAGTGGCCAAGGAAAATGAGCCTGTAAAATGTGCTGCAGATGGAGTTGTGGTATTTTCATCTTGGACGCTTGACAGTGGTTATGTGATTGGAATCCAGCATAGAGGCAATCTAATTTCGATTTATAAGCATAATTCGGAATTATTCAAAAACGTAGGTAGTTTTGTTAGCGGTGGTGAGATTATCGCAATAATTGGTAACACCGGAGAACTTACATCTGGACCACACTTGCATTTTGAGTTGTGGCAAAACGGAAATCCTGTCAACCCTCAGGAATTTGTTTCGTTCTAGTCAGAAAGTATTGTCATGTTTAAATCTAAAGAAATGAAGGTGTCGGAAGAATCGAGTAGCTCAAACAACATCATTGGCAAAGGGACTATCCTTGAGGGAAGTCTTGAGACCTTCGGAAACATAAGAGTAGAAGGTAAGGTAGTTGGTAATGTGAAGACCAAGTCAAAGGCGGCTTTTGGTCAATCTTCGGAAGTGGATGGCTCTATATTGGCACAGAATGCTGAGATAGCTGGTCATGTGACGGGAACAGTTGAAGTAACCGAGGTATTGGTGCTTAAAGAAACTGCCGTAATAGATGGGGATATTATCACCAACAAGCTAGTCATAGAATCAGGAGCTGTATTCAATGGAGGTTGCAAAATGGGGGTTCAAAGCAAAGAGATAAACATTGGAAACACCGAAGAAAAACCCTTCCTCAAAGCCCAATCCTGATCAGGCTAGTGGATATGCTAAAATCTCAGGAATAACTTTTGAGCTCCTAGGTATAAACTTAATTCCCATTGCGCTGGGATATTATTTACATTCTCATTTTGGTGGAAGTTTCCCATGGATTTTGATTCTGGCAGTTTTCATGGCTGTAGCAGGCACTATATTTTACCTCATTAAAAAATTCGTGGATTGAGACATTACCTGATTATAACTGTTGCAGTATCCTTGTTGCTTTTTGTGCTCTTTTATTTCGGAAATGAATTGTTGTTTAATAATTCTCTGCACGTCAAATTCCCGGCACTTGTTTTTTTCTTTTTCCTCCAGTCTTTAGCTGTAGGTTGGCTGCTCTATTTAGGGGATAAATCCAACTGGGAATCTCCTATTTACGCCCTTGGGGCGATATCTTTTAGATTCCTTACAGGCTTATTTTTTTTGGTAGTCTTATACGTGATGAAAATCCCTGATATTAAGTCTTTGATGATTCAATTTGTAGTCCTTTACTTGGGCTATTTAATCTTTGAATTATTTGCTGTATTGCCTAACTTGCGGCGGAATTGAGGAGATAACCTATAGCTGATGAGCCAAAATAATAAAGTACTTTTCTCTAAATTTTTGAATACCAAAAGGTTGCTACTTGTTTTAGCAATTTTTGCTAGTCAAATAAGTTTGGCAAGTGGGTCAGGTGATGGAGAGAAGTTTGATCCTTCTGAGATGATTAGTCATCACATCAGCGATGCTCATTCATGGGAGATATTCCATGGTCTGACTGTCCATCTTCCGGTGATTGTATACTCTGAGCAGAAGGGGCTAGATATTTTCTCGTCGAAGAATTTTTACAATGAAAACCATGAAGTAGTGCCATACAATGGCTATGTCATGGATCACGAGCATATCTCTTTGTCTGACGGGACTCACGTTCTTGATGTTTCTATCACCAAAAATGTCTTCTTCCTGTTTATTAATTCCACGATTATGGTTTTGATCTTCCTAGCCGTAGCTAGAGGATACAAGAAGAATGCGGGAAGAGCTCCAAGAGGAATTCAGTCATTCTTCGAGCCAATCATCGTCTATGTAAGAGATGACATTGTCAAGCCTAATATTGGGCCAAAGTATGAGCGATACCTACCATACTTGTTGACCTTATTTTTCTTCATATGGTTTGGAAACTTGCTAGGGCTGCTTCCAGCAGCAGCCAACCTTACGGGGAATATAGCAGTGACTTTGGTGCTCGCTGTATTCAGTTTGATAATTACACTAGCATCAGGTAGAAAAACTTATTGGTTACACATTTTGGATCCATTGGGTAATAGCATGCCTTGGATTGCTAAGTTTCCATTATATCTTATTCTATGGCCTATTGAGATCATTGGGATTTTCACTAAGCCATTTTCATTAATGATTCGACTTTTCGCCAATATTACAGCGGGTCACATTATCATATTGAGTATTATCAGTTTGACATTTATTGCTGAGAGCATAGCAGTAGGCGTTGCGGCCACATTGTTCGCGAGTGTGATGAATATGCTTGAACTTTTTGTGGCATTATTACAGGCTTACGTGTTCACCTTATTGTCTTCCATGTATTTTGGACAGGCTGTAGAAGAACATCATTAATTAGAATCTTTTTTTATAACCATATAAATAACAAACAAATGGGAGCAATTGGAGCAGGTTTAGCAGTACTAGGAGCAGGTCTTGGAATCGGAATGATCGGTAAAGGGGCTACAGATGGTATAGCTAGACAACCAGAAGCAGCTGGAAAAATCCAAACTGCGATGATTATTGCGGCAGCCTTGATTGAAGGTGTTGCACTATTCGCAGCTGTAATCGGATTCTTATCTATCGGCGCTTAATCATTTACAATTTGATCTGACCTTGCTAGCATTAGGCTTCAAGGTCAGGTTTATTTCTTTATCTAAAAGAACATCAATATGGTTACCCCTGAAATAGGATTAATTATTTGGCAGACTATCATCTTTTTGATTGTCTTTTCTATTCTAGCAGCTTTCGTTTGGAAGCCTATTGCAAGTGCATTGAAAACTCGCGAAAGTCAGATTGAAGATGCTTTGAAGGCAGCAGATCTAGCGAAGGAAGAGATGGAGCAAATCAAGTCTGATAATGAGTATTTGTTGCAAGAAGCAAGAGCAGAAAGGGATAAGATTCTTAAAACCGCAACAGATACTGCGACCAAAATCAAAGACGAGGCTAAAAACGAAACAGCAGCTATAGCTGAGAAGATGATAGCTGATGCTAAGTCAAGCATCGAATCTGAAAAGAAGGCAGCTTTGAGTGAAGTGAAAAATTTGGTGGCTGATCTATCTGTAGACATTGCTGAGAAGATATTGAGAGAGAAACTCTCCAATGACAAATCTCAAAAGGCATTGATCGATAAGTTTTTGAAAGAAGTTAAAGTAAACTAAAATGTCTACTACTAGAATAGCGGCTCGATATGCTAAGCCCCTTTTGGAGCTAGCAGATAGTATGAAGGTAACTGATGCTGTGAAGGATGATATGATCAACTTCTCAAACATCTGTGCAAATAACCGTGAGTTTGAACTCATGCTGAAGAGTCCTATTATCACTCACCTTAAAAAAGCTGAAATCTTGAATAAGATTTTCGCCAAGAAGGTGAATAAGTTGACGGCTACATTTTTGGATACAGTAGCTCGAAAAAACAGAGAAAAATATTTACCTGAGATAGCAGAGCAGTTTGTAGTGCTATACAATGATAAGATGGGCTTTCAGGAAGCTACTGTCACAACTACTATCAAATTGGACGCAGCAATGCGTAAGACATTTGAAAAATTGGTGACGGATATTACCGGCAGAAAGCCGATTCTCAAAGAGAAGTTGAATTCAGAACTAGTAGGTGGCTATTTGCTGCAACTAGGCGATCAGCAGATCGATGAGAGCATTAGTGGTCAATTGAAAGACCTTAAATTAAAATTTCAAAAAGAAACGATTTAATAAACCTACCCGAAAGGGTGAAAAAAGAATAAGATTATGGCAGATGTTCGACCGGATGAAGTTTCAGCAATCTTAAGAGAGCAACTCTCCAATTCAAAAACCGAAGCTGAGCTCGAGGAAGTCGGAACCGTACTTCAAGTAGGTGATGGTGTTGCTCGTATTTATGGACTATCTAAAGCACAAGCTGGTGAGCTTCTTGAATTCGAAAATGGCTTGAGAGCCATGGTTTTGAACCTTGAAGAAGATAATGTAGGAGCTGTACTTTTGGGAGAGTCTAGCGGAGTAAAAGAAGGAGATACTGTAAAAAGAACTGGTAGCATCGCTTCGATCAAGGTAGGTGATGGCATGAGTGGTCGTGTGGTTGACACTTTGGGTAACCCAATAGATGGAAAAGGTGCAATCGAAGGAGATCTTTATGAAATGCCATTGGAGAGAAAAGCTCCAGGAGTAATCTATCGTGAGCCAGTTAGTGAGCCATTGCAAACTGGTATCAAAGCGATTGACTCTATGATTCCGGTAGGTAGAGGTCAAAGAGAGTTGATTATTGGTGACCGTCAGACTGGTAAGACAGCTGTAGCCATCGATACTATTATCAACCAAAAAGAATTTTACGATAGAGGTGAGGCAGTTTACTGTATTTACGTAGCTATCGGACAGAAAGCGTCTACTGTGGCAGGTATTCAGGCGGCTTTGGAAAAGGCTGGGGCTATGGACTATACAACTATAGTTAGTTCATCAGCAGCTGATCCTGCTCCAATGCAGTTCTTTGCTCCATTTGCCGGTGCTGCGATAGGTGAATTCTTCAGAGATACAGGACGTCCAGCATTGGTGATCTATGATGATTTGTCTAAGCAGGCGGTTTCTTACCGTGAGGTGTCTCTACTTCTTAGAAGACCTCCAGGGCGTGAAGCATATCCTGGTGATGTATTCTACTTGCACTCTAGATTGCTAGAGCGTGCGGCGAAAGTTATCAATAACGATGAGCTGGCTGCACAGATGAACGATCTTCCTGAAAGTTTGAAAGGAAAAGTAAAAGGTGGTGGTTCTTTGACAGCCCTTCCAATCATTGAAACACAAGCTGGTGACGTGTCGGCTTATATACCTACCAACGTAATCTCTATTACTGATGGTCAGATATTCTTGGAGACGAACTTGTTCAACTCTGGTATCCGTCCAGCGATTAACGTTGGTATCTCGGTATCACGAGTGGGAGGTTCTGCTCAGATCAAGTCTATGAAAAAGGTATCAGGTACATTGAAGCTTGATCAGGCTCAGTTCCGTGAATTGGAGGCATTCGCCAAATTCGGATCTGATCTCGACGCATCAACTAAAAGAACTATTGATAGAGGTAGAAGAAACCAAGAGATTTTGAAGCAGGCACAGTATTCACCATCTCCAGTAGAGGAGCAAGTGGCTATTATCTATGCTTCTACCAAAGGTTACTTGGATAAAGTGCCTGAGAATAAGGTGAGCGAATTTGAGAAGGAATACCTGTCTGTATTGAACAACTCACATAGAGATGCTTTGGATTCTTTGAAAGCTGGTAAGCTGGAGGATTCAGTAACTGCAACTTTGACCGAAGTAGCTAAAGATTTGGCTACAAGATATATTTAAGCATAATCCGCAATGGCGAATCTTAAGGAAGTAAAAGGAAGAATTCAATCGGTAACTTCGACTCAGCAGATAACTAAAGCCATGAAAATGGTAGCGGCTGCTAAGCTGAGAAGAGCTCAAGATCGTATCACTCAGATGCGCCCTTACTCTCAGAAACTTTCTGCAATTATTCAGAATGTGGCTGCCGGAGTAGATAGCGAAAAGGTTCAGAACGTTTATGGTGAAGAAAGAGCAGTCAATAAGGTTCTTTTGGTAGTCGTGACTTCCGATAGAGGACTTTGTGGCGGATTCAATAGCAGTGTTTTCAAACATGCTAAGGCGGTCATAGCAGATAAGTATGCTGATGAAGAAGCGGCAGGAAACCTTACGCTCATGCCTATTGGCAAGAAAGCTTTTGACCACTTTTCTAAGCGTGGATATCATGTTGTTGAGGAATTTCAATTGCTTTTTGGAGATTTGAAGTTTGAAGCGGCTATGGAGGCTGCTGAGTATGCAATGGAAGGATTCGTAGAAGGAGACTATGACAAAGTAGAGATTGTCTATAATGAATTCAAAAACGTAGCTACTCAGATCGTCAAAAACGAACAATTGCTTCCAATCGCAACCGAGCAGTCTACCGAGGTAAGTGATGAATCTTCGGATTATATCTTTGAGCCTAGTCAGGAATTTATTTTTAAGGAAGTGATTCCTAAGTCTTTGAAAATCCAGTTTTACAAGGCTTTACTTGAGTCAAACGCTTCTGAACAAGGTGCGCGAATGACTGCCATGGATAAGGCAACTGATAATGCCGGTGAACTCTTGAAGGATTTGAAGTTGACATACAACAGAACGCGTCAGGCGGCTATTACCAAGGAAATCTTGGAGATTGTTGGTGGTGCGGAAGCGCTTTCGAATGGATAGTATTAAATTGATCTGAATGGATCAGTTCTACAAATATTTTAGATGGCTCTCATTGGACATAGTTCTGGGAGCCATCTTTTTTTTGGCGTATTTGGGTAAATATTATGGAGTTGAAATTTCACTTCATGTATATTTTGCCCTTGGTTCGGCCATTTGGCTAATCTATACGACGGATCACCTAATCGATGCACGTTCGGTTAGTTCTCCATCCAATGAACGCCATATATTTCATCAACAGAATTTTAAAGTATTAACAATTGTTGGTGGAATGGTAATGATGCTGGCTTTAGCTAATGTTTATTTTTTAGAGTTAGTCATCATTAGAAATGGAGCGGTACTTTCTGCTATCTGTGTGGGGTATTTATTATTGGTCTATTTGTTCAAAGGGCTGTGGGTTAAAGAGGTATTAGTAGCCATAGCATACGCTTCTGGTATATTTCTAGCGCCTATTTCCCTTACTACTTCTGCAGGCCGAGTTGATTTGATGTTGGTGTGTCAGTTGGCATTTATTGCGTTTTTGAATCTTTTGATTTTTTCTTACTATGATTTTCAGAATGACCAAAAAGATGGATTCAATTCTTTGGTAATCAGGTTAGGGAAGCAAAAAGTACAAGTCTTAATCACATTTCTGTCGGCTTTTGTGATAGTTATGAGTTTGTTCAATTACATAACTACCTATGATTCTATTCAACTATTATTTGGGATGATGACCATCATTCTAGCTGCGATATATCATTTGCCGAGGGTCTTTGATAGCGCCGAGCGATTTCGAATTGTAGGAGATGGAGTCTTTTACTTGGCGGCATTATTTCTGTTGTTTTGAGTTTTGATCGGGTAGCTTGTTTCTATGATCAGTTGGCTACTCTTGTGTTTGGAGATGAGTGGAATTCTGTACAGGTAGCGCCTACCGATTCCTTAAATAGACAAAAGAATATTCTGATAGTAGGAGGAGGAACTGGGGTGATCTTGCCGCACTTAAATGAATATTGTCATGTGACTTATGTGGAATTATCTAAAAAGATGATCGATAAGGCTCGTATGAGAAAGCACCCAGTTAAGACAGAATTCATCAATGAAGATTTCCTCAAATGGCATCCGAATATTACCTATGATGCTATTCTGATGCCTTTCTTTTTGGATTGTTTTGATGAGGTGCAGCTTGATGATGTAATTGAAAAGACAAGACATTCTTTAAATCCTGACGGTGAATTACTTGTGGTTGATTTTCAGCAGGCCTCTTTTGTACAGAATCTTTTAGTGAAGGGGATGTATTTGTTTTTCCGAATAGTGAGCCGACTGAAGGGCAGGCAACTTCTTGATCTTAATGGTGTCCTAATTGAGAATGGATTAGAAAGGATAGATCAAATCACCTACTTAAAGCAGTGGGTATTTTACTCCAGGTTTAAATTGACCTGACAAGAGTTAAATTACTTTTTTGCTGCAAAGTCCGATATCCTACAACAAACATCTCCCCACCATCTTCTAGTTTCAACTGCTTTCTAAGTGCATCTGCCTTCATAGGGTAGTTTTTGGCCATCACATTTGCCTTTCTGTTTGGAAGCAATGTTTTGATATTCTTCTTGTTCAGATGTGGTTCTATTACTTCAAACCTTCGTCCAGGAAAGTCTTCAATAAGTCGATCTGAAGAGTATAAATGCGTATTTGAACTCACTTTAGAAATTTCATATCTGGCAGCCACAGTCTTGAATGCTCCAGCTTTAGTTATGGATGCGTTTGGATCATATAGGTAATTCTGGATATCACTATAGGCCACATTTTGATTGCTTTCTTCTTCTTGTGAGAACGTTAACTCAGGATGATTGCTATCAAGATTCACGCATTTGATCAAAGGGCTAGCATTGATATTGAAGTCTAATAAAAATAAGACTTCCTTCACCTCATTCTTAACGCTTACCACATGAACCTCTCTCGCATATTGAAGTTGTTTGATGCCCAATGAAATATCGATCATCGGAGCTGCCTTGATCATAACTTGCTCTGCTTTCTCCTTAAACAATGGGAGCATGGCTATGACATTGGGAGAGCAGTTCTCAAAATGAAACACCTTTTTTTGTTTTTCTCTCCGCGCAGGGTCTATAAAGAATGAAGCCTTACCCTTAAATCGTTCTAGAAAGGTCTCAGCATCAGTATTATGAATATCAATCTTGCATTTGCTCAAGACCTTTGAATTATGCCGGAAGACGTCACATAGTTGTTCGCTGCGCTCTACGTAATGGCTTTTCTCATATTGCTCTGCCAGAGCTAGCGTGTCGACACCCATTCCCCCTGTTAAGTCTATCAAGATTTCTCCTCGTAAGAGTTTGGCTTTGTACTCAGCCGTAGGGATACTAGAAGATTGTTCTGTTGACAAAGCCGAAGGCATGATCACTCGAAGATCTTCATACCAATTGGGGAGTTTGAGCTTAATTTTCTGACGACTTTTGATCTGCTCCCCAATCAGGCGAATGTTTTCTCTGAATTCTGCAGGCGGATTCAGCATCAACTGGCTTACATCACTACTGACATGAGTCTGGATGAAGGCTCGCACATTTTCCGAAAGGAGAAATTCGATATTGGTCATAACAAGAAAAAGGCCGTCTCATTGATTTTGCTCAATAAGACGGCCCTAATTTATTCTTTTTGACTGACTCTTTATGAAACGGCCTTGCTTTGGAAAAGATACTCTGCAATCTGAACAGCATTGGTTGCTGCACCTTTTCTCAAGTTGTCCGCTACGATCCACATATTCAAAGTATTTGGCTGTGTCTCATCTCTTCGGATTCTTCCTACAAACACTTCGTCCTTTTGGTGAGAAGTCAAAGGCATTGGGTAAAGATTGCTTTTTGGATCATCCTGAACAATCACCCCTTCAGTTTCACTTAAGATTTGCTTGATATCGGCAACATCAAAGTCATTTTCAAACTCCACATTCACAGACTCTGAATGACCTCCCATTGTAGGGATTCTCACGCAAGTGGCTGTTACCTGAATGCTATCGTCTCGAAGAATTTTCTTAGTTTCGTTCACCATTTTCATTTCCTCTTTGGTGTAGTCATTGTCCATGAATACATCAATGTGAGGTAGCACGTTCATATCTATCTTGTATGGATAAGCCATCTCACCATCTATACCAGCGCGCTCATTCATCATTTGGTCAACGGCTGCTTTACCAGATCCAGTGACTGACTGATAAGTAGAGACCACCACACGCTTGATTTTATATTTGGAGTGCAGAGGGGCAAGAGCGAGTACCATCTGTATAGTAGAGCAATTTGGATTAGCAATGATCAGATCTTCAGACCCAATGGCATCACCATTTACTTCTGGCACTACAAGTTTCTTGCTTGGGTCCATTCTCCATGCTGAAGAGTTGTCCACTACCACAGTACCTTTCTCGGCAAATTTTGGAGCCCACTCCAGTGATGTACTACCACCAGCGGAGAATAATGCTACATCTGGCTTTTGATCTACAGCGTCTTGAAGACCAATAACTGTATATTCTTTGCCTTTAAATTCCATCTTTTTTCCAGCCGATCGAGCTGACGCGACTAACAACAATTCATCGAATTCTACATGTCTTTCTTCGATGACTCTTAAGATTTCTTGGCCAACCAAACCTGTGGCTCCTACTACTGCAATCTTCATAACGATTTTATATACTAATGATCAATCTCAGGGTATTAATTCCTTATTTTTAACTCCTGCTAACCCTACAAGTAGGATTGGCTTGTAAAACACCAAAACTTTTTACAAAGTTTAGAACAACCAGAGTGGCAAACCACAGTACGTTCACGACATTAATGTCGCAAAAAACCCAATAAGCAAAATATTCTTTTGCGTATTGCTGGTTAAACGAACGGCGAATTTAATATAAGATGTTATCAAGAACCATCATTTTGTGCATATTCCTTACATCCTATATGGGAGCTGTTGCGCAGTTAATGGATGATTTTTCTGATGGAGACTTAACAACCAACCCAGCTTGGACGGGGGATTTATCAGAATACCAGATTACAGAGGAGATGCTTAATTCCAATGGGCCATCGGCATCTTCGGAGTTGTATCTTTCTACCCCATCTTCAATTCTTCATAATGTCACTTGGGAATTTTTCATTGAGATCAATGGGTCTGCTCCTTCTGGCAGCAATAAAGTGAGAGTGTATTTAGTAGCCGATGCAGCCGACCTGGAGGGAGCGGTTAATGGCTACTATTTGGAAATAGGACAGTCGGGAGATGATTTTTTGAATCTTAAGTTAACGGATTCCAATACTCCGATTCTATCAGGAAACACCGTTTTTTCAGATAACGTGAGGGTAAAAGTGATCCGTTCCGCAACTGGAAATTGGAGCCTTTATGCGGATCATACAGGAGGAAGTGACTTTGCTCTAGAAGGGGCAGTAGTAGACATTACCTATTCGACCACAAGTCATTTTGGAGTAATAGTAAATCATACTTCATCGCGAAACGACGATTTCTTCTTCGATGATATTATTATCAAGCAGCTTGGAATCGACACGATTGTGGTCAATTCAGCAACTGAGTTGTCTGTTTATTTTGATCAGAATCTCAATGAGGCTGATATTGAGACATTAGGCAATTACGCGATTTCAGGATTGAATATCACCAATGCCAGTCAATCGGCGACCAGTGATTCAGTAGTGACGATAACCTTGGATCCAGCGACACCTTTAGTTACCCAGAGTTATCAGTTGAGTGTAGGATCAGGACTTACTAAGAATGATCCGGCGACCTATGATTTTAGCTATACACAGTTAGACTTATCAACTCTGCTCACAACCTCTAGCACAGAAATCAAGCTGGAGTTTAATGATGAGCTGAGCGAGTCTGTGGCTGAAACACTTGCCAATTACACCATCGATAATGGAATTGGTCAGCCTACTGGCGCTGTACTTCAGCCAGAACAGAAAAGTGTTGTGCTCAGCCTGGCCAATGAATTGGCGGAAAGGGTCAATTATCAGTTGACAGTGAGTAATCTCTCCAATCAGAATGGAAATAGCAGTTTTGCTGGTTCGGAAAATTTTGATTTCGTGATTCCGCTAATAGCTGAAACTGTAACCGCGACAAGTAATCAAAACTTACAAGTCACTTTAAATAAGGCAGTGACTCAGGTAACAGCAGAAGTTCTTACCAATTACACCTTGGATGGCGGGGTTGGAAATCCGGTGAGTGTGGAATTGTCTGAAGATGGCAAGCAGGTGAGCCTGGAATTTGGATCAGAATTTGGAGACGAGACTTACCAATTGACCATTGCCAGTCTACAAGACCTTGACGGCAATACCATTAGTGGTACCGTACCAACATTTGACTATCTGAATCTGGCAGTGAGCGCTGTTGCGCAATCTGGCGATAACGGAATTCAAGTCACGTTTAATCAAACCGTACAAGAAGTGTCTGCGGAGCAAGTTGGAAATTACTCCCTGTCAGAATTTGGAAACCCTTCTTCAGCTGAGCGCTCGGATGCCGACGATAAAGTAGTCATTCTTACATGGGATGAGTTGTACAATAGTTCATATACACTTACCATATCCAACGTAGCAAACGTTACGAATAATTCCACCCTATCCTCAAGTCAGTCGAAGGTATCTGTTGAGAAAGCATCGTCATTCCGTGATCTGATCATTAATGAAATCATGGCGGATCCATCACCTTCGGTTGGTTTGCCTGTAGCAGAGTTTGTAGAGGTTTACAATCCAAATGATTGCACACTAAACGTGAATAGTTTTACGATTAACGGTAAGTCTTTGGGTGCATATATCATCGGTGCGAAAGAGTATTTGCTCTTGACAGCCACTGCAGATTCCGCTTCATTTGGATTAACTAACTCACTTGGTGTATCGGGATTTGATGCGCTGACCAACACGGGTGAGACTATTACATTGGCGGATCAGTTTGGGACCACTCTGGATTCGGTGGCTTATGAGTTGAGTTGGTATCGAGATGAAGCATTGGATGATGGCGGTCATTCTTTGGAGTTGATAGATCCACTTCAGCCTTGCTCTGGCGCGGGTAATTGGAATGCCTCTACAGCAACTGCCGGAGGCACCCCAGGATTGCAAAATGCCATTTTCAACGATGTAGATGTTACGTCTCCCACGCTCATTGATCTCGAAGTGATTGGTAATGATTCGCTCAAGCTGACCTTTTCCGAATCTTTGGAGAGCAGCACCATCAATGTTGCTGCGCTCTCGATTGACGGTTATACGATAACTAGTTTGACTGCTGAAAACCTATCAGAATACCTGGCCATATTGTCCAAAGATTTGGTCTCTGAGCGGAGCTATGAATTGGTGATTACCAATGTGGCTGACTGTAGAGGAAACACAACGTCTAGCCAAGCAGAAATTTTCTACCATGACACTAAGCCACCAGTTTTGGAGGAGTTGATTATTATGTCTGAGGATGAAATAGCCTTGCTCTTTGATGAACCTCTGAATGAGTCTCGAGCAGAAAGCGAGGATAATTTTGTAATCGATGGATTGACGATAGATCGTGCCTTGTTGCAAGACTCTGCAGCTCATAGAGTACATGTTTCCATTGAAGAATCTTTCGTGTTAGGTTCGAATTATCAATTGGAGATTTCAGGATTGCGCGATACGCTGTTCAATGAAATAACTCAGATTTCACGATCTTTTACATTTTCCAATGACATAGATACAGCCATAGTGATTGCTCCCAATTTGTTGGAGATCATTTTTAGTCAAGCACCAGCTAATGCCTCATTGCTGACTTCCAATTTCTTCTTAGAGGACTCGGAATCAAACCCAACAGAAGCCATCAAGTCGGCATCCAACGATCTTTCAATCCGCTTGGCTTTCGCTGAGAATTTTAGTGAGAATAGAGATCTGTTGATTTACATTTCCAACATTATTTCTGAAGCAGACGCTAGCTCGCTAAGTACTCCGGCAGTGACGTTCCAATACGACACACGTGCTCCTAATTTTGAGGAGGTCATGGTCAAAAATGATTCGCAGTTGATAGTTGTTTGGAATGAGCCAATGAACATTGCATCTGCCACTACTTCTAGCTTTTATACACTAGAAGATAACGAGCAACCCATTTCAATCACAACAAACTCGAGTACCAATTTCGAACTGACGTTCGCCAACAAATTTCCAATAGAGGTAAAAAAAGAACTTTCAGCCAAAGGGCTTAAAGACATATCTGGCAACTTGGTCACCACCACGCGTAGGCAGGAATTCACCTATGATCCTCGTGCACCTTTGGTCCAACAAGTAACTAAGATTAGCGAAGATGAAATCCGAATTACATTCAATGAGGCGATCACTCTCGGGAGTGCTTTGGATTTGAATAATTACTATTTGGAGTCAGTTTCTCCTGTTTCATCCTTGATTTTTGGACCAGATTCTACGAGCATTCAATTGAAATTTGCATCCATTGTAGAGCAAGCCAACGTTGAAGTACAAACATCAGATATGGTTGATAGGTTCGGGAATGTTTCAGATACTATCAAGACCATTATCAATTCCCAAATCCCTCAGCTGGTTGATGTTTTGTTTGCCAATGATTCGACCTTACAATTGGTTTTTAGCCACAAGATGAATGCCTCAGCTTTTGAAACAAGTAGTTATCAGCTAGACGGATTTGTTCTTTCTGAAATTGAGAAAATCGATGATTCAAATGTGAGACTTACCTTGAGCGAGCCACTGGAAGTAGGTGATTCCGTACGTTTGACTGCTAACTCGATTGCCGGACAGAATGGCTTTGACTTGGCAAATAGCCAATCTGAAACCACCTTTAATTCCTACTTTTTGGAAAGTCAAATTCTTGATTGCCGCACCGTGTTGCTATCGTTTGATACGGAGTTTGGTTCAATCTCCATATCACAGTTTTCATTAGAAGGAAGTTCGGTGGAGCTTGCCCTGGTAGATGGTGATGAGAAAGGTCAAATTCGACTGAGCCTTGCACAGCCTTTGGCAGAGAATACTTCCCTAGTCCTGAGTTGGGAAAGGTTGACCGATCGATATAATCGATCACTTCCTGACTATCGTACATTGATTGATTTGGATACTGAGAAGCCAGAAGTGGAGTCCATAGAAAGCGATTTCTTTGGTCAATTGATTGTTGAGTTTAGTGAGCCAATGGACGCAAGCATCGGTTCGCTTAACAAATACCAATTGATCGAATTGGGTTATGCAAATTCCATTGAAGCAACCAGCGATACTACTGTTCGACTGGACTTTGATAATGAGCTGGTTTCGGGAAACAGTTATCAATTGATTGTGAACACGCTTCCTGATTTAGCTGGCAACTATAGCATCACGGACACTATTTCTTTCACGTACGAACCACCTGCTATTCCGTCATTCGGAGAAGTAATTATTACAGAATTACTGCCTGATCCGAGTCCTAGCATTGGGTTACCCGAAGTGGAATATATCGAGATATACAATCGCTCTGACAAGACGATAGATCTCAAAGCACTCTCTATAGGAGATGCGAGTAAGAAGGTAGCATTGCCGAGTTATGAATTGGCGCCCGGAGCTTATGCATTGATTGTTTCCGCAGGAAATGAGTCTGTTCATGGTTTGCCCAATGTGATTGGCGTATCAGGACTTTTGACATTGAGCAATTCGGCAGATCAGGTAATTCTTTTCAATATTTTGGATGAACAAGTTGATGCCGTCAATTACTCGATTGACTGGTACAGTGACGAACTCAAAGATGATGGTGGCTATAGCTTGGAAATGATCGATCCATTGGGTGATTGCCCTTCGGGTTATAATTGGAGCGCATCTGTAGATGAATCCGGTGGAACACCGGGAGTGCAAAACTCAATATATCGCACAAGGCCTGACGGTATCTTGCCAACCATCCAACAGTTTGAGTTAACCTCCGAGCAGACCATCGAGATAACCTTTAGCCACCCAATGGATAGTGCTTCATTGGTCAATGCCGATGTGAGCATAGCTGGCCTTGAGATAGCTTCTTTGGAAGTATCGCCCACAGATCAGAGTGTTTTGGTTATTGAATTAAGTACAAATCTGACCATTGGGACAGCTTATTCCGCCACTATTTCTGGAGCACAAGATTGTGATGGAGATGAGATGCTGGCATTCACATTTGATATAGGAAGAGGTAAGGTGCCTGAGGCAGGGGATTTGATCATCAACGAAATCATGGCGGATCCTGAGCCGGTTGTTGGGTTGCCAAACAGTGAATACGTAGAACTCTATAACCCTACAGATCAGCTGTTAGATTTGACTGACGTATTTTTCAGAGATGCGACCACTTCTAGACAGCTGGAATCTGTTCACCTATCGGCAAATAGTTATTTAATTCTTTGTCCGAATACTGCACTTAGCGAATTCAATGCGTTGGGAAATGCCGTAGGTCTGACGAGCTGGCCATCATTGACCAACTCCGGTGAAGAAGTCAGCCTGAGAGTAGGAGAGGTGGTAATAGCTTCTGTCGAGTTTTCTGCTGATTGGTATGGAGATGCGGAGCGATCAGATGGCGGATACTCATTAGAGCTCATCAACCCATTTAGCGAATGCCCAAGCAATGCGAACTGGGGAGTCTCACAAAATGACCTTGGAGGTACGCCTGGAGCGCAGAATAGCAACTATAGTCTAAACCCTGATAGTGAGGCGCCAACGTTACTTTCATCTGAAGCACTGGATGAATCCGCATTGCGTTTTGTCTTCAGCGAAACCATGGACAGTCTTTCATTGATCAATTCATTTACGATAAGTGACTTGTCCATTGAAAGCAGAGAAGTCGTCGGGAGTGATTTTAGAGAATTGAACATTTTCCTTGCCACTCCATTGCCGAAAGGCGAAACATCTAACCTCACGATCTCAGGCGCGAGCGACTGCTCAGGAAATGTGATGGCTTCAACTACTTTCATGGTAGGTTTTGGGGACACTCCGGCATTCAATGAGTTGTTGATTACGGAGATTATGGCAGACCCAGATCCAGTTTTTGGTTTGCCCAATTCTGAATATTTGGAATTGTACAACGCGTCTGATCGTCTGCTTTCGCTTGAGGGGCTCATGCTAGTAGATGCGTCTGATACCACCTCGTTCCCATCGGTGGTCATACCTTCCGGTGAATACCTATTGTTGCTCCCTACATCTTCCGTGGCTTCATATCCATTTACGGAGAATAAGATAGGCTTGAGTGGTTGGCTATCGCTGGCCAATGGAGGTGAACGCTTGTCTATCCGAACGGAGGACGATTTGATTTTTACCATAGCGTATGATGATGATTGGTATGGAGAGGCTGGAAGTGATGGAGGCTATAGTCTAGAGATGCGAGATGTTACCAACCCTTGCGCTGGAGAGATCAATTGGGGGATTAATATATCCGCGGAAGGAGGGACGCCCGGTTACCTCAACTCCAATTCTCGTAGTGTGCCCGATAATTTCGGGCCGAATCTAACCAATGCTCTAATGCTAACAGATCAGTCCGTGCGGCTGACTTTTGACGAACCGCTGGCCTATGATTTCAGGACTTCAGTATCGCTGACATTTGAACCTAACCTAAATACCATTGCTAGCACAACCAATACTGATAGAACGGACTACATCATTGTGTTTGAAAGCGAAGTGCCTGCCAACACGCCATACGTAGTTACTGTCAATGAATTGGGTGATTGTCTGAACAACCCGATCAGGCAAAATTCCGCTACGTTTGTCCGCCCTGATGAAGCGGATAGTTTGGATATAGTTATCAATGAAGTGCTGTTTAACCCACGTACCAATGGGGTTGATTTTGTAGAACTCTATAACCGGTCTGATAAATATCTTGATCTCAATGCTTGGAAACTAGGAAGAATTGTGGAGAGTGAAATTCAAACGTCTCTTATCACCGCTCCTTATGTAATAGCCCCTGCCGCTTATGTAGCAATCACTTCCGACACCTTGATTCTCAGGAGCGAATATCCTCAAGGTGTTCAAAATCCTTTCGTGCAGAACAAATTGCCTACTATGGCTAATGATGAGGGAATGGTTATTCTGATAGATGAGAGTGATCTTCAGATTGATCGTTTCGATTATTTTGATGATTATCACCTTGGCTTGCTGCAAAGTTTAGATGGCGTTTCGCTGGAGCGAATATCATTTGATGGTGATAGTCAAGATCAGAATAATTGGACGTCAGCTTCATCTGCCGTTGGTTTTGCTACGCCCGGGTATGCCAACAGCCAATCTTATGAAGCGCCAGTCAGCACCGCTGTAGTGACTATTGAGCCAAAGGTATTTGTCCCTCAAAGTACTAACCCAGCTTTTCAATCTTTTACCACGATCAATTACGCATTGGACAAAGCTGGACAGTTTGCCAATATCACGGTCTATAATCAGTCAGGCCAACCAGTGGCTGAACTGGCAAGAGGAACGTCGCTCAGCACATCTGGGTTTATTCGCTGGGATGGGATCACACAATCCGGCAACCGCGCAAGGATGGGATATTATGTGATCCTATTCGAAATTTTCGATAGCAATGGCAACCAACAAGTGCTTAAGGAGACTGTGGTGGTAGGGAGGTAATCAATAAACCTCAGGCACGAAATTCTGATAATCTACAGGAGGTCTTACATAGCTTCTGTTTTCGGTTAGGGTAGGCAATTCAATAAGGTCAAGTTTGATGGGTTGGTAAGGGATAAGCGATAGCAAATGGGCTATGCAATTGAGTCGTGCAGACTTTTTATTGTCGCCATTGACTACATACCATGGACATTGCTTAGTGTCTGTATGCGCAAACATGTCGTCTTTGGCCTTGGAATACTCTAGCCATTTTTCTCTCGACTGTAAATCCATGGGGCTGAACTTCCATCTTTTAAGCGGATTAGTGATGCGCTCCGTAAAGCGTTTTTCTTGTACTTCGTCACTGACCGAAAACCAGTACTTGATGAGAATGATTCCTGATCTAACCAACATCCGCTCAAACTCTGGGCATGACCTCAAAAACTCCTCATATTCTTCATCTGTACAAAACCCCATTACTTTCTCTACTCCTGCTCGGTTGTACCAGCTCCTGTCCATGAGTACCATTTCTCCTGCGGCAGGCAAGTGCTCTACATATCTCTGAAAATACCATTGTGATTTTTCCCGTTCTGTTGGCACACCCAGCGCCACTACTTTGCAGACTCTTGGGTTGAGAGGTGCCGTGATTCGCTTAATCACTCCTCCTTTGCCGGAGGCATCTCTGCCCTCAAATATCACCACCACCTTGAGTTTCTGTGCTTTGACCCATTCTTGTAGATGGACTAACTCCACTTGCAAATCGGCAATGTTTTGATCGTATGATTTGGATTTTGACATGGTATAAAATTAGGCTTATGTAGTCATAGATATTATGACGAAAATCAAGGCGGCTAAAAAATTATTCAAAGTTTTTATCAATACCGTTTGAATTCCCGATAGTCGGATTAGTTTTGACTTTGAGGATTTAAAGACCGAGGGTTCACTATGTATAATCACATTATGTTTCAACTCCCTCGGTTTTTTTCTGTCTTTTACTTTCCAACTCATTTCCGATAAGGGTCTACAATAAACCTGATGTTATACTCTCGACACTTGTGGTGTCACCTAAAGCCGAGGGTCTGTATATCAGCATTATGTTTCAATCCCCTCGGCTTTTCCTTTTTTCATAACTCTTCTCTTCATTCTGTGTTATGATGCCATGCAAAACTGGCAATCAAATACCTTGAAACTTGCGGCCATCTACAATATCCTCTGGGGGGCTTGGGTGGTCCTTTTCCCTGATCATTTTTTCTTACTTACTCAAATGGAACCTTTGAATCATTCTACCATATGGCAAGGTATGGGGATGGTCATTGGAGTCTATGGTATAGGCTATTGGTTGGCGAGCTATGACCCACTTAGACATTGGCCCATTGTGCTGGTTGGTTTTCTTGGCAAAATATTTGGCCCCATCGGCTATGTCATGAATTTTGCTCAAGGCAAAGTTTCGGCCGAGTTTGGGTACACCTTGATCACGAATGATCTGATTTGGTGGGTGCCTTTTTTTCTAATCTTAAAGGACGTGCACAATCATGGATGGAAGCTCAAAGATTAAGACATTCAGTTTGTGGTTGATGGCTGGGTTTTATGTCTTCGCTGGAGCGAATCATTTTATCAATCCTGAATTTTACTTGCCGTTGATTCCGCCATACCTACCTAATCCTCAAGCCATCAATGTGATTAGTGGCATAGCAGAGATCTTGTTGGGAGTTGGACTTCTGTTTCCACAATTGAGGAGATTTAGTTCGATAGGGATCATCCTGATGCTGATGGCTTTTATTCCTTCTCATGTATATTTCATTGCTGAAGATAGCTGCTTAGGTGATTTGTGTGTAGATAATTGGGTAGGAATAGCTCGTTTAGTGGTAGTTCACCCTTTGCTGATCCTATGGGCAAAATTTAATATTTGAGATAAGTTTGGCAGAAGTTGATAGCTGAATTAGGACGCAGGGGTATCAAAAGCCGAATTCAATAAAATACATATTTAGCAAGTTGGGATAATTTTTTATGCGCTTCGGTTTGGTTACTTTAGCGCTTATTTCTTAGCAATAAAACTGATATCCTTATGGCTGAAAAGACTAAGTATTCCGCAGATGAATTGGTAGAGTTTGAAGAATTAATCAATCTCAAATTGGAAAAATCAAGGGAAGAATTAAGAATTCTCAAAAAATCGTTGACAAGGAGTTCTGATTCTGGAGCCGACGCAAGTCAAGGCGCTGTGAAGACCCTCGAAGATGGTGCTGATACGGCTGAGAAAGAACAGTTGAGTACACTCGCTGGTCGTCAGCAAAAATTCATTATCAACTTGGAAAATGCCCTCGTAAGAATCAAAAATGGCACTTATGGCGTGTGCATCGACACGGGTAAGCTGATTAGCAAAGAAAGATTGAGAGCAGTACCTCATACCCAGCATTCTATCGAAGCGAAGCTTAACGCAAAGAAGTAATGGATTATTTGGCGAACCATATTGAGGCATTGGTCTTTTGCTCGCCAAAACCCATTACCGAAGAGGAAATTCAGTCGTGCCTAAAAGAGATGTTTGAGGCAGAGGTGCCTGCAGAAGATATTGCCAAAGGCATAGCTACACTTTCTGATAAATTCGACGATGATCAATACTCTTTTGGTTTGGTAAGAAGTGGGGGAGGCTATCAGTTTTTGACCAAACCGGCATATCAGGCGAGTATCAGCATTCTGCTAAAGCAGCAATCTAAAAGGAGACTTTCAAACTCAGCCATGGAGACATTGGCCATCATTGCCTACAAGCAACCGGTCACCAAAACCGATATCGAACAGATACGAGGGGTCAATTGTGACTATGCCGTCAACAAACTTTTGGAGAAGGAATTAATAGAAATTAAAGGTAAAGCTGAAAGCATAGGACGTCCTATGCTGTATGGCACGAATACGAAATTCATGGATTATTTTGGGATCAATAGTTTGAAAGATCTCCCTACTCCGAAGGATTTTATACAAGAAGAAAATACGATAGGTAAGGAAGAAGAAGCATGAAAGATAAGAGGGGCCCAGGAAAGCCAAAACCAACCGGTGAGAAAGGTAAGCAAGCTTACAATCCAGCACCAAGAGAGATAAGACTTAATCGCTTTGTAGCGAATGCAGGCGTATGCTCACGCCGTGAAGCGGATACGCTCATAGCTGAAGGTAAGGTCAAGGTGAACGGAAAGATCGTGACCGAGATGGGCACCAAGGTGCTGCGAAATGATGATGTGGAATACATGGGCAAGAAGCTCAAGGCAGAATCTCCGCAATACGTTTTGCTCAACAAACCCAATGATTTCATTACTACAGCTACTGATCCTCAGGGAAGGAGAACAGTGATGACTTTGGTCAAAACTGCTTGCACTGAGCGCATCTATCCGGTAGGTCGCTTGGATAGAAATACGACAGGTCTATTACTATTCACCAATGATGGTGACTTGGCTAAGAAACTGACTCATCCTTCTTACAAAATCAAGAAAATTTATCAGGTCACACTTGACAAGCCAATCACGAATGTAGATTTTGATAAGATTCTTGCGGGCGTGAAGTTGGAAGACGGAGTAGCCGTGCCCGATGAATTGGCAGTGGTGTCTGACGATAAAATGGTTTTGGGGATCGAAATCCACATAGGTAAAAACCGAATCGTTCGAAGGATTTTTGAAAGCCTAGGTTATCAAGTTGAAAAGTTGGACCGTGTGATGTTTGGCTCTTTGACCAAGAAGAACCTTCCTCGCGGAAAGTTCAGACATTTAACTCCCGCAGAAGTCAATCATCTTAAAAATCTTGGTGGGAAAAAGAAATCCGGGTCTAAAGAAGAGTAGGACGACCTGTCCTTCCCATTCATCATAGTCACTCGCAGAGAACTCTGATACTAAAATTCGATATTTTCTCACACGTCATTCCACGAAGGCAGAGGCACGAGGACTATCGGGGAATATGATCAGCACGTAGATCCCCTTGTCTCAGTCATGCTTCATTCGTAATGGAATGATGGTCTGAAGTATAGTTTTCTTAAATGGAAATCATTATCTAAGAAGTATGATTGCTGTTCAGAACTAAAGGAATGACCCAAAAAAACCAACTTAAGTAAGTCTTAAGTTGGCTTTGAATTTTGTAAGATGTAAACTGGCTTACTTCAATGTACTGGCCAATACATCCAAATCTTTGTTTAGAATGATGTGCACTGCACTACCTGGCTCTGAGTCTACTTCTATTTTTTTCTCATATGAGCCGACAGATCCAAAGAGGTTGATGCAGTCATCACTTACTTTATAGGACTTATTGGTGAAGTAAGAACCTGCGTATTCTATTGCCTTAATATTCTGAATTTCACCACCTAGATCGATTTTTATGGCAAAAAGCTTAGTGTCTGTGTTACTACCACCAGCACGCTTCACTCTTCCATCCAACCCTTTGAGCTCGTTGTAGTTGCCCACTACCAGATAACCTTGATCTATGCTGATTACGTCTGCTACATCTCCTTTATAAGAGACTCTTTGTTGCCATTGTAGGTCTCCATAGATCGAATAACTCGCCATGATCAACTCCGATTCTAAGAAGATATCGTCTAGGTAATCTTTTCCTTTATAGGTAATAAACAAGGTGTTGCTGCGCTCCTTGAATGATATGCTGCGAGGGTACTGATCTAGCATCAATCTTCTACTGGTAGTTACCAACCCTTTTTCATCCAAGATGAAGAGGTGATTCATTCTTTGTTCACTGCTATCAACACCATTCAGGATGACAGCAAGTCCTCCTGGCACACTCTGTAGTGCTGCCACTCTGGTATCCGAATCAAACCCTGCCGCACTATCCATCATCAGCAAGTATTCGTTGTGCCAGCCAACAGTATTGTCGGCGGTAATTCCTGTTACATACGCCTGAATTTTTCCTTCTTTCTCATTTAGGAAAACACCTCCAATGAAAGACGAGCCATCAAAATTTTCAATGAGATGCGTAGTGATCGGATCAGCAGTAAGTGATTCCTTGTCCATAGAGAGCGATTCCAGCAATGGGATCTGTTTTTTCTTATACTTCACAGTAGCGATTACCGAATCGCGCTCCAGCATGTCATACAGATCAGTCTGAATGCGATCAACTACAGCGGCGGCTTTTTCCTTATGCTCCGTCCTGTTGGTACTGATAAACTGAGTAATGCCTTCACGGCCGCTGTAGGATGTTTCGATAAAGTCAGCGTATTTGTTGTAAGAAGCAGTGGTGTTTCTTCTTCGGATATCGCTCAGCACACTATCGGCATCTTTAATTCTATTGATCATTTGGCCATAGAGATACAGTTTTCTCTCAGTATCCACCGAGTCCTCTTGGGCCTTTTTACTCATCAGGTCTTGATAGATCAAGTCGTGTTTTTTCTCCTTGTAAATAAAAATGGGCTCGATCACTGAATTGAGGTCATACTTCCTCAGGTTGAATAGTATTTCTTTTGAGACTTTTAACTGGTCGAAAGATTCACGAACGAAATCAGGCTCGGCATCTTGAATTTTTTTATTCAATCGCAGATCCTCTGCCAAAAGATCGGTTCTGAGTTTATCGATATCCGTTTTTATGCTTTTCCTCGTTTCATCTACCCAAGTGGCGTAATCCCATACTTGTATGTCATCCTCCAAGAAGTTGATTTTGGACTCCAGCCCATCAAGTCTGTACACAGATACAGGAGCGATGGTCATTTTCTGGTCATAACCTACATCGAAAGTGTCTGAGGCAGATTTGTATTCTTCCCAATAATCTAGGCTGGTTAGGTAGGCCTGCTTGATTTCTTCAAATTGCTTGTCAACATCTTCATCATAGAGGAGGTAGAGATCCTTGTAAGTCGGATAGCGCCCAAGAATATCGGTAAAGAGTTTGTGTGCCTTGTCATAATTACTAAAGCTTTTGGTGAATTTCTCATAGATCACTGGCACATTGGCGATGTAAGTCTGGAGCTCCTTTTTGGATGCGGCCATGTAGTTCATGATACTGTCATATTCTACATCTAGTCTGCCTTTGGCGTCTATCGTCCCAAAGTTGAAATAGTACTCTTCATTCTTTTTAACGTCCTTTTCGGTGATATACCTTTCGGTAAATTTGAAAGCATTCAACGCTTCCTTCGCATTGCCAAGTTTGTAAGCATAATCCTTGAATGGGTCACCGGACTGATAGCGTTTCTGATATACCAATGCCATCTGCAGATAGATGCTCGCATTTTCATAGTCTTCAAAAAGGTATGGTTTCAATTCTGCGAGAGTTCCACTTGGAGGCAACGTTAGAATCTTTGGAAGCGCATCCTCGTATTTTTCTAGTTTTTGGGTATTACCTGTGAACGCAATACCAACTAATATGATGATGAAAGTAAATTTTCTCATGACTTTAATATTTTAGATGGATAGTATTTTCAATACTATGCGTCGATTTTTTGCTTTATTCTCTTCAGTGTCGTTTGGTACAATAGGCTGGCTCTCACCATATCCTTTGGCTGTGAATCTATCTTTGGAGATGTTCTGCTCAATCAAGAAACGAACTGCGCTTTGCGCTCTTCTATTAGATAGAGCTGCGTTGTAGGCAGCAGATCCCACATCATCCGAGTGAGCAGCTATTTCTACCTTCATACCTGGGTTTTGTTTCATGAGTTCAACCACTCGGGCTAGTTCTTTAAAGGATACTTCATTGAGCTGATCAGAATTTGACTCAAACAGGATGTCCTTAAGTGTTAAGTTAGCACCAACTAGTAGCGGCTGGAGAGCCAATTTGAGGCTGGCAACAGCTTCACCACCGCCACCATCTTCCCCGCCATCTGCGGCAATAGTGACAGAGCTACCAGTTTCGCCATCGTTAGAGGTGATTTCGGTTACGTCCTGTTTTACGTCTATGACAGTACTATTAAATGCATATCCCTGATCACTGGTGGCTTCTATCTCATATCTATCACCCACTCGGAGCGCTACTGTTTCGTTACCATTCACTTCTATGACCTCATCACGATTTCTATTTCTGATTCTCACTTTGGACCGTACTTTTCCATTGTTCACCAAATCTGCCACGTTGATCTGAAGATTTCGCTTATGAGGGAGCATCTCTACATCTCTGATAAACTCCGGGTAAACCACCAAATGAGAGACGTCCAGTGTGAAAAATTTGCTATCGAAATTTTCTTTGTCTACTATGATTTCATATTGCTTACCCAAGGGTAGGTCGAGCGTTATTCTTCCACTGGGGTTGTTTTCTACTTCCATAAAAAATGTTGATGAGCCTGGCTCTTTCACTTTGATATTGGCCTGAACAGGCTCAAAAAGGTCTCCATCATAAATATTTAGATTCAAACTAGCAGTATTATATAGCTGAATGTCCTGCTCAATTTCTTTGTACTCAGTTTCGTCAATCAGGTCAAAGAACAGTGACTTAGAAGAATACCCTTCTTTCTTAATCTCAATATTATAATTACCACCTACAGCAAGAACCACCGTATATCTACCATCATTTGGGTTGTTGGAAATACTCATAATTTCACTTGAAGTGAATGCATCAGACACCACTATTTCGGCAGCAATACCCGCATTGGTTTTTCCATCTGTGATATACCCTTGAATGATAATATTTTTGAATTGACGGAGTTGGTAAGGTATCTCTACAGAATTGATCTCACTGCCATCGTATACATAGTATAGCAGATCACCTTGTGCGGATATAGACGAAAATTGATCCGCAAGATTCGTGTTGACGTATTCCAAGGCTATCGGGTTAGTCCAATCACCAATCTCCGTGAGTCGTGTTTGATACAAATCATAATCTCCCTGTCCTCCTTCTCTTTCAGAAGCAAAAATGAGTGTTCGATTATCAGCCATAATACGAGGCGCCTTTTCACTTATATTATTAATCGGAGTTGGAAGCAACTCTGGTTCTCCCCAGCCGTCGCCTTCTTTTTTGGACATATAGATTGCATAGCGAGCCCTATTTCCCCACGCTTCTGCCAGATCTTTATCTTCTATCTGTTCAAAATTTTGCCTTACAAAAAACATGGTTTTACCGTCTGCTGAGATAGAAGGGAATCCTTCATAACCTCTGGAGTTGATGGGTGCCCCAATATTTTTTGGTTCTGACCAATTCTCCCCATCACGGATAGAATAGTATATGTCTTCACTACCTAGCCCACCTCTAAAGGATGCAAAAAAGAAAAGGGTGTTACCATCAAATGAGATACTAGGACCACCCACTAAATCGGTAGAGTCAGCATAATTATTAATAGCCTCAATGGAGCGAGGTTCTGTCCATTTTCCATCTACGAGTCTTGAATCAAAAAGCTGATACCTACCATTTCTGTTGGATTCGATGATCATGGTTCTACCATCAGCTGAAATAGATGGAGCATATTCGATCTTGTCCGTATTGAGTTCGGTAATTGATTTTGCCGTGCTTCTGAAATAGTTTAAGCTATCCGAATAGGTTTTCAGCGTATCAGGAATCTGCGCGTGTGCTACCAATACCCCTGCCAGCATCAATACCGTGATTAGATGTTTTATTCCTCTCATTTAACTTTCATTTATTTTCCCAACATGACAAAAGCTCCCCAATAATAAGGCTCTTTGAATTGACTTCTTACTTCAGCGATTGCATTATTGAAAGCATCCAGACTGGTTTGACCTTCAAACCAATTTTTGTAGAAGCTACTCATTAAAAGTTGCGTGGTAGCATCGTTTACTTTCCAAAGGCTCATTATTAGATTATCTGCTCCTGCAACAAGAAAGGATCTCTGCAGGCCGTAAACTCCTTCACCGTTTTTCACTTCACCAAGACCTGTCTCGCAAGCCGACATCACCACCAAATCAGTATTATCAAGATTCAGATTCATAGCTTCATAGGCTGTGAGTATCCCATCCTCTTCTCCGGGGATATCCTGAAAATTGACCGTGTTTTCCGCACCAGCGAATAATAGCCCAGATCGAAGTAAGGGGTTGAATTTACCATTTCTACTAGTGAGTCCTCCATCATCACCTTCTATTTTCAAATCCGCTAAGAAGAAACCATGTGTAGCAATATGAAGGATTTTAGGACTTTCGAGACTTTTAAGATGCACCTCAGTAGCTCTTCTCGCAGTGTGAAGATTAGTTACCCATGAACCACCTTGCAAGACCGAATTGATATTATTAACCTCTTCGAGTGTACCTGGTAATGGGGATATTTTATTACCAAAACTAGATTTCATGTCACTGGCAGAGAACAATGCGCCTCCTTCATTAGCAGGTTGCGTGCCTAGGTTAAATGCCGGAAAGCCGAACATTTCTGCATTTTCTGATTTTGCCTCACTAACCTTTTCTTCCAACAACTCTTTGGTATTACTAAGTAGTCTGATCTTATATCTGTCAACTACATAGTTTTCGGACGCTGGATTATATAAGGTAGCAATGTTTACCTTATTCAAAACCCCATCTGCAGACAGATAAAGGACTTCTGTCTCGTCACCAATAGCCTCGTCTATATCTTTCCAAAAGATAGGATAGCTCTTGGTATCTAAGATTTTGTAGATGATGAGATTCTTGTATGTCTTGAAGCCTTTATCCTCCATCATGATTCCATTAGCATTGACGACCAATTTCGGAGCGGTGCTATTAGCATCTATCATGAGTGCTGTATACATCACCGAATCAATTTTCATTTTTTTCTTGATTCTAATGATCTCTAGAGCTGTAGCATTAGCAGGCAACTTAGCTTGGACCGCTTGCCAGGTTGGAGATTTTTGTTCGAATTCTCCAGCAAAAGCGGTTGACTTCAGTGAGAGTTGTTTTTCAAGATCATTTGATTCGGTCTCCATCGTAGCAATATCTACGTTTGATTGGGCAAGTTCCTCTTTTGACATAGCGTAGGCTTTCACAATGTTTTCCTTGAGGGCTGTCCAATCATTAAAGAGCTGAATCAATTCTGCATCGCCACTAGAGAGGATTCTGTTCCTTACTTTGTTCGACGCGTTGAGAAGGAGTGCTTTGGTTGATAGTTGCAGATTGTACATGCTGCCTAGCAATGCCATTCGGTCTTCTTCGGTGCCTTTGTCAAGTAAATTATAATCTACTGCATAGTCCATGTAGCTGTCAAAAACAGGCTTTATTTTTCCATAAAGAGCACTTTTTTCGCTTTCGCTTAATGCCGGGAAGTATTTCTGAATGTTGGTCAAGTAACGATTGATGACTTCAAGGTAGATGGGTTTAGCACCTTCAAAATCTCCAGTTCTGTGTTTTATGGACGCCAGACCATAAAGAGAAAAAGCGAAATCAGGATGATTCTCGCCAAGTATGCTTCTCCTTATATCCACTACCTGCTCAAAGTAGGTCATAGCTTGCTCATAGTTCTCCAGCTCTTGCTCTAGGGTGGCTAGATTATACAATGTGCTGGCATATGAAGGGTGATTGGTGCCAAATGCTTCCTCATCGATAGCGAGCGCTTTTAGATATAGTTCTTTGGCTTTATCGAACTCATCACTTTCTTCATAAATGGATGCCAGGTTGTGAAGTGTTTTCGCATAGAGCGGATGCTTCACTCCTAGGATCTGTTCGTCTATTGTAAGAACTTCTTCAAGGAGCTCTTTCGCTTTGTCGTAATTTTCTTCAAGCTGATAAAGAGTGGCTAGATTCTCAAGTGCCGTAGCATAGTCAGGGTTGAGTTTACCAATCTTTGCTTCATAGATTTCAAGAGCACTTTGAAACATAGGCTTAGCAGACTCTATGTTTCCCATTTTCTGATATAACAACGCTAGGTTGTTGATTACTCCAGCATAGAAAACATGGTTAGTACCATAAGATGCTTCATAAATATCTCGCGCCTTTTTCAAAAACTGCTCTGCTTCAGTGTACTCAGCTAGTTGCTTTTTCACAGAGCCAAGATTGGAAAGCGTATAGGCTAACGATGGATCATTTTCCGTTAGAATTTTCTCCTTAATCCCTTTAATCTCTGATAACACCAAGCCTGCGTCTGTGTATCTTCCTGTATTGAGATATAGTAAGGCAAGGTTTTCATAGGTTGTCAGATAGTCTTTGTTTTCACTTCCAAAAGCATTTCTCTTGATGCTTTCCGCAATTTTCAAATAGTACTCCGCAGTGTAGTAGCTGCCCTGCAGCTGTAGCAAAGAAGAGTAGTTGGCAGCCACAGTAGCATACTCCGGGTGCTCTTTTCCATAGCTTCTTTCGAACACAGGCAGGATATTCAAATACAAACCAGCTGCTTGATCATACTCTCCTAACTGGGTGTAAACTCCAGCCAGTGTATTACTAATAAAGGCCGCTTGGAGAGCGTCTTGCCCAAAAAGGGATCTCACTTCTTCCAAGGCTTTTTCGGTAATGTTCTTCGCTTCTTCGTACTTCGCTTCAGCACTAAGTATTTTACCTTTCTGATTAAGCAATGCGTAATTTTTCGCATTGATTTCATCTTCTTCAGCTAGCTCTAGAGCCTCATCTATCTTAGCGTTTGCATTTTCAATGTCCCCGTCGGCCAGTAATAAGCCGCTTAGGCTTTCGAGCGCATTGACATAAGTCAAATCTTTTTTGGTGCTAGTAGAATTATATAAATCTATGACCTCCGTGAGTTTTTCCTGGGCCATTTGTTGCTCTCCTTTTCTTATCAGGAGATTAGCATAGTTGGTCAAGGCACCACAGTATGTAGCCACATCATTTAACTTGGTTGCTTCCTTCTGCGCAAGTAATTCTTCAACCATTGTCGTGGCTTCATCATATTTCCCGATCTTTTGTAAGTCAATGCTGAGATTGTTCAGCGCTATGGCACATTCATCAGAAGACTCTTCACCCATGTCTTTAAAATTCTGTACGGCCAATTCATATTTGGCAACAGCTTCGCCAAACCTCCCTAGTTGATCCAGTGCGTCAGCAACTTTGATGAGAATGCTACCATACTCAAAATTCGGAGTGTCATAATTGTAATATTCTTCCACTTCCGTGAATAGTTGGAGCGCTTTTTCATAGTTGGATTGCTCTGCTAAGAAGGCTCCGTAGTGGTAAATGATATTGTAATAATCCCCATCAACCTCATCATACGCATAAAGCACGTCGTAAGCAGTTTCGAAAAGGGCTGCTGCTTCTTCATCTTTTTTCAGCTGAAACTGCACGATAGCCAGATTTCCCTTGGCAATACCTACTTCATAGCTTTCTAAGGTATTGTAAGTGAGAATAATATTGAGCCCTTCTTTGAGCAATGGCTCGGCTGCTCCGTATTCACTACGATCCATTCTTATGGAAGCAAGGTTCTGAATTGCATTTGCATAATTCATGTCTTGGTTAGCCCCAATGCTGATCAATGTTTCCACTTCTTCCTTGGCGTATGACAAAGCGGCAGGGCTATCCCCAAGGTCATAGCAAATGATTGATAGCTGTCTAAGAATCGCTCCGTTATTTTTGGTAGGTGCGGTTTGTCCAGTCTTAATTTGGGTAAGGGCAAGTTCTGCTACTTCACGTGCTTCTTCTGATTGATAATTATTGTATAGATCAACTGATTGCCGATATGATTCCGCCCAATCTTGTGCTTGACAAAATAGGGAAAATACAATAGCGAATAAGAATGGTACAAGTCTTTTCAAGATGCTAGAAAGTTGGTGAGACAAACTGTCCCGAAGATAAAAAATAAGGGCTCAAGATGCCATCAATTGGAGCTTGAATCTAGGTACAATACCTATAATGAGGTATGTTTCTATGCTCATAGTCCCGCATATACTGGCGAAAGATGGTGAATAGTGGCCGTTGTTATGAAATATTAGTATGCATGCATACTAAATTGCTAAGTTTTACTATCTTCGAAAGCGTGTAAATGTCATCCAAAAGAGGGTGGCTTGGGTGGTGCTGAGTGGGATTGATCGCACCAGCGTTCTGGCGGATCAACGTTTGGCCACTGACTCACGGGCTTTGAAAGATTTTGGAAGGGTATAAAAAAAGCCATCCAAAGAATGGATGGCTTGGGTGGTGCTGAGTGGGTTCGATCGGACCAACGTTTGGCCACCGACTCACGGGCTTTGAAAGATTTTGGAAGGGTATAAAAAAAGCCATCCAAAGAATGGATGGCTTGGGTGGTGCTGAGTGGGCTCGAACCACCGACTCACGGATTTTCAGTCCGATGCTCTACCAACTGAGCTACAGCACCTTTTAAGGAGGTGCAAAGCTAGATAATCTTTTAAAACGAGCAAATATATTTAGTTTAAAAAAGCAACGTAAACGAACCATAAAACTATGATTGCACAAATTGCCTTTTCGGGGGTACTGATTTTCTTCGGATTTTTTCTGTACAAGAGGATTTCTCGGATAAGAAAAAATATTCTACTCGGAAGACCAGAAGAAATAAGTGACAGTCCTTCTCAAAGATGGAAGACCCTTCTACTGGTTGCCTTTGGTCAAAAAAAGATGTTCAAAAAGCTAATTCCAGCCATTTTGCATCTCATGATCTATGTGGGTTTTGTCCTGATCAACTTGGAGGTTTTGGAGATAGTACTCGATGGTTTGTTGGGTACTCATCGCCTCTTTGCACCGATGTTCGGAGGTCTTTATTCGGGTATCATTTCATTTTTAGAAATTCTCGTTGTTTTGGTCATATTCTCATGCGTGGTATTTCTCATCCGTAGAAATGTACTCGGCATAGATCGATTCAAAAAAATTGAAATGACCGGTTGGCCTACCCTTGATGCCAACCTCATTTTGGTGATCGAAGTAGTCTTGATGGTAGCTATTCTTTCTATGAATGCGACCGACCTTGTGTTGCAATCAAGAGGAGTTGAACATTACCCTATCACCGGTTCTTTTCTAATCAGCGGCATGCTGACACCAATTTTTAGTGGTTTAGAAACTAGTATGCTTCTGCTTATCGAGCGAGTAGCATGGTGGTTTCATATTGTCGGAATACTAGGTTTTGCTGTTTACGTTACTTACTCCAAGCATTTGCATATTTTCATGGCTTTCCCAAATACTTACTTCAGCCGTATTTCTCCTCAAGGGAAAATGAAAAACATGGATGAAGTCACCAATGAGGTGAAGATCATGCTTGGGATGAATACGGGAGAGGACGCTGCTCCTCCACCCGAGGGGATGAAGTTTGGAGCTCAAGATGTAAATGATTTGAGTTGGAAAAATTTGATGGATGCCTACGCTTGTACTGAATGCGGAAGGTGTACAGCAGAATGTCCGGCTAATCTCACTGGCAAGGCACTTTCGCCTCGCAAGATCATGATGGATACAAGAGACAGGCTCGAGGAGGTTGGCCAATCGCTTGACAAAGGAGGTAAAGGGTATGAGGATGGAAAATCCTTACTCGGTGATTATATAAGCAAAGAAGAAATCAACGCTTGTACGAATTGCAATGCATGTGTGGAAGCTTGTCCTATCACTATCAATCCTTTGGATATCATTTTGCAAATGAGAAGGTACGTGGCGATGGAAGAATCTGGATCGCCACAGTCGTGGAATATGATGTTTCAAAATGTGGAGACCAATTTTGCCCCTTGGAAATTTCCACCTACAGACCGATTTAATTGGGCCAAAGACCTTTCTGACAAATAATTAATTCAAAAGAAAAGCAAGCTATGAGCGAAGCAATGAATATACCTACTATGGCTGCCATGACAGCAGCTGGCGAACAACCAGATGTGCTTTTTTGGGTGGGTTGTGCCGGATCATTCGATGATCGATACAAAAATGTGACCCGCGCATTTGTCAAAATTCTGAATAAAGTAGGAGTAAAATATGCCGTACTTGGAGATGAAGAGACTTGCACTGGAGATCCCGCAAGAAGAGCGGGAAACGAGTTTCTTTTTCAGATGCAGGCCATGTCCAACATCCAAGTCTTAGATGGTTATCAGGTAAAAAAGATAGTGACCGCATGCCCTCATTGTTTCAATACTTTGAAAAATGAATATCCGGATTTAGGTGGAAATTATGACGTAGTGCATCATTCTCAGTTTTTGCAAGAGCTGATCAATGAAGGAAAAGTGACCATGCAAGGCGGAGGAGAATTCAAGGGGCGGAAAATCACCTACCACGATTCTTGTTTCTTGGGCCGAGCCAATAAGGTATATGAAGCGCCACGTAAGGTTTTAGAAGCTCTGGATGCCGAACTGGTAGAGATGAAAAGATGCAAAACCAAAGGACTATGCTGTGGTGCCGGTGGAGGTCAGATGTTCAAAGATGCAGAAAAAGGCAACAAAGAAATCAATATAGAAAGAACGGAAGAAGCACTTGACACGGGTGCGGATACTGTTGCCGTAGCCTGTCCGTTTTGCATGACTATGATGTCAGACGGGATCAAGAATAAAGAGAAAGAATCTTCTGTGAAGGTTCTCGATTTGGCGGAACTCATTGCGGAAGCTGTGGGTTTAAAGGATTAACTTTAGGCCATTATGAATACAATCACTCAAATGCCCGACCATGCACGGCTGTGGGTATACCAAAGCAATAGGACTTTTTCAGAATCTGAGAAAGCGATAATCTCCAACTACTTGACTTCATTTGTTGGGCAATGGGCAGCTCATGGCAATCAGCTGGCAGCCGCATTTAGTATTGAGCATGGTCAATTTATAGTACTTGCTGTTGATGAGACCATACACCAAGCGAGCGGTTGTAGTATCGATGCTTCTGTTGGGATTATTCGAAATATTGAAAATGAATTTGGTGTGACATTGCTAGATCGTTCACAAGTGGCTTTCCAATTGGGTCAAGAGATCCTGTTGATACCTTTCAATCAAGTAAAGGCAGCCATAGCAGAGGGCAAGATATCCTCAGATACCATTACTTTCAACAATGCTGTGTCCACGGCAGAAGAATGGAAAAACCAATGGCAGCAGAAAGCATCTGATTCTTGGCTAAAGCGCCATTTTAACTGAGGGTGGTTAGTTTTATAATTGTTGTATTCTCGTCAATCATTTCGGGCTTTTATTCGTTAGTTTGATAACTTAACAGCTAGAGACACTCTATTGGATGAAGCAAATCACCATTATCATAATCATACTGATTTTTTTGCAGGCATGCACAGACAAGCTTGCGGTCAAAAATTTTGAGCAAGGACATTACGATGTTGCCATTTCGAAGTTGAAGAAAAATCTTGATCCAAAAGATGCCAATAAAAACTTCATGCTTGCTGAATCATACAGGAAGTCCAATCGACTAGAGGAGGCTGCCAGGTACTATCTCAGCGCCAAGGAAGCCGGATCTCAGGAGCCAGGATTGCCGGTGTATCTGGCCAAAGCTCTTAAGGCCAATCAGAAATATGATGAGGCAGAAACCATTCTCAATGACTTTATCGCTGAATCTAGAGCAGAAGAAACTTGGAAAGATTTGGCAAGGCATGAATTGGAGAATCTTAGAAAGGTAGATATTCTCCAGCAGGAGACTAATTATTTTAGAATCAAGAATCTCACAGCACTAAATACGCCCAATGCCGAATACTCGCCTGTATACAAAAACAACTATCTCTATTTCGTATCAAATCGTAGCGGAGGCAAAATATATACTGCTACGGGCACACCATTTACAGACATTTACCAAGTCCCTAGCAAAGGTGCCAATGTCAATATAAATGGACTGAAGGCTTTGGATCCGATGATTAATCATGATGACGTAAATGAAGGATCAATCGCCATTTCGCCAGATGGCACTTCCATAATTTTTGCCAAGGGGAACTCAGGTAAGGCAACAGGCAATGCGGAAGTGAATCTATATTTCACCAGATATAGGGCAGGCAACTGGTCTGAGCCCAGACCCATAAGCGTTAATGATCCTGACTCATGGGATTCTACTCCTGCACTGACTCCTGACGGCACCACATTATATTTTGCGAGTACTCGACCTGGAGGGTATGGTGGTATGGATCTATATTCTGCTCAGATGAACCGTAGAGGTAGATGGGTAGATGTTCAAAATCTTGGTCCAAGTATCAATACGCCGGGCGATGAAGCATTTCCGTTTATTTCGGAAGATGGGCGCATGTATTTTGCCTCCAATGGCCACCCTGGATTTGGCAATCTCGACATTTTCGTTGCAACAAGAAGGAGAGGAAAAATCACTGTTGAGAATTTGGGTGAACCAATGAACTCGTCTTCAGATGATTTTGCTTTGTTTCAGTTTGATCTCACTAAAGGATTCTTTTCATCTAACAGACCGGGAGGCAAAGGCGATGATGATATTTATACCTATTTGGATGAAAATCCAGACCTGAAAGTGGTGAATTACTTCTTGGTAGGAACTACGGTCACTCATGATGATGGAGGTAATAAGATTGTCTTGCCCAACACTAAAGTCTTGCTAAAAGCAGAGGATGGAGAGGTGCTAAATGAGGCATTCACCAAAGAAGATGGGACTTTCAAAGTCAGAGTGTATGCAGAAGAAAAGTATGATTTACTAGGAGAGAAAACGGGCTATTTTTCTTCCAGAACAGTGTTTTCTACCGTTGACAAGAGCGTAGATAAAACCACACTTAAAGAATTCATCACGAATATTACTTTCGAAACGGAGGTCGTCATGGATCGAATCGTACTAGAAAAGGCCATAGTGCTCAACAATATATACTACGATCTGGATAAGGCAGACATTCGTCCTGATGCGGCTAAAGTGTTGGACAGCCTCGTGATGATCATGAATGACAACCCTGATATCTTCATAGAGCTAGGTTCTCACACAGATAGCAGAGCTGATGATGATTACAACTTGAGACTGTCCCATGACCGAGCTGCCTCAGCGGTTCGGTATATAATAGAGCAGGGAGTTAGCGCTGAGCGGATAGTGGCGAAGGGTTATGGAGAAAGTCAACTATTAATAGGTAATGCTCAGACTGAAGAGGAGCATCAAAAGAACAGAAGGACTGAGTTCAAAGTCTTGAAATACAATCCTGAAATTCCGGAAGAAGAGGAACTGGAGGAGGAAGAAATAGAGGGTGATTCCGGTGATGAATATGATCGATTTTTTGATGATTAAGGGTACGTAGCGAATCAGCTACGGGAGAGTCACCCAGAATCAACTTTAACATGCCCTATCCTTCATAGGATTTGTTTTTCTTTGCCACAAAAAAAAGGCCATGTCTGATCGATACGCTCAAAGAGGAGTTTCTGCTACCAAAGATGATGTCCATGCTGCAATCAAGAATGTAGATAAGGGACTTTTTCCTCAAGCTTTTTGCAAAATCGTACCTGATCTACTGACCAAAGACGAAGAATACTGCGCCATCATGCATGCAGATGGCGCTGGCACCAAGTCCTCCTTGGCTTACATGTATTGGAAAGAAACAGGCGATCTTTCGGTCTGGAAAGGAATTGCTCAAGATGCTGTGATCATGAATACCGATGATCTTCTGTGTGTTGGTTGCACTGAAAATATCTTACTTTCATCTACCATTGGCCGAAACAAAAACCTCATTCCTGGAGAAGTCATTTCTGCTATTATCAATGGCACGGAGGAGGTACTTCAAATGCTGCGTGATCAGGGCATTGATATCATTTCAACAGGTGGTGAAACGGCAGATGTAGGTGATTTGGTCAGAACGATCATCGTAGATAGTACGGTCACCGCAAGGATGAAAAGATCTGATGTCATCAGCAATGACGGTATTCAACCTGGCGATGTGATTGTTGGTTTATCATCTTACGGTCAAGCCAATTATGAATCCGAGTACAATGGAGGAATGGGCAGTAATGGGCTTACTTCTGCTCGTCATGATGTGTTCAACAAGATTTATAGAGACAAATACAAAGAGGCCTATGACCCGTCTGTCAATGAAGCGTTGGTTTTTTCCGGTAGTAAATTACTAACGGATCCAGTAGCTGATAGCCCTTTGGATGCTGGCAAATTGGTACTTAGCCCAACCAGAACATATGCTCCTGTCGTCAAAAAATTATTGAGTGAATTACCGGGCAAGATCCACGGAATGGTTCACTGCAGTGGAGGTGCACAGACCAAAGTGTTACACTTCATCGAGAATCTCAAAGTCATCAAAGACAATTTGCTACCTATTCCGCCATTATTCAAATTGATACAAGAGGAGAGTGGTACTGATTGGAAGGAAATGTATCAGGTATTCAATATGGGTCATAGATATGAAGTCTATTTGCCAGAAACTTACGCCAATGAAGTCCTCGCTATTTCCGAGTCATTTGGCATAGAGGCTCAAGTGGTAGGCAGGGTAGAAGCGGCTTCTCAGAAGAGCGTTGAGATCTTCAGTCCAAATGGTGTGTTTCATTATTGAATAGGATGCTTCCTAGAACCATACTAGAGAATCATGCGGTGAGACTGACGCCATTTCAAAAAGGTGATTGGCAGCTATTACAAGAGCTGGCGAAAGACCCACATCTGTGGGGACATTTTCCAGAAGATCTTAGCAAAGAAGGAGCGCTACAAAACTGGACAGACTCGAAGCTGAAATTGATGGAAACGGGATCTTGGCTTCCTTATCTCGTTTATTCAAAGACTTACAATCAATATGTTGGCATGACTTGCTATCTCAATATTGATGAAGCGCATGGAGGTTTAGAAATCGGAGGCACATGGTACGGATCTAAATTTCACGGGACTGACGTCAATCCCAACTGCAAACTACTCATGATGACCAATGCTTTTGAGTCACTAAATATGCAGCGAGTTGAGTATAAAACAGATGCTTTAAATGAGCGCTCGCGAAGGGCAATCACAAAGCTGGGAGCCAAGCAAGAAGGAATATTAAGAAGCAATCGTATTGTCCAAAATGAGCGCAGAAGAGACACTGTGTACTTTAGTATTCTAGCCAATGAATGGCCTGAGGTTAAAGCCAATCTGACTACAAGAATCGAGAAATATCAATGATCATTTCCAAACCTAAAGTAAATACGCTTACAGCCCTATCAGTCTTTTTAGTGCTGACCTTTGGGTCGTTTTTCATGCTACTAAATAGCCTTTTGTCTAACGAGTCTATTTTTATCCTTAAGCTTATTTTGACACCTGTAGTGCTAGTTATTGGTTTGATTGTGCTTGGCAAATTATTAGCTGCCATTAAGGTGGTGAAGGTTGGTGATATGAAAATCCAAGTATTCTACCCCATCACCAGAATGCGAGTGAATATCCCTATAAATACCGTATTAGGCTGGAGAGAAGAAGTGGTAGGCACCAAAAATGGAGACTTCAGAGAATTGAAAATCCTCTATACCAAAAAGAAAATCTTGAAGCTTTCTAATAAGGAGAACACCGAATACGATGCAATAGTGAAGTATCTGAGGAAGAAGGTAAAGGTGAAGAAGTAAGCTGTTGTACTTGATATATATCGATCTTCCCTATTACCACACCTATTCCTCGATTTCATTGAGGATTCCTGAATATTCAAGTGTGCAACTTGCTTGAGTGATATTGAGATTCCCCGGTCTACGCTTCGCTTCGCCGGGGGATGACGTAATAGCGGTGTTGTTAGGGAAATTGATGCACTAGATAAGGCTTTTTCGTCCGTCATTCCTCGAAACCTTAAGCATATAGCTTAATGAGTCGCCTAGACTAGAGTACCTTTTTGGCTCTCGAGACCTCCGAGGTTTTCAAAGCCTCGGAGGTCTATAATTCCCAAATTCTCAGACTTGATTTTAAAAGAGAAATTATTTCCGCTCCTCATTCCACTCCATCTCCTTTTTCTTGAGGAGGTTTTCGGTGAAGATAAACATGACAATGCAGCCGCTGATCAGCAAGAAAAGCATCACAAAGACCAATTTTATTAGTGGAAGAAAAAGGGAGCAAATGGCTAGTATTACGTTGATTACCAGTCCAAGTGTTACCAGAGCCTTACCACCGAGTATTTGACTATAATCCCAAATTTCTTGAGATTTCATGGACCTACTTGTTCGGTATCCATAGAGTGCATTGATTTCCTTGGGGGGAAACTTGTAAAGGAGCAAGCCAGCTAAAGTCATGATTGCACCTGATGAATAGATTAGGAAAATGGTCATAGGGTTGAAGTTATATTGAAATAAGATTTTCCGATAGCCAAGTGGACAATTGATCTTCTGACATTTCGCCAGCTGCTAGCTTTGTAATGACCAATACTACATCCGATTCTTTAGCTTGAATATAATATCCATTCAACATCAAAAAAGTAATCCCAGCCACAAAACCAGTCCTTTTGTTTCCATCTTGAAATGGATGATTTTTTACAATGCCGAAGATATATGCCGCAGCACATTTTTCAATTGAGGCGTGATCGTAGAAACTTAAGTTTTTTGGGCGAGCCAAGGCAGATTCTAAAAGCGCTTCATCTCTAATCCCAGACAATCCGCCGTGTCGAGAAATCTGCTCAGAGTGAACAGCCAGCACCACTCTTTCATCTAGCCATTTTATTTTACTTGGCGAGCTCATTGAGCGCATTTCGGTAGTCGTCCATTACTTTCCTTGCCATGTCCATTTGATCTTCAAATTCTGGATCATAGGCCGTAATCTCAACCCCTTTGGGTGTCTCAATAAAAGTGATAGTATCACCTTTTTGAATTCTAAGTTTGGTCTGAATTGATTTGGGTAACACTATCCCAACTGAAGACCCTATTGTTGTTACTTTAGATTTTTCCATAATATTATAACATATATTATAATCCAAATATATGGATTTCAGTTTAATAAAATGCATCCTCCAAATGGACAATCTCGTCTTGGATGATGCTTATGATATCAAATCGGATATCCCTTTGCCAATTGATGGCATAGATATAATCTTCAGCGACCTGTATGATTAATCGCTGCTGTGCCTCACTTACGAATGATTCGGGTTCCCCAAATGCAATTCCTTTCCTAAGTTTCACTTCAAAAAACACTAGGAGTTTATTCTCCAAAATCCCTATCAGATCAATCTCACCACGGGCATGGCGGTAATTTCTCTCTACGATTTCAAAACCCTTCTTTTCGAGGAATGAAACCGCCAAATCTTCACCATATTTGCCCTTAGTTTTGGTATCCACAAATTAAAGATCGGCGATTTGACTTTATATCCATTAAAATTCAAAACCTTATTTAAAGACAAAATATGGGGAGGTCAGAAAATCAAAACCATTCTAGGCAAAGATTCTAGCCCACTGCCTAATTGTGGTGAAACTTGGGAGCTGTCTGGAGTGGGGGGTAATATCTCCGAAGTGTCCAATGGACCTCTCCATGGAAAGTTGCTAACTAAGGTTATAGAAGAGCAAAAAGGGTCACTTCTTGGAGAACGTGTCTTGAAGACTTATGGTGAGGAATTCCCATTACTCATCAAGTTTATAGATGCAGCAGATGACTTATCCATTCAGGTACACCCGGACAATGAGTTGGCCAAGAAGCGGCATAATTCATTCGGGAAAACCGAAATGTGGTACATCATGCAAGCGGATGAAGGATCTACTTTGATAAGTGGATTTAATCAAGAGCTAGACAAAACTGCTTACCAGAAAGCTTTTGATGAGGGACGATTGAATGATATTTTGAATAGAGAAGTTGCTGAAGCCGGTGATGTGTTTTTCTTACCAGCTGGGCGAGTTCATACTATTGGCAAAGGCCTTTTGCTAGCGGAGATCCAACAGACATCAGATGTGACTTATCGAATCTATGATTTTGATAGAAAGGATGCAGAAGGGAATCTCAGAGAACTTCACCTGGAAGAATCTTTAGATGCCATTGATTACAAGAAATACGATCACTATAAGACGCCTTATACACCGCAAAAAGATGAGTCAGTTGAGCTGGCAAAATGTGAGTATTTCGTTACGAATAGATTGGACCTGACAAGCCCTAAAGAAATCAATCACTCAGGTCTTGATTGCTTCAAAATCTATATCTGCCTATCTGGAGAAGCTTCACTGAATTACGAAGGAGGAAGTGAAAGCCTGAAGATGGGAGATGTGATACTAGTTCCTGCGTCTATGGAAAAATATCAAATTGAAACTTCTACAGGGGCTAATCTGTTGGAGTCATATATTCCTCAATAATTGTCTACGCAAAACAAAAAAACCAAGTTTATTCATCTCGGCCTCATGGACTACCAAGAGGCATGGGATTATCAAGAGCAGTTGTTCAAAGCATCTGTAGATCAGAAGATAGCCAACAGGAAGATGCCTGAGGAGGAGCAAATGGAAACTAGCAATCACCTCATTTTTTGTCAGCATCCTCATGTTTTTACATTAGGTAAAAGCGGCAAGCCAGAGCATTTGCTCTTGGACGAAAAGGGCTTGGAAGAGAAATCTGCAAGCTACTACCCGATCAACAGAGGTGGAGACATTACCTATCATGGACCGGGTCAGATCGTTGGTTATCCCATTCTAGACTTGGACAATTTCTTCACCGACATCCACAAATACCTGAGATATTTAGAGGAGGCGGTGATTTTAACTTTGGCTGAATATGGAGTGGCAGGAGGAAGAATAGATGGATTGACAGGAGTATGGATAGATTTTGAGGATGAATCCAAAGCGAGAAAAATTTGCGCTCTGGGTGTAAAATCGAGCAGGTGGGTGACCATGCATGGTTTTGCTTTCAATGTGAATGTGAACCTTGACTACTTTGGGTTCATCGTGCCATGTGGTATTGATGACAAAGCCGTCACTTCGCTCAACAAAGAGCTTGGTCATGATCTAGACATGGCTGAAGTAGAGGCCAAACTCTTGACTCATTTGACTAGATTGTTTGAAATGACTTTGATTTAAGGAATAAGACTTAATCTATAGAATAAGCATGAAGAAGGATATTGCATTTCCGAAGATTGAAAATGTATTCATAGCGATAGCAAAAGACGAAGAGCAATGGAAAGTATATCTGCTCAACAGAACAGAAGACCTGTTGGAAACCGTAATGGTGACCAGCAAAGGATACGGAGTAAAAGAGGGCAAAGAGCAGAAAACTTCTGTCTTGCGCCACATGATTCCGCACTTGGAAAAGTCGGAGTATGCTTTGATTGAGCCAATTGATGAAAGTGTCTTTCATCTCAATAATGAATATTGGGTCAGCTTTTTTATCGATGGTCAGCTGTACGATAAGAAGTACATTTTTGTGCCCGAAACGATCATTCAAGATAACTTGAATTTTGTTCCTGAGCTAGAGCTTCAGGGGGTTCTACATCAATAGTCTTGCTTCTTTCAGTTCATTTCTTCAACTCTGTTGTGTAATTTGTACTTAACTAATTGATGAAATGGACTACAGACTGAAAAACCTCCTGATTCTCGACATAGAGACTGTTGCCACCACCAAAGAATACAGTTCGCTCAATGCAGATTATCAAAAACAATGGGAACGAAAAGCCTCTTTTCTCAGAAATGATGAGGAGCTGAGCGCAGAAGAGTTGTTTGAAAAGCGCGCAGGCATTTATGCTGAGTTCGGTAAGGTCATCACCGTTGCTGTAGGGATATACCATGATTTGCCTGATGGCCAATTGGCGTTCCGGGTTAAGTCATTCACCAATGATGATGAGCGAGCGCTATTAAAAGAACTAAAAACATTTTTGGCAACCAAATTTGACCCAGAGTCGTTGACTTTGTGCGGCCATAACGGAAAGGAGTTTGATTTTCCGTATCTTAGCCGCCGCATGCTGATCAACGGGATCAAGCTACCTTACGTACTGGACAACTCCGGTAAGAAACCTTGGGAGGTCAAATTCATTGACACCCTCGAAATGTGGAAGTTTGGCGATCGCAAGAATTTCACTTCACTGGATTTACTCACCACGATTTTTGAAATACCCTCTAGCAAGTCCGATATAGACGGATCGATGGTGAATGAAGTATATTACAATGAGAAGGACGGTCTGCAAAGGATCGAGAAGTATTGCCAGGGAGATGTAATTGCCACAGCGCAATTGTTTTTAAAAATGCATGCACTCCCTATGGTCAATCCCGATAATATTACAATAGTTACATAAGCTCTATATGAGTAAGAAAAGAAAAAACAAAAACACAAAACCCCCTAGAAATTCTTCCAACGAAAAACGTATAAAGGATCAAGTAAGAGCGGTATTTGCTAGCCACCCAGGCCAGCGATTTAGTTACAGACAGCTAATCAGAGAGCTGAAATTGAGGGATGCAAAGTCCAAAGAAATACTCAAAGTCATACTTTACAACATGGAATCTAAGGGTTCTCTTGGCAAATCTCCAGACGGCAGGTTTGAAGGTGGTGGAAGTGGCGAACTAATAGAAGGTAGAGTAGATCATGTGAATGCACGATTTGCCTATATCATCAGTGATCAGTCCGAAGATGACATTTGGGTTAAGACCGATGATTTGAAATTTGCGATGGACAAAGACATAGTCAAAGTCCAACTCACAAAGCCTGGAGGCAATGGTTTTCGTCCTGAAGGCAAAGTCGTAGAGCTCGTTTCGAGGGCCAAAGACGAATTTGTGGGTAAGATCGAACTCTCAGCCAAGTTTGCCTTTGTGGTGCCGGATAGTAACAAAATCCATTTTGACATTATGGTATTCCCAGAGGACACCATGAAGGCTAAGGCCAATGATAAGGTCATGGTCAAGATTGACAAGTGGCATGATGGGCGAAATAGAAGTCCTAAGGGAAAAGTCACGGCTGTCTTAGGTCAGGCGGGAGAAAATGAGGCAGAGATTCACTCCATCATGGCAGAGTTTGGCTTGCCGTTTCAGTTTCCTGATAATGTAGAGAAAGCCGCTGAGGCAATACCTGTTGAGATTCCTAAGAGTGAGATTAAGTCAAGGCGTGACTTTAGAAAGATCACCACGTTTACAGTAGATCCGGCTGATGCCAAAGATTTTGACGATGCTTTGTCTATTGAGAAATTGGATAATGGAGATTATGAAATAGGCGTACACATCGCAGATGTGTCGCACTATGTGCGGCCAGATTCCATATTGGAAAAGGAAGCTGTTCAACGTGCAACTTCGGTCTATTTAGTAGACAGAACCATACCGATGCTTCCCGAGAAGCTCTCCAACGGACTTTGTTCACTAAGACCAAATGAAGATAAACTCACATTTTCTGCTTCGTTCGTCATGGATACGGAAGGAAAGGTGAAAAAGAAATGGTTTGGCCGTACGGTCATTCATTCTGACAGGAGATTTACCTATGAAGATGCCCAAGAGCGCATCGAGAGCAAAAAGGGAGATTATGCCGAAGAGCTCAATCTCCTCAACGACATAACGCACAAGCTCAAGGCAAAACGCTTCAAAAATGGAGCTGTGAATTTTGAGACCACTGAGGTGAAATTCGAACTTGATGAGAAAGGGAAGCCGCTGGCGGTAGTCCCGAAAGTCAGAAAGGATGCTCACAAGATGATTGAAGAGTTTATGCTCCTAGCCAATCGTGAGGTAGCTACACACATATATAAATGGGGCAGAGGGGAAGATGGAAAATATACGTTTGTGTATCGAACTCACGATAATCCTGATCCTGAGAAATTGGAGAATTTCTCAAAGTTTGCAGCCAAGTTTGGTCATAAGATGAACCTAGCAGGGAATATCTCACAAGGCTTGAATAAACTTTTGGGAGATGTGGATGGAAAGCCTGAGCAGAGCGTCTTGGAGCAACTGGCTATCCGCTCTATGGCTAAGGCCAAATACACAACCGAACCAAAAGGGCATTTCGGATTGGCGTTTGACCATTATACACATTTTACTTCGCCGATCCGTCGCTATCCAGATGTGATGGTTCATCGACTGCTTTGGGATTATCTGCAAGGAGGAAAGCCTGTAGCTGTGGAGCCTGAAGAGAAGAAATGCTCGCACTCATCAGAGCGTGAGAAGAACGCCGCAGATGCAGAACGAGCTTCTATCAAGTTCAAGCAAGTAGAGTTCATGCAGAGCATGTTGGGAGAAGATTTTGAAGGGCTGGTCTCAGGAGTTACCGATTGGGGAATTTTTGTTGAGATCATTTCCACGAAATGTGAAGGGATGATTCGATTAACTGATTTGGATGATGATTACTATGAATTCGATGAGAAGAGCTACCGAATTATCGGAAAGCGAAACAAACGGATCATCACTTTAGGCGATAAATTGACTGTGAAAGTGGTCAAAACAGATATCGACAAACGAACCATCGACTTGGATATGGTAAGTATGGGGGATAAATAAGATCTTGAAGTCACTCTGGTGAACCAAGCCGTCTACAAAGAAAAAAACCTGACAAGTCTGTAAGACTTGTCAGGTTTTTTTTGACCTTTTGGAAAGTTAAATTTTCTCACCGTCATTCCATTGCGAAGGAAGGATGACTGAGACAAGGGAATCTCTCATAGGCATTTAAATTCCCCGATAAGCTTCCTTCGTCAGCTTTCGTGGAATGACGGGGTTGGGAGCTTGGTCAGAATTCGTGGAATGACGGGGTTGGTGCTTCGTAAACTTTCAAGAATGTGATAGTGGGTGACTCCATATCTTACTTGAAATGAAGCGATGAATTACATGGAAGGTATCTCTTAATCGGCAAAATTATCCTCAAAAACCACTTGTGGATTACGCTACCCAAATAACAATCCATTCATTTCGCAGTTTTTGTTTTGCTTACTCATAAATTGCACCCAATGAAGACAATCCCTGAACTGCAGGCACAAATCACAGCAGAGATAGAAGCTCTCAATTTTGGTGAAAACCCAAAAGAACTCTATGATCCAATATCTTATATTCTATCTCTAGGAGGCAAGCGAATGCGTCCTTTACTTGTCCAGCTTGGCTACCAACTTACCAAGGAGGATGCAACCCCGATCACTCGACAAGCGCTTGCTGTAGAGGTTTTTCACAATTTCACCCTGATGCATGATGATATCATGGATGATGCGCCTTTGAGGAGAGGTATGCCAACGGTTCATGAAAAGTGGAACAATACAGTCGCGATATTGAGTGGCGACACCATGTTGGTGAAAGCTTACGACTTGCTGCTGGAGCTTGATAAAGACATTCTTGCTGAGGCACTCAAATCATTCAATAAATGTGCAGTTGAAGTCTGTGAAGGACAGCAGATCGACATGAATTTTGAAGGCGAGGAGAATGTTTCGGTAGATGAATACATCAACATGATTCGTTTGAAAACTGCGGTATTATTGGGCTTTAGTTTGGAGTATGGAGCCTTGATCGCAGGGATGCCTGAGGCTGATCGAAAGAAGCTTTACGATGTAGGTGTGAAGATGGGAATTGGCTTTCAGCTGATGGATGATTTGCTGGATGTATATGCTGATCAGGCAAAGTTTGGTAAACAAGTCGGCGGTGATATCATTGCCAATAAGAAGACATTTCTTTTGATAAAGGCGCTCGAGTTAGCTACCGGAGATCAAAAGGCAAGATTGAATAATTGGTTGCTAGTTAAAGACTTTGATTCGGAAGAAAAGGTGAAGGCAGTGACCAAAATCTATGACGAGCTTGGGATCAAGGAGCTCACCGTGGCGCTGATGAACCAATATTTTGATGAAGGATTTGAATTGCTAGAGCAAATACCAGCGAGACAGGAAGGAAAGGATCAATTGGCCACATTTGCCAAACAACTCATGAACAGAGAAAAGTAAATGGTATCATTAACCACTTTAATTATCATCGTGACTGTTGCGATCAGTTTCGGAGCACTCAATAATGCCAATATCTTTCAAAAATCGCTGATGAATCCTTACATGATTTTTCAGAAGAAGGAGTACTGGAGACTGATCACATCTGGGTTTATTCATGGCAGCTACATTCATCTTGGGTTCAATATGTTCACCTTCTATTTCTTCGGTGCAGCAGTAGAGCGGATCTTTGGGCAGGTGCTTGGGAGTAGTAGCCCGGTGGTATTTGTGCTGTTTTACCTTTCGGCAATAGTTATATCGGACTTACCCAATGCCCTCAAGCGAAAGCATGAAGTGACATACAATAGTTTGGGTGCTTCTGGAGCCGTATCAGCAATGGTTTTTGCAAGCATACTCTATTTCCCACTCAACGAAATTTGTCTTTATGGAATCCTGTGTCTTCCTGGATTTATTTTAGGGACGATATATGTTGTATATTCTTATTACCAAGGAAGAAATATGAGTGGCAATATCAATCACGAGGCTCATTTATACGGAGCAATCTACGGAGCTATATTTGGTATCATCATCTATCCTCCTGCGGCAATGAATTTTGTCAATCAGATATTGACTTACCGTATATTCGACTAAACCCTATAACAATGTCCTCTTTACAAATTTCATATAGTCACTTGAAGCTTGAAGATCTCACCTTGAAGGATCAAGAGCTAATAGAGCGAGCTGTGAAAGCCATGGACGGAGCTCATGCGCCTTACTCCAACTTTCATGTTGGGAGCGCTGTGTTGCTTGCAGATGGACAAATCGTAATTGGTAACAATCAAGAAAATGCGGCTTACCCTTCAGGACTATGCGCAGAGCGAGTGGCTTTGTTTGCAGCTATGTCCAATAGCCAACAAGAGATAGCAGCCATTGCCATAGTGGCTAGAAATGCTAAGAAAAAACCAGCCGATGCATTTGCCTGTGGGAGCTGTAGACAGGTTATGCTAGAATACGCATCAAAACAAGAAGCTCCTATCAGGGTTGTTATGGGCGATCATCAAGGTCAATTCATAGTCTTGGATGATGTCAAGAAGCTGCTTCCTTTCAGTTTTGATTTCCGAACCCTCGGTTAGAATTATTGTTCTCTGGGTCATACTTTTTTGAATGGTACACAAGTCATGAGCAGCGCAATCTGACCAACTATTTTGGCCTTAGGCTTGACCAATCAAGATGTCCCGAATTATTCGGGTTAATTTTTTACTCAGCGCAAATCGAAGTTACTTTGCGTCAAATTTTAATGCCCTATGGATAACGAGAAGAAAGAGCCCCTGAATTTTATCGAACAAATGATCGAAAACGATCTGAAGTCAGGAAAGCACCAATCTATCCAAACAAGGTTCCCTCCTGAGCCCAACGGGTATTTGCATATAGGGCATGCAAAATCAATCCATCTCAATTTTGGCTTGGCTAAGAAATACGGTGGAAAATGCAATCTACGTTTTGATGACACCAATCCTGAAAAGGAGGAAGTAGAGTATGTCGATTCGATCAAAAGCAATGTGGAGTGGTTGGGCTTTAAATGGGACAAGGAGCTATATGCCTCTGATTACTTTGAAACACTATATGGCTTTGCTGTCAAACTGATAGAAGAAGGAAAGGCATACGTAGATGACCTTAGCCAAGAAGAATTCAATGCGATCAAGGGAACTCCTACGGTGCCTGGATCAGACAGCCCATTTAAGACTAGGAGCGTAGAAGAAAATCTGAAGTTATTTGCAGAAATGCGAGATGGCAAGTATCAGAATGGTGAGAAAGTACTTCGAGCAAAAATTGATATGTCTTCTCCCAATATGCACATGCGCGATCCAATCCTCTACAGGATCAAGCACACAGAACACCACCGCACGGGCAATGATTGGTGTATTTACCCTACCTATGATTTCACACATGGTCAGTCGGATAGCCTGGAGAATGTAACCCATTCACTTTGTACGCTCGAGTTTGAAGTACACCGTCCATTGTATGAGTGGTTCATAGAGCAGCTAGGAATTTTCCCATCCAAACAGACCGAATTTGCCCGTCTCAACCTAAGCTACACTGTAGTGAGTAAAAGAAAGTTGCTGGAATTGGTAGAAGGTGGACATGTAGCTGGCTGGGACGATCCACGGATGCCTACCATTTCTGGAATCAGAAGAAGAGGATTTACTCCAGAGTCGATCGAAAATTTCATCAAGAAAATTGGGGTAGCCAGACGTGATGGTATCACTGATGTAGCAGTCTTGGAGCATACGGTGAGAGAAGATCTCAATAAGAAGGCCAACAGAGTTTTTGGTATTCTTGATCCCATCAAATTGGTGATTACCAACTGGCCAGAAGACAAAGAGGAAGTACTCAATGCCGTGAATAACCCAGAAGATGAGTCTGCTGGTACACGTGATATGTTTTTCACTAAGGAAATCTATATCGACAGAGGTGACTTCTTAGAAAACCCACCAAGCCCAAAGAAATGGTATCGATTGGGGCCTGATAGAGAAGTTCGTTTGAAGTACGCCTATATCATCAAGTGTACAGGATTTGATAAAGACGAATCTGGAGAAATCACCACACTTTATGCTGAGTATGACCCTGAGACTAGAAGTGGTCAAGACACCAGCGGAAAGAAAGTAAAGGGCACACTAGGTTGGGTATCTGCTAAGCATGCTGTGAAGGCTGAGATCAGACTTTATGATCGACTGTTCAAGACAGAAAACCTCAATGACATAGACGATGACTTCAAAAATCATCTGAACCCTGACTCATTGGAAGTCAATACCAAAGCAGTATTGGAGGGCTCACTCAAAGATGCCAAAGTGGATGATGTGGTGCAGTTTGAGCGGGTAGGTTATTTCCGTGTTGATGAGGACAGTACTGAGGATAAGTTGGTTTTCAATAGAACCATCACATTGAGAGATAATTGGTAATCTAAGTAATTTGCAAGGCTATTTGAACAGTCAGATTATTACCCCTTGGCAATTACTGTGCTCGTACTTTTGATCAGCCGATTTGAGGAAGAATAGATTTTTGATGCAGCACAAATTCATCAATGATGGAGGCACGCTCTTGAATTAACTCTGGTAATTCATTAGCGTGCTTTTTTAGTGCCTTTTGGAGAGATACCTTGCGTCTAAACGAGATGAACCATCCGGCATATCTCACAGCAAATCTGCCTAACAAATAGGCGCCAGCAAAGAACAATGGCCCGGCCCAAAATACTGTGCTGATCCCTATGACCACACTCCAAAACAGAAACCAAACAAAGTAAATAACCGCTCCCAGAGAGTATTGAATGGTACCAACAAAAGCAGGACTGATTCCCTCAGGATCAAAATAGCGCGTGACTTTTGGAAGATATACTTTCTTAAACAAGTGCCGAACCAAGAGGAAGGGCAAACCATTGATAAGGGTGCCTAAAATGAAAAAGGGGCTAAAAATAAGAAGTTTTAGAGCTGCTAGTAGTAGGTTGGAGGATTTCTGATAGTTATGTTGAAAGTCTAATTGCTTATCACGAGTTTTTTGCAGAAACTCTTTTATCCTCTGATCCAAACTGCTGAGTTTGTCGGGCGCAGAGTCATGAAGGTAAGTGGCGGCTTCTATCAGTTTTTGTTCTATTCGAAAAGCAGCGCCCTTGTCCTTACGATTCACGGCGAGTTGTTTCAACAACGCGGACCTGTACAATTTCAAGATTCGCTCAACTATTGGCTCGAGATCTCTATTTTCAAAGTGAAGAATCTGCTTTTTCAATGAAGCATGAAGCTGCTCTGTCACCTCAATAATTTGTTCTTTTTCGGATTCTTCGCTTCCAGGTTTGAGGTTTGAAAACGTAATAGCTGGTCCTATTGAAGCTAGCATCTCGCTCTGAAAGCGGTGGGCATTGTCATAGTTTAGGCCAATAGGTATTACTGGTACATCCTTATCGGGATGTGCTTTTTTCATGCCCATTAATATTCTCCCAACTCCCGTTTTGAGTGGTCGCAAATGCTTTTCTGTGACACTATTTCCTTCCGGAAAAATCACTATGATGCCGTCTTTGGCTAGGCAATCGTAGCAATCTCTAAACATGTCATCGTTGTGCACCTGCTGTCCTTCGTACATCTGAGGCCGATACACTGGGATCATGTTGTACTCGTTTTTGAGCATGGATGCTTGCAGACCCTTGCCAAAATATTCGGCAGCAGCTATATAATGCAATCGCCGATTGGTGATGGAAGCAATAATCAAAGGATCGATGAGGGCACTCGGGTGATTTACAATCAGTATACAAGCACCTTTGGTAGGGAAATGCTCTTTACCGGTTAGGTGGATTTTTCTGAAAAATCCGTGGATGGCTAGTCTGACAAGCGATTTAGTTACGGTATAGAGCATTCTGTGCGCAGGTCTATATTATCTCAATACCTCCTGTAATATGTCCTGATCTTGCCAATCACCTGGTCATAGATTGGTGCGGTAAATTCTTCAAACATCCATTGTGGGTTGGGTAATGGGAGTTCTATATTGTTAACCAATGCCTTGTCTTCTTCAGTAAGCGCGCGCTCATCACCATTGAAGTTGGCCCAAGAGACTGCCCAAGTATATGAGCTTGGGAATTTTTCTTGTGTCACAATCTTATTCAATTCATTGTCATAAATCTGAAAATCTAATACACCTGTGCCGGTAATGGCTTTTTCGTGGGTGATCACTGTAGCCTTGACGGTGGCATACACAGGCTCTCGACCTTTCTCATTCACATTTACGCTATCTCGCGTTACCTCGCGACTTGATTTATTTAGGAAAACATTACCCATGGCAAATTCATCAAACTGCATGCGAATCACATGATCTACAAACTCTAAATTCTGAGCCTGAACTTCGCCGGGCGTGTAAAACCTTACATAAGGATTGATAGGCTGGTTGTGAAGGTATTCGTTGATCTTATTGACGAAAAACTCATGTCTCAAATCAAACATTCTTGAAGGAACCGGTATAGGCTCTACAACAACCTTGAGTGTGGCATAGAAGTAGGATTCTTCTAGCTTATCTTCTACATCCTTGTATCGAGGAGAGTAATCTCGAACTCTAGAAAAATGCTGGTGGGCTTCAATAGCCCTATTTCGAATCTTCTTTTCTTTGAGCGCCTCTACACCTAGCTCGTAGCGTGCGGCTGCAGCATTTTGCTTGGCGGAAGCTAATTCCGAGTCATATTTAGCAGGGTTTGGCACAGCATCCATACATCCCGGACATCTCAGTATTTCCTCATAAAAATTATTGATGCTCTGATAGTTGGAAGCTACTGCTTCCCATCGGAGTACGTCGTTTGACCCTTTGGCTCGCTGAATATTGCGCAGGTGGCTGGTTATGGCTAGATTATATGCACTACGCAGTGTTTCTTGTGCTTTTTGACTATTGTCATTCGATCTCAAGCGATTGATGGCCTGACTTACTGCTTTATCATATTGTCCCTTTTTCAGGGCTTTTTTGCCACTTGAGCAACTCGCTACTATGAGGGTAAGGATTAGGAAGACTAAAGATATTGAACGTGTTTGCATGGTCAAATTGCTTTAAGCTAAGATAGAAAGACAATAATTATTGGCAATTAATAAATCGTATTGATTGAGAAGCTTAGATAATTCGTCAAAAATTCATATTTTGAATAACTATATAACTAAAGCCGTTGCACTATGTCATTATTTGCGAAAGATTTCGTCCCTGAAAAATCCAAAGGAGGAATGTTTAAGTCAGGAAAAATTCAAAGTTTTCAAGAGATTTTGGAGGAAGCCAATCAGTGGATTAAGGAAAATAGCGATGTTAAAGTCGTGAATGTTGAAACGATATTACTTCCGAACATTCACGAAAGTGACGAAGAGGGTAGCATGGACACAGAGCTATATACAGCTGGCGAGTCCAGTTCCAACTGGTATCAGTTTGTAAGAGTTTGGTATAGGAAGTAATTATCCTTTGTTTCGGAGCACTTCCAAGGGGCTCTGTCGTACCACTTCTCGGCTATTCAGCAATCCGATAATTACCGTCAAGCTGGTAATAGATGCGCCCACTATGAGCATCTGGGAGATATTGGGAATGAATGTGAATTCAAAAACGAATTTGCCTAATAGGGTAGTGGTTACAGCAGCTATCAACATACCCGATATGGCTCCAAGTGCTCCTAGAAAGAAGTATTCCGCAAAGATGATCGTCCAGAGCTTCTTGCTTGATGCGCCTATGGTTCGAAGCAGGACATTTTCGCGCATTCGCTGAAATCTGCTTAGCACGATAGAAGAGATAAGCATGATTACTCCCGTGCCAATACTGAAGAACGCCATGAAGCGTATAACGAATGCGATTTTGGCCAGTATGTCTTCTAAGGTTTTAAGAATCAACTCTAAGTCGATGATTGAAACATTGGGATAGCTGCGAACCACAGCTTGCTGAAATCTTGCGGATGTTTCGTTGTTGTTGATTCGGGTAATTAACACATGAAACTGCGGTGCTTTTTCCAATACTCCGGCAGGAAACACTACCAAAAAATTGGTTTGTACCCTGCGCCAATCCACTTCCCGGAAACTACCCACGTAGGTTTTCAAGACTGCCCCCTGGACGTTGAAGAGCAATTCGTCTCCTATTTTGAGTTCCAAGTTTTCGGCATAGCCGCTGGCCACCGACACGAATATTGAGTCCGTAGGCCCATTGACCTGACCGACCCATTTGCCTTCTTTCAATGTTTCTGATGCGATCAAACTATCTCGATACGTCACCCTATATTCACGGTTATAAGCATAGTCAGGCGTATTGTTGGTGGTGTCATTATAGGCTTCATTTTTACTGACGCCATTGATCTCAAGTAGACGCATGGTTACGATAGGTACTTCTTGCATCACCGGAAGGTCATAGTCTAGGGTCAGTGCTCTTATTTCTTCCTTTTGTGGAGTTTGTATGTCAAACAGGATGGTATTTGGTCGATCATCCTCCCCAGCGATTGAAACCCGATCTACCAGCAAATCTTGCATGAAAAGTAGTGTTGCAATAAATGCCGTACCCAAACCAAGTGTGGTAGTGAGCAGGGAGGTTTGATTATGAGGTCGATACAGATTGGAGAGTCCCTGTCGCCATACGTATGGCAAAGTCTGAGGTAGGAGTTTTTTGATGGCCAAGGCCAGTCCTTTGCCGATCAATCCTAGGATAATAATAGTAGCGAGCAGCCCAAAAGTGAAGATAGCGGCATTCAACAAAGAACCGATTTGCAGATAGATCAATCCCATCATGAATAGGAGGATGACAACTCCTACACCTATTTGCACCATATCCAATTGAAAGCCCTGGCCACCAGACTCTTCACGGATGGCTTGGAGCGGCGTGATTTTCCGTAAGGAGACTAATGAAATCAAAGCAAAAAGCACCGAGACCACCACACCTATGGCTATCCCACTTATGACTGATAACCACGAAAGTGAAGGGTTGAGCTCCACCGGGATGAAGTCTTTGACCAACACAGGCAGATACAGATGCAGCCCTACTCCGATCAAGGCACCTATGATCGAGCCGACTATGCCGAAAAAGGCAACTTGGTAGAGATAGATGGATATGGCTTGGTTGGCTTTCATGCCGAGACATCTCATGGTGGCTACTATGGCAGTTTTCTCTTTGGTATAGACATACATGGAGCTGGCTACACCGATACATCCTAGCAAGAGGGCTGTGAAGGCCACTAATTCTAAGAAGTTGGCCAAATCTTTAAACGCTCGTCCCGTGTCTTTCTTTCGTTTTTCAATATCCTCAACATCAAACCCTTTTTGTTCTACGTGAGCCACTAGTTGTGACCACTGGCCTGTAGTGTCTACATCTGCGCTGAATTGAAAGTAGTTGAGATAATTCACCCGACTGCCTTTTTGTAGCAATTGCGATTGATCCAAGTAATTGTAAGGCACATAGACCACAGGCGCAGCTGTCGCGCCAATGTCTGTTTGTCCCGGAATTTTTTCGAGTTTGCCAATGATCTCAAAAGCCTGCCCACCTATGCTCACATCATCACCTACCTCCACATTGTATTGGATCATTAGTTTTTCATCCACTAATGCGAACTTTCCTTTTTGGAAGCGATCCGCAGCATCTTCTGGGTTGGTTTCTATCCTTCCGTAATATGGGTATTTGCCAGAGAGTGCCCGCACTTGTGCCAATCGGGTACCATCCGTTCGCGGAAAATAAACCATAGATGCGAAATAGGTCTCGCGAGACATCTCAGGTGCCAAGGCATAAAAAGCCAACATCAAGCTATCTGGCAGTGGAGCTCTGCCTTTGATCTCCACATCTGCACCTATGAGGGTCTTGGCTTGTTCATCTATCTCAAGCAGCAAGTTTTCTCTAAAAGAGGTGATCCCCACCAGTGCAGCTATTCCCAATGATATGGATAGCACAAAAAGCAAGAGCTTGCTTTTGCTTCTGCGCCCATCCCGGTAAGCCATTTTTAGTGGCCAGAAGACGGAGTATTTCGATGGTTTGATTTTGAGTTGACTATCCAAGTTTGGAGAATTTTGATTGGGTGAGCGATGAAATACTAAGGTTAGGCTTCGACAAGTTTTCCGCCTTTCAGTTTTATGGTTTTGTCTGTTTTCTGAGCTAACTCATTGTCATGGGTGACAATGACCAGTGTGGTTCCTTGTTCTTTATTGATTCCAAAAAGAAGGGATTCTATGGATTGACTGGTTTCTTCATCCAAGTTTCCGGTCGGCTCATCTGCAAAAAGAATTTTTGGTTTGTTTGAAAAGGCCCTGGCAATAGCTACACGCTGTTGCTCTCCCCCCGAAAGTTGATTTGGGTAGTGATCCATCCTGTCTCCAAGTCCAACTCTTTTGAGCAGTTCCTCGGACTGTGATACGATATTTTTTTCGCCTCTCAATTCGAGCGGAACCATCACGTTTTCTAATGCTGTCAGCGTGGGGATGAGTTGAAAATTTTGAAAGATGAAGCCCACACTTTGATTTCGAATCTGTGCCAATTCATCTTCAGAAAGCCGATTGAGCAAAACATTATTGAGTTTGATGCGACCATCAGTGACCTTGTCTAACCCAGCGCACAATCCTAGCAGGGTGGTTTTTCCGCTACCAGAAGGCCCTACGATCGCCATTGTCTTGCCAGCCTCTATTTCAAAATTAATCTGCTCGAGCACTGTGATTTTTTTGCTCCCGCTATCGAAGGTTTTGGAGAGCGATTCTACCTGAAGGATTGATGACATTTAATTGAGTTTGTACCTTAAAAACGGAATACCTTAAATCATGTTTACTAAATTCGAAACTTGCTTTCGATCAGGAAGTTAATCACGCTTTTCAAAAGCACTTAAAATCCATGACCAAACATTTAATTTATTCGATTCTAGCCTTGGCGATGTTCACGCAGTGTGGCACCAATGCTAACCAGCAAGAACAAACTCCCAGTAACCATGAGAAGTATACTGAGGTTCAATCCAAAGTTGAAAAACCGTATATCCTCTTCTTTGGAAACAGCATCACAGCTGGCTACCAACTCGATATTTCTGATGCTTTCCCTGCGCTGATCCAAAATCGTCTGGATTCCCTCGGTTATAACTATCAAGTCATCAATGCAGGCTTGAGCGGAGAGACTACCTCTGGAGGATTGAATAGAATTGAGTGGGTGCTACGAACTGTTCCGGAGATTTTTGTTTTGGAGCTAGGCGCCAATGACGGACTCAGAGGCCTTGATCTGACGGAGACCAAAAAGAACCTGCTGGGAATCATAGGTAAGGTCAAAAAGGCTAACCCGGATGTCAAAGTAATCTTGGCCGGTATGCAAGTGCCACCCAATCTCGGAGCGAAGTATGTCAATGAATTTAAGGGAGTATTCCCAGCCGTGGCTGAGGAAGCCAATGCAATCTTGATCCCTTTCGTATTGGATGGCGTAGCAGGAATTCCGGAACTCAACTTGTCAGATGGTATCCATCCTACGGAAGTAGGGCACCAAATTTTGGCCAATAATATTTGGAATTATATAGAGCCATTGTTGATCAAAAAGCAGGCATTATGAATTTTTTAGAGCATTACATTGTAGCGGCTGCCAATTTTGTTTGGGGCACGCCGTTGCTGATTTTACTCATGGGTGGAGGGGCTTTTTTCATGTTCTACTCGCGTTTTCTTCCTTTCAGATACTTGGGCCATGCCATCAATGTTTTGAGAGGTAAGTATGACGATGATTCAGATCCGGGAGACATCAATCATTTTCAGGCTTTGTCTGGGGCCTTAGCTGCCACTATCGGTATGGGGAATATCTCTGGCGTGGCTGTGGCTATAGCCATGGGAGGACCGGGAGCCATTTTTTGGATGTGGGTGAGTGCGTTTTTCGGAATGGCCACCAAATTCTTCACTTGCACATTGGCTGTCATGTATCGTGGAGAAGACTCAGAAGGGAATCTGCAAGGAGGCCCTATGTATTTTATTCGTGAAGGACTTGGCAAAAAGTGGTTGCCAATGGCTACATTTTTCGCTACTGTGGGAGTATTCGCTGGCACACCTATTTTTCAAACCAACCAAATAGTGGCTGCAGCAAAAGACATCATATTGATTCCAAACGGAATATCCGGAGACAATATCTATTTGGACTTAAGTATCGGACTTTTTATCGCGCTACTGGTGGGTCTGGTGATTTTTGGAGGGATCAAAAGGATAGGTAGTGTGGCTAGCAAACTGGTACCTGCCATGGTGTTGCTCTATGTGGTGAGTGTAATCATCATTCTTTTAGTGAATGTAGGAGAGTTGGGAAGTAGCTTATTGCTAATCATTACGGATGCTTTCACAGCTGAATCTGCCATGGGGGGAGCAGTTGGGGCATTGATAGTTACAGGAGCCAGGAGAGCAGCATTCTCCAATGAGGCTGGCATTGGCACAGCCCCGATGATGCATGGTGCTGCCAAAACTTCCGAACCCGTACGAGAAGGTCTGGTGGCTATGCTTGGGCCTGCCATTGACACGCTGATCATTTGTACCATGACTGGGCTTTGCATACTAGTTACTGGAGTGTGGGAAACATCTAATCTCAACGGAATTTCATTGACGGCATTAGCGTTTAGCAAAAGTCTCCCAGGTTTTGGACCATATATTCTTGCCATGTGCGTGCTGATTTTTGCTTTTACCACGTTGTTTGGGTTGGCTTACTATGGAAAAAAATGTCTTTCATTTCTGATAGGGGAGAAGTATTCTTTTGTGTTCAACTATTGGTATGTCTTCCTCGTAATTATCGGATCAGTGACAACTTTGGAGGCTGTGGTAGCGTTTGTAGATCTTACCTATGGCTTGATGGCATTTCCCACAATGATAGGTGCTTCATTACTCGCCCCAAAGGTGATTTCAGCCTCAAAAGTCTATTTCGCTAATCTTCGAAATCGCTAGAAACAATTGATTCATACATCACATATGACAGGTTATCTTAGAATATACCGACCTGACCGAATTAGGCAATCATCTTTCTTCCTTGGGGTGATGTTTACTTTATATTTGCCCTCCAATATGGAATTGCTATGCGGATAATCATTGCGGGTGCTGGAGATTTAGGCTTTCACCTCGCCAAACTTTTGGCATTTGAGGAGCAGGACATCATTTTGATTGATCAGGATACAGCTACTCTGGAGCATGCTTCTAATCATCTGGATGTACATACGATTCGTGGTAGCAGTACCTCTATCAAGATATTAGAAGAAGCCAACGTTTCTAAGGCAGATTTGCTGATAGCCGTTACCTCTATCGAGGAAACGAATCTAGCCACTGCGATTATAGGTAAGACATTGGGCGCGAAGCGTACCATAGCCCGGATTTCGAATATCGAGTTTCTACATCAACGCGAGAAATGTGACCTGAAGTCGCTGGGGATAGATGAAATTATCTCTCCCGAATCGTTGGCAGCAAGAGAGATAAAGCGTTTGGTCAAGCAGTCAGCATTGACTGATACTTTTGAATTCGACAAAGGAATGCTCTCTTTGATAGGGGTTACAGTGGATGAGAATTCTGACTTGTTGGAGAAGACTCTTACTGAGACGGCCTACCTCAACCCTGATCATAATTTCACGACAGTGGCCATATTGAGGGATAATCAGACCATAATTCCTCATGGTGACAATAAGTTTCAGCTCAACGATCATGCGTACTTTATCACAGAGCCTTCGGGTACTGAGCGAGTTATGTCGCTTTCTGGAAAAGAGCAGATAGCGATCAAAAACATCATGATTTTGGGTGGTAGCAAGGTAGGTATCAATACTGCTAAGCAGCTAAGCAAAAAATATAAGATTAAGCTGATAGAGCAGGACAAAGAAAAGTGCTTTGAGCTGGCAGATGAACTTCCGGATACCATGATTATCAATGGTGACGGTAGGGATATTGATTTGCTAAAAGAAGAAGGTATTGATCACATGGATGCCGTGATTGCCGTCACTGGAAACTCCGAAACTAACATTATTTCTTGCCTGATGGCTAAGAACAATGGTGTGGCTAAAACCATAGCCGCCGTTGAAAACATAGATTATATCCACCTATCACAAAACATTGGGGTAGATACGCTCATCAATAAAAAACTCATTGCTGCGAATTTCATCTTCCGATACATAAGGAAAGGAGAGGTGATCAACCTAACGAGTATTCATGGTGTGGATGCTGAGATACTGGAGTTTGAAGTACAGGAAGGATCCAAGATTTTGGAGCAAGAACTGCGAAACCTTGAGTTTCCTAAGACAGCCATTATTGGAGGTGTGATCCGTAAGGGCTTAGGGCAGACGGTAAGAGGCAATTTTAGTTTTCAGCCAAAAGATAGAGTGGTCGTACTCTCCAAATCTGAATGTATTCACAAAGTAGAAGGGTTCTTCAAATAGAATGTTATTCAACTTTAGAGTCATAGTCAACATCCTTGGAATTTTGCTCATGCTCAATGGAGCATTTATGCTTACGAGCCTTCCATTTAGTTTCTATTACAAGGAGGGGGATTTTTTCGCAATACTTCTATCAGCTTGCATTACGGCTTCAGTAGGATTTTTGACATGGGTTTTTACCAAAAGGAATCAGGTCAAGGAGCTGAAAAAGCGCGATGGATATCTGGTGGTTACATTTGGCTGGCTTACTATGTCATTTTTCGGGTCATTGCCTTATATCTTCAGCGGAGCGATTCCCGATCTTACCAATGCTTTTTTTGAGACTCTGAGTGGTTTTTCGACCACCGGGGCGACCATATTGACAGATATAGAATCTGTCCACAAAGGAATTTTATTCTGGCGCAGTTTGACCCAATGGATTGGCGGTATGGGTATCATCGTCTTGACGGTGGCTATCCTTCCCATTCTGGGAATTGGTGGAATGCAGCTTTTTGTGGCAGAGGCACCAGGGATTTCACCAGACAAACTTCAGCCAAGAATCAAGGAGACCGCTAAGCGACTGTGGTTCATTTATTTGGGGTTGACCCTTACTGAGACTTTACTTCTTTGGGCAGGAGGCATGACCTTTTTCGATGCAATCAATCACGGTCTTACTACCATGGCGACTGGTGGATTTTCTACCAAAAACGCCAGTATCGCATATTTTACATCACCATTTATCCAGTATGTGATAATCATTTTCATGTTTTTGGCAGGGACTAATTTCACCATGACCTATTTCTTCCTCCACAAGGAGTTTAAGAAGGTGCTAAGTAATGAAGAGTTTCGATTTTATGCCGGGTTCTGTTTTATGATCAGCCTCATCGTCGGCTTTGTCATATTTGGACTCGGTCATGATGGATTTGAAAAATCAATGCGAGATTCTTTATTTCAAGTAGTATCTGTCATCACTACCACGGGTTATATCACCGCTGACTATACAGCTTGGTCACCCTTTATTACGATCCTTTTTGTGATGATGATGTTTGTGGGAGCTTCTGCGGGCTCTACAGCTGGCGGGGTGAAGATCATTAGACATGTGATCATCGTCAAAAACAGCCTGATGGAGCTCAAACGCCAATTACACCCCAATGCAGTGATTCCTATCCGAATCAACGGCAAGGCCGTTTCCCGAGAGATCACTTACAATATTCTGGCATTTATCATGATCTATATCTCTATTTTTGCTGTAGGGTCTATGGTGATGGGAATGCTCGGAGCTGATTTTAATACGGCCATTGGCTCGGTGGCTACTTGCTTGGGCAACATAGGCCCTGGTATAGGTAATGTTGGACCTGTCGATAATTTTGCGTCCATCTCTGCTCCTGGCAAATGGGTTTTGGCATTTTTGATGTTGCTAGGAAGGCTCGAACTATTTACAGTATTGATGTTGTTCACTCCATATTTCTGGAAAACTAACTAACACATGGAATTTATTCTTTCTTTTCTTATATGGAGTCCTAGTCCTGATATTTTCGTAATTCCGGGATTGGATCACCCTGTGAGATGGTACGGTCTTTTGTTTGCAGGAGGATTTATTGCATCACAGCAAGTGATGTTTTGGATTTTCGGTCAGGAAAAAAGGCCCGTGAAAGACGTAGAGAAGCTGACTGTCTATATGGTGGCCGCCACCGTCATAGGTGCGAGGTTAGGACATTGTCTTTTTTACAATCCCGTTCACTACCTCTCCAACCCGATTGAAATTATCAAAATCTGGGAAGGTGGTTTGGCAAGTCATGGAGGGGCGTTAGGAATTATTTTTGCCATTTATCTATTCTCCAGAAAATACCCACAGTACCCAATGCTGTGGATGGTCGATAGGCTGGTGATCGTGGTGGCGCTTACTGGCGCGATGATCCGTACTGGGAATTTCTTCAATTCGGAAATGGAAGGTAAGCTGACCAATTCAGATTTTGGGGTGGTGTACGCGCGTTTTACAGAAGATGTGCTACGCTATGACGATCGCAAAGTGGATGATGTCGAGTTTCTTCAGGGAGGTGAGATGCAGAGCAGTCAACCTGGACTTCATCCCATCACTGCCAAGGTGATTTATAAGCGTGGCGTAGAACTGACAGACGTGGATAAGGCTTTTTATGAAACGCAATTGAGGAATGCATTGCTGCGCTATACGGAGGTCAAAGAGCACATTGATTTTGGAGAAGGTAAGCCTTTGGCTTTCAAGTTTTATCTCGAAGACAAGCGTTGGGTTGCAGAGATCTATGGACTGGGCAAAGCCAGACATGCTGCTCAGCTCTACGAAGCATTTTATTGCATTCTTCTTATGTTATTACATTTTTGGTTGTGGCATGTCAAGAGATTCACGCTACCAGCTGGGTTTAGTTTTGGCTTGTTCATGGCGCTACTTTGGTCGCTCCGATTCTTCGATGAATTTTTCAAAATGAATCAAGAGGCTTTTGAGGACGATTTACCCCTCAATATGGGTCAGTTCTTAAGTATTCCTTTGGTGATATCTGGCCTGGTGATGATGTATTGGTTTCAGACCAAGTCTAAAAAAACCATGAGCGGCGATGATCGCAAGATCACTTTTTAAGCCTTATTACGCTGATATCTGTATTTTCTATTCTTGACAGTTCTTTTAGCTTTCCAGCTTCGAAAAGGGATGGTATTTTGCTTAATGGCGTACCTACCGCCACTTCGTAGTTCACATAGTCCTGAAAGATAATACCACCTTTTTCTGATCGATTATATGCCTCTCTAAATCTCACACCGGCTTCATCGGTATGATAGCTATAGGCGAAGTAGTCTACCAAATAGGTTTCCTTATCAATCCAATACCTGTACTCATCATCAAAATCTTCTCCGCCGTTTTCAGATTTGAAAGTAACCTTGATCACGTTATATTCAGCGTCACCGATTTGTTGAGATCCTTTGTAAGATTTGATGACTGCCTGATCATTTAGCAGATAGGGCAACTGGGTGAAGTAGAGCACAGAGTTGACACTGTTTTTATAGGCGTTGATTTTTTTCGTAGAGAGCTCGGTAGTATCGTTGTTTAATAGGCGGACGAAATCAGTGCCATTTATCAGAATGTCCTCAATCGTGCCACTAGAATTCGCGAACTTTCTTTTGTAGATATATCCTTCCTTCGTTCTTTCACTTGAGTATTGCTTGTCGCGAAATGTGAAGCTCATCTTAGATTCCATCAATGCACTTTGGCCATGAGCCTTAATACTGGCGTCAACTATTTCTACAGCTTTGGGGTGCTGCTCTGGCTGACAGCCTATGAGTCCTACAACGAGGAGGAGGATGATTTTTTGCATGACACTACTTACGCAGTACATGGATAACTGTTGTCCCAAAATGCCAGACATGTTAATTGCGCGACAGTTCGTGTCAAACACGCTAAATAATATTTCTCATCAACCTATACAGATTCAATATTGAATCATACAATTTTGAGCCTACAATGAGTCATCGAGTTAGCCAGGTTATTAGATATTTCATTTCGAGCGTTTTGGGCATGTTGTTGCTCGTTTCGTGCTCTAATGAATCGGGAGGAGGACAGGAAAAACCTGCTTTGCTCGAGGTACCAACCTCATTGGTGGCCTTTGCTATTGATTTTCCAAAAGACGAGTTGGAAGCAGGGGTTAACAGAATTTTGCCGGATCAAATTTGGGATGGTGCATTAGCACTCAAGAATGAAAAGGATACCCTGCTACTGAAAGTAGATAGAAGGGGAAGGCTGGATCTTGCCATTGAAAAAGGAGTGGTCTATGTGGCTGTACCATTGGAGATAGAACTCGCTATTCGCAAGAAGGTGTTTGGGATGACGGTATCCAACGAAGATGCACCTGTTGCATTCAAAGGAGTACTTAAAGTGGCTGCAAGTATGCAGCTTCAAGATGATTGGGATATGCAAGTCGATTGTATCTATAAGGGGTTTGATCTGGATGGATCGCCTACCCTTAACTTGTTGGGCATTTCTTTTCAGATAGAGAATACCATTCAGAATGCTTTTGAAGAACATAAAGATGAGATATCGGATCTCATAGGTCGGGCATTAGACCAGGCTTTTGATTTCAAAAAAATGCTTGGCAATGTCTATGAAGAACTTCAGCAAGGGAAAAGAATTGCTAAGCAACCAAGGAAATTTTGGATGTTTATAGAGCCGGAGGCTATGAGTGGTCAGTTGTTGCAAAAGAACAAAGACACGCTTTCATTACATCTGGAGATTCGGACAGGTCTTCAGATTTCCCCTGAGAATCGGCAGGTTAAGCAACCCATCCGACTGCCTGCAAGAGGTAAACCCTTGGATACCAAATCGACTATTGTGGCTTACCCGGAAGTGAAGATTGGCCTTAGTACTATCGCAGCATTGGTGAGTGAAAATGTAGTAGGGCGTAAATTCTCGTATGAGAATTATGAGATAGAGTTTACCGAGGTAAAAGCATCAAGGTATAAGGACTTGCTTCAGCTAGATTTGACCGCCACGGGAGATATCAATGGACACTTCTATGTACTTGGATTACCTTCATTAAGTGAAGAAGGCACCTTGACAGTGGATGATTTTTCTTACAGATTGGAAGCGAAGGAGGAATGGGTAAGTATGGCTGAGTGGGCCATCCATGACGTAATAGAAAGTTACATCCTTGATGAGGTGACTATGGATCTTGGGCCTGTTGTTTCTCAATTGGACTCATTGATCATGGCCGGTATTGATACCGCTCCAATATCATCCAAAATGGAAGTTGGACTAAATTTTGATAACGTATCCTCTTATGCTATTCAGGTTACGGAAGAAGAATTGCAATGGATATTTTATGTTGAGGGCTCTGGTGTGCTGAGGTTAAAGGCCGGCATATTTGAGCAGGCCAATTGACCTACTTATTGTTTTCTTAAGCAATTGATTGCCACAGGCACTATCATGCCTTCAGGAAGTTTCTCACATTGATCCGAAGGATTGCCAAGTCCAAAAAGCAAAGTGATTCCTATTTTGTATTCGCCTAGTTCGGGAGTGGTTAAAGCCACATTGGCAGAATTGGCTACAGGTTGAAGCCATATTTTTTTACCATTTGAATGCGTGTCGTTGAGTAAAAACCACAAATTCTCCCAAGCACCACTACGACACGAAGATTGAACAAGCTGAGACGCAATTGCACAGTCAGCTCCTTGAGTAATCCTGCTCAATTCAGTATCCACTTCTATGGCTCGATTGTTACTGGGGTTGATGGCTGTGATGATCTCCGTACTTAATATATCATCGTCAGATATGATACCAGCTAGCATGGCCGAGATATCAATGGTTACAGTGTCCCGGAGGTACGCCTCGCACATATCACCATTCCCATTGTGATAGAGATAGAACTGAGCACTTTTATCGGTGGTTTTGGAATCATCCAACCAAGAAACAAAACTGTGCTTTTCGCACCCACCAGAATATTCTACGATCACCTTCCACTCCTTATTATCCGGAATGATCCCGACTATATTATATGGGTCATTGACTAGATTGTCGCGATTGCCAGCGTCTAAATAGTCAATGTCATTGTCAGCAAGCGTGGCATCAAGCCCGCTATCATAGCACCCGGTCAGTATCAAGGCACAGATCCCGACCAAACAAATGTAAAAGTTCATCTTCATTGGTCATAAGACACCAAGTCTGTCAATAGAGTTCGAAGCGTAGGCGTCTTTTTTTTTAAATTTCTATCAAATGAAACGCGGAGCAAAAAAGAAAGGGCAAGATGAGATCTTGCCCTTTTAAAAGACTGATTCAATACTGGTTGAAAATCTGTCTTTGCGATTTGGTCTTCACCAAATCAATCACCGCCTAAATTAATCGCCTTAACTATTAATTATTCAAATGTACCCCTAGCAATAATGCTGGCATCATCAAACTGAGTGAGCATAGTATAGTCAGGGTGAATGGGAATTTTTGCTACACGAATAATTGAGCAGGTATCTTATCCTACCCAAGTAGGAATGTTGTTATTTTGCAAACCGATTGCGAAAGCCATATGAAGGTCAAAAATGTCATCGTTTTTTTATTGATTCTAACCACTTCTTGGGGGTTATTGGCAGGTAATCTTGGCCGAATTAGAAAACTGATTGAAAAAGGGGATTTCGAAAAGGCAGAGAAGACCATTAGAAAATCCCAAGAAAAAGAACCCGATCACCCTGGCACTAATTATTACCTTTCTTACCTTTTTATTGAGGAAGCATACTCCATTTACGATATCGACTCAGCGCTGCATTACTGGCAGATTGCCAAAGGATTTCTAGATTCGGCTAGTCAGGAAATCTCCGAAGAACTGTTGGAGGAGAGTTTGACTGAGGAAGACTTTGGAGTATTGTATGATCGGATATCGGCTGCTGCTTTTTCGCGTACATATCGAGAACTGAGCGTTGATGCCCTGGAAACGTTTCTAGGGGTATATGATATGTCCAATGAAGCAGTACGTGCTGTTGAGCTGAGAGATAGTTTGGCTTATGAAGCATCAAAGCAGACGAATACATGGCAGGGATATCAGTCGTATTTCCAGACTTACCCTGATTCGGAGTACGCCTCACAAGCTCAACAGAAATATGAGCGATTGCTCTATCAATCTTATACCATTGATGGGAATGCGGACGGTTATATTAGGTACCTAAGAGATTACCCTGATGCTCCATTTAGAACTCAAGCCATAGATGCCATCTATGAAATGGTGACGGCTAAAGATCAAATGGCAGCATACAAGTGGTTTTTGAACGAATATCCAGATGCTATCCAGAAGAAGAAAGCGGCTGATATACTTTACTTCAAAGCTCTGAGTCTAGGAGGAGAGAGCTTGGATTGGATCATAGATAATCACGCGGATGCAGATTCGCTTCAGAGGGTGCATCGTCTTAGGGGTACGCAACTTATTCCAACATTGGAAAAAGGAAAATTTGGGTTTATGACCTTGAATGGAGAAGCATTACTCGCTCCTTCATATACGAGTATTTCCAATGAGTATCTGTGTGGTAAAGTCACTGCAGACTGGTTAGAAGTAGGCAGCAATGGCATCCCGTCCATTATCAATCGCAATGGAGATGTGATTATAGAAAACTACGTTTCTGTTAAAGAACTAAGTCCTCCTATCTATCTGGTAGAAACGGATGCAAAGAAGCTTTATCATGGTTCTGGATTTCTTCTTTCCCAAAGGAAAATAGATGACGCCAAGTGTCTCAGCAATGGATGGATAGCTTTTAAGACAAAGTATAATTGGGGTTTGATGTTGCCAAATGGCAAAGAACTATTGGTACCAAAATATAGCTCGATTGATGGGTATGGATCCTTTTTGGTGCTAGAACAGGACGGTCTCTATGCTCTCGCGTCTCATGATGAGATTCTGAATAAAACTCATAATCTGAAGTTTATTTATGATGATTTTGAAGTGGCGAGCGACAGTCTCCTTTTCGTCTATAATGAGGATCAGGAGGGCTTGTTTGATTTGGAGCTCAACACCATACAACCACTAAGTAATGGCCGAATATACTCAGAGGGCGGTTTCATATATGTGGCTTATGATGACGGCATTCAAGTCGTACGTGACGATGGAATAACCATAGAAGAGGGGCAAATTGATGACCTAACGATCAATGAAGGTTGGCTTGGGCTGGAATCTGATAGTACGTGGAGAATTGTGTCAAGAATGTGGCCCGATTCTATTCAGCGATTGGATTTGGATTCCATTCGGCTTTTTGGTCCTAGATCCGCATACATCCAATCTGAAGGTGAGTCCAAATTATTATTTGACAATGGGAAAGAGTACCCACTGTCTGGCACTGATGAATATCGCTATATCACGTCTTCTGAGAGCAAGTATGAAGCAGCTTATTGGTTGCTTCGCAAAAGGTCTCAATTGCAGGTATTGGGTATGGACGGGGAGGCTTTGTTTGAGGGAACTTACAGCAATGTGACGGCATTTTCAGATTCTACATTCAGAGTGAAGGTGGCGAATAGTATGGGATTCGTAGATCGAAAGGGCAAAGAAATCTTGAAAACCAGATATGATTTGCTTGACGAAAATGACGCAATGGTTTTTCTATTGCGCGATGGCAAGATAGGTGCGGTGGATTTGCGCTATGATGCCATTATTTCCTCTAAGTTCGATGCTCGTATTGAGCGAATTGATAGTGGGAAATATCAAGTCAAAACTTCGGGTAAACTGGGAGTTATAGATCCCAAAGAAAATTTCTTGATTCCTGCTCAATATGACGAAATCCAATATTGGAACGACACAGCTATTTGGGTTAAGGAGCAAGAGGTGTGGTCTTTGATGACATTTGATCAAGAGCTAGTCCTGACAGGAATCAAATCATTAAAGCCATGGCTTAAAAATTCCACTCAGGAGATCTGGATGGCCTTTGGCGAAGATGGGTACGGATTGTATGGCACTGAGCAAGGTGAGATTTTGCCATTGCAGTACAATGAAATCATTAATGTGGGTACAGATGAGCAGCCAGTATTTTTTGCCGAACAGCACCTCAAAACAGCCTCGCTGTTTGTTGTGACATATTTCAATTTGGAGGGAGAGACGATACGCTCCCAAGCATACAGACCAGATGAATATGATCTGATATACTGTGAAGAGTAACCTAACTATTGAATAGGCTTAGCCCTCAGCCAATTTCAGTATAGCAGTATGAATTTTCAAAACTTGCGGGATCACAAGCCTCGCCTCGTCATTGGAGATTATATAGTCTGATTTTTCTGCCTTGCGTTCTTCAGGCCATTGTTTGGAAATGATCGCATGGATACTTTCAGGTGTTCTGTGTGGGTCTCTCAACAATACTCTGTTTACGCGCATGTCTTCAGGCGCTGTAATTAAGATAATTTTGTCCAATTCTGTGGCAGAGCCACTTTCAAAAAGCAGTGCGGCTTCTTTCATCACATACTTTGCGTTTTGGTTAGCCGCCCAATCTTTGAAATCCTTGCCCACGGCTGGATGAATTATGGCATTGAGCCTAGCAAGTTTTTCAGGATTGGAGAAAACCTGCTTAGCTACAAATGTGCGATTATAAGTGCCATCTTGGTAAGCCTCTTCGCCCAATAGGGAAATGATGGATTGCTGGAGGTCGGCATTAGTATCGATTAAGCGCTTGGCGCTCGAGTCGGCATCATATATCGGAACTCCCAATGTCTGAAAAATCTTACAAACGGTACTTTTGCCGGAACCAATTCCCCCAGTAATACCGATTAGATATGGTTTATTGAGCGACATTGATCACTCTGATGTTTTCCGGGATTACCTCTATATCCATAGCTTCTTCGGGGTAGTACATCAGCATGCTCATTACCGTGGAGTCTTTCACGTTCATCATGAGCAAATCCGCCGTTACAGCGAAATCTGATTCTGAAAACTTGTCATCATCAGATTCGGCTATGGTATAGAAGATCTGTACGGTAGGTTGTGCAGGAGCTAGCGAGGAGTCCTGAGGGAAGTTGATTGTCTCCAAGGATACTTCTATGCTTGCTCTTATGAATTTCTCCACAGAAAACTCTGCTGTGACTTGTCTGGGCTGTGATTGAATAAGTCTATGCTTGGCAATGGCTATGTCAAGATCCCGATCATAATCACTGCTAATGCCTTTGGAAGTAACCAATATTTCATAGCTACGGCCCAAAGTGTCATAGAAGCTTTGAGGGCCAATCAGCGTGATGCTATCTGGTGTGAGTTTGATGGGAGAAGTGATTCTGTAATTATCGGCCAGGTCAATTTTAAGAGAATCAATCGACAAGGCTACTTTCTTGCTCCGCTTCCGCTCAATGTTGATGTAGACCGTGTCGGTGATGAGTTGATTTATTCTCAGTTCGCTAAGCTGGTCTTTGACCAACGGAAGCAAAGAATTTCTGGTATAGAAGCCTATCTCGGTAGGGTTTTCCAATACGATCTGAATAGGAGTCACATTGAACCAAAACGTTTTTCGGAGTAAGTTCCACCCTCCGCTGGAGACATCTATTTTGAGTGTAGAAGCCAATGGCTCCATGACTACTACGCTATCTCTGTCAAATTCAAATGCCACGGGATAGCTAATTCGGGCATCGTAATCTTTGTTAAGTGCATTAAAAAACCAAAAGGTAGTCGCTCCCAAGATTGAGAGTAAGACTACCTTCCAGTTGTTATTTGTCTTAAACACTTATTAATATGTCAATTGAGATTAATCTACCAAACGTTTGCTTGCATCTAATGAGACAGAAGATTTCTCTATCACCAATTTGCTGCCTTTATCCACATCAAGCGTGAGTGTGGTGTCCTCTACGGAAACGACCTTACCATGGATACCTCCCATGGTGATAACTTTGTCGCCTTTTTTGATTGCTTCTATAAATTTCTTCTGATCCTTTTGCTTTTTCTGCTGAGGTCTGATGAAGAAAAAATAGAAAATAGCTACCATGCCCGCAAGCATGATAAATTGAGTGTAATTGGCGCCTCCTGTTTCTGCTTGGAGTAATAGTGTTTTGATCATGTTATGATTTAATTATGACGGATTTTCTTGTTTGGTCACATTAGCCTTGATTCTCACACGGTTCACTTTAGGAAAAGTGTTGGCTGTGATAGTCACAGTTTTGTTCTGAATTCCTGGCTTTCCTTTACTGTTGAATCTTACTTGTATTTCAGCTTCGTCACCTACAGCGATTGGTTCTTTTGGCCATACTGGCACGGTACATCCACATGATGCAGTAGCCGACGAGATGATCAATGGAGCATCTCCTGTGTTTTTGAATTTGAACATATGCTCTACTACTTCACCTTCGTTGATAGTTCCAAAGTCATGAGACTCTTCATAAAAAGCAAATTCTGGAAGTGGACCATCAGGCTTTACTTCTTCTTCTTTTACAGGAGTAGCTGCTGGTTTTGCCGGAGTTCCTTTAGTCTCCAATTCAGCAATTTTACCTTCTAATTTTGCCACTCTTGATTCCAATTCTTTGTTGCTACAGCTAAACGCAACCGCACCTACTAGTGCCAATACGAGAATGTTGATTGTATGTCTTTTCATAGTCTTAAGGGTTTATTCTTGAATTTGGGGCAAACTTATAAAACAATAGGGAACTACTCCATTGATTAATTCCCAATGAATTGTTAATGTTTGACGTTTAATAAGGATTTAGTTGGTTTTGATCTGATCAATCAATCCATTGACATCATCGAGAAGCTTCTCAGCCTTTTCTTTGGCATCACTTACTATTTTCTCCCCTTCAGATCTCGCTTCATTTCCTACAAGTTCAGACCCATCTACCAGATCTTCTATGATGTCCTCTAGTTTTTTCTTGTACTTGTCTAGTCTGTATGTAACTCTGTCTCTTGTGTTAGTTCCTTTGTCTGGCGCAAAAAGGATTCCTAAGACTCCTCCTGCCAACGCTCCGAATATAAATGCGAATAATGAATTTCCTCTACTGCTCATTTCTTTGTAATTTATTTGTTGTCGATCAATCCCCGACCACTCTTTCTAATAACGCCTTCCGAAGTTAGTTCGTTTACCAATACATCCAAAATACCGTTTACAAATTGTTTACTCTTCGGAGTGCTATAGGTTTTGGATATCTCAATGAATTCATTGATGGTTACTTTAACGGGAATTCCGTGAAAATGTCTCATTTCGGTGATGGCCATTTTCAAGATTATCAAATCCGTCAATGCCACCCGGGTAATATCCCAGTTCTTCACCTTTTTTTCGATCATTTGATAAAGCTCTTCGTCTTCAGATAGGGTCTTGTCAAATAGGATTTCAAAGAATTCTAAATCGTCTTCAGCATTTTTGATGACTTCTTTCAGTTCGTATGATGGATCCAGATCTTCTTCATAATCCTGAAAAGTTTTCACCACGAGACTTTTCACCACGGCCTTATTTTCAGACCAATGTAGATCTTGCTCCGCTAAGAACTCCAACACGCTTTCATTCTTGAAGATGATTTTTTTGAATAAATAGAGTAATGCTTCTTGATGCTCTGCCGCGGTAGGATTGCTTTTTGCTTGGTAAGCAATGAGTGTCTCATCTTTCTTGAGTATCTCCTTATGCCAAATTCTCAGCTGGTCAATGTCCTCCTGCCAGGAGATCTTTAGATCTATAGTCGCTCTGGTAAACTCCTCGTATTTGGTCAGTTTATCAATAAGTGGATTGTTGATAAAATTCCATTTCCAAGGGCTCTCCTTAGCTATGTGTGCGTTCTCATTTTTATCTTTTTCTACACGTTCAATGTGTGCCAGCTCTATCGGAAGTGCGAGGAGCTTGAAGTACAGCTTTTTGATGGCGTCTATGTCTCCCATCATCCTGCTACGGATGTTTCTTTTCTCTTTGGAGAGCTCTTGATGATATTCCACAATATGGCCTTCCACTTCCTCACGTATATCGTCCGCTACTTCTTCATCTTGAGAGATAGTCCTACTAATGAGATTGGTATCAAACAAGTCGCTCGCTTGCTTACGCTTGGCAGTGAATAGATGAGCTTCGGTGAAGTCATCTTTGGCAGGATCTGGGTAGAAATGACTTTCTAGCCTCTCGCGCACCACGTCTTTCAATGACTCTTGTGCCGTGAAATAGCTGTAAAGTGCCTGCATGGCTTTGACACGAAGAATCCTACGATTGAGCATATTTTTACTTTAATAAGTGAGTTTTACTTTTCCTACGTCCTTTATTCTATTGAGCGCCAACTGCAGCGCTGCTTTGTGGGTAGTTGTTTCGTTGTTTTGTGCAAATTCGATCACTTCACTACATACCTCGTAGATGCGCTCGGTTTGGAGATATACACGGTCTCTGTTGTAGTTGCCTTGTTGTTCGTAGTATACGTTGGTGATGCCTCCAGAATTGATCAAGAAGTCTGGGGCATATAGGATACCTCTTGATTTCAGCATTTCGGCGTGCTTGTTTTCCTCGTCCAATTGATTGTTGGCAGCTCCTGCTACTATGGCACATTTCAGTTGAGGAATGGTATTATCATTAAGCGTAGCGCCCAAAGCACATGGAGCATAGATGTCCATATCCATGGAATAGAGATCGTCTGGATTAGCGACTTTCACTTTAGGATACTGATCTAGCACTGCCTGAATTTTGTCTTCAAAAATGTCTGATACATAGACTTCTGCTTCCTCCTTCGAGAGGTATCCAATCAAATATGTCCCCACATGTCCAGCTCCTTGTACCACTATTTTTTTGCCACTCAAACTATCAGTGCCGAAAACCTTTTTAGCGCTAGCTTTCATTCCCATGTACACGCCATAGGCTGTCACCGGGCTTGGGTCGCCTGATCCACCCATGCTCTCAGGAATACCGGTGACATATGGAGTTTCCATACGAACATATTCCATATCACGAGAGCTCATATTCACGTCCTCTGCAGTCCAGTATTTGCCGCCAAGGCTATTCACGAACTTTCCAAAGCGACGCATCAGCGCTTCATTCTTTATTTTTCTTGCATCACCTATGATCACCGCTTTTCCTCCACCTATGTTCAATCCTGCTATCGCATTTTTAAAAGTCATCCCGCGCGATAGTCGCAAGGCGTCTTTGATGGCTTCTTCTTCTGTCTGATAGTTCCACATTCGGGTGCCGCCCATAGCAGGGCCCAGCACCGTATTGTGAACTGCAATAATTGCTTTCAGACCTATTTCTTCATCATGACAGAATACAAGTTGCTCATGTTCCAGGGTGCCCATGGCGTCAAATATTCCGGCATTTTTCGCAATCGTTTGGGTGTCGATCATTGTTGTTGTTTTGTCTATTTTTGCAGCCTTTGGGTCCGAAGGCTACCCCTCATCAAAAGGGGCTCAAAAATAGTCGTTTTTAAGTAAATAACCATTTGACGAACAGACCGTTTTATTCGTAGTGAAAGACCTAGCACACCTCAACAAATACTTCATAAAATACAAATGGCGATTGATTTTAGGGACGATTTTCATCATCATCTCCAATTTCTTTGGCATAGTGCCGGCTGTTATAGTCAGATATTCTTTTGACCTGCTCCAAAATAGCTTTGATATTTTCAAGTCGTTTGAGGGATTTGATATGCAGTCTAGCTCCTATGAGCTTTTTGCATCCAGTATTTTCATACTAGCAGTACTCATCTTATCCTCGGCTTTGCTCAAGGGTGTATTCATGTTTTTTATGAGACAGACCATCATTGTGATGTCAAGGCATATAGAGTATGATTTGAAAAATGAAATCTATGCGCACTACCAGTCTTTGCCTCTGAGTTTTTACAGGAAGAACAATACAGGTGATCTGATGGCCAGAATCTCTGAGGACGTGAGCAAAGTACGTATGTATGTAGGGCCTGCTATCATGTATGGAATCAATTTATTCACGCTTTTCGCCATGGTGATTCCATTCATGTTTTCAATCAATCCAAGATTGACCATGTATTCCTTGATTCCGCTTCCGCTACTTTCCGTAAGCATTTATTTTGTCAATAACATTGTCAATAAGCGGTCTGAAGAGATACAAAGAAGCTTATCCAATATGTCTACCTATGTGCAAGAGGCATTTTCTGGCATCCGAGTGATTAAGGCGTTTGTGCGGGAAGCAGATATGGACAAGCACTTTGAGGAAGCTAGCGAGGACTACAAAGGCAAATCTCTGAAACTAGCGAATGTACAAGCCATGTTTTTCCCTTTGATAATGGGGTTGATTGGTCTGAGCGTGATTTTGACAGTTTATATCGGTTCCATGGAGGTATTTAATGGAGCCATTAGCACAGGAGTCATAGCGGAGTTTATCATCTATGTGAATATGCTCACCTGGCCAGTGGCATCTCTGGGTTGGATCACAAGTATCATTCAACGGGCTGCTGCTTCTCAAAAGCGTATCAATGAATTTTTGGAGGTAAAGAGTGAAATAGTTTCTACTGAGCAAATAGACGCTGATCTGGCAGGAAGAATCAAGTTTAACAAAGTTTCATTTACTTATCCTGATTCGGGAATAGAGGCCTTGAGAAACGTGTCCTTTGAGGTAAAGGAGGGGGAATCATTGGCCATTATTGGCACTACAGGTTCGGGAAAAAGTACCATTGCCAATCTGATCTGCAGAATGTATGATATATCAGGTGGATCGTTGCAAATTGATGACATCTCTATCGAGAAGTATTCGGTGGATACCATCAGAAAACAAATAGGCTATGTGCCCCAAGATGTCTTTTTGTTTAGCGATACCATAGCCGAGAATATCGCTTTCGGTGCGGATGTGATGTCAAATGATATTGTCAACCGAGCAGCGGAGGATGCTGATTTATTAGAGAATATTGATCGATTCCCAAAAGGGTTTGAGACGAGAGTTGGGGAGCGTGGCATTACCTTATCAGGAGGGCAGAAGCAACGAGTTTCAATAGCCAGAGCAATTGCTCGTGAGCCAAAAATACTGATCATGGATGATGCGCTCTCTGCGGTAGATACCAAGACTGAGAATTCTATCTTGAATGCCATGGCTCGTATCATGAAAGGTCGAACTTCAGTGATTATATCTCATAGAGTTTCTTCAGCCAAGCTGGCTGACAAAGTCATCATGCTTGATGATGGAGTGGTGTTGGAGAGCGGAACGCATGACGAGTTGATTGCCAAAAAAGGGGCATACAGAGAGCTACATGATAAGCAGCTTCAGTCGGACACTGAAGAGGCGGTAGCTGAGTAATTCAGAGTAAGATTACCAGTCCAAGTTGGGGTTAAAACCAACAAGAATTCTACACATTTAGATTAGATATTGGTCTTAGAGCTAACGGATGTTGTACTTACTTCACCCAACCCTCTACTGACAAGGAATTGTCCGGATAACGGATTTCAAAGAATCGATCTTGAAGTTCTACATTATCTTCTCTTGCTTGTTGCCAGAGCATTGCTTCTATTTTCTGTGGACGAGGCTGAACCAATACATGCATGCTGAGAAACACGGCATATCTATCACCAGACTCAAATTCTTGTACTTCAAAATCCTGAGGAATCTCTGACGTTTCCTGTGAAAGTTCCACTCCAATAAACTGGTGAATCTGATCTCTAGGGATGCTATCAGAGAGATAATTCACCACCACCAATTGACCCGATATTTCGCCGCTATCAAGCAATTGCCTACATGTAGCACCAAAGTCTAAAGGAGCCTCATCTGCATAATGGGTGTAAAATTCCTTACCCGCAATAGTACGCGTGATTGGCTCTAACTTATATACTTTGATTTCATCAAAACCTCCAAGCAGCTGATAAACGGAGGTAATTATGATCCCAAAGAAAATCACAATTAAAGCACCATAAACGTATCTTTTTTGTCCCACAGTCATACCGCTACCTCCTTGTATTGCATTTGGTGAAGTTGGGCATAAAAACCATTCAAGTCAAGCAAGGACTCATGAGTTCCTTCTTCTACTATCTCACCTTTATCCAAAACCAGGATTTTCTCAGCATTCTGAATAGTCGACAATCTGTGAGCGATTACAATAGAAGTCCGACCTTTCATGAGCTTCTGAATGGCATTTTGGATCAGCTCTTCCGTTTCCGTGTCTACAGAACTGGTGGCCTCATCCAGGACAATGATTTTTGGGTCATATACCATAGCTCTTACAAACGAAATCAACTGACGCTGACCTACAGAAAGGGTAGCTCCCCTTTCCATGACATTATAATCAAAACCTCCGGGGAGTTTTTCTATGAATTCTTTAGCTCCGACTAGCTCGGCAGCTTCCATTACTTTTTCTCTGCTGATGTCATCATTGCGCAGTGTGATATTGTTGTAGATGGAGTCTGAGAATAAAAAGACGTCTTGCAGTACCACAGCTATGTGTTTTCGGATATTTCCCAAATCAAAATCTCTAATATCGCGACCATCTATAGAAATGGTGCCCTTATTTATTTCGTAAAATCTGGTCAGGAGATTAATCACCGAAGATTTACCCGCCCCTGTTGCTCCGACAAGCGCCAGAGATGAACCTTGTTTTACCTCGAAGTTGATACTCTTCAATACATAGTCCTCATCATTATAAGCAAACCAAACGTCCTTGAATGTAACAGATCCATCTATGGACTCAGGCTGATAGTCGCCACTGTCTGAAATATGCTCTTTGCTATCCATCAGATCTAGAATCCTGTTCGTTGCTACTATCCCCATTTGCAGGGTATTGAATCGATCTGCAATCATCCTGATTGGGCGAAAAAACATTTGGATATACATGATGAAAGCAATCAATACTCCCAAAGTAAGCTGCTCTTGAATCACTTCACCGGCACCATACCAGACTATCAAGCCAATACCCGCAGCTTGAATAATTTCTGCCACAGGAAAGTAGGTGGCATAATAGAAGACAGCTTTGATGTTGGCAGTGCGATGTTCTTTGTTGATCTCTTCAAACTTGTCATACTCTCGCTTCTCGGCATTGAAGATCTGAACAATATTCATCCCCGTAATATGCTCTTGTACGAAAGAATTCAAATTGGAAACGGCAGTTCTCACTTCATTGAATGAAACCTTGACCTTCTCTTTGAAGATATACGTTGCGAAAAGCAATACCGGCAACAGCGCCAAACTGACTAAGGTGAGTTCCCAGCTGGTGTAAAACATAAAGCCAAGGATGACCATTAGCTGCAGGATATCAGCAATAATGCCGGCTATTCCCGTGCTAAACACTTCCGATAGTGTCTCAATATCAGAAACGTTTCTGGTGACCAAGCGGCCTATGGGCGTTTGATCGAAGAATTTTAGTCGCAGGTTTTGAAGATGCTTGAAGAGCTTGACTCGGATGTCTTTGATGATGTATTGCCCGAGCCAGCCGGACATATAGGTATGATAATACTGTGTAATTGCTTGGACCACCAGCAAAATCAAAAGGATAATGATCAAATTGAGCATCCCCTGATAATCACCATAGGCTACATGATCATCGATAGTTATCTGAATCAGTTTTGGTTTTAGTGGGACTAATACCGCCAAGGCAATGGTGAGAAACAAGACCAAATAGAATTGTTTCATATGCGGTCTGGCAAACACAAAAAGGCGTCTGATCACCTGTGTGTCCACTATACTTCCACTATTCGTTTTTTCTTTTTCCAAGAGTTACTCTTCTAAATAAACTGATTCGGGATACAATACTTCACTCAAAAATAGACCTTCTGCCGGCACAGATCGGCCAGCTCTGGAGCGATCACCACTGTCTAGAATTTCGGTGAGAACCTTGGTGTCTATTTTACCACTCCCCACATCCAGCAAAGTCCCCACCATAGCTCTGACCATACCTCGCAAAAACCTATTGGCGCTTACGCAAAATGTATAACCAACGTTGGTTTCTTCCCATGAGATTTCAAATATTTCGCAATTGAAGTTGTTTACCTCTGTATGAACCTTGCTGAAAGCCTGAAAGATTTTCCAGTCCCTGATTATTTCAATTGATTTGGCAATAGCCGAGACATCCAATTCTTTGGTAAAATAATAAGACTGCCCAGTGATAAATGGATCCTTGATTTTATGCAAATGGTAATGATACGTTCTTCGAGTCGCATCAAATCTTGCATGAGCATCAGGCTTTACTTGTCTGATTTGTTTGATGCTGATGTCAGCGGGTAAAATGCCATTGAGCCGATAGGTCAACTGATCTAGCGTAAGCTTCACTTCTTCAAGATCTAAGTGAGCGACTTGCTGCTTGGCATGTACGCCAGTATCAGTTCTGCCGCTACCTACACATTCTATTTTCTGCTGAAGTACGAGCGAAAGTGCTTTGTTAATCTCTTCCTGCACAGTCGGTGCATTGGGCTGGATTTGCCAGCCATGATAAGCTGTGCCCTTGTAAGAAAGATCCATGAAGTATCGCATCGGCGCAAAAGTAAACTTTTAGCTGTTAAAGATTTTGGGTCATTCCATTGGTTTATGAATAGGGATTGGCACTTTTGCACAAATTTCAAAGTCATGATTCAAAGAATCCAATCCGTATTTTTGTTGCTCGTTGCTATAGTGATGGTTACCACATTGTTCTTGCCGATGTGGGCGAAGTTTGATCCTGAAGTGATGGAGGTGGCAACCTTGAACGCGTTTCAGCTTGTATATGCCAGTGTAGATGAGGCCGGCAATGAGACGGTAATGGCAGTAACTGATACATATATCATATCGGGTTTGGCCTTACTGGGGGCAGCCATCGCTTTATTTTCCATATTTCAGTTCAAAAATAGACTCAGACAAATTCAACTTGGCGCCTTGAACTCATTGGTGATGGGTGGGTGCTTAGGTGTCACTTATTATTATACGACCAAAGGAGAGCAGATGCTCGGTCAAGAGACCCTCGGTAATTTTCAAATGGGGTTTTATATAATAGCCGCGGCACTATTCTTTAATTCATTGGCGAATCGATTTATCCGTAAGGATGATAGGCTGGTGAAGAGTGCTGATAGGATTAGGTGAGAATTATTGTTGAACGAAAATTTTTACTAGTCTAAATCCAGCATAATTTTCAAGTTTTGATTCACTTGATCATGGTAATGCTCAGGAAGCTCACCTAACTTCTTAATCAGACGCTTCTTGTCAATAGTTCGAATTTGATCAATAATGATCCAAGATTGAGTCGTCAATCCTGACGTATCGGATGCCTCGACTTTAACTTTTGTAATCCGGGATGTGCTAGGTGTTGTTGTGAACGGGCAAATGATTGTTGATTCTGAGAGCTCGGTCATTAGCGGCGTTTTCACAATCAGAACAGGTCTTACTTTGCCTACCTCAGTGCCTCTTTGTGGGTTTAGGTTACTTAGCCAAATTTCAAATTTCATACTATGACCATTTGTCTTTAAGAGAATCGAGACCTTCATTACTTAAATGGTCTAATTCATCCAAAATCCGACGGTCAGCTTCTTTATCAGCTATGGCTTCATTTTTTAGTTGTTCTTTCAATTCTTCCCGCTCTATATTCTTAGTATAAGCTACCACTGCCTCCATCACGTAGCTCGTGCGATTCTTATTATCGAGCTTGCGGTAGGTCTCTATCTTCTCATATATATCGTCAGGTACTTTAAGACTAATCGTTTTCATTTTATAAAGATAACACAATCGGTATTACTTTTAGTATTACCATTTGAAATACCGCTATTTCTGCGGTCAATTTGTCTTTTGACTAGGACCCTATTTAAGGATGGCATCAACGTTATTCTGACAACTTGACAGTTTGCTTAGACTGGTATTGTATTTGACTTGGCGGCATGAGTAAACTGATCAAAACTTAAACTACGATATGCAAGAGAAAGGCAATATTTCAATTCACACGGAGAACATCTTCCCGATCATCAAGAAGTTTTTATACTCCGATCATGAGATTTTCCTTCGTGAGTTGGTATCCAATGCCGTGGATGCTACGCAAAAAATTAAAAGACTTAGTTCCCTCGGCGAATACACCGGAGAGCTTGGCGACCTGACAGTAGATGTCTCATTCGACAAGAAGAAAAAGACCATCACCATTTCTGACAAAGGAATAGGTCTTACTGCTGAAGACATCAAAAAATACATCAACCAAATCGCATTTTCTGGTGCCACAGAATTTGTAGAGAAGTACAAGGACAAAGGTGATGAGCAACAAATCATCGGTCATTTCGGTCTTGGATTTTATTCTGCATTTATGGTTTCTAAGCAAGTGGAGATTCAGTCGCTTTCGCATGTAGAAGGCGCCGAGCCAGCAGCTTGGTATTGTGACGGTAACACCGAATTCGAGATCAAGAAAGGTAAGCGTAAAGAACGTGGTACAGATATCATCCTTCACATAGCAGATGATTCTGAGGAGTTTTTGGAAGAAAGCAGGATTCAAGGGATCTTGGATAAGTACTCCAAGTTCTTGCCAGTGCCAATCAGATTTGGACAAAAAGACAAGTCTGTAGAGGATGGTGAAGACAAAGACGGTAAGAAGAAGTACAAGACAGTCAAGGAAGACAACATCATCAACAACCCTACGCCGCTTTGGGCCAAGTCACCAACTGACTTGAAGGATGAGGATTATATTGAATTCTACAAAGAGCTTTATCCATTCTCAGAAGATCCACTTTTCTGGATTCATTTGAATGTGGACTATCCTTTCAACCTTACGGGAATTCTCTACTTCCCGAAATTGAAAAAGGATTTCGAATTTCAGAAGAACAAAATTCAGCTCTATTCACGTCAAGTGTTCATCACTGACGAAGTGAAGGATATTGTCCCTGATTTCTTACAGATGCTTCATGGTGTGATTGACTCACCAGATATCCCATTGAACGTATCTCGTAGTTATCTTCAGTCCGATGGAAACGTGAAGAAAATCAACGGCTATATCACTAAGAAAGTAGCAGACAAGCTGGGCGATTTGTTCAAAAAGGACAGAACAGCCTACGAAGAGAAGTGGGAGGACATTGGTGTATTCGTGAAATACGGAATGATCTCAGAAGAGAAGTTTGAGGAGAAGGCCAAAGACTTCACTTTGGTGAAAAACGTTGATGGCAAATTCTTCAACATAGACGAATACAAGAAGCATGTAGAGCCAACTCAAACCAATAAGGACAAGAGCGTAGTTTTCTTATATACCACAGATGCTGAAAAGCAACATAGCTATATAGAGACCGCCAACAAAAGAAGCTATGATGTGCTGGTGTTGGATGGTCCTGTGGACAGTCATTTTATTAACCATGCCGAGCAGAAGTTTGAGGGAATCACGTTGAAGCGTGTAGATGCTGATGTGATTGACAAGCTGATCGATAAAGACGAGAAGAAGGAATCGGTATTGTCAGAAGACGAACAGACCAAAGTAACTGAGGCTTTCAAAAAGGCGATTGGAGATGATAAAAATCAAGTATCTGTAGAGCCTATGGCTACTGATGATTTACCTGTCACGATCACTTTGCCTGAGTTTATCCGTAGAATGCGCGACATGCAAGCGCAAGGTGGTGGAGGCCCGATGATGTTTGGTGAAATGCCACTTTCACTTTCTGTAGCGGTGAACGCCAATCACGCTTTCACTAAGAAGATTGTAGCAGCTGAGACTGAAGACGAGCAGATAGCCTTAGCTAAACAAGCTTACGACTGGGCACTACTTGGTCAGGGAATGTTGAGTGGTAAGAAGCTGACAGATTTCATCAATAGAAGCGTAGAATTAGCTTCCAAGTAAGGCAAATTATCCTATATATATAACCCCGGCGCATTAGTCGGGGACAGTCAAAAATCCCGACCATTTGGTTGGGATTTTTTTTAAGTAGTTACAATATTGATTAATACTTCACAAACTTTCCACTGTCTAACTGCTTCCCTTCATTAAACAAGCGGTAATAATAAAGCCCTTCTAAAAAGTCTTTTAGAATAATAAACTCTACCCTAAAATCAAGTCTCTTTTCCAGTATCAACGCTCCTTTGCTATCCGTGATTTCAAGAAGCAGACCATTGCCTGAGCTTAGAATGTTGATGAAGTCCTCAGTTGCAGGATTAGGAAACAGGATTACCTTTCCTGGATCATCTACAAGGATGTTTGAAGTATCCGAAATGATTTTTGATCCATCAATGAAATTAAGCTCAGCCGTATAACCAATTAAACCAGGATCTGCCGAGTTATCGATAAAAGTGTAAGACAAATTACCATCTGGCACAATTGAAGCTACACTTTGTGAGGGAGATCGATCATTGAATTTGAAGACATTGATGCTCTCAATTTCAATTTCTGTACTTAGATCAAGTTGGAGTTTGACACCTGATTCACTCCTCTCCGCTGCAAAAAAATTGATATAGCAAAAGGTCCCCTGAAAGGTGTAATTCAAAGCATTGCCCCTGAATTTCTGAACATCTTCATATTGAGCCGAAACAGCATAAAACACTTCATTGGTTTTATTTAGACTGAAGTATGTATTGTTGGTATTGCCGATAGGCTCTAAATATTCTGTTCCCATCTGGTAGATTTCATAGCCCGTAGCATTTGGTACAGGAGACCAGCTCAGACCAAATGTTGATTCGCAGTTGAAAGAGACATCTATATCTGGAGTTTGACCGATATAAAATGAGTCCGAAACAAAAGAGCTATCCCCAATGGTCATTCTTAAGAAAGCCTCACCATTCTGGTTGGGGACTTTCCATTTTTGGTTGTCTCCTAGATCGATATTAGCATTGATGGTTTCCCAATCTGAGTCATTTATCCGATATTCTAGTTTTGCAGAGGCATTTTCAAATGTTGATCTCCAAAGTAATCGTCTTTCACTTCCCGCTAATAATTTGTCTTTGGCATTTGGGAAGTCCCATTCAAATTCTTCTTTTCCTTCAAAGTACCAAGCCACACTGACTTGCTGGGAACCACTAAGTTCTGACGCCTTGAGTTGAAGGGTATATGATCCAGCCGTTGGGTTTTCCAAACTGATATACTCAACATTATTCAGATGATCTTGACCTCTTGTAGGTAGTGCGCTTAAAGAAGCCGCATTTGCGGAATGATCTAGTACCCAGGGAAGATACGAAGTGTCATCGAAAATCAGTGTGGCGTCAATGTCATTGACCAAGGCTGATTTAGCATCTATAGATGCTGGAGGATCTATCCAGCTTATGGCTAACTTGAACTGGCTCAATGAAGCCGGAATATCAATAATTATATTTTCTGAGTCATTGCTTTCTAGTATGGTTTCGTACATCCAGTTTTGGGCTATGGGATTTGTGGCTTTATGGGCGTTGACATTGCCATACCCAGAGTAATAATCTATTCCAGCAGGGCCAATATCATCTGCCGAAACAATCAAGATTGACTTGATAAGCGAAGCGGTTGGAGTTAAGCCCCATTTTGATTTGTATGTATATTGTAATAAGCTCACCACACCAGTTACAATTGCGGCTGCATCTGATGTTCCCCTCCCTCCATAAGCTGTAAACTCTGGTTTTAGCCTGCCATCATAAGCCGGTCCCCTCGAGGCAGATACATTAATAGACAATGCAGTATCGAGCCCTGAAACTGTAATTACATTTTTGGCTTGCTTGAAGGTGCCTGTTAGATTGGCAAACTGTAACCCTTCATATGTCCCGTTTACTGGCATCTGACTTCCAGAATTACCAGCAGAAAATACATGAACAAGACTAGGCTCATTGACTATTGACTCATCATATAAGAGCGCTTCTATGCCATAATAGTTTTCAATACCAACCCCATACGAATGGTTTTCTACGAAAATTTCATTCGCGATTAGTGTTGCTTCACTATCCGGGATGAGATTATTGAAATCGGAGGAGGTAAGCATTGACCCAGGCAATACGCCCAATGACTTCATAGAACTATTAGCCCGACCAGAAATTATAGTAGCTATGGATGTGGCATGCGCCGAATTACTTTCTCCAGCTAATCCAATATCGAAATACTTATTGCGCAAGTCAATGTCATCCGTTTTAAACATTTGTTCCTTGATAGCAACTTTTGAGGCGATGGAATTAAAGGAAGGATTGTCGGCTTGCCATTTTCTGATTCTATTAAATTCCAAATCCGGGTCATTCAAAAGAGACTCTTCATGAGGTACTCTGATGATCTCGATGAATTGCACATTGTCATCACCAATCAGATTGTGTAAAGTTTGGTCATTGGCAAGTTTAATATTGAGAACCTTTGATTGATACTCGGGATATATAATCAGGAGGAGGTCTTTGTATCTTTCTATGAAAGCTGATTGATCCTCCAAGAGTAAGACAAATTCTCGCTCTTCAGTTATTCTTTTCCCATTGTTTTCCTGGAAATGCGGAGATAATTTGGACTGTGAGACTCCTTGGCATATCCCTAGATTATTTATTAACAAAAGTAAAAATAGCAACCTCACAGAGCGAATATAGCGCATGATTAAGTTTTGAATAAATAAGATGCCTTTTGCATAACCTAGTAGTTCATGAAGTATATAAATTCTGATTTGAGGAGGGATCAATGCAATAGAATATTTTGCAAATCATCTCAAATAACTTGTAATATTTTTATGATTAATAGGAATTATGAGAATCATTTTGAATTTTAATATTCACTTGAAATAAAAATTTCTTTTTAATACTTTACTGGCAATCTCGAGTGGTTTCGAGACCATCATTAACCTAATTTAAAACGTTTTTACTATGAGAAAATTTAACTTTTTAGCCGCTATTGCAATCGCGATGAGCGTTCTATTTGTTGCTTGTGAGCAAAATGAAGATTCAGTTGTTCTAGCTGATGAAGTTTCTGAAGCTACACTTCAAGCACTAATTAATGCAGGGTTTGATGTTGATAACATCGCTCCAATTCCATTCGATGATGGTGTTTTGGTTGAAGGAGATATTTATATTCCTTTCCATGATTTAGCATCATTGAAAGAAGGCAACAGATTACCTATAGAAGAGCAGTACAGCACGACTAATTTGGTAGCTACTAGTGGGAATAGAGTGATCACTGTTTATGCCCCAGTTGCATCTTCAGGTGGAGGAAGAGGCAAGAAATCATCAGGAGGTTATAGCACAGCTATGATCGCAGGATTGGATTTAGCTATCTCAAGATACAATGCTGAAAATCTTACTATTTCATTCCAAAGAGTAACATCTTCAACTGGAGCTGATATTGTTATGACAAGACTTGCAAAAGGTGATGAGCGTAGAGGAATTCTTGGTTCAGCTGGTTTCCCTACTTCATCAGGAGATCCTTATGGTGAGATAAAAATGAGTGGAGTACTTGAGTCTTCTTACGGACTAAGTGTAGGTGGTATTGCTACTATCATAGGTCATGAAATGGGACATTGTGTTGGATTCCGTCATACAGATTTCTTTGACAGAAGTATTTCATGTGGTGGAGGAACTTCAAATGAAGGAACTGCTGGTGTAGGTGCAAATCATATCCCAGGAACTCCAACAGGCGCTAGTTTGAGTGATGCATCTTGGATGTTGGCTTGTTCTGATGGAAGCGACAGACCATTCAACAATGACGATCAAACCGCTCTTGATTATCTGTATTGATAATTAATTGTAGAACTGGAATAAAAAGAGCGCCTATATGGCGCTCTTTTTTTGTCTTTTTAGAAGAAAGCATCAGTAATCATCTTATTGGATAAGGTGAGACTTACTTCGGCAATATAGGTTTCAATTGTAAATAGCTTGGATCTTCCTTAGGGTCTTCTTTTTTGATAGCCGAATAGCCATCTTGGCTAATTTCTCGGTAGAACGGGATCTCGGCAAAACTAAGATCCATCATGTCTGATGGACTTCTGATGTTCACCACATGATTTCCCTGTGGCAGATTGGTTATATCCACGTATGATATGATTCCCCTTTGTTGTGTTTTTTGGTTGTAGAAGAACCGCCAGCTTAAACCTTCTATCGGTTCATCATCTAGTATTACTTTGTAAAACTCCGAGACACATTGCTGCTTTGCTTCAAACTCTTTTTGCTTCAATATCAGCGTGTCGTATTGACAATACTTTTTGATCGAATCTTCAATCCCAATTTTGAGTACCACAAAAAGCCGGAGGGTGTTTTCGGAGATGATGTCTGATTGAATCTGAGCTTGCACAGATTGGAAATCATCGTTTTGATCATCATAGTAGCCGCTAAAAGCCCCTACACTTCTGGCCGTACTCCACATCTCGAGCCTTGTGATAGACTCTCCCGGGATGGCCGATGAATCACTCACCTTATCTAGCATGAAGAGACTGCCTAGAATAAACACCAAAAGAAAAGCACCTAGTTTCCATCGATTGAAATTTGAAATCAGTGCATAATATATTGGTCTGTAAAATTTCGCAAGAGTCAATGCGCTCACCACTCTATACACTGGATAATATACCTTGTTGACCCATCTGATTTTTTTAAGCAATCCGAGCGTGATGAAATCAAACAAACCTACAAAGCCAATACCAATGACTATGTAGGCGTATATTGTAAGTATAAGCGTCTCTGTATCTGAAACATTGGAGAAACCAACCATAAATAGGTATCCAATGATAGGTATGAGTAGGGTAATCAGAAAGTAGACATAGCCCCCGATGATGACCATAAAGAGCATGAAAGAAATGGAGAAAAGCGAGCTACAGACTTTCTCCAAATTCATGATGATCTGCTCCATCGGCGGCAAATCATCGATTACTTTCCTGTATTTGTCAGTGTATTTGAGCTGTTTTTTATTGATCCCATTCGGGAATGCGAAACTCAACCCGACCATTCCTACCCAAATCCCGCGACTGACCAGGTGCAGGATTAATCCGAAAGTAAGCCAATAAAGAGCGATTTTTAGCAATGCACCTAAGTTGCTGAGATCATTGGTATTGCCGTATATGTTGAGGTTGACAAATGATGTGAACTGATCTATCAATGCCGGCGCCTGAAACATCCCGTAGAGCACTATTCCTGAAAGGAGGATTTCGGGTTCCCAACTTTTTTGCTGCAGCTCATTGAGCCATGCAGGCTTATTGTCATTCAGGTCAGGTTCATTCATGCGTTTTGCGATTGATCCACTTACGTAAATGTAATTAGAAGCCCGGATTTTTAGGATGCCTTTAACTATTGGCTGCCGGTTTAGCCACATTGGGATCAGTAAAATACTTTTTAGTTTTGAGGCTTATGCAAATCTCCAATCAATATCTCAAGGCCAATTTTCAATCCAAAGGAGCAGAACTAATTAGCCTGATCAAAATAGATACAGGCCAAGAATACATCTGGCAGGCGGATCCAGCACATTGGGCTCGATTTACTCCCATACTTTTCCCAATTGTTGGTCGATTGAAAAACGATCGATACACCCATCATGGTCATACCTACGCTATGTCGCAGCATGGATTTGCGAGAGATAAGCAATTTGCTGTAGTGAATCAGTCAGCATCTTCTATCACTTTTTCGCTCTTATCTTCCGCAGAGACACTTGAGAACTATCCATTTGTGTTCGAATTGTGCATTACCTATACCTTGACGGAAAATGTGCTAAATACGAAGTATGAAGTGAAAAATGCAGGTAATTCTGAGATGTATTTCTCCATTGGGGGACACCCCGCTTTCAAGTGCGCCATGACATTGGCTGGTACACGATCAGATTATCATTTACTGTTTGATAAAGAGGAGACGGCACCAGCGCACATGCTAGATGAAGGAGTATTTAGTGGTAAAACGAAACCTTCACTCGAGGGAGGTAGACTTGATATCCGAGATGATCTTTTTGATGATGATGCGTTGGTCTACAAGAATCTACAATCCAGTAAGGTGACCTTGATCTCAAAAGATCGAAAATGGTTGACTTTTGATTTTGAAGGGTTCCCATATCTAGGCATATGGTCTAAGAGTCGACGATCTCCATTCGTGTGCATAGAACCGTGGTATGGGTTGGCAGATCATAGGGAACACAGTGGCGAACTTTCTGAGAAGGAAGGAATACAATCCCTCAAATCATCTGAGGTGTTCGCTTGTGAATATGCAATCCAAATTCATTGATATATCAAAGTCAAGTCATTGTATGCTGAGAGAATTTTTCGAGCGGTTTATCGTTAGTTTTGGAGAAGTGAAAATTGCAATGAACAAAGCGTTATTGGTGCTGGGGATTTGGATGATCTCTGCTGTCAGCTATGGGCAGGATGGAGCCTCGTTAGATGAACTTTTTAAGGTCAATTATGAGACGCCACTCACCATAGATTTAAAGGATCTCAACGGGGAGGAAGAGGATGAATATGCATCTGGAGAGAAGAAAAAGAAGGAGAAGAAAAAAAATCCTAAAATTTGGTATGGAATCAAGACCAAGCGTGGCTTTGCAAAGCATGGTTTTGGTAACCGAATGACTGTGGAGTTGTTCTTTTACCTCAAGGACAAGGATTATGAAGGGCCTAAGGAGTATGCGCGTGACTTCTATTGGTATGATTTCAAAAAGAAAAAAATAGTCAACTCATTGCGCGTGAAGCGCGAAAATGCAGGTGTGATGCATGGTCATTATATCAAGAAACTTGGCGATCAAGTACTGGAGGAAGGCTATTTCTATAAAGGGATGAAGCACTCAAGATGGGTCAGATACAACCGTCATGATATTCTACAAGAGAAGGAATATTATTGGAAGGGCTGGCCAAAGGAATCTCGGCTTGCCTATTATGATTTCAATAGAGAGAATCTCCGAGAGGTCATCCCTGTTCACTATGGCGAGCGAGATGGGGATTATTTCGCATTTCATGAAAATGGAAATTTAGCTGTGGTGGGCCACTACAAGTTTGATCAGCCAGTGGGCGTATGGAGAGAGTATTATGACAATCAGCGAGTGAAGCGGGAAGTTGTTTATCCACTAGAGCCTTTTGATAAGAACACCAAACCAGCTATCACCAAAGAGTGGGACAGGGAAGGTAAGATCATTTATGACCGAAAGAAATTTGAAGCCAGAGCCAACTAATATTTAATCAAAGACTGTCTGGCTCGGGCTACTACAAAAGCCGTAACCGCAAATAGCAAACCGGCTTCCCAACTAATAAATATTACGCCAAGGGCAAAAAGCATTGACCACCAAAGGAAATGTAAAAGAGCTCCAGCGAAGTACTTGATGGAGATGTAAAATACCTTGTCTTTGATACCTCCAATAATCTTATGAAGTGCTAGTAGAGCAGGAGCGTTGACTATGGCTAATAATGCTGCTAAGAACCGGAAAACAATTCCATTTTTCTTGCTGGGTGCGGCATCAAAGTAATCTGCATCACCCATTTTCTTGAGCTCTTCAAAGGACAGGTGCTCATGCTTCTTCTGAAAAATCCAATCGCGCTTGGCTTCATAGTTTTCATCATTCTCAGCTAGAATGAGTGTTTTTTTCATGGCTACAGCCAAATCTGATTTCAGTTTGTTGTATCCTTTTTGCTTGTGCTCATGATACAACTCCATGTATTCTTGCAGTTCAATCGCCTCTCCAAAATGGATTTTCATGGGCCCCAAAGGTCTGTAGTGCGAGAAGTAATTGATACCAGTAGGCACTATGTAAACTTTAGTTTTTGGATCTACTCGATCTCGCGCATCCAGGGCAAGTCTCGACGTACCTTTGGACAATGGACGTAGGTAGTGCTCTATGCCGTGATTTCCTTCCGGGAATATCAGAATGGTGCGCTCTTGAGAGAGCATATCGAAACAGGTCTCAAACACTGCCTCATTTTGCGAAAGGTTACCTATGCCATCTCTGATTCGATATATCGGCATCATGTTCAGTGCTTTCAGAAAGGGTCTTGACCACTTATTGAATACATCCGAACGCGTCAGGAAAGAAACATCTCTTGGGTTGAACGTACCTATCAAAACCGCATCCATAAATGCACCTTGATGATTTGGGGTGAATATGACAGCTCCGTCTCTCGGGATATTATGCCTGCCCGTTACGCTTACTCCATTGAAGAAAATTCGTAAGCCTATCCAACTTGTAATTTTTACCAGATAGTATAACCAGTGTGATTTCATGTATTCAATTTCGATGCGCGGGAATTCCACCAATAAGCGATAGAAAATCCCGAAATTATATGCCAAATTCCCCACCAAGCGGCTACTATCGCCATGCCGCCAAGCCCTTCAAAGAATGTAAATATAAGCAGTAATCCAAGTCCAGAATTTTGAATTCCTGTCTCAATGGCTAGCGATCTTCGATCAGAGGCTGGCAGTCTAAAGAGTCTCCCCATTTGATAGCCAGCTGCTAGCGCTATGGCATTATGGGCAAACACTAGCAATACGACCAAATAAATGTATTTCAGAAAGAGATCGATGTTGGCCGAGAATGCCAGGATTACAATGATCGCAAAGATTACAATGGACAGCTTGTGAAAGTAAGGTTGTAGTTTCATCGCCCATTCGGGAAATCTGTGACGCACGGTCATACCTAATATGATGGGGATGCCAAGTATGGTAATGATGGTCTGAAGTACATCCCAAAAATTGAGGCTGACTTCCGTAAGTAGACCTGCTGTAGGCGGATACATGCTAGCCCAAAATGACAAGTTGATAGGTGTCATAAAAATAGCTAACACACTTGAGATGGCTGTCAGGCTCACCGAAAGAGCGATATTTCCTTTGGATAGTGCAGAAAAGAAATTGGAAATATTGCCTCCGGGACAAGCAGCTACCATCATCATTCCCAAAGCAAAACTTGGTTTTGGATCGGTTATCCAGATCATCAAAAATGTAAGAAAAGGGAGCACAAGAAACTGTGAAATGACTCCCGCTATCGTACAGATGGGCTGAGAAAGCACCATCTTAAAATCATTCAAGGTGAGTTTCAGAGCGACACCAAACATGATGAGCCCTAGACTTAAATTGAGAATGGCGATGTTCTGTTGAGAAAAGTTGAGGGTGACGCTATCTATAGACTCCATATTTCAGCGCGAAAGATAATTGATTTGCCGAAATATCAGTGGAGGAGGGTATTGACAACTAAAGCTTAACGCGAGAAATTGTAGTCAAAAAGAATTATGAAAAAGCTATTGACTTATTCTATCCTGATGCTGGCACTAGGTGGTCTTTTTGTTTCGTGTGAAGAAGACGATGAAGGAGGCGCGAATGATTGCTATACCTGTGATAACTGTACTCAGAATCCTAATATCCTTAACGGCAGAGAGTACTGCGTGGATGGTTTTGACAATCGTACCGATTGGGAAACCATAAGAGGGCAATACGAAACTGAAAGCGGCTGCACTTGCGTGGATAGCTAGTAGGATAATTGGCCAGATTCCCGCACTGGCGCGGAACTTAATTCCGTGACAATTAGTCTAGAATGCAACGTGGAAACAACTAAGAGGTCGGTCCAGAAGTATCTTCCGAACTTGCAATGGGAACCCAGCCTTGGTCCGTGTCTCACGAACCGAAACGTAGAGTTGGATTGCGAGGACACTATCCATGGCATGGGGGGATTTTTTAGAACAGCGCTCTAGATAACAGCCATTTAAAAGTCCCCTCTTGAGAGGGGTCGGGGTGTGTGATTTGATTTGTACAATTACAGGAGCAATGACGCACCAACAAGGGTTGGTGTCCTTTTGGCTTAATTCTAAAAAAAGGAAAATCTTGAAAATCCGTATATTTGAATTATGACGATCGAACAAAGAAAAAGATCCTTGATTAGCTGGATTACTAACTTGAATGACGAAACTGTACTCAACCAGATTGAAAACTATCGTCAGGCTTCTTTGAACGACTTTCCAAATGAAATAGTAGATCTTTTAAAGGTTTCTGCAGCTGAGCCACTGGAGGATTGTATCGAACACACATCAGTCCAAGACATCTTAAATAGGAAGGATTGAATAAGAAAGTTATCTGGTCACCTACAGCAAGGAGATCGCTTCGACGGACTTCAGATTTCATATCCAATCTGTGGAATGAAAAGGTAAAAGTAGATTTTTTAGCTCAGCTGGAATCTCGAATCGGACAAATTCAAAGAAACCCGGGATTAGCACCGCTTTTTGAGGGTAGTGGATCTGCTACATTTAACTG
>JAGDZO010000017.1:0-1021 GCA_049115815.1 Cyclobacteriaceae bacterium | reverse complement strand
CTGAAGTGAATTTGGGAACCCTGTCAGGTTCATTATCAGTTCACAAGGATATGGAGTTTGTAGAAGAGGGAGGGGATTGGTATGCTTTGTTGATCAATGATGGAAGTAATGAGTTGTTGCGACTAGATTTTGGTTCTGATTTAACAAACACCTCACCAATAGTGACAGATTTATCATCAGGACTTTCTTTGAGTGGTCCCAGGGGTTTAAGCTTAGCAAATGATGATGGAGATTGGGTAGCGGTTATAGCGAGTAATAATTCAGAGAAGCTGACAATTGTACGCTTTGGAGCTAGTATTACGAATACACCATCACAAGGAGATGTGATCAATCTTACAGACAATAGCTTTCTGAATTTATTTGATTTGGATTTGATAGAGATATCTGGGAGATGGTATGGTATGTTGGCTTCAAATGGAAACGGCAAGATTTATCGCTTGGAGTTTGGTGAGGAGTTATATTCTGCACCTTTGGTTTTGGAGCAGGCTAGTATATCGGGAGCTATTTCGGTGAAGTTATTGCGAGAGGGGGATAAGCATGTGGCTATCACCCAATCACGAAGTGGCGGAGTTTACCAAATGGTATTTGCAGGAGACTTAACTACACCATACCGACTAGTTGAGACAGGAAATGGATCTGGTCTCATTTCAGATTCTAGAGCGATGGATGTTTTTTACTATGCTCCTGAGTGGTATGGCTATACGGTTGATTCAGATGATGGACAATTATCGAGAGTATTATTTCAATCGAGTTGTACATCGCCGAGTATAACATCAAGTACGTTATTTGAGCCTGTAGACTTGTATTATGAAGAATCGGGAGAATATACAGTGAGCCTAACGGGCATATCTCCAAACGGCAACAGGGGATATGTAGAGCATAAAATAACAGTCACCAATGACCAAGCGCCCGACATTAGTCTCAGTACGGATAATAGTTGTATCTCCACATTAAGTCAGTTCACGAGCATCAACACGAGTGGAGACATTACAAGTTATAGTTGGGACTTTGATGGAGATGG
>JAGDZO010000016.1:0-62211 GCA_049115815.1 Cyclobacteriaceae bacterium | reverse complement strand
AACCGGGATGCGAAGATAGTAACTACTGCATTCTAAATGCCAACTAAATCTCGAATAATTATGTTTTTCTTTTAAAAACAGGAACTGTACTGCAAGGCTCACCATACATAATGCTCGAAACCTTGCTGGCTAAGGCATTTGTGACTTTTAAGTAAGCATAATCTCTATTGTGAATATCACCACATCCTTTAATAACAACCTTGGCGTTAGCTAAATCCATCTGTGAAATTTCTTGAACGGCTTGATCTATCATGGCTCGCTCAAGCTCTTCCGCATGACCTAAAGCAATGCAATTGGCAACACCAGTTAATTTAGCTGCCAAGATCATGTATGCCCAAGTTGGGATAATAGCATCTGCAGAACAATGTATTCCTACATTGGCACTTCGATAAGTTTCGGAATCAAGTGACTTTACAAAATCTCTGAAATCCTTTTCTCGAAGTATGAGGCCCTGAAATAAGACTGGAGCTAAGTCAATAAACAACTTCTGAGAATGACTGATATGTTCATCAAGGTCAATCGTAACCAACTTGCTCTGGGCAACCCTATTTACAATTTCTTCCATTAGACTAACTTCTTTTTTACTGGTGCTTTGGTTTGGAACTCCTTAAGATAATCCGGCTCGAAATACGCTAAGTCTTCAAACAATCCCTTCTGAAATTTCTCATAAGAGATAGTGCCCATATTGGCTGCAGAAGGATGAATGTTTGGAACATGGTGAGTATTATATTTCTTAAATAAGTCACGAAGTTTTGATGCTCCATTTCCAAATAAATAAAGCGGAACATTGCGAAATTCACTAAATGTGTCTTCATCAACAACAACTGGGCTTGTGTCTCTCAAAACCTGTCTAGACTGATTGATCAACTTACAATAGACTTCCATCCTACGCGCATCAATCATAGGACAAAATAACGCCGACTCTTCGTTTATCAATGGAAACACCTGATCGATCATTGTATCCAAAGTATCTATGGAGATCAATGGTAAATTTAAAGCAAAACACAGCCCTTTAGCAGTAGCCGTGCCTATTCTTAAACCTGTGTATGAACCTGGACCAGCAGACAGTGCTACTGCATCTAAGCTCGCCATCTCAAACTCACAGTTGTCTAGAAGTTGCTTGATGATTCCCGGAAGGAGACTAGAATGTGACTGTTGCAAATGATAGGACTGACCAGCTACAAGCGCTCCGCTATTGTGCAATGCCACAGAGCACACTTTAGTAGATGTGTCAATGCTGAGAATGTTCGCCACTTAATTCGACTTTAATAAATTCTGATATTCCTCCTGATTGCCTAACACCTTGGTAGCAGCCAATATATCCGGATCTTCGTCAAATGCGACTTCAATTATCCCTCTCTGATAATAATATCTACTGGCTATTTCTTGTTCTAAAAGATGAACTATCTCCTTTTTGAAGGTCTGCAAGTCTTGCTTTTTTGTCTCTATAGCCTTATCTCTTAGCTCAACAATTTTCTCAGCAATATCATCATAATAATTTGCCTTTTTGGATGAGGCAACAAGCTTTTCTAAGTCCTTTTCCACTTGCGTCACGTAGTTCAAATCTTTACCCTCCAGCCATTCAATAAATTGGAGATATTCAGCATCAGTAAGCCTAAACTCTTTCGCATCAGCAATTTCTGGATGACTGTAGTAATAAGAGGTCGCGTAATCGAAAATGAAATTTCCGGACATCAGCGCATAAGAAATAGCTGCATACTGAGGCACTTCTACTTCTATATCAGGATTGACACCTCCTCCATCAAAAACTGGTCTACCCGATAGAGTAGTAAACTCTGCTTTCAGTGAATCGGCAATCTTCGCTATACTACCATCAGGATTTCTGTGACTGTAATCTATAGCCTGGATACAACGACCAGATGGTATATAATATTTACCTGTAGTCACCTTAATCTGAGAATTGTAAGCCAACGGCCTTGTCTGCTGAACCAAGCCCTTGCCGAAAGACCTCTGCCCAACCAAGACTCCTCTGTCATAATCCTGAATCACCCCAGCGACAATTTCAGAAGCCGAGGCACTAGATCCACTTATCAATACAGCCACAGGAATCTGTTCATCTGCGGGCTCATCCAAAGTGTTATAAGTTTTAGTCCAATTCTTCAACTTACCCCTAGTTGTAACGACTTCTCGGCCTTTGCCGATGAAAACATTGGAGACATTGACGGCCTCTTCAAGCAAGCCTCCAGGATTGCCACGTAAGTCAAGGATGATCTTAGTAGCACCATCGGCTTTCAACTCATTGACAGCATTTCTCACCTCTAGTCCTGCTTCTGTGGTGAAATCAGTCAATTTCAGGTATCCAATATCTTCACTCACCAATCCGAAATATGGGACATTTTTGATGGTGATTCGCTCTCTGTTCAATGTGACATCAAAAGGCTTTTCCTTGTCAAATCGCTTTACTGTCAACACAATATCTGACTTTGACTGCCCTTTTAATAGTTTACTTATTTCGTCGGAAGGTTTTTCTGTGATACTGATCCCATTTATCTTGATGATTTGATCTCCTGCTTTGAGCCCCGCCTTGTGCGCTGGATAACCTTCATAAGGCATTACGATGGTGCTAATCCCATTTTTCTTATCTACAGCAGCTCCAATACCACCATACTCACCTGTAGTAATGGTTCGATAATCTTCTATGTCGTCTTCAGGAATATAATTGGTATAAGGATCCAGAGAAGCTAACATGGCTTCTATCCCTGTTCTCATCAGCACTTCAGGGTCAATTTCGTCAACATAGTATGCATTGACCTCTTTGTAAAGTGTGGCGAAAATGTCAAGATTTTTAACAATCTCAAAAGTACGATCACCTGGGGTAGTAGACCGAAAACCGACAATTGCCAAGGCCAAAAAGCCTACTACTGCTATAGATTTAATTCCTTTCCTCATATTCTCAAATTAGTCCTTATCAGAATCTATCTCCACTAAACGCTCTAATGCCTGGATTAGTTTCTCATTAATTGCCGAGTAAGGTAGAATAGATTTGTCCGTATAAACAAAAGCTATTTGATAAAATTGGTTAACGCTCGGAGGGAATAGAGCAGGTTTATTTAATCGATATGACTCGCGCATCCTTCTTTTGAGAAGGTTGCGATCTACTGCTCTCTTAAACTTTTTTTTGGGGACTGAAAATAGCACACGATTGTGCTTGATAGTCTTATCAGATTCGGGAAGAACCTTGACTAGCAATGGGTGAAAATAAAAAGAGGAACCGTTCTTGAACAATTCCTCAATTAATTTCTTCCCTTTTAGGTTCTCCTTTTGAGGAAAACTAAATGAATGGCCTGACTGATTCATCGGCCTAGGATTGATTATTTTTTGTGAGTCTGGTCTGAAACAGTAAGTCTCTTTCTTCCCTTTGCTCTTCTTCTAGCGATAACCGCTCTTCCATTCACTGATTCCATTCTAGAACGGAAACCGTGCTTATTTTTTCTCTTTCTTACTGAAGGTTGAAATGTTCTCTTAGTAGACATGCCTTTATTCTTTTTCTCAAAACGGAGTGCAAAGATAGGTAAAGATTAAGTTTTACCAAATAAATTGTCACTCGTGAATTTATTATCTCTGGCTAAATTCGATTTCAATCGAAAAGCTCCTTCTTTATCTCCGAAAACTTTCGATTGGAAAGCCTAGGGCCATATTTTGACACTACCTCTGAAGATGCTCTGCTCGCCAATTTTCCAGCGTCGCTATAAGAAAGCCCATTTGTGATACCGTACAAAAAGGCTCCGGAAAACATATCTCCTGCTCCATTGGAGTCAATCGCCGTGGTAGGAAATGATTCTATATTGATAAAATTTTCTCCATCATATACTAAAGCGCCCTTGCTACCCAATGTGATGACGAACTCCTTCGCATAGGTTTTGATTATCTCTTTGGCCTCATCTAGGGAGTCTTTATCCGTGAAGAGCATTGCTTCTTCTTCATTGCAGAAAAGCAAATCAACTCCTTCGCCAACGACTTCCTTCATTTGGCTGTTGAAGTATTTGACCATACTTGGGTCTGAAAAGGTTAAGCTAGTCTTGACCCCATTTTCCTGAGCTAGTTTCTTGGCTGCTTTCATGGCTTCTAAGCCACTTTCTGAAGTAACCAGATACCCTTCGATAAACAGGTATTCGGCTGATTTCAACGCCTCTTGATCTATCTCATCAACTGAAAAATCAGAAGTGATACCTAAAAAGGTGTTCATGGTGCGTTCTGCATCAGGGGTAACCATTACAAGGCATTTACCAGTGATGCCGGCAGGAAGGTTGGATGCATCCAAGTTGGTTTCTAAGCCATTTGCCGTAAGGTCATTTAGATATACTATCCCATCTTCATCATTACCAACTTTGCAAGAATAATATCCTTTGCCACCCAAGGTGCTAACTGCAACCACTGTGTTGGCGGCAGATCCACCACCTTGCTTTTCCTTAATATGACCCTTGACCACCTCTATCAATTCCGCTTGTCGGTCTCCATCGACCAAAGTCATCAATGACTTCTCTATGCCGTGTGTCTCAAAAAATGCATCATCTACTTCGATTTCATAATCTACCAATGCATTGCCAATGGCATAAACGTCGTATTTCTTATCGCTCATCTTAATTCTAAATATCTGTTTGGGTAATCGCTGATCAGTCCATCAACTCCCCAATCTAACAATCGCTTCATGTCAGCTACTTCATTGACGGTCCAAGGGATTACCTTGATATTGCGCGCATGAAGCTGGCTGATAATTTCACGCGAAATTAATGGAAAATAGCAACTGTACACATAAGGATTGAATCCCAATGAGTCTATGTTTTCTTGAAACGAAAGATCATTCTCTACCAACTGCACTAATCTGACCTCTGGAAAGGCCTTATGAAAATGCTGTAGGACTCGAAAATCAAATGACTGAATGGTCACCCTGTCCCAAAGAAGTAGCTTATCAATTTCCTTAAAGGCTAACTCGCTATACTGCTGGGGATGTGGATGGTAAACTCCATCGCCGATTTCCATTGACTTTATCTCAATATTATAATTGGGAGATGCCAGGTTTTTATCATTTACATAGGTCTCTACGGCGGTCACTACCTCCTTCAATAGAGGTTTCGATACCTGCATTTTTTGCTGACCTTTGAATCTAGGATGATCCTTAATACCACAGTCGAATCGTTGAATCTGCTCATATCTCATTTTAAAAATGTTCAAATTCAACTCTAGAGAATCACCTATTTCATTGCCCAATGTGTCCAAGCAAATTTCCTTGGATAAATAAGGCTCGTGTGAAACCAGCAGTTGTCCATCGCCTGTCATCACTACATCCATTTCTAAAGTGGTGACTCCCAAATCTAAGGCATGTATAAAGCCTGGAATCGTGTTTTCCGGCATCAAGCCCCTCGCTCCTCTGTGGCCCTGAAAATCAATCTCTTGTACAGAAGATGGGCTGCAGGAAAGTAAAAAAAGGACGGCACAAAAAGTAAATAATTTCATAGAGACCTTTGGTGAAATACTACTTGAATAGGCGGATGGTTTTCTCATATCTACGAATTTTGTTAATCGAACTGACTGTGTGTTCTTATGCTCTCAGTAATCCACTTTCGCTCTGAAATTACTCTTTGTAGTGACCAAGAGAATCTTTTGCTCATGTGGGTCAAGACAGGCTCAACCAATTTGGGGATGGATGGAATGTCAAAAAACAACTTGCCTGTTCTTCTTTCGAAAAAATCCATAATAGAGTGAACAGCTTCGTTTTCTATTGTGAATTCCAGTTCAGCAAGAGCAAGTTTGATTTCCTGATCATTCGCTTTAACCTGGTCAAATCGCGCTAAGATATCTTCAGTTTGTTTGCCATAATTGCTTACCAAATATTCTCCGAAACGAATATCTAGATCAAGTTTCACTATACGTTCTTCCACAACCTTCTGGTATTCAGAAACCTGTTTTGCATCTTTAAAAATTCCCCCAGAAAGGATAATCCGATCCGTTTCGCAAGATCGAAATGTTCGACTTGAATCTTCATATTTAGACAAGAGCTTATCCACTATTCGTTCGGACATTTTTCTATATCCGGTCAGTTTGCCTCCGGCTATTGACAAGAGACCTGTCTCAGATTCGAAAATTTCATCTTTTCTAGAGAGGTCAGATGCGGATTTACCTTCTTCTTCAATTAACGGGCGCAATCCCGCCCAGTTAGATTCCACATCATCAAAATGCAGCTCAATAGACGGGAATATGTGACCTATGCCCTGCAGGAGATATTCTACATCCTCCGATTTGGTTCTGACATCATTGATATCACCATGATAATCTGTATCTGTAGTGCCTACATAAGTTACTCTACCCCTTGGGATGGCAAAAATCATTCGCCCATCAGGCACATCAAAATAAACAGACTGCTGAACGGGAAATTTTTCATGAGGTAGTACAATATGAACTCCTTTGGTCAGATGTAAGTGCTTGCCCTCGAGTGACTCATTTTTATGACGCAATTCATCCACCCATGGTCCAGCGGCGCTGATGGTATGTTGACTACTTGTTTCAAAATGAGCTTGGGAAAGATTGTCCCGCCATTTGACTCCTGCCACTTGACCTTGACTGTAAATAAAGTCTGTCACCTCTGCGTAGCTAATCACATGAGCTCCCATAAGAGCCGCTGTTTTCATAATTTCAATCGTGAGACGCGCGTCATCAGTGCGGTATTCTGCATACAGCCCACCGCCTTCTAAAACTTCCTCATCCAGCAACGGCTCCAGTTTGAGGGTTTCCTCTTTCTCTAAGATTTTGCGTTGATCGACCTTTTCAACGCCAGCCAAAACATCATAAATCATCAAGCCAAATGAGGTCAAAATTTTGCCATAAGTGCCATCCTTGATTAATGGAAGTAACATTTTTTCGGCTTTGACCAGGTGTGGTGCCAAGTGATGAACCACAGCACGCTCTTGTCCAACTTCCCTAACAAGAGAAATCTCAAATTGCTTCAAGTATCGCAATCCACCGTGGATCAATTTGGTTGATTTGCTACTGGTTCCTGATGCAAAATCATTTTTCTCAAACAAGACAGTCTTTAATCCACGAGCAGAAGCATCCAAAGCAATACCTGCTCCAGTCACTCCCCCTCCGATAATGATTAGATCATATTTCGATTGACTGATTGTCGCAATAAGCTCATCGCGGTGTAAAGAGTTAGTGATGTCCATCAGTCTTTGGCCCAGTCAAATGTACGCTCTACCGCCTTCTTCCAATTTTTATAGAGCTGATTCCTTTTCTCAGGAGTGATCTGAGGTTCAAATTTCTTCTCAGACTTCCTAACGTCCCTAATTTGATCTAAGGTCCAAATGCCAGCAGTAAGTCCGGCTAAATAAGCCGCGCCAAGAGCTGTAGACTCAGTGATGACAGGCCTATCCACTTCAACATCCAAGATATCTGACTGAAACTGCATGAGATAATCATTGGCGGTAGCTCCCCCATCCACATTAAGACTGGTAATCTCAATGCCAGAATCTTGTGACATGGCTTCCATGACATCTTTGGTCTGAAAAGCGATGGACTCTAATGTGGCTTTGATAATATGATTTTTGCCTGTATCCCTTGTGAGTCCAAAAATGGCCCCTCTAGAAAATTGATCCCAATAAGGCGCTCCTAAACCGGCAAACGCTGGCACGAGCACAACCTCATCTGTATCGACCTTCTCAGCAAAATACTGAGAATCTGATGCGTTATCAATGATTTTTAGACCATCACGCAACCACTGGATAGCTGCACCTGCTATGAAGATACTCCCTTCTAGCGCATAGGTTAATTCCCCGGAAGTGCTACAGGCCATAGTAGTAAGCAGTCCATTTTTCGAAACTTCACATTTGCTCCCTGTATTCATTAGTAGGAAGCAACCCGTTCCGTAAGTGTTTTTAGCTTCGCCCGGTTCAAAACATGCCTGGCCGAATAAGGCAGACTGCTGATCTCCGGCAATTCCCATGATGGGAATCTTATGTCCTTTGAACTCAAAATCTCCGAAATGATAACCAGAAGGGTGTGCTTCAGGAAGCATAGATTTGGGTACACCGAGAAGCTCTAGTAATTCATCATCCCATTGGTTTTCCACAATATTATAAAGCATGGTGCGAGATGCATTGGTATAGTCGGTGGTGTGAACTTTGCCGTTGGTTAGTTTATAAACCAGCCAAGAGTCTATGGTTCCAAAACATAAATTTCCTTTCTCAGCTTCGTTTCTTGCTCCTTCGACATTGTCAAGAATCCATTTGACCTTAGTTCCAGAAAAATATGAATCGATGACTAAGCCAGTTTTGCTTCTTATCAGATCTTCCTTCCCGGCTGCTTTGAGTTCTTCGCAAAACTCGGAGGTTCGCTTGTCTTGCCAAACAATGGCATTGGTGATTGGATCTCCTGTGTTCTTATCCCAAACTACAGTTGTCTCCCGTTGATTGGTAATGCCGATAGCTACAATTTCACTTGGTGAAATTTTGGTTTCGTTCATTAAGGCACGAAATACCTCGAACTGTGTCGCCCAGATCTCATTGGCGTCATGCTCTACCCACCCAGATTTAGGAAAATACTGTGTGAACTCCTTTTGCTTGATGCCTACAATCTCTCCACCTTCATTGAAAAGAATGGCCCTTGAACTGGTAGTTCCTTGATCCAACGCTGCTATATATTTCATACTTGTCCTGATTTCTAATCCTCAAATCGATTCAACTTTGGCAGGGTATCTGCTTAATTGGATTGAAAATAGGCTTAAAATACCAATTTAACTAGGCAGAAATACCCTCTTTTTGGTATATGATCGAACTAAAGCAATAATTAAATTTGAAATACCAATAAATAACACCGCTATGCTATCAATTACTGGAATTCTCTTACTTATCGTTTTTTTCTCGCTAGAGAAAAAGTGGATGGAATCATATTCTCGATCAGAGTCGAATTATTAAACTAGAGTTTGTAGTAGAACTCGAATTTTGTGTTAGATCAAAAAAGCCGCTTTTCGCGGCTTTTTTTGTTACTCTTACTCCTTATCCAAGAATGGGTATCGATAACTTCTTGGCGACACGAAGGTCTCTTTGATAGTTCTGGCACTCACCCACCTCAGCAAGTTGATGGCTGCACCAGCTTTGTCATTGGTTCCTGATCCTCTTGCTCCACCGAAAGGTTGTTGCCCTACTACAGCGCCAGTAGGTTTATCATTGATGTAGAAGTTGCCCGCAGCATTTTTTAGTCGCTTGGCTGCCAATTCAATAGCATATCTATCTTTCGAAAAGATCGCTCCGGTAAGTGCGTATGGAGAAGTATTGTCTACTATCTCCAGTATCTCTTCAAACTGATCTGGCTCATAAACATAAATGGTCAGTACTGGGCCGAAAATCTCCTCACACATCGTTGTGTATTTTGGATCGGTAGCCAACAATACGGTAGGCTCAACAAAATAGCCAACAGAATCATCATAGTTTCCACCAAAGAGCACTTCTACATCTTTATCCGCTTTAGCTTGATCAATATATTTGGTGATTTTGTCAAAAGAGACTCTATCGATAACAGCGTTAACAAAATTTGAAAAATCTTCCGGACTACCCATGGTGATCTCGCTTAGATCCTTTTCCATATGATCCTTCACTGCATCCCAAATATTAGAAGGGATATAAGCACGTGAGGCAGCACTACATTTTTGACCCTGATATTCAAATGCTCCTCTGATCAAGCCAGTCGCAACTTCGGCAGGGTGAGCTGAATGGTGGGCTACTACGAAATCCTTTCCACCTGTCTCACCTACTATTCTCGGGTAAGACCTGTACTTATCTATATTCTGTCCTATGGTCTTCCAGAGATGTTTGAATACTCCAGTGCTACCCGTGAAATGTAATCCCGCAAACTCAAAATGATTGAAGACCACTTCACCTGCTACCGGACCATCAACATAAATGAGGTTAATCACTCCATCAGGCAAACCTGCCTCCTGCAATACCTCCATGATAACCTGCGCCGAATAGATCTGGCTATAATTTGGTTTCCAAACTACGGTGTTTCCCATCATCGCAGGAGCAGCAGGAAGATTGCCCGCTATTGCAGTAAAGTTGAATGGAGTAATCGCAAAAACGAAACCTTCCAATGGTCTATACTCCAGTCTGTTCCAGATACCGGGTGCTGATTCAGGCTGATCCATATAAATCTCTTGCATGAAGGAAGCGTTGAACCTCAAAAAATCTATAAACTCACACGCCGCATCTATCTCTGCCTGATATGCATTCTTGGATTGAGCTAATACAGTAGCTGCGTTGATTTTGGCTCTATATGGCCCGGCAATCAAATCTGCAGCTTTCAGAAAAATAGCTGCTCGGTGTTCCCAGTCCATATTTTCCCAATCTTCTTTAGCCGCCAAGGCAGCATCAATGGCTTGCTGGACATGCGAAGCATCACCTTCATGAAACTGACCCAATACATGCTGATGATCATAAGGAGGGTGCATGGTGATGGTTTTGCCTGTTCGGACTTCCTGACCACCTATATACATAGGTATGTCTCTCTGCTCATTTCTTCCCTCTTTGATGGCTTGAGCGAGGGCAGCACGTTCATCAGTACCAGGTGCATATGAAAGTACTGGTTCGTTGGTGGGTTCTGGGATATAAAAATTTCCTTTTGACATTCTTTTGTGGGTTAATGTTGTGAAACAAAATTACTAAAACAGGCGAGCTGAATTAGAGTAATTCGATTAATTCTGATAGGTGGTTAATTTGGAGTTCGCAATCTGATTTTACCTTGCCAGATGGATTGAAGAGCAGCGGCTTGATACCTGCATTTCTAGCGCCCATGATATCTGTCGAGTGATTGTCACCTATCATGAGAATTGTCTCTGGTTCTATCACAAGTTCCTTCATGGCATGGTCAAAGATTCCTCTATTGGGTTTCTTATACCCAGTATTTTCAGATGTAAATACATGAGAAAAATACTTATTCAGCCCAGAGGCAGCAAGCTTGATGGATTGAACATCATCAAACCCATTGGTGACGATGCTCATATGGTATTTTGATTGGAGATAATTGACCACTGAAATAGCACCTTCCATTACCCGTGGCTGCCTGGGGCAGTTGAATAGAAAGTATTCGCTCATTTCCTCACCACGATCGAATCCCGAAATGTTGAGTTTTGAAAACACATTTTCAAATCTTCTCTGGCGGATTTGGTCTTTGTTGATATTGCCTTGGTTGTATTGCTGCCAAAGAGAATTATTGACTTTGAAGAAAACCTCAATAAACCGATCAGGGCCATGGAAGGTCTGTTCCTTCATGTCGAACTTTTCGTAAATATCTCGTAGTACTTCCCTTGCGTTGGTGTCGTAATCCCAAAGGGTATGATCCAAGTCAAAGAATATATGGGTAAAATTCATCAACTACGATAACCCTTCACTGCCAATTTAGTTGCAGCTAATTCTCTATTTGAATTCATAATCTCGAAAGCCTGCTGGTCTTGCTGAAGCTGAACGTCTTTATTGAGGAACTCAAAAATCTGACTCACCATGTCATAAACCTCGTCTTTGATGCTGTAGAATATCCATTGATCTCTTTTGGTGGCATTGACCAATCCTGAATTTTTCAGATAGCCGATATGACGAGAAGTCTTGGTTTGGGTGTATTCCAGAATAGATTCCAAATCTGAGACGGTGAGCTCTTCATTTTTGAACAAGAGATGGATAATCCTTACACGTGCTTCATCTCCAAATGCCTTGAATATCTGTGTGCCGTAGGTAAGACTGAAATTCTTTAAACGCATACTTTAAAATGGACCTGAATTAAATAAATGTTATTCATGGCTACCTTTGAGTAGCAAATGTTAAAAGTTGTATAAAAATAAGCTTTTAAAAACTTTTATCGTTCTATTCACTTAATAGACTAAATCAAACGAGCCATTGATCAAATACTGGATAGCCATATTGTTTTTGCTCAGCGCACTTTTATCTGTGGCTCAGGATGATAATGCTTCCTCTGAAACCAAGGGAAAGATTCTTCAGTTCACTGGTGTAGTGTTCGCTCAAGACAGCAACTCTGTCATACCTGGAGTCCACATCTATGTGCCAAAAAATGGCCGTGGTACTACTTCCAATCCTTACGGCTTTTTCTCGCTTCCAGTAAGAGAAGGGGATAGTATCGTTTTTAGTTCTGTGGGTTTTAAGAAGAGTTCTTACATTATTCCCAAACATGAGAATTCCACTAGTTTGAAACTTATGGTAGTCTTAGAACAGGATGTGACTTTTTTGGATGACGTTGAGGTTTTCCCCTACCCAACTGAGGCCATGTTTAAAGAAGCAGTGTTATCCCTGGAGCTACCAAATCAGCGTCAGTATGACAACTTGAATTCGTGGCTGGCGAGGGAGTATATGAGGAGCGCATATAGCGCATTACCCTCTAGTGCCAATGCTAACGCGCAGTATTACATGGAATTGCAAAAACAAGCTATTCAAAACAGGTATCAGAATCCTTCCAACAACCTGCTCAATCCTTTTGCATGGGCAAAGTTTATCAAATCATTGAAAGAGAAATAGGTTGCTTGCAATCAAGAAATAAGACTAAAAACAACAAAGGCTTGCCAATTGGCAAGCCTTTGTTGTTATGTGCATGTTCACAAGACTTACGATTCCTGAAGGCTTGATGCTACTTCGATGACTTTGTTCCAAACTCGGAATGTGTTTTTGTAGCAAATCTTAGCAATGTCCTCTTCGGTGTATCCTCGCTTCAATAATTCTGCAATGATATTAGGATACATCGATACATCCTTTAGCCCTTTTGGCAATGAGTTACCTACACCATCAAAGTCTGATCCGAATGCCACGTAATCAATACCTGCAAGGTTGACCACATTATCTATGTGATCTGCAACGATCTGCACATCAGCGAATACATCATTATCCAAAGCATACTGCTTGGCGTACGCTTCGTAAGTCGAATCATTTCTGCTTAGACCAGTCTCTGCTCGGTAGTTGGTCAATACAGAATCCATCGCATTAAACTTATCTCTGGATTCTTTTGACAAGAATGTAGAACCAAAATTGATGTGAATCACTCCGTCTTTGGCTGCCAGGTCTTTGATCATCTGGTCTGACATATTTCTATGAAAGCCTGGGGTATATTTTCTACATGATGAATGTGAAGCAATCATAGGTGCTTTGCTGATTCTCAGTGCATCATAAAAAGCACTGTCGGTAACGTGAGAGATATCCACCATAATGCCCAATCGATTCATCTCTGCTACCACCTGCTCACCAAATGGACTGATGCCATTCCATGTATAAGTAGTGTCATAAGACGAGTCTGAAATCTGATTGTCCTTTGAGTGAGTCAATGTGATGTATCTGATCCCTTTATTGAAGTAATGCTCCACATTGGCCAGATCGTCTTCTATGGGTGCACCGTTTTCCATTCCCAAAGGCAATGAGATCAAACCTAATTTGAAATTAGCTTCGATTTCCGCTGGCGTTTTTGCTAATGCAAAAAGATCAGGATAAGTAAAAGCTACGTTCTGCGTCATCTCAATCAACGAGTCTGCAAACTCCTTCGCTCCACCCTCAGTATAGTAGCTTGATGGAATATAAATAGACATAAATGGGGCATCTAAACCACCTTCTTTTGATTTGGGATAATCAAAATTTCCTTCAGTCAGCACAGATACATCCTCGACCGCCTTTTTGAGCATAAAGCCTTTGACTTCCATGCGGTATGGCAAATCCACATGCCCATCTACCATGATCGTCTCCTGAGCCAGTTTCGTCGCATAAGCAAGCAACTCCGATTCACTTAATGCATTGACATTTACTTTTTCTTCTACCTCTTCCTTTGGAGTGGTGCACGAATAGCAGATTGTGATAAGTATGATGCAAAAGAGTTGAATTGATTTTAACATTTGAATGGGATAATATGTGGTTAGAAATATAGAAGCCGCAAAGCTACGTTGCCTTGCCACAAATAAAAAAACCCCGACATTGCTGTCGAGGTTTTAAGAATTTCAACTCTAAATTTTTACTCTTGGATTTTAACCATAATAGTAATAGTCCTAGCAGCTCCTCCGCCTGTTCCATCGTCTGTTGAAATTACTTTGGCAAGTCCAACTTTAGAACCTCTATCACCTGCAAGTACGAAAGCAAAAACATTTTTAGACATAGAATCATCAGGATCAAGGCCAATGATATTAGAATCTGTTGCAGCAACTTCGCCATAAGCATTCAACAGCTCTGTTTCATTCGATATCGCATCAAAAGCAGCAGCATTCATTGCTGACAATCCTTTAAATTTAGTGGAGTTTCTTGTTTGTAGATTCTCAAGGTTAACCGGTGATGTCGCAGCATTAAAAGCAGTCACTGCTGTTGCATCGTCAGTCGCACCAATAGCATATCCACTAGTGCCTCCATACCAGAAAACGAAATCAATATCGTCTTGGTTCTCAACTTGGAAAGCATCTGACGCTCCATATACTACGTCCAAAACTGCGTCATAGAAGCTTCCACCTCCAGCATTACTCTGACCGAATAACATTGTTTGAGTATGAGTTACTATTGCAGGTGAACCTACCACTAAATCAACACTTGTAGTTCCAGTCTGTCCAGCATCGTCTACTACTTCAAATTCTGAAGTGATCGTAGATCCTACATTGTCAGCAGAAATAATAGTTCTAAGTGCGTCAGTCACCGTTGTAGTTCCAACTGCTACTTCTAAAATTGTTCTAGTGTTGTCTGATATCTGTGTGGCTGTACCTCCATCTATAGAGCTGTATAATCTGTAGGTGTTGAACCCTCCTGCAGCATCAATAGTGATACTGAAAACAACAGTGTCTCCAGGTACTACATCAGCAGGACTAGTAGCTGCCGTGCCATTTACAGTGGTAGCTACAGAGATAGTAGGCAATGCTGGCGCTGGTGTTTCAGTGTCATCGTCACCACAGCTATACAAAAATGTCATAGCAGCCACAGCCGTAAGCGTTAAAATTCTGTTCATTACATTCTTCATCTTCTTCTTCGTTTGTTTTTTTTAAACCTGATTAAGGCGTTTAATTAATTATTGCAAAATTATAATAGAATAGTATCATTTCATTCAATGATTCGGCAAATAACTGAACAATCTTTCAATCATTGTGGATACTTCGTTGCTTTAACGAAAATCAACGTTAATTCATGCATATTATTCGACACACAAAACGAAATAATAGTTGTACAAATAGGCAAAGTCTGACAATTGATTGAACATCAAGAGATTTTTTGATATTTTACAGAACAAATTGCGTAATCAAGAAGGTATTTTTGGAACCTTCTTCAAAAATTGTAGCATTTTTGTCTTGATACTTTTTAACTGCTTAAAACCTAAATTCAGGCTATGACTGATCAGATTTCACCAAGCTTACTGGAGGCATGGAACACTTATGGAAGATATCTTGCCTATGCATTGATGGGTTCAGGATTATTGATCCTTATAGGTCATTATCTCAAACTCCTCACTACTTCAGATTACAAATCGAGGTATGATTATATCAACATGCATGAGATCAACCTACTTTGGTATGGTTTCTTGTTGATTTTGATCGGTGGCACACTTTACGCGAATACATTTCAAGAAAATCTCATCTGGATGTGGTTCTTCGTTTGGGTCTTTGTGAGCCTTATGAGTGCCATGATTATTGGCGTGATTATTCAGAATGTTTTGAAATTTTACTATCCTTTCTTTATCGAAAAGAGATTAAGAAAACTAAGATTTACTCCACGTATCTCTCCTGATGGAAGAAAAATGAAACTTTTGAGCGAGGAGGAAGAGGATGTATACTTAGATGAAGGTATGCAAGCTGAAGAGAATGCCTTCTCAGTGGACTATGACGTGTGGATAGATGAACTCTCTGGGTACACTAAAATAGAAAAATATAACGGTAGACTTCATGCGCTTCAGTGTTCTGAATGCAACTACCAAACACTACGAGTAAACAAGGAAGAAGTAATACAAGAATCTACTCTAGAAGAAGAAGGCGAATTGTTGAAACACTATACTTGCGGATACTGCGGACATAAAGAGCGCAAATCTTTCAGCATCAATAAGATCAAGCCAGCTGCTGAAGCTGCTGAGTAAGAAAACAATAACATCTCTAAACCTCGACTCAAAAGGTCGAGGTTTTTTTATGCCTTAGTTTAGCTAGTGCAAATCCAATTGCAATTAGAATTCTTCCACTCAAGTCGAGCATCCTAGCTATAGGTTCCTTGATCAAATACTTTAAATTGCCCTTTTTTGGAGATCATATTGTATCCACAAACAAGAAATTGAAGCCTTAAGGCGAATGACTAAAGATTCAACCTATGGGAATTAGAAGACCTTTCAATCTTCAGAAATGGATAGACGAGAATAGAGATTTGCTTAAGCCTCCTGTTGGCAATAAAAATCTATATGCTGATGCGGGAGACTATATCGTTATGATCGTAGGTGGCCCAAATGCCCGAAAGGATTATCACTACAATGAAACAGAAGAGCTTTTCTATCAGCTGGAAGGTGATATTGTGGTCAAAATCCAAGAAGAAGGTAAGGCCGTCGAGGTACCCATAAAAGCTGACGAGATGTTTTTGTTGCCAGCGAAAGTGCCGCATTCTCCTATCCGATCTGAAGGCTCTGTGGGTTTGGTCATTGAGCGGAAAAGAACCGAATCTCATCGTGATGGCCTGTTGTGGTTCTGCGACTCTTGCAATCATCCTTTGCATGAGACCTATTTTCATCTAGAAAATATTGAAAAAGACTTTTTACCGCGATTCAAAGAGTTTTACGCATCGCTTGAAAAAAGAACCTGTAATAGCTGCGGGACTGAAATGAGCACAGATCCTAGATTTACGGACTGATGAATTACCAAGACAGTCTTGCTTTTGCAGAAGGTGCAGACCAGAATGATCCATTGAGATCTTTGAGATCGGAGTATCATATCCCTCAGAAAAACGGAAAAGACACTATCTATTTTTGTGGCAATTCATTGGGGCTACAACCCAAAGTGACTCAGTCATATGTGGACGAGCAGATGCAAGTCTGGAAAAACAAAGGAGTAGAAGGGCATTTTGATGGACAAGATCCATGGGTGAGTTTTCACCGGAAGTTCAAATCTCCTCTGGCTAAGATGGTTGGCGCCAAGGAATTGGAAGTGACTTGCATGAACAACCTCACCACCAATTTGCATTTGCTGTTGGCATCATTTTATCAACCTACTGGCAAGCGAAACAAAGTGATCATTGAGGGTGGGGCTTTTCCTTCTGATCACTATGCCGTCCAATCACATATGAGACATTTAGGCATTGATCCATATGAGAACCTCATAGTAATACATCCTGAAAAAGAAGAAACATTTTCTAAATCAGAGATACTTGAAAACATCAAGAATGTAGGTGATGAATTGGCCTTGGTACTGTGGCCCGGTATCCAATATTATACTGGTCAATATTTTGACCTAAAAGGCATTGCGGAAGCAGCACACAAAGTAGGAGCATATGCAGGTTTCGATTTGGCGCATGCCATGGGCAATCTCCCGATGAGACTGCATGACTGGAATGCGGATTTTGCGACTTGGTGCAGTTATAAATATGTCAACTCCGGTCCTGGAGGTATTTCAGGAATTTACATTCACGAACGTCACTGTTCGAATCCTGAGTTTCATAAGCTAACAGGATGGTGGGGTCATGACTTGAGTACAAGGTTTGACATGGACAATGAGTTTGTCCCAAGCCCTGGAGTGGATGCATGGATGTTGAGTAATAGCAATATAATCTCTGCGGCAGCTCATTTAGCAGCGTTATCCATTTTTGAAAAAACTACCATGTCGGCTCTACGTGAGAAGAGCATCAAGCTAACGGGATATTTGGAATATCTACTGACACGTGATGAAACCATCAATAAGAGCATAAAAATCCTCACACCGAACGATCCCGAGGAACGAGGCTGCCAACTCTCTATGTATATCAATGAGGGAGGAAAAGAAATCTTTGATGGGCTAATGAATGAAGGCGTAATATTGGATTGGAGAGAACCCAACGTGATCAGAGTAGCGCCAACTCCTATGTACAATACTTTCTCTGATGTATTTCACTTTTATCAGATACTGAAGCGTCTAATCGTACAAAATGGATAATAAAGACATTACCATTCTAGGGGCAGGTTTAGTAGGCTCCTTGCTGTCTTCAATGTTGGCGAAAGAAGGTTTTGATGTCAACCTCTACGAAAAACGAGACGACCCTCGCGAGAGAATATTAGACAAAGGAAGATCGATCAATCTAGCCCTGAGTCATCGTGGTATAAAAGCACTGAAACGAGCTGGTGCTTTTGAAAAGGTTGCTCCCCTGATGATTCCCATGAAAGGTCGGATGATACATGACCTGAATGATGGTCAGACGTTTCAGCCTTATGGTCAATCTGGCGAATGTATTCACAGCATATCGAGAGATAGTCTCAATAAGTTGCTGATTCAGCATGCTGAGGAAGTAGGTGCTAAGCTCAATTTTAAGCGGCAGATAATCGATATTGACCTGACCAAAAATGAAATCTCGTTTTTAAGAACAGAAAAGAAGGTTAGTGCAGAGGTCTTGATTGGAGCAGATGGTGCTTTCTCTCAACTCAGAAAAAGCATGCTAAAAGCTGGAAATTTCAGCTTTACAGAGTCCACCCTTAAGCATGGCTACAAAGAGCTTAACATTCGCCCAACCAAGGATGGGGACTTTGCCTTGGCACCCAACTATCTACACATTTGGCCAAGAAAGCGGTTTATGCTCATTGCTTTGCCAAATATTGATCGGTCATTTACTTGTACGCTCTTTCTAGCATTTGATGGTGAGACGTCCTTCGAAAAATTGGATAGCGACCAAGCCATCATCGACTTTTTCGAAAAAGAGTTTAAAGGAGTCCACGAATTGATTCCGGATTTGGTGGAACAGTTTAACACCAATCCAACTTCTTCGCTAGTTACCATAAAAACCAGTCCTTGGCATAAAGGCAATGCGATGCTGATCGGCGATGCTTGCCATGCGATAGTTCCCTTCTACGGACAAGGCATGAACGCCGGTTTTGAAGATTGCACGTTATTTCTTGAGCTCGGAAAAAAGATGGGTTTTGATTGGGAGCGTCTGATGCCCTATTTCTCAAAAATTCGGAAAAAAGATGTAGATGCCATTTCGGATCTGGCCATGAGCAATTTCGTAGAGATGAGAGATCGTGTAGTAGATGATCAATTTATCAAACAAAAGAAACTGGAGGCGAGACTCCAGCAGCAATACCCCGACCTCTGGACACCACTTTACAGTATGGTGACTTTTAGTGATACGCCATATAGCGAAGCGCTCAGACTCGGCAAATTGCAAGAGCAGATAATAAAAAAGCTGCCTTCCGATTATGATCCCGAAACGCAGCCTTTAGATAAAATAATTGCAGAATTTAATGCTCTAGCCCAAGTCTCTCAGAGAGAATAGCGATAGTTTCCTGCTCTATGTCCGAGATACCATCCGCAGCATTGGCGAATAAATACATGGACTCTAAAACAAATTCTTTGTCCATTTGGCTATTCTGAATATGGTTTTTGAGAGCGTTCAAAAATTTCTTTTGGTATTTTTCAATATTGTCTAATAAGTAACGGAATTCTGTTCTGAACGATCTTTCAAGATCTTCCATTTCCTGCTCGCTGTAACCATCGCCATATTCCATGGCTAGACCTTTAGCAGTTCGAACTACCCCTTCCCACTCTTCTTTGTCCAGTACTCCATCGCACATACAGACAATTAAAGACGGGTATAGATTTAATATATAAGTGAATTGATCAAGCGTAAGGTTGACGTTCCTAACCTTCTTATACTCGTCTAAGAGCTGTTCTACTTGCGATTTCATTAATTTTTCGGCGATTAACATTAAAAATGAGTTTGTAAGTTAAATAAAGGATTCTACTCTCTATACGTTTACAACCACTTATGTAACCCAAAATTGTATTAAAATAATAAATATTATGGTTTTTGGGTAGCAGAAATAAATGAACAGAGGGGGTCAAAACATAGTTAATCTGCCATGAAATTGAAGGTAGCAGTCATAGGGTCAGGTATTGCCGGCATAGCTAGCGCCATTCGCTTAGCGAGGCAAGGCCATGAAATTCATGTCTTTGAAGCCAATGATTACCCCGGCGGTAAATTGTCAGAGATCCGCTTGAACGAATATCGGTTTGATGCTGGGCCGTCTCTATTTACGCTACCTGAGTTGGTAGAAGAACTATTCACCTTGTGTGAAGAAAAAACCAAGGATAGCTTCGAGTACTTTCGTCTGCCAATCAACTGCGAATATTTCTATCCTGATGGAACTCGTATCTCTGCGTTCGCAGAGAAAGATAAGCTAGTAGAAGAAATCTCCACTAAAACGAAGGAGTCGGCTGATAATGTGACAAAAGCTATATCTAAGAGTAAAGGCCTCTACGATTATCTGAGCGACCTGTTCATGTTTAGCTCCTTGAATGATTGGAGGACGTTTATTTCCAAAAAGGCGCTCTCTGCTTACGCAAATATCCATAAGCTGGGCTTTTTCAGAACGATGAACGGAGCTAATAGTAGGCAGTTTGAGGATGCCCGTATCACTCAAATGTTCAATAGATATGCTACTTACAATGGCTCGTCTCCTTACAAAACGCCAGAGACCATGAATATCATTCCTCATCTGGAAATCTCTAAGGGCGCTTATTTCCCCAAGGGAGGAATGTATTCGATTACCAAATCATTGTTTGAACTAGCCAAAAGACAGGGAGTCTCGTTTCACTTCAAAAACGCAGTAGAAGAAATATTGATAGAACGTAAATCTATCCTTGGTCTGAGAGTACAGGGTAAAGCATTGCTTTTTGACCGAGTAGTCTCCAATATGGATGTGGTGAATACCTACAAGCGACTTTTGCCAAACCTCTCCGCCCCTAGATTTTTGCTCAACCAACCAAAATCCAGCTCCGCACTGATATTTTATTGGGGAATCAAAAAATCTTTTAGACAACTGGACCTTCACAATATCTTCTTCACGGAGGATTATAAAGAAGAGTTTGATCACATTTTCGACAAAGGAACTATCTATCATGACCCTACAGTCTATGTTAATATCACCTCCAAAATGAATGATGAGGATGCACCGGATGGTTGTGAAAATTGGTTCACAATGATCAACGTCCCCAACAATCAGGGTCAGGACTGGGCTACTCTGATTGATCGTGCTCGTGAGAATGTGATATCCAAACTCTCTAAAATGATCGGTGAAGACATTGCGTCATTGATAGAAGTAGAAGAAATACTCGACCCTCGCAAGATTGAATCAAAGACCAGCTCGGCTCTGGGGGCATTGTATGGCAATAGCTCAAACAACCTGTTCGCGGCATTTCTGAGACATGCTAATGTAAGCAAGCGAGTCAGAGGACTGTTTTTCTGTGGGGGGAGTGTACATCCCGGCGGGGGCATTCCAATGAGTCTGGCATCAGCCAAGATCGTGGCTAAATATTTCCGTTAACCTCTCCCTTTTCAGAGAACACAGCCGTGTACTTTTCATACATCGAGAGGATACGACTCACATAAGTCACCGGCTCTATTCCTCTACAATATCCGTACACTACGACTGGATCATTGTAGTATTTGGGATTAGATTTTTTGAGAAGATAATGTTCGATAATTTCCCATTTATCAGGTTGATCTCCATTTTTCTCGGCCAATCGAATAGCGTCCATGACGTGACCATGACCCACATTATAAGCCGCCAAGACAAACTTTACGCGTTCTTCCTCATCAGCCACTACGTCCAAAAAATAATTTTCAAGCCACTGAAGATGCTGCACTCCAGCTTTTAGATTCTGAGAAGGATTCTTCAAATCCTTGATGCCATATTCCTCAGCTGTAGAGGGAAGCAATTGCAATAGCCCAACGGCCCCTGCCCAAGACTTGGCAGTAGCGTCAAACTCCGATTCCTTAAATATCTGAGCTGCAAGCAAACGCCAATCCCAGCCGAGCTCTCCAGCTGCTTCTTTGATAAGAGAATCATAGGGTGACAATTTCTCACCTCCGATAGAGAAAAACTCACTTTTACTTCTTCTGAGTGATGCTTTTCTACTCCTGAAGTATTTGTTGTAGATGGTATAGTACTCTGGTGTTTTTCTCATAGCCAGAATCCAATTATTCAAAGAATCTAGCAATACGGGATCATTTTTACGTGCTCCCCAAGCAATCTGCGTAGGAAAGCTAACAGCTGTCCTCACATCAATATTTCGATAGTAGGTAGAATTGACCAGAGCCACATCCTCATCAGCCACCGTATAGTCAATTTCACCTTCTGCAACCTTACGGATAATAGCTTCAGTTTCAACATCAGGTTCATCTTGGACAATAATAATATCACCGCCAATCTCATCAGATAGGTTTTGGAGTCTACTTAAATAAGATGAGCTATTGCGCACTATCACTTCTTTTCCTATCAGCTCCACCGGATTCCTTATGAGCGTTGCTTCTATTTCATGAAGCTTCATATCTCTCCAATTATCCGGTTTCCGCTGAACCAATACCATCTTTACCAGATTGTGATAGTGGGTAAAAGCAATCCTTTTTTTTCGTTCTTTGGTTACGGTTAGATTGTATGCCAATATATCTCCTTCACCTGAGTTGAGTTTATCAAATGCCTCTGAGATACTCGGTGTTATGTCAATCTTTAGTTCAAGATTCTGACTTTTGGCGAATTCTTTGAGCAAATCATACTCATAGCCCATGATATTGCCCTTGTAAATGAATAGGCCAGTAGAACTGTTGTCAATGATGGCGGTGATATACCCTCGTTCCTGAATGGTTTGAAAGTCTACATCAGCTATTACTTCCTCAGGTTCTGTCTCTGGAGATAATTTTCGATTGCTATTGCCTGGTGTGGTACAGCCAAAGATGATCTGAGAGAATAGGATACTAATCACTAGTAACGATAATAAATTACTTGAAAGCTTTCTGTTCATCATAGTCTTCTTAATTGGATCATTAGACTGCCTGAACAAAAAAGAAGGACCTCTTCTCAACTATGCAGGCACCCGCTCCACCATTTTCAATGCGGCAGATACGATTCCATTAGCATCATAGCCACATTCGGCATAAAGCTCACTTTGTTCACCATGCTCTACCACCTCATCAGGCATTCCCAGTCTGGTAATCTGAGCTGAATAATTGTGATCTGCCATAAACTCGATAATGGCACTGCCAAATCCCGCTGGTAGGCAACCGTCCTCCACAGTGATGACTTTTGAGTGATTTTTAAACACCTCATGCAAAAGTTCTTCATCCAAAGGCTTCACAAAGCGCATGTCATAATGAGCTACGTCTAGCCCCTCTTTACTCAGTAATTCAGTAGATTTCACGGCTTCATTCCCAATATGACCAATAGTCAAAATAGCCAAATCCTCTCCCTGCTTCACTTGCCTTCCCTTTCCTAACTGAAGCGTTTCCATCTCAGTACGCCACTCAGGCATTACTCCTTTACCTCTCGGATATCTGATGGTAAAAGGACCATCCTTATGTTCACTCGCCGTAAACATCATATCCCGCAATTCTTTTTCATTCATTGGTGCAGCCACCACCATGTTTGGAATGCATCTCATATACGCAATATCGTATGCTCCATGATGAGTAGGTCCATCTGCACCGGCTATCCCTGCTCTATCAAGGCAAAACACTACTGGGAGTTTCTGAATGGCTACATCATGAATGACCTGGTCATAAGCACGCTGCATAAATGAACTGTAGATGTTACAGAATGGCACCATTCCCTGTGTCGCCAAACCCGCTGAAAATGTCACCGCATGCTGCTCCGCAATACCCACGTCAAATGCGCGATCTGGCATTGCCTCCATCATAATATTCAAAGAAGAACCTGATGGCATAGCGGGAGTGACTCCCATGATCCTGTCATTTTTCTCAGCTAATTCGACGATGGTGTGACCGAATACTTCTTGGTACTTTGGCGCTTGAGGCACAGTAGGTACTGTCTTTCTTATCTCTCCTGTGATCTTATCAAATTTACCAGGAGCATGCCATTTGGTTTGATCTTTTTCTGCTAATTCAAAGCCCTTTCCTTTCACTGTCACACAATGCAGAATCTTGGGTCCAGGTATATTTTTTAGGTCATTGAGCACATGCACCATGTGATTGATGTCATGACCATCTACCGGTCCGAAGTATCTCAAATTGAGGGATTCAAACAAATTGCTTTGCTCGAGAAGCAAAGATTTCACGCTGTTTTCCACCTTACCGACTATCTCCTGAGCATTTGGCCCAAACTTGCTCACTTTACCGAGCAGTTTCCAGATGTCGTCTCTGAATTTATTATACGTACCTGAAGTGGTAATGTCCGTCAGATAATCCTTGAGTGCTCCCACATTGGGATCAATAGACATGCAGTTGTCATTCAGTATGATCAACAAGTTTTTGTTGCTATCTCCTGCGTGATTCATCGCCTCAAAGGCCATCCCACCAGTCATAGCTCCATCACCTATCACTGCGATATGATGTTTCTCTTTTTCTCCTTTGGCATCTGACCCAAAGGCCATGCCTAAGGCTGCTGAAATAGAAGTGCTGGAGTGTCCTACGCCAAATGAATCATACTCGCTTTCACTCCTCTTTGGAAAGCCCGATAGCCCTTTGTAAAGTCTGTTTGTATGAAATTCGCTTCTTCTTCCAGTTAGTATTTTATGACCATAAGCCTGATGTCCTACATCCCATACCAACTGATCCACTGGTGTGTTGAAAACATAATGCAAGGCCACAGTCATTTCTACAACGCCTAGACTTGCGGCAAAATGCCCACCGTATACGGAGACATGATCTATGATATAATTTCGTAAGTCCTCACAAACCTGAGCCAACTGGTTAGGCTCCAGTTTTTTCAAATCATCTGGGTTGTTTATTTGAGCTAGAAGCTCTCCGGGTTTGATTTTCATGCAGTGAGGCTATATTTTAAGACTTCTCATCAACGCGCTACGATTGGTAATTGTTTAAAAACTTCAAAAACCTTCACCAATATCCCCGCAAATCTAACGTATTTTCAAAATCTCTTTTCCTCAAATGTAGTAGCTTTGATTCACTTTGGGCGAACCATCTACATCCAATACCTATGAGATCAAATTGCCCCTTTTTGAAGGGCCTTTTGACCTACTCCTATTCTTTATAGAACGGGACGAATTGGATATTTATGACATTCCTATTGCCAAAGTCACTCATGATTTTCTGGACTATGTCAAGGACCTAGAGACAATGAATGTGGAAGTAGCGAGCGAGTTTATTCTCGTGGCTGCTACGCTGATGCGAATCAAGGCAAAACTTTTGCTGCCAAGGCCTGTGCTCGATGATGAAGGTAATGAGATAGACCCTCGAGAAGAGCTCGTCAAGCATCTGCTAGAATACAAAAAATACAAATCAATCATTGGTGAACTCAACCAGCTGGAAACAGAGAGGCTGGATCGCGAAAGACGAGGCAACCTTCTCAATGAGATCAAAACACTTTCGAATTCCATCAATGTGGAAGCTGAGATGCAGGATTTGGATTTGTATAAACTGATGCGAGTATTTCAGAAGGTACTCAAGAGGTATGAATTTGAGCAATCAAAACCGGTACATCAAGTTGTACAGTATCCTTACACCATATCTAGTCAGAGAGATTACATAGTCAACAGACTGCTGAAAAGTAAGAATAGAAGAATCTCTTTCAGTGCTATGGTTGAGGAAAAGCCAGAGAAAATATTTGTGATCTTCAACTTCCTCGCGATTTTGGAACTCTTACAGATGGGCACCATTACGCTACATATAGGTGAGGGTTTTAACAACTTCTGGGTCGAGAAACTCGACGAAGAAAAAATCCCGAGCGAAGCTCAGGATTAATTCAATATCTAGTATGACTATAGATTGAGTCTCTTAGAACTTCTCAAGATTAGAAAAGAAGAAAGATCCTTCAATCTCCGCATTTTCATCAGAGTCAGAACCATGTACCGCATTGGCTTCAATTGATTTTGCGTAAAGCTTTCTGATAGTACCCTCTTCTGCCTCAGCAGGATTAGTTGCTCCTATAAGTTTTCTGAAATCAGCCACCGCATTTTCCTTCTCCAACACGATCGCGATGATAGGCCCTGAAGACATGTACTTAACCAAATCACCGTAAAAAGGACGCTCCTTATGAACGGCATAAAACTCCCCAGCTTTCTCTGCTGAAAGTCTCGTGAGTTTCATCGCCTTGATACCAAATCCTGCTTCTTCAATCATTTTGATAATTGCTCCACTATGACCACCTGCGTATGCATCAGGTTTTACCATGGTGAATGTTCTTGTTCCTGCCATTGCTTGTTAGAATAATGTTCTGAATTCTTAATTTTTTTACGGGTGCAAAAGTAACATTTATCTACTTCTGGCAAGCAGGGATATACATTTTGTATTTACTCGATTTATTGTGAGTTTTGCGCTTCACAAGAGCCGCTAGTTTGGCTCCTAATGTTAATGAAGGAAATAAGCGCTTTTAGGGCATTACTATCCACTCCCCAAAAAATCGTAATCACCACTCACGCTAACCCTGATGCAGATGCATTGGGTTCTTCGCTTGGTCTTTATCATTTTTTGAACAATAGAGGGCATCAGACCCAGGTCATTACTCCCACTGAGTATCCTGAGTTTTTGCATTGGATGGAAGGCAACGATCATGTGATTGCTTATTCGGATGACAAAGATCCGCAGATAAGACAATTGATCCAGGATGCGGATCTAGTCTGCTGTCTGGATTTTTCTAGCCTCAACCGAATCAAAAAATTGGGTGAGATGGTAGGTGAATCAAAGGCTAAAAAGCTGCTTGTAGATCATCATCTTAACCCAGAGGACTTTGCAGACTTCAAACTCTGGGATAATACTGCGGCAGCTACTGCTGAATTGATTTATGACATGATCTTGCTATTGGATGGTAAGGATGAAATCAATACAGCCATTGCCGAAGCATTATATGCCGGCATCATGACTGATACCGGTTCATTTAAGCACGGTTCTACCTCTGCCAAGATTCATCGCACGGTGGCCGATCTTATTGATCTGGGTGCCAATGTGACCAAAATCAGCAGATTGATCTATGATACTAATTCGTTGAATAGGTTAAGATTTATTGGTTATGCACTTATGGAGAAGCTGGTGGTGGATGCGAAGCATCAGGTAGCTTATTTTGTTATTAGCCAAGAGGAGCACGATAGGTTTCACCTTAAGTCTGGAGATACCGAAGGTTTAGTTAACTATGCGCTCTCAATCAAGGGTATCGTAGTAGCGGCTATTCTCATGGAAAAAGATCAAGAGGTCAAAATGTCTTTTAGATCTATTCCGGGGTACGCGGTAAATGATTTTGCTTCGGAGCACTTCAGTGGCGGAGGTCATAGAAATGCCTCGGGAGGAATTTCTGATATCGGATTAGAAGCAACAGTAGAAAAATTTAAATCGCTGATTCCACAATTTCAACAAACACGTAACGTATAAAAACAGAATGAAAAATTTAGTCATATTATTCATCGCAGTATTGCTAATTAGCGCATGCGAAAGCAACAACAACGATTTTGTAACGGAAACTGGAGTTGAAGTTTCTTGTCTAATCAAAGGTGAAGGGTCTATGCCTTTGAAAGATTCGATTGTATTGCTACATCTAAAAATTACCAAAGATGATGGTGAAGTGATCACTGAAACGCAACCGGGTCAGCCTATGGGTGTTGCTTTTGATCCAGAAATGGATGCTGGAGATCTTCAGGAGGTATTAACGAACCTTGAAGTAGGAGATAGTGTCATTTTTGAAACAACGGTGCAAAACCTTTTTGTTGAGACCTACAAAACTCGTGTACCACCTTTGATGGATTCTGCGGCAGTATTGACTGTAAATGTGAGGTTCGCTGATCAAATGTCACCAGAGGCTTATAGAGCATATATGACAGAATTGAGAGAGAAACAACAAGCAGAAAGCGAAATATTATTGGCCGAAAGAGCAGTAACTGATCTGGAGGAAATTGATGCTTACTTAGCAGAAAACAACATTGAAGCTCAAATAGCAGAGTCTGGCCTTAGATATGTAGTAGAAAAACAAGGAACAGGTGAAAGCATCGTTCCGGGCGATGAGGTGACTGTGCATTATGCAGGACGTCTGCTTGATGGTACTTATTTTGACACCAGTATGGAAGATGTAGCTAAGGCGCAGGGTCTTTATGACGAGCGAAGGGCTCCATACCAGCCATTCACGTTCTCCATTGGTAGACGCCAGGTAATAGACGGATGGGATCAAGGAATACCACTATTTAACGTAGGTGGAAAAGGAACACTTTATATTCCAAGTCCGATGGGCTATGGTAGCCGCCAGTCTGGTCCGGTGATCAAGCCATACAGCATCTTGGTATTTGATGTGGAAGTAATCAGCGTCAAGAAAAACTAATCTACCCTTTGTTGATGATTCGCAAACTCTCTATTCAAATATTCGGCATTCTCCTGCTATCTAGCCTATTAACGACTAGTTGTACGGAGGATGTGTTGTCGACTGTAGATCCTGACATACAGTTGGAATTGGATCTTGAGATTATTGAGAAATTCATTTCTGAAAAAGGATACAGCAATGTAGATACTACCGCGCTGGGAGTGTTTTATGTCATTTTGGACGAAGGCACAGGCGCGGATATATTACCCAATGATATCGTATCATTTGATATGGCAGGTAGGCTAACAGATGAATACGTATGGGCTACCACCAATGCACAGATAGCTCAGGACAATGGGATATATGATTCTACTGCCTATTATGCACCATTGGTCATCACATATACCACTGATGGGTGGAATATCAGCGAGCTTGTAAGCCGGCTATACCAACTAGAGACCGGATACCGTAGCGGTGTGGCAGCTGTATTGGGCAAAATGAATGTTGGTGGACATGCCAGGTTTATTGTCCCTTCTACCCTAGCCTATGGTTCATTCCCACCTGTGGGTTTTGGGATTCCTGATAATGCTGTATTGGTTTTCGATATCTATCCTACTTATAAGCGGTAGCAGATGAAGATCTATTTCGCTACTCACAATAAGAATAAGCTCAAGGAAATTGCCAAAATCATTCCTTCAGGATTTGAATTGCTCGGACTAGATGAGCTGAATCTCCATGAGGATATCCCTGAAACGGCTGACACCATAGAAGAAAATTCTCTGATGAAGACCAAATATGTTTTTGACAAACATCAGGTTGCGTGCTTTGGTGATGATACAGGGCTAGAGGTGGCTGCCTTAAATGGTGCTCCAGGTGTGTTCTCGGCAAGGTACGCTGGTCCTAAATGTGACAGCAATGAAAACATGGCACTCCTCTTGAAAAACCTTGAAGGAGAGGAAAATAGAAAGGCACGATTCAAAACGGTGATCACTTATATAGATGCCAAGGGAATTGAACGCCAGTTCACGGGGATTGTAAATGGTGAAATCACAAAGAGTCAGTCAGGAGAAAAGGGATTTGGATATGATCCAATATTCTTGCCTGAGGGCTGTGACAAGACTTTCGCAGAGATGACCAGTAGTGAAAAGAATAAGATTTCGCACCGTGCAAGGGCATTTCGTCAATTAATAACCTTTTTGGAGGGCGCGCAATGAACGCTACGCGACCATATGTAATAGGTATTACGGGTGGTAGTGGATCTGGCAAAACCCTGTTTCTAAGACAACTCATGGCGGCCTTCGCAGGTCAGAATGTTAGTCTATTGTCTCTAGACAACTATTACAAACCAAGAACAGAGCAACCTAAGGATAAAAAAGGAATCGAGAACTTTGATCTTCCAGAGTCACTTGATAGAGATCGATTCTCCGCCGATCTGAAGAAATTGAAAAGTGGTGAAGACATCACGATCAAAGAATACACTTTTAACAATAGTGCGAAAGAAGCTGCCATGATTACAGTGAAATCTTCACCAATCATCGTCGTGGAAGGGTTGTTTACATTCTACTATAAAGAAGTCAAGGACCTGCTAGATTTTAAGATTTTCATAGAAGCTCCCGACTATCTGATGCTTACAAGAAGAATCACCAGAGATGCAGAAGAACGAGGCTATGACCTGAGCGATGTGCTTTATCGTTTCCAACATCACGTTACGCCTTCTTTCAGAAAATTCATTGAGCCTCTCAAGCATGAAGCCGATATCATTATTCCCAATCACAATGGGTTTGAGGTAGGACTGGATGTGGTCATCAACTATCTCAAGCAGAAACTGGATTAGCTAATCTTCTTGTTTCTCAAGGGTGCGAAAATTCCATGAATTAACTCCGGTCTGTAAGTTTTTTGCCGCTTTTGATCGCTTTAAAATTTCTTTTCAAATTCCCTTCAAAAAGCCTAGTTTTGTCCCGCTTTGAGAAATCGCAGGAAAGACATATCGAAAACATTGAGCAGAACAGCAGTAATGCTGGGTTTGCTTGTGGGATTCTTATCTCTGACCATTAGTGGTTCTTATACTTTTGTTAGTCAGGCAACTGCTGAGGTCAATACTCAGCAGCCAAGTGACGAGCAAAGTAAAGATGAAACGGTCATCAGCAGCTTCGATGCGATCACCGGTTCAACCATACAATTTAGTTTCGGACAAGAGTCCTTTCTGATAGAGATTCTACCAGAGTTGGATGATCAGGAAGAAACTAAATCAGTCTCTCAGAGCTCGATCCTTGCACTTGACAAAGTATTGAAGATACTTTTTCAGCGGATCATTTCCCCCAATGCACCCTAGTCTTTAGGGCCAACTTTTATCTAAACTATTTCAAATTTTTTATCCCGACTGCAAGGCGCAAACCATGCTGAGCATCAAAAGCTATCAAATTATACCATTATGAAAAACAAAGGATTTGTTGTTTCACTAACAATCATTATCTCCTTGCTATGTATCTATTATCTGTCGTTCACGTTCGTGGCTCAGAACATACAGAAGGAAGCCACAGCGGCCAATACGGACGAGACTGGCAATGTAAACTTTACTGAAAAGCAGCGTTATCTTGATTCTATCTGGAACGAACCTGTCTATAACCTATTAGGAATGGACTATACGTACCAAGACATCAAGGAAACGGAGCTTAATCTCGGACTTGACCTTCAGGGTGGAATGCATGTGACGCTAGAAGTGTCACCCGTAGATATCCTAAAAGGACTCAGCGGTAACAATCAAGATGCTGACTTTCAAACTGCTTTGACTCAGGCTAAAACGAACATCAGAGGTACTCAAAACAATTATGTAGAGGAATTCTACTCATTGTTCAAAGCTGCTGCTCCTGATAAATCTTTAGCATTCATTTTCTCTAATGCTGCCAACAGAGGTAGAATTAGCTTAAACTCTACGGATGATGAGGTCTTGGAGATTATCAATTTCGAAGTAGAAAGTGCTATAGACAGGTCATTCAATATCCTAAGAACACGTATTGACAGATTTGGTACTTCTCAGCCAAACATCCAAAGACTGCAGGGAACGGGACGTATCCAGATCGAGCTTCCGGGTGTTGATAATCCTGAGAGAGTGAGAAAACTCTTGCAGGGTGTAGCTAAGCTTGAGTTTTGGGAAGTACACGAAATCAACGAAGTATCTCCTACCCTACAGGCTATCAATGACCTCCTGGTAAAAGAACAAAAGGCAACGCTAGAAGTAGCTGATCTTAGTGACAATAGCGAGTCTATCCAGCAAGATCTTTCTTCGCTATCGGAAGATGATGATTCTTCACTTTCAGACTTGTCTGATTTATCAGATGATTCGGATACATCCGCCCTTGCGGAAAATGACTCAGCCAATACTGACGCTCTTGATTCTATAGCTAGAGCCAACCAAGTTTCTCCTTTGTTCTCATTGATCAGGTCTCAGTATGGATTGATCTATGATGTGAAAGATACTTCTACCATCAACAGAATCATTCAGAGAGCTGATGTACAGTCTTTGATTCCTGCCAATGTCAAATTCCTTTGGGCGGTGAAGCCTGTGAAAGGAGATGCTAGCGCTTCTACTAGCGAATTTATTGAGCTTCATGCCATCAAGACTTCTAGAACTGGTAAGGCTCCATTGACCGGTGAAGTCATCACTGACGCTCGTCAAGACTTGGATCAGAGATCACGACCTGCTATCTCTATGCAGATGAGTGCTGCTGGAGCTAAAGCTTGGAGAAGGTTGACTGCTGCCAATGTAGGCAGAAGAGTGGCGATCGTTCTAGATAACTATGTGTATTCTGCTCCTAACGTAGAGAATGAGATTCCTAACGGAAACTCTTCTATAACTGGAAACTTCACCATAGATGAGGCTAAAGATTTGGCTAACATCTTGAAAGCTGGTGCTCTGCCTGCTCCTACTACAATCGTAGAAGATGTGGTGATAGGGCCTACTCTAGGTAAGGTTGCTCAAAACCAAGGGATCACTTCGATCCTTGCTGGTCTGGCTATTGTGATCATATTCATGGTGATCTACTACGCCAAAGGAGGTTTGATTGCCAACGTAGCTTTGTTTTTCAACATCTTCTTCATCTTGGGAATCTTGGCTCAGCTAAGTGCTTCACTGACACTACCTGGTATCGCTGGTATCGTACTGACAATTGGTATGTCCATTGATGCAAACGTGCTGATCTTCGAAAGAATCAAGGAGGAACTCAGAAACGGAGTAGGTCTGAAAGCTGCAATAAGCAGTGGTTATAGCAAAGCATATAGCTCTATTATTGATGCCAATGTGACTACTTTCATCACAGGTGGGTTCTTATACACATTGGGTCAAGGACCTGTCAAAGGATTTGCTATCACGTTGATGATAGGTATTGCATGTTCATTCTTTAGTGCTGTATTTATCACAAGAGTGATTGTAGAGGCATTCTCCAAAAAAGGAGAAGATTCGAAACTTTCTTTCTCTAATGCATTCTCTAGAAACACGCTCGTAGGACTCAACCTAGACTTCCTCAGCAAGAGAAAAATGGCTTATATCTTCAGTTCTATTTTCATCCTTGTAGGTGTGATAGCTATGATCATCAAGCCACTGACATTGGGTGTTGATTTCAAAGGAGGACGATCATACGTTGTTTCATTTCAAGAAGCTGTAGTGCCTTCTGAGCTAAAATCAAGCCTTACTTCTTACTTCGAAAATGAGGGAACAGAGGTGAAGACCTATGGTGCAAACAACATCCTAAAAATCACTACTTCTTATTTAATAGACGATGAGGCTGATGAGGCTGATTCAAAAGTAAAAGAAGCATTGATCGCGGGAGTTTCTTCTACAGGTTTGACTTATCAGACGGCAGAAGGTGATGTAGCTGAAGGATCATTTAGCATCAGCAGTTCATCTAAAGTAGGTGCCACAATAGCAGACGATATTAAGAACTCTTCTTATCAGTCAGCGCTTTTTGCCTTGATCAGTATATTCATCTATATCCTAATCAGATTCCGAAAATGGCAATTTGGATTGGGAGCCATCATCGCTTTGTTCCATGATACGCTTTTCGTGCTTTCAGCATTCGCTATAGCGGGGCTTTTGGGAATTAGCTATGAGATAGATCAAGTATTCGTAGCTGCGATCTTGACCATCATCGGTTATTCTATCAATGATACGGTAGTAGTATTTGATAGAATTAGGGAAAATCTAGGCATCAAAACTGGTGGTGAGATGAAACAAGTATTCAATGAGTCATTGAACAGTACCATCAGTAGAACATTAATCACTTCAGTGACTACTTTGATTGTGGTACTTGTATTGTTCATCTTCGGAGGTGCAGCATTGAAAGGATTCTCTTTCGCGTTGTTAGTAGGTATTTTGATTGGTACTTACTCTTCAATATTCATAGCTACTCCGATAGTGGTAGACTTGAATACTACGAAAGAAAAGTAATCATATCCCAGTATCATTTAAAGGGCAATTCCCAGTGGGGATTGCCCTTTTTCTATGCGCTTCCCTGGCACTGCATTTGGGAAAAGGTATAGTAAAGAGATAATTGCTAAATTTATACCACGATACTTGATCGAATGATATTGTATCGTGGATTAACCTTAAACCATTCACCATGGATTCTAATCAATCGCCACGCGCCTTTGTGTATTTATTGTTGCTTTTCGGCTTCATTTCTTTGTTCTTTATCTTCGATAGAGTTTTTGGTTTTGAATACAACGTGCATGAAATCAACCAAGCCGCACGAGAGCATGCCGAAGAACTAGCGCAACAAGAAGCAGAGGCTGAAATGAATGCTGAAGAACCTTCAACTGAAGAAGGAATCTCCGATGAGGATAATACTGAGGAAGAGCCCAATAACATGGAGGCATCAGCGCCTGATAATGAAGCTGAGGCAGATGCTGACGCTGGATTTTTTGATCAGATGATGGACCGATACAAGAATGATGTGGTTCTGTCGCTAGAGAAAGGAAAAGCTCGCACAGACGTGATCGTGAGATACTATCGCCATGCACCTGATGGCAACAGCGCCTATGCACTCGAAGAGCTGGGTTACTATATACACGAACGGCCAGTGGATCCACGCTACGCAGATTTTCAATCGAATGCCATCTACTACGGAGATAGCGTGACTTTGGAGGATATCCAGATAGTGGGATATACCCTGATGAAAGAAGGACTACCTATCAAGATCATCAAGCCATCGAAGTTTGGAGACTCTTGGAAGGCTCGTTCTATTGAAATCGGAACGGATACAACGCTAGTTGATGAACCGACTTTAAGCCTCGATGCACTTCAAGGTTTTGTGAAGTAAGCTCTCGCTAGAGAACGTTAAATATTGTAAATTCAACTATTTCATTTGAATTATAAATCACATTTGTCTTGTGATCAGGTATTGCACTTTTCTAGCTTTATTTCTGTTCTCCTCATTGTGCTTCAGTCAGGAAGTCATGCTAAATGGGGTGCTGATAGATTCCACTACACTCGAACCTGTTCAATTTGCTCACATTACCAATTATTCCTCTGGTGAAATGGTGCTCAGCAATGTGGATGGAAGATTTGCCATCAAGTCGTCCGTAGGAGATACAGTTGTCTGCTCAATAGTAGGCTATGAGGTGCTAGGATGGGAAGTAAGATCAAGTTGGCTCAAGGATGGAATCACTCTGAAGCTACCACAAGACACCTTCCTGCTAGAGTCAGTCACTGTGAATAATATCCCAGAAGAGCATATATTCAAGCAGCGGATCTTAGCGCATGAAGTTGATGATACTGCTTTTTGGTATCATGGTGTGGAAAAACCAACATATAGGGATAATCCCATGCTCAACGAACGAGTCATCAAGAACCCACTTTTCATAGCCACTCATCCGCTCAGCGCCCTCTACTACAATTTCAGCAAGCAAGAAAAGGAAAACAGAAAGTATCATCAAGTCACCCAGAACAACATTCAGCAGCAGCGAGTCAATTACAAGTTCACTCGAGAGTGGGTGAAAGAGGTCACTGCCTTAGAAGGTGATCAACTAACGTCATTTATTTTCTACTGTGACTATTCTCTGGACTATTTGGATAAGACGCCTCTGTACATCATTCAGGAGGATATGCTTGCCAAGCTCGAAAAATTTCAAAGAGGGGATTCCGAAAAGGGCTAAAAAAAATCCTCCCCGACATGGTCGAAGAGGATTTTTTGTGGTTCATACTTTCCAAAAACTTAGCTTCCGCAACCCACACACTCAATCTCTTGATTGGCTGGTTTCACACCATCTCGGGTCATTTTCAGGTTGTGGATTTTGTCTCGCAAATCCATATCCTTAAACATATCACCGGTAAGTTGTCCTTCGAGGGTTTTGATTTCTAATTCTAGTTCTTGGTCTGTCATTGGGTATGATTTTAGTTTGATTACTCTTACAATTTAAAAAGAAAAAAAGTTTCCGACATATATCACTTGAGTAAAATAATGGCTTTTTGCAGGGCCAGGTTATTAGGGTAAGTCACCTTTTGGCCTTCTGCATTTTGGATAATCATAGAGAACATATTCAGGTTAAAGATCATCCCCTCGATCGAGTTTTCTCCATCCACAATCTTCACATGATCTCCGATCTTATATGGAAAATAAAAGAACAGTATGATGGCCGCAGTAAGGTTGCTCAAGATGGACCAAGAAGCAAACAAGCCGATACCAGCTACGGTGAAAAACGATATGAAGTACACAGAAAGTCCTTCGAAAGAAATGTCCCAGATGAAGCCAAGAAAAACTAAAAACACCGTCATCAAGATGAAACGGAAGTATTTGGTGGTGTAAACAATCCTGGGCAAGGAAATCTCGTTGCGATTACCATACCGCCTAATGAGCCTACTTGCAATCTTGATAAGAACCCAATAAATAACAAGAAGTACCCCTGTCAGAATCATCTGCATAGTGAGGCTGTCAGTCTCTTTGAGAAAATTAATGATGTCCATATTTTATATTATAAAAAGGCAAAGCTAATCGGTGAATCAGCTAAGATGTGCGGAATTGTAAAAATTAATTGAGCAATAGAATCAAGCTTCTCCGCGTTGTGAGGATATAACCAAACGACTAACACCATGGAAGCTAAGAAGAATCCCCAATACGATTTGCATCAAAAATCTCCGTTGTTCTTTGCGATAGGAATTGTGGTAGCATTGCTCATAGTGACGCTGGCTTTTGAATGGCGAGCACAGTATGACCCTATTGATTTGGGGGAACCTGAAGACCCGTGGGCTGAGGCATATGTGGTTCCCAATACTGTATTTTCCACACCTGAGCCTCCACAGCCAAAGGCAGAGGTGATCAAAAAAACCAGCACTCAACCTCCAGTGTTTGTAGACAAGGAGTTGGAAAAGGTGATTGAAATAGTAAAAACCGATGAGCCTTTAGATGATTTTGACAATCTTATTTTAGTTGACGATTTTCCTGAGCCGGTAGAGCCAGAGATTTTTGAAGGAATTGTGGAATCCATGCCTTCTTTTCCTGGTGGAATGTCAGCGTTTTACGCTTTCGTATCGGACAATCTCAAGTACCCTCGTCAGGCGAAGAAAGATCACACCACTGGAAGAGTGTTTGTTCAGTTTATCATAGATACGGATGGGTCACTCACTGAAGTCAAGGCCATCAAAGGTATTGGTAGCGGATGTGATGCAGAAGCTGTAAGAGTAATCGAAAAGTCGCCAAAGTGGAATCCCGGTAAGCAACGAGGAAGAACGGTCAAAGTAAGAATGGTTTTGCCTATTCAGTTTGCGCTGAAGTGAATGGGGAAAACGCGAAATTTATTAGTCAAAACCTAAACGTGAGATAAAGCACAGATGGCAGTACCATCTTGAATGAAGTATTGGTGAATTCTTCAGAAAAATCACTTGAAGGATTATCGTCGTTCTCGGATTCAGATGAGGTATTAATTGATTTAAAGTAGTATGAGGCCTCTGTCCCAATCAGAATATTTTGGGTAAGCTCGTAAGACAGATTCAACCTGGGGCCAAACCCAAAACCTTTTGAGACATTGGTAGTGATCACGGTAGTTTCATTAGTGGAAAAGTTACCATTATTGAAGTTGAAGGTACTAGTCGTTTCATTGTTGTTTGCTTGAAAAAGCAAATCCAACCCCACACCTAAGAGGAACTTCTTACCTAGAAGTGACTTTTTATCGAAACCAATCCTCATGGAAAAATCTGTAAATGATGTTTCTCTTTGAGAAAATGCATCACCATCTTCAAAATTGTCTGCTTCCAAACCCAAGCCAATACTTACTCCTACACCATTTTGTTTTTCAAACGAATAAGTCAGCAAGTACGGGTTATTCACAGCTGGACTAGAACCTCCAAAATTCAATAATTGACGGATGAGTTGATTCGCCTGAATAGAAAAATAATGTTTGGTGGAGTCTGTCTGAGCACTTGAAGTCCACCCAATAAGGCAGATTAAAACGCCGAATAAATACTTTTTCATTTGGTTGTGCTGGTAAACGGATCAGAGAATCTTGGATCAGTAATCATCTTATAATCCGTAAGTGTATGCAGAAATGCTTTCAAGGCATCTTTCTCAGCTTGTGAAACAGACAAGAAGAGTGGGTTTCCAGAATCGTCTCTCAGCCTAAAATCGAGGCTTTCATTGTTGGTCATTCCTGTACTATAATGATCTATCACTTCATCAAGCGTCTCAAATCTTCCATCATGCATATAAGGAGCCGTGAGAGCTACGTTTCTCAAAGACGGAATCTTGAATCGACCATTATCGGAACTGAGTCCAGTTACCTCACCGAGCCCTTTATCATCATATACCTGGTCCAAGCCAATATTGGCAAAAACTCCTGCAAACAAATAACCACTTGGAGATTCTACTTGATGACAACTATTGCAATCATATTTATTAAAGAATAAGTCTCTTCCAATCTGCTCTATACCTGTGAATGAAGCTTCGCCCCGTGTTACTTGATCCAACTTGGTGTTTGTACTTGTGATCTCCGAAACGAAAGTCGCCAATGCGTTACCTATTGACTGAATATCAATTTCTTCTCGCCAATATATGTTTTCAAAAGCCTTCTGGTAAAATTCAATTTCACCGATTCGATTCTCTAAAGATTCAATATCTCTTATCCCCATTTCTCTATGGTTGACTAGGGGTTTAAGTACCATTTCCCAAAGGTTGCTTTCCCTTCCATCCCAAAACAAAAATCCAGCTGAATTACCGAAATGATTGCCTACCCTTGAGACATTACCTAGGTTCTGAATAGGCATAGAATTCCGTTCTGTCAGTCGATTCTCAAAACCTCGGCTAAAGGCTACATTGTCCGAAAAGGCAAACTGTTGCTTATGGCAAGAAGCGCAGGATACAGAGTTATTAACAGAAAGTCGTTTGTCATAAAAAAGAACTTTTCCAATCTCAAAAACAGACTCGACATCTTCACCAGATATCGATAACTCAGTGACAGGAACAGGCTTGTCGGTATCCATTTCACACGAAATCGATAGAGCGATAAGGAAGAAAAAGAACGAAAATTTAATTTTCATTTTATTGGGAATAAGGACAGAGGTATAGACCCTTCTTTTAGCGTATCAGTTGTAAGATAACTAGATTTCTAAAAATCAGATTTCTTACGCCTTAGACAAAATGCTTTCTTCTAATTAAAAAAAGCATACTCAGGTGGGTTGATCCCATTCATGCGGATGTAGAGATTGGCTTTGGCTCGGTGGTTAGTCAGGTGATCTTGTATGAAAAGAATGGTGACGTAGCGTTTCAATTCTCGTCCGGCAAAAGCTTTGATAGTCTCGGTGGACGCTTCTTCCGTCATGTCACAGATGGATTGGGTGGCTAGCTCGATATTCTGCTTTAGGTAATCGATAATCTCTTGCTTAGACATGTCTGCTGTTACCGGGTCTTTGTATTCGCCCCAATTGTCTTTGGCAAATCCATCAGACAAAAACTCCAATGTAAAAGCAATGTGCCCTATCTGATCACCAAAGGTTTTGCTTTCTTTTGCCGGCTTAAAACTGTAAAGCGAATCTGGCATAGCCTCAGCTACTTCGATGGCATTGCGCGTGGATACCTGCCATACATGCAAGAAGTCTTTGGCAAATTGAGATTGTGGTTCATAGTCCTGAGCCATTGCTGATCCAGAAAACAACAAACATAAGATCACATGCAATAAATGTTTCATAGTAAGAGTATTTAGCTTGTTAAACTAACAACTCCTATTACCAATTCCCTATATCTTCCCTTTATAATCCATCAAATTCAATTCAGCATCCTCCTTCTCAACAGACTCCTGAATTTGCTCTATCTTGATTTTATAGTCTTCTCGCAAATCTTCTTTGCTATAAAAGACATTGTGCCAAGCAAGCATAAATCCGACAAGGCAAATCCAGATGACATTGATGAATGATTTCATATCGATGTTATATAAAAAGAGGACGTCTCAATAGTTATTCCCATTAAGTGATGTGTCAGATTGAGCTACTTGGCTGACGGCAGGCTTGTCGAAATATCGTCTGTTGTTTACAGACATAGGTTTCGACAAGCTCAACCTGACTACCAATAATGCGGTTGAGACATCCTTTTCTAATTCTTCATTATTTAAATCATTTCAACTTCATCCAAGTTGAGAAACTCAATCTTGTCCTCATCAGACAGAGTGATTCCAATCACCGCGTCTTTGGCGATTGCACCGCTAAGGATTTGCTTAGAGAGTTCGTTGAGAATTTCTCTTTGAAGGACTCTCTTCAGCGGTCTCGCGCCATATTGAGGGTCAAATCCCACCTTACCAATATGATCCAAAACCTTATCATCAGCCGCTATCTTCACACCATTTTCCATGAGTCTCTGTTGGATAAGCTTGAACTGTATCCCTACAATTTTTCTAATATCCTCTTTGCCCAATGGTCTAAACATAATGGTCTCATCCACCCTGTTTAAGAACTCAGGTCTCACCGATTTCTTCAAGATTTCGAAGGCCTCTTTCTTGGTTTCTTCGATCAATGCTTCTGCATTTGTTTCATTCATTGTTCCCATCCTTTCTTGGATCAGCCCTGAGCCAATATTGGTGGTCATAATGATGATCGTGTTCTTAAAGTTCGCCACTCGTCCTTTGTTATCAGTCAATCTACCATCATCCAATACTTGCAGCAAGATGTTGAAGACATCAGGGTGCGCTTTCTCTATTTCATCTAGTAAAATCACAGAGTAAGGCTTCCGTCTAACAGCTTCTGTAAGCTGTCCTCCTTCATCATAGCCCACATATCCTGGAGGTGCTCCGACCAACCTGCTGACCGCATGACGCTCCTGATACTCAGACATATCAATGCGCACCATGGCACTGTCATCATTGAAGAGGTATTCGGCTAAGGCTTTCGCCAATTCCGTCTTTCCTACACCTGTAGTACCTAAGAATATGAATGACCCAATAGGCCGTTTAGGATCTTGGAGACCTGCTCTACTCCTTCTCACAGCATCAGCCACAGCTTGGATGCCTTCATCCTGACCGGCTACCCGCTTGCCTAGTTCATCTTCTAGATGTATGAGTTTTTCACGTTCGCTTTGCAGCATTTTCGAAACAGGAATCCCCGTCCAACGCGCCACCACTTCCGCAATATCTTCGCTATCTACTTCCTCTTTGAGGAGCGTTTTGCCTCCCTGCATCTCCTTCAATTGCTGACGGAAATTTTCCAGATTTTTCTCAGCTTCCACAAGTTTACCATAACGGATTTCTGCTACCAGACCAAAATCTCCAGCTCGCTCGGCTTGTTCCGCTTCTAGCTTGTATTGCTCAATCGCTTCTTTCTGCTCACGCAATCCATTAATGACTGATTTTTCATTCTCCCACTTAGCCTTGAGCTCGTTTCTTCTTCCAGTAAAGTCAGCTATCTCCTTGCTCAACTCACTCTCCTTGGCCTTGTCTTTCTCTCGCCTTATGGCTTCTCGAGCGATTTCCAGCTGCATGATTTTTCGGTTCAGTTCATCCAATTCTTCGGGTAGTGAATCAATCTCTATTCTCAACTTAGAAGCCGCCTCATCCATCAGGTCAATGGCTTTGTCAGGCAAAAATCTATCAGCGATATATCTACTCGACAATTCGACAGAAGCTATCACCGCATCATCTTTTATCCGAACACCGTGATGGACTTCATACTTATCCTTAATACCTCGAAGGATCGAAATGGCATCTTCTGTAGAAGGTTCATCTACGGTTACCCCTTGAAATCTTCGCTCCAGGGCCTTATCCTTCTCGATGTATTTCTGATACTCTTTGAGGGTAGTAGCTCCTATAGCATGTAGTTCGCCCCGTGCTAGTGCTGGTTTGAGCAAGTTGGCGGCATCCATGGCCCCTTCTCCACCTCCTGCGCCTATGAGTGTATGGATCTCGTCTATGAAGAGAATGATTTCACCATCGCTATCTGTGACTTCTTTTATGACCGCCTTGAGTCGCTCCTCAAATTCACCCTTGTATTTAGCCCCAGCTACCAAGAGACCCATATCTAGAGATATGATCTTCTTGGATTTGAGATTCTCGGGTACATCACCATCTACTATTCGCTGAGCCATTCCTTCCACTATGGCAGTCTTTCCTACACCTGGTTCACCGAGCAGCATCGGATTGTTTTTGGTTCTTCTAGCGAGAATCTGTAGGACTCGTCTGATCTCCTCATCTCTGCCGATCACAGGATCTATCTTTCCTTTTTTGGCCTGCTCGTTGAGGTTGATCGAGTAGCGTTCTAATGACCTATACTTGGATTCCGCATTGGCATCTGTCACTTTCTCGCCTCCTCTGAGTTCCTTGATGGATTGGATCAATCCTTTCTCTTCAAAGCCCGCGTCTTTGAGTATCTGTGCAGTCTTGTCGCCTGATCCGAGTATGCCTAAAATCAGGTGCTCCACCGCCACAAATTCATCACCAAATTCTTTAAGGAATTTTTCTGCTTTCTGTAGGGCCGCATGCGCGGAATTAGAAAGGTAAGGTTGACCTCCAGATACTTTGGGGTAAGTGCTTACCAACTCTTCCAACTTGGCGTTCAGGACCGACTTGGTCGCTCCCAGTTTCTTTAAAAGAAATGAAATCAGGTTTTCATCCGATTGTAATATGGCCAGCATTAAGTGACCAGTTTCTATGACCTGTTGCCCGCTACTGCTTGCTATATCAGTGGCTTTTTGCAAAGCCTCCTGTGATTTTATGGTATAATTATTAAAATTCATTCTTAGTAAAATCTATGTTCAAGTGCTGTTTATCAAAACTTAGTCCACACGCCAAAAACCACAAAAACAAGCCATTATGGCAGTATTAGGCTATTTTTTACGAAATAATCAGAAATTATGTCTTGTTTTTTCGCATTCAAAAAATGATAAATAATAATTAGCATTCAGGATCGAAATAATTTTATGTACTTTCCGGTAAAGTGAAATGACATGACCGATCGACGAAAATTCATCAAATCTTCGACCCAAATAATTGGCGCTACTGCACTTGGCGCTGCGGCTTGCGCCGGGCCAGAAGAAAAAGGGGTGAATATCAACTTCAATAAGACCTACAAGTGGAAAATGACCACCACATGGCCTCCGAACTTCCCGGTACTGGGAGAAGGATGCAACAAACTCGCTGATTGGGTGAGGGAAATGTCTGGAGGCAGGTTAGATATCACCGTGTTTGGTGGTGGAGAACTAATACCTGCATTGGAAGGGTTCGATGCGGTGAGCAATGGCGCTGTGGAAATGAATCATGGAGCCGCTTATTACTGGGCAGGAAAGCTACCAGCCGCGCCGTTTTTCACAGCAGTCCCTTTCGGAATGAATGCTCAACAGATGGGGTCTTGGATCATAGCAGGTGGTGGATTGGAACTCTGGGAGGAACTATATGCCCCTTTTGATCTCAAACCCTTTATCTGTGGCAACACGGGAGTTCAGATGGGAGGTTGGTTCAATAAGGAAGTGAACAACCTTGGAGATCTTTCTGGGTTGAAAATGAGGATTCCGGGGCTCGGTGGTAAAGTATTCGCGAAAGCGGGAGGCACCCCAATGCTCGTCTCTGGAGGAGAAATCTACACAAACTTAGAACGGGGCGTCATGGATGCGACAGAATGGATCGGGCCATATCATGACTACAAAATGGGGCTGCATCGGGTGGCGAAATATTACTACTACCCAGGCTGGCATGAGACCGGGCCTGCACTGGAAATGATCGTGAACAATACGAAATTCAATAGTTTACCAATGGATCTACAGGAAATCTTAAGAACAGCTTGCTACCGACTGAACAGATGGATGATGTCCGAATTTGATGCCAAGAATGGTGAATATCTTCAGAAAATAAAGGAAGAAAGTGATGTGGATATTCGCCCATTCCCGGATGATGTAATGGCCGGCTTAAGAAGAGCATCTGATGAAGTTTTGGCTGAGCTGACTGCCTCAGATGCCATGTCTAAGAAAGTATTTGATCACTATGAGCAGTTTAGATCTCAGTTATCTGATTGGATGAGTATAAGCGAACGATATTACTATGAGAAGATTGGTTGAGTGATAGCAGATTAAACATCAATGGACTCATCTCATACGACTAAACAAATGAAATATTCATGAAAATTGGAATAGCCCTATCTGGTGGAGGTGCGCTAGGCGCTGCGCATGTGGGCGCGCTCAAAGCCATCGAAGAAGCAGAATTGAAAATACATCACATGACCGGAATAAGCGCAGGTGCAATAGTCGGAGCACTTTATTGCTCAGGCAATAGCCCCAACGACATGGTCAGTTATTTCGAGATGGATTCCTTGATGGAACTGATCACTCTGAAAGGCCTTGAAACGGGATTGGTTGACACAGATCATTTTCAGAAGATCATTCGAAACCACTGTGAGAAAGATGATTTGGAACACTTAGATATTAAACTGTCTATAGGTGCTTCCAATCTAAATAAATGTGAGTTTGAGGTTTTCGAAAAAGGTCAATTATCGAAAATCGCAGGAGCTTCTGCAGCTGTGCCAATATTGATGAAACCTGTAACCATAGGCAAGTATCAATATGTGGATGGCGGATTGATCAACAATCTACTCGTGGAGCCTCTGCTGGAAACTTGCGATTTTGTGATTGGGATCAATGCGCATTTTCATAAAGACTTAGAGCAAATTGAAGGAGCCAAGCAAATAGCAAAGAGATGTTTTGAAATCATTGCGGGGAGTAGTGTGAAAGCCAATGGTGCAAAATGTGATTTCTTCCTAGAAATCAAAGACTCATGCAACTATGCATTATTTGATTTCAAGCATTCTGAAGAGCTGTTTGATATAGGCTATCGAGAAATGTCAGAAGTCATGGAAGACCTAAAGAAGCAAATAGAAAAGTAAGCCTTTCTCTCTATCTCTGAAGGGAATTAATTAGGGCGTCCTTGTTTATTCATTTAATATTCTTGAGCCGGACGGGTTCTTCATTTTTGGCTTAGCCCAAAAACGAAGCAAAAAACCCAAGGCTGTGAATTAAGTTCCTAAAATTCAGCTCGTTATTCCTATTGAAATCCAAACTCGCTACGCTCAAACAGCGGATTTCAATCCAAATTCTCGATAAGCTGAATTTCTTAACGGACTTTATTCAAGGCCGACAAGAACCTTGAAATTCCTCGATTTCCTTCCTTTATGAGGTTTTAAGCTGTAAAATTTTTCATGTCAAACTGCCTTCTTCATTGAATGCAGACGTTTATTGATCGAAAAAAAAATTATTAAGGATGCCCTAATTAGCAATAGCAACTAGGCCTCTACGCTGAGCACCTTGCCTATACTCTCATTGAATTTATCAGAATCAAACGGCTTGGACATAAACAGATTGGCTCCTGCATCGAGTACCTCTTGTTTGACTTCCTCAGAGGTACGTGCGGATATCGCAATTATCGGGACCGTCTTGGTCGAATCCTGAGATCGTAACTTATGGACCAGCTCAGTACCATCCATATTGGGCATCATCAGATCGGTGATGATCAGATCAACTGACACATTCTTCAATACTTTAAGTGCCTCAAGTCCATCACTTGCTTCAAGAATGGAATATTTCTCATCTACTATGTTGCAGATATAGGTTCTGATATCGGGATGATCATCCACTACCAAAAGTGTACGTTCAGCTTTGGTGTCAGTCTTAGCTTTCTTCAAAGATTCCTTTTTGGAATTAGCGGCTTTTTGTGACTCTGGACTGCTCTTGACATTTTCCGCTCCTGCTCTTTGGCTCAGCGGCTTATCTAAATTATAAGGAAGGACAACTTTGAATTTAGAACCTTCATGGAGTTTACTTTCTATGGTGATCTCACCTCCATGCAGATCGACGAGTTCCTTGACCAAGGCCAAACCGATACCCATGCCCTCAGTGATCCGATGATGGTTTTGTACACTCTGGTAAAAGCGGTCAAAAATATAAGGCAGATCCTCCTCGCTGATGCCCTCACCGGTATCACTCACGCAGAACAAAATGGCGTTACCTCCTGACTGACTCAATTTAATCTCTATATCACCTTCCTTCGGAGTGTATTTGACTGCATTGTTGATGAGGTTATAGATGATTTTCTGGAGGTTGAAAGCATCCGCATGGATGATGGTATCTTCTGGGATCTCATTTTTGAAACTAATAGAAATCCCACTTTGCTCAGCCATGGTGCGAAACATCTCCACATCATTAGCTAACTGCTCATAGATGTTGACCGCCTGATAAGAGAGTGTAATTTTGCCCTCCTCAAGGCGGATAAGTTTTCCAATCTCAGTGGTCAGGTTGACCAATTGATCCACGCTCAGTTCTACTTGTTTCAGAAACATATTGGACTTCTCCGTTAGCTGATTGTCTTGAGCTTTCAGGATGTCTAAATAACCCTTGATTAAAGTCAATGGAGATCGAAAATCATGAGAAACATTGGCAAAGAAACGTGACTTAAATTGATCAAGTCTTTTGAGCTTCATAGCCTGCTTTTCGATCTGCTCTTTCTGCTCTTCTGTCTTTTTCTGTAGCTCAATCACAGATTGGTAAGACAGCTCGATACGCTGCGCGAGCATCACTCCAAATACAATGAATGAATTGAGGAAAAGTAGTCCCATCACCTGATTTCGATATAGAAAGATATCATTGTATGTGAAATAAAGGACAAACATCGCCAAGGTATAAGAGCTCATAGAGATGGCCGTGAGCACCGATCCTTTTAGCTTTTTGAATACCCCTACTATGGAAATGAATGTGCTATATAGTATGATGGCCAATCCTATTATGTGTGCGTACATGATCTGGTCCGTGAAGACATGTACAGGTGCGAAAAGTACAAAGACATTTACTATAGCACTTATCGTCAGCGCAAGCTGTATGACCCACTTATGAAACAAGCCCTTGAAAGAATTGTACATGAAGAGCATCATCATGATAAAACTCAAATACAAGGACATATAGGATAGGCGCAGTACTAGCGACCATTCTATCTCAACGAGCATTTTGAGGAGATGCAAACCATAGTTGCCATACCAAAAGGAGAAACTGAGGGCAAACAAACCATACAAGACAAAAGCCTTGGCTTGCCTCCACATAACATATAATCCGATAAAAAATATGGCAATAATGAACAAGCATCCAATGATGAAGCTCTCCAGCATCACTTGTCGTTCACGCGAAAGCTTCATTGCCTCCCAGGGGCCAATGGTGGGGATAGCATAAATCCCAGCGCGAGCATGTTCATAGTTCGACACTTGAATGGTCAAAATATTCTGCCCCTTCTTGAGACGAGTCTGAACGATGTTAGGCAGCCATTTAGATTTATGATCTTCAGGATTGGCACTGACTTGACCATCCTCTATCAGCAGTTCTCCGTTGAGATAGATACGCTGGGCGGAGTGCGAAGCGAGGTATTTTACCCCAATCACATAGTCCTGATCAGCAACAATCTTCTTGACGTAAGTGGCATATCCTGTATGGGGCAATGGCTCGTCTAATTCTTCATGCTGATTCCAGTAAGAAGGCAACTTCACAGCTATGGGAGCAGTCTTAGGCACGGACTCTCCGGGCACAAAAAGTTCCTTCCAGTAGAAATCCCACTGTCCTCTCAGGTCGAGCTCGGCGCCTTGGTATTCAATAGCTCCCTGTGCCAATCCGCTAACGGATAGGAAGAGAGAGAAAAGAAGCAAAAGAGTCTTGATATTCATCAAAAAGGATAGATCGATCTATTTTACGCTCTCCGAATAAAGGGGTTTTTCACTTCAACGCCAAAAGAATCTGTATGCAACAGGCAAAAAGCAAGTTGGGAGAGCAATACCTCAAAATGAAATGATCCATGGACCATTCAAATTGATTCAAAACTAATTCAAAATGAACTTATGCGTTTGCTCTCCATCAAATAAAAAGTACATGCCGTATGGCAAGTCATGAAGGTCGATCTTACTGCTACCAACGATTTGCTTTGAAATCAGCTCTCTTCCTTCGAGATTGAAAAGTCGATAGGTTCGTGCTGTCCCTAATGGGTTCTGAATATGGAGCGTCTTCTCAGAAACATAAGCCAAAAGCTTCTGCTCTGGGATTTTCAGTGCTTCATTTGGGCTTGACCACAATTCAAATCTGTCAAGCATAATTCCTGCACCGGAAGAAAAAGAATAGCTGCTTGAAGTAAGATCAATGAGTTTATCTGTCAACTTATCTCTCAAATAGAGTCCATTCTGGTAACCTTTCAACTCTGAAGATATCTGGTATTCGCCTGCTACTGCTACATTCAACTGAAGTGGAATCCGATTCCAAGTGGACTGCACGCCATTGAGGGTGAGGCTTTTGCCCGCCTTGAGACTGAACAGACCATAGTCGGATTGAGGATTGAAAGCTTGGCCGTCATATTTCTTGACTATTTCTGTATGACTTGCATCTTCGGCAAATCCTATCACAGCTTGCTTGAACAATCCCTTATGATCGGTCAGATTGATTCTCGCGATGGGCAATTCTCCCTGTCTAAAAAAGTTTGCATCGCCATTCATATCATTTCTTCTCATGCTCTCCGTAAACACGACATCTGTATTAGAATTACTGCTTAGCTCCACAAAAAATCCTTGACATGACCCGAGATGAAAATTGTATCTTGTTTGCCCCCCAGCGGCAGTAGTGGTAAACATGCTGGCATTAGCCACTATGTAGTCATCATTGCTGCCTCGTGCCTGATCAGATCCATTGTCATCCCAGATGTAGACCGAGCCAGAGGTGTGATCATTCTCCGTAAGGAAGTCCGCTACGCTGATAGCCGCGGCATAAGGATTAGCCACAAGCTGCCAGCCATCATTTGTAAAGCTGCCGGAATAGGTAATCGTACCAGTATTGGGCGTACCCACAAATACTATTGCTTTCTGATCTGCTTGGGTATATCCCTTTCCGGGAATTAACTGATCCGAACCAGATGTAGCTACCCAGCGATCAAGACTCATCATATCTGCATTTTGAGATTCATCATAAGTGTAAACATGGGATCCAAGGTCTGAAGCTGTGGTCTGCGCGTTCTGCGAAACTGGAGAGCCAACAAAACTGTATCTACCATCAGCAAATCGAGTATTCCTTTTGACGACTATGGAATTGCCAGTATAGGCGTTGGCCGCATACGAAATGAAGGCGACTCCTGACTCAATAGTAATCTGTCCATTGTTGAGTATGTCTCCATTGACTACCAAAGAATCGGTGGTAATGGTCAGAGTCCCACCAACTTTTACTTCCAAATTGGTGCATGCAAAACCCTTCCCTGAATAACCATTGTTGATAATCACATCACGCGTGGCGTCAGGGCTACCATTGTCCCAAGCACTACCATCCCAAGTAGTAGGCTCTGCATTGATGACCGATGGTGCTGCCCAAACTGTGGCGTTTCTGATCAACCTATAAAATTGATTGCCCTGCGTGTAGTTTTCTGGTCGTTCTCCTACCTGAAGATAAAAGATCTTACCTACCTGACCGTTTTGATCTATGTCTACTTCCTTGGTGTATGAAGTGGTGTGAGCCTGACCTGCAGGGGTAAGATCATTGGAAAACAATGGGGTAATCTGATTAATTCCTCTCCCAAAAGTCGTACCTGCCTCAAATGCCATATTGTTGTAGATTTCATCATAGACTGCCAAGGTTGGCAGATAAGAAAAATTGGCATTGGCTGCAGCCGGCAGGTTATTAGTAGACCAGGCGGCTGGCTCAGTGGCAGCCGCAGCGTAGGTCACGCCGTATGTAGAAATGAAATGTCCATAATTGGTGGAATGAACGTTGTAGTTCGTGCGGTTTGCTGACCATCCTGATTGGGAAGATTGCGCACCCATGGCAGCTATTAGTACATCTTTGTTTTGGCTACCATCCACATCATTGTACAAGCCATGATGCAGACCGATCACTCCCCCTCCATTGTCCAAATATTCTACAACGCCTTCCAAGAACTCATCTGTCAAACCAGTTGACCAGTGCTTGTAAAAGAAGACAACATCATACTGTTCTAGATGGGACAATACACTTGCCGTGCTTGTCTTGTCAAAAGGCAAAGATGAATCGGTAATGTCTATATGCGAAGGGGTAAAACTGAAATCATCGTTGGGATCATTGTTTTCGAGTAATGAAATCAAATCAGTATAGTCAGCTGGAAGTTCCGCTCCACCGCCGTAGTTACAAGGCACGTCATTGGCACGATTTCCTGCTCCACAGTTACTTTCATCCACCGCTCCTCCGTGGATAATCAAAGCAGTCACATCACCTTCTTGCCTGACTTGAGATGGGTATGTCTCCAAGATATTGATGAATGTTCTGGCAGCATGAGCCACCGTTTGCGGATACCAATCTCTTGTGGTGATAATTTTGGAATCGCCTTGACCATTGTCATTCAAAGACGAATGAGGGGATGAAACAGTTACTCGGTCATTCGCCCTATGGGTGACACCAAAATCTCCTAGTGTTATTGGTGTTTGGGCTTCTGGATAACCGGTAGCTACACCGTCTTTGAGCAGACTAAAACCCAGTGCCTCTACACCTGGGCCAGAGGTGCTCGGCACTCTCCAGAAAACTGGCAAGCTGGCGCTATGGCATTGTGCCATAATTGGTTTACCATCTATCAAAGCTTCTACAGCAAGATCGTTGAGTTTCTGAGCCGCTAGTTCTATGTCATTAGCGGATATCAGTCTTGCATCTGTACCCTGACTCGAGTAATCACCATCTACCCGATAAGCCAAAGCTCCTGTTCCCCCTACTATAATTAATCCTGCATAGCTCGAAAAATCAGTCACATCAAGAATAGACCCATCAACTGGCATGGAAGCTGGTGTGGCATTGAGAGAGCCATTCCAAGTAGACTCAAACAGGGCTGAATATTGTTGTTGAAACTCGGCGTAGCTACTGCCTGAAAGTGTATTGGCGGTAGCCTCTATATCCGTACCCTCAGGGATCATATAGATGGAAAAATCCTGAGTGTTGGCACTTCGTACATCCACATTGTATCCGGATGCTTCCAGCGCTTCCTTCATCACTACGTACTCAGAATAGTAGGTGTCCTCATGGGATACGAACATCAAAATATCTTGAGATTGCACCCTGAAAGTAATCAATAAGGACGCGAAAAATAAGGTGTATACCCAGCGACTTCTCATGACTATCGTGTTAAAGTTCAAAGAAATGTTAGTAAAGGTATATTTTAATCTGAAAAAAGAAAAAGCGGCCTCAAACGAGAACCGCCTCCATTATCTCACCGCTAAATGAGAGATCTTCTATTTCTTTTTGTGCTCGCGCAACTTCTTGAGTCCGTACACCCCACCTGCAGCTAAAAGTAGGCTCAACCCACCGTCAATTGGTGTGGCTGGTGGAGCACCTTGCGCAAGGGCTTGAGTTGATATTAGCAATAATGGCAAAAATGAGAATATTGTTACTGTTATTGATAGTTTTTTCATGGTTTCTTTTTTTTCGCTAATCGTTTCACGCAGTTCGCTATTCGCTGTTGGCTTTTTTTTAAACTATTCATATCGCCCATGTTGACCATCAAAATGCGGCCAGCTGTCAGTGGTCAATTCTCTGACTTGTGAAGCAGACGACTCAGTAACCCTAACAGGGTTTAGAACCCTGTTAGGGTTAATAAGAAAAATTACTTCAAAACGATCTTTTTTACCTCAATGTCTCACCATTAACCATGATCTGGATATGATCAAGTATGTATTGATTGCCACACACCTCGAGCATATTCTCAGGGGAGCATTTGGCTTCTTTTTTAAGCGCTGTGGCAAGAAACCTCTTGTCCATGATGGCTTCCATATACAATTCATTCTTGAAGTTTTCTATTCGCAATTCGCCTACTACGTTGGAGTGCAGAGGTGCTGCTTCCAAGACTGGTGCTGCTGATAGAAAGATGAAAATTGATAAAAATAGATTCATTTTGCTGATTGGTTAGGTTCAAGGCATCTTAATGATGCGTACTGTATGTATGACGAGCACCGAGCAAAAAACCCGAACATAGCTGCTCAAAAAAATGAAAATAGTTTCTCGAAACCCTCTAAAACCCTTATTGTATATAAACTCAAAAAGATGGGAATACAAAGACGAAAACAGCCAGCTATTTTTACAAAATGAGGAAGATATGTACTTCTTAATTGGGAAGCTTGGTAATCAAATCCTCTATGGCTTTGGTGAGTAAGAAGTGATATGGTAACGGCTCTACGGCAATGTTTTGAGCCAATTGAAATCCACCAATCCCAATAGTAGCAGCGTCAATCTCAAACTTATCATCGTGCTTGTATTTCCCTACATACCTACCGATGTTTTTTCCGCTATCATCGGCAAATTTCAAAACCACTCTCACTTGAGGGCGGATTTTGGTGCGCTCATACCCTTGAGATACACCTGTGATGCCCTGACTGTTGGTGGATGTAGAAGTGGTGGTGCTCTGCGGTTGTTCTACCATGATGTCTATCTGCACATACTGATCATAATCGCTATTCTTGGCGGCCTTTTTCAGTGTGCCGATAGGAAAGCCTAACATCGAGTATTTCACAGCTCCTTCTAGCGTGCCAATGGGCATTAGCTCTAGCCCTGCAGAATCACGAAGCATAATTTGAAGAATCTCAAAAGACTCGCTCATGATCCTATTTGCTTCATCATTTTTGAGTTGCATGGCCAAAGCCATAGTGGTCCTGGCATCCATCTCCATGAGGGCATGCATATCTTCATCCAGCATAATCATATACCTCGATACGGCCGTCTCTATCATTTTTGGTGACTGAGCAGTTACCGTAGGTAAGTGAAGACAGGTGATCAAAAGACCTAAAATCAAGCGACTTGCAAAACGTTTCATAGCTTATGGATTAGTTTCGATCAAATGTAATGGTCGATTTTCAAAAACAATATTGAATTCAAATTTATTCTGCTCCCACTTGGCAGCAATTGTATTGCGGCTAAAATAGATAACCTTCTGGCGCTGATTTGAGCGATAGCGGGAATCCGTCTAGCCTAATTCCGACATTGATGCTCCGAAAACTGACATCAAACAAAAACCGAATAAAGGTAAAACTTCAGTGATTCAATAAAACCGAGTAGCAGTAAACACAAATAAGCTCCCCAGGAGCAGCGGCCAATAGAGCAGACGTACGGCTGCCATTTGTTTTACATTCTCTGCCTTATTGAGCAATACCGCGGAAAGCGAGCAGATGATAATCGTGAAGTAGACATGGAAATAGAAATAATCCATGTACATGATGTAATTGACTACCAGGTTGCTTCTTAGGTCAATATGTGTGAGGATAGCTACAAACAAGAAAGCCGCACAAAGCTCCAGCAAGCCAAATCCAGAAAATAGGGTTCTGTTATTATTGATCTCTGGTGAAGCCTGAACTGTACTCAAGAGGGCGAGAAATAACAATACGACTATGGTAGTCAGTGGTATAATATTGGCCATTGCAGGCCACAAAAATTTACGCTTTAGGATCACATTGAAGCCAAGATTGTACTTATAATCTCGATCTGCTGGACTCATAACCCCAAAGTCTACGTTATAATTGTGAGGCTGGAAATCGAAGTAAGACTGCTCCGTTTTCCACTCGGGCAATATGATGTCTTGATCCACACCAGGTAGGTCCGTAGCAATTACATTATCATAGCTGTCGAGATAGGGAACCAACTGAATATTTCTACTCACGTTCGGATGATCCAGCTTCAGGGTGACTCTTTCACGGTCAAGAGGATAAAGCCCATAATGCATCTTCTCTCTTACTTCTACACGAAAGTTCCATCCAATGATCACCCCGTTACTTTCTTGCTTTCGGTACATCTCTGTCAAATCTTGTGCTTCGGCATCAGGTGCCGTGGAGATAAAAAACACATCTGGTTTTATTCCGCTTGCGAGTAGCTCATTAGAATACTTTTGCCAGATCACCCCGCTCAATTGGATATTGTGAGAACCGTCAAATTCAATGTGCTTGAGAAATACCCCTGTCGGGATATTCGATATTTCTGGTTCGTGATAGAACAAGCGTAAACTATCCTGATTGTCCAAAAATTTCTTGAGACCTATTGACTCTGCTACGGGATAGCTGTCCTGTTGCTGAAAAATGTTGAATGGTTGGAAAATCTTGGAATACCAAATGATGGCTATAGCGACGAGGAAAATACACGATACTACGGGTACCATCTTGCCTAATGCTCTTCCTTCAAAATTGAACTTGAATAGAAAAAACAAAAATAACAACAAGCACATGAGGACCACAGCGCTTGTGAGATTAATCACCACTTGATTGACATACTCACTATCCGTTTTAAATGCATCTTCTATGAATACTGCCCCAAGACGCCAATCGCTTACGCCAATATCTGTAAGAAAAATTCGACAAGAAATACCACTTCTTGAATTTACCGCTTCTACATAGGGTTGACCTTCTACCTGAAGACTGTCAAAAAGGACTGGAAGCAAATCAGTATCCCACTCTTCAGCAAAGTCACTAATAGTCTCCAAGGCTAATACTCGCTCAGCTTCTGGGTGCGCAATGAGAAAACCTGTTTTGGAAAACATCATTCCATAGCCTGATTTCCCCAGATCGAGCTGATCTACGGCTCTGGTAATATCATCAAGTGAGTAATCCAAATAAACCAATCCGATAACAACTGAGTCCGCTGGATTTGCGCCATCATAAATAGGCACGCTGTACTCTGCCATGATTGTCTGCGCTACCTCACCATAGTATGGCGGCTCAAACCATGCGGTTCCTTCGACCATAGGTCTCGTAAACCAATCACGATCTCTATAGTCGTAACTATCCTCTATAAACTGAAGCTCTATTTTTTCATTCCTTCGGATGTAATAAGGTGCGAATAGCATTCGATCAGGTATGAATGAGTTGGCTTCAAACGCCACGCCTATTCCAAATACATCTGTATTGGCTCTGAGCTGATTCTCCATACTTTGCATAAGGAACAATGAATCTGCACTCGGACTAGAGAATTCTCTTGCCAATTGCTCCGTTAAGGTCATTAATTCTTGAAGTCTACCCTCAAAGTTGGCTTTCGCCTGATGCATTTCCTGCTCTACCTGATCAATCGCTCTTGCTTCATCTCGACTTGTCTGTGTAAGAAAAGCGTATAACTGTAGCACGAAAAAGACTAAGACAATTATGGAAGCGTAGATAAAAATGCGATGGATGTCCCTTATCATGTTCTGATCAACCTTTTTTGAAAATTAATCAATCCTCTTACAGCTTATAAGTCAGAGCGAATAAAGTTGAAAAAAATACCGTCTTATACGTAGGCTTAATGGAACGCATCGAACTTCGCATTTCTTCTTTCAAAAGTAAGACGCCATTATGTCAACTTACTGATGAGCGGGTCAAGTTCAATACTAAAAACCAAAAAAAAGCAGCCTCACAGGGCCGCCAAATGGGTTTGTCTAAGTTACTCTTTCTTATCCCTCAACTTCTTCAGCCCATAAATCCCTCCTGCTGCCAAGAGCAGTGTAAGCCCTCCGTCTATGGGTGTGGCAGGTGGAGGCCCTTGGGCGAAGGCTGGGATACTCACCGAGAAAAACGCTATTGATAGGATCGAAAGTTTGGTCATTGGATGTCTCATGGATTGTTAATCAGAATGGAAAACTTATTTAAAATGCACCTTTTGAACATCCACACGGCCAGATACTGTAATTGTCTTCAACACGAGCATACCATTTGGTGGTGTAGAAAAAGCGACATGTTGTTCATGGCCAACTCCATCAAACGACCAAGCACCAACCAAACGACCATCCAATGTATGGGCTCGTAAAGATTTTATTGGGTCTGTGGATGTTAGATTCAAGCCGTCTTTGGTTTTTGAATATCTGATGTCATGCGTATCGATAGACAATACATTTGAATTCGGATTAACCAGAATATCGAAACGCTGCGTGAATTCATTTTCAAAGTTGAAATGGTAATCAAGTGAATCGGAAAGCAAAATCTTCTGATTAAGTAGCTTATCAAATAGATATACTTCAGTACCTAACGGCTGTCCGGAAAGCCCAATTTTAAAAGACAGACTTTGAGAATTTTCGCTACGTACAAAGAGTGGTATGATATCTGAAGACCGCTGAAGAGGTCGCCCCTGAATCACATATTTCTTATCGTCTATAAGTGAGGATACTTCCAGATCGGCACTCCCAAGCCGCATGGCATCATACAGAAGGTCTTTGCCCACTGCCGCATCATCCGGGAAACCAATCAACAATTCCGAATAATTTGAGTCAGACTCCAACCCTATTCGAATTTTAAAAATCTCCTTCTCTGTAGCCGTCCTATAGAACCTACTATCAGGGCTTGTGAGGCCTGGTCTCCTCATGGCATTGGTGAAGGTGAGGGTACTACCAGGACCTGTGGCTTGTACAAAAAAGCCTTGGAAAGTACTGATATATCCTTGGTAAGCCGAAGTGCTGGTCGCGGCGTTCCCGGATACTTCTCCGAGTGAATTTACAACCAGATAATCCGCGTTCGTTCCTCTAGCTCCATCACTTCCCTCGTCTCTCCATAGGTATATGGATCCTGCAATTGCGCCAGAGCCATTGGGACCATTTTCCTCCAAAAATCCATCATAATCATTGAGGGGCAAGACTTGTAGTCTGGAAGGGTACGGATTGGAAACAAGATTGAATCCATCATAGTCAGCTTCAGTTCCAGCACTTGACGTATAGTCCAAAGGGATATTCAGGGTTCCGGATTTTGGCACTCCTTGCACGATTACTTCTCCTGTATAAGCTGAGAAATACCCTTTTCCAGAGGTCATGGTTTCTGGAGATTCGACCTTCACAAATCGATTTGCCCCTTCGTTGCCCAGATAGTCTGGGGACTCCACATATTTATATACTAAACTTCCCAGCACTGAGGTAGACGCACCAGTTACAGGACTCCCAACGATGCTATATCGCCCCGTATTTTCATCAAAGGTGGTGTTTCTCTTGAAAATGAAATTACTTCCGGAAAAAGTAGACCCTATCTCATCGTAAAAAGTGGCTCCCGATTCAAAAATGATTGTCCCATTATTCACTAATGAGGCATTTTGATCTAGATCAATTGGCTGTGATGTGGTGAGCGATGCCCCACTCATTACCTCCAATGTACCTGATTCAATTGATATAGCTGCATCGCTATTTATGAGATCTCCAGTAAACTGATATGTACCGTTTCCTCTGAAGTATGTCCTATATGTATTGAATGCGTCTTTCGGTATTTCTGCTCCGGCAAAGTCTATCTCAACTGTCTCATTTGACTCAAAATAGAGGTATTCCATGACTGGAATGGCATCTCCAAATAGGAAAGAACCATAGACTTGAAACTTCTCCATTTCAAAACTTGGACTATTGGTTACAGCGCTAGCATCGAAGTTGTGGCACTCCAGAGTGGCATTTGAAGGTGATCTTACGGCCTGATCTGTCCCATCGAAGCTATTAGCGTCAAAAAACACATTACAGTAACTATCAGGATGAAAATCATGTGTGGTACTTCCTCCAGATGTGGTTACCCAGTTTCCTGAAATACTTGCGCTCGTACCTTTGCCGTATATGCCAGTGCCGCCTACCCAATAGTAGTCGAGATAATCTATGGTCACAGATTTATTTACAGAGGTAGCCGCGTTATAGTTTTCATTACCCGCTTGTGAGGCTGTAAGTGTTATGGTTCCTGGAGTTTTGATCTCCAGTTCCCAATCATTTCCGTTCAATACGGGTTCTGCGATTGCATCATCGCTAGAAGTAAAAGTGAGATCAAGGTTAGATGATGAGGTAGCAGACAGAGCAAAGTTCGGATTTCTATAGGTTTGATCAGGTATTGTTTGGTTCCATGAGATTGTTTGATCTGCTTTTGTGAGGATCGTTTCGATATTATCAGTTGCTGAGCACCCATTAGCATTTGTAACTGTCGCAGAATACTCCCCCTCGGTAGTGACATTTATCGTTTGTGTGGTTTCACCAGTTGACCACAAATACTGAGCATATCCAGCTCCTGCGTCCAGTTCAAAGCTGTTTCCAGATGGATCGTAAACTTGATACTTATTACTACCCAAACTAAAATCCGGCTTTACACATAATACAGATATATCCACTGACACTAAACCAGCCGCCAGCACATACACATTTTCGTCTGTGATAAATCCAAGGTTGCCATCATTACCATTCTCTATCACTCCAAAATAGGAATCTATTTGACTCCCGGTGGAAGACCGGAACACCACTTCTCCCAACCTTTGCCGATGATTGTTCCCGTCATTATACTCTTCTACGAGCGTTCCCAGCACGCCAAAATAGTCCCCTGAAGTTTTCTTATAAATCTTAGCTCCCACCGAGCTATAAAACCCGTGATCAGTGCTTCCAGATGAAGTTTCATAGACCCTAAGGAAAGATCGAGTACCAGAAAGGGCATTGTATCTTCCAAAAACCAGTTTATCTACAGACTCCAGCGCACTACTCCCCGTTAGGTAAAGCTCCGTACCATAGATCAATGCGTCTTTGACGTCATCCAACTCTGTATCTGAATGACTATAGGTGCTACCCCCTGAAAAAGTAAGAATGCTCGTGCTCGAACCTGCATCTCGCACCGCAGCTGCCCTACTTCCGTCAGAAGTGGCAGTAAGTGCCACTACTTGGTTCCAACTTACATCTACAAACTGGTCCCTATCTGGCGTAGTGGAGGATGTAAAGACCTTATCGAGTTTTAAGTAGCGCACATCGCCAAATCCAGAGCCATTTGGATCCACAATGGCCAATATATGAAGATGATCGTCGCTTAGCGCAATTTTCTGTCCATATTCTTTGCTAAAGCTATCATCATAACTTTTTAAAGTTCGGGTACCTGACGAAGAGAACTTAGCGATCAACAGGTTGTCCGTAACCGCAGCTCCGCTATACTGCGTACCTACGGCGTATAAGTTGGTTCCGTCCCATTCTGCATCGTTAAAAACACCATCGTAAATACTACTGCCACCTCCACTATAATTGTATGAATCTGACCAGGCCAGCGTACCAGCACTCGTGTACTTCAATACGAGCGCTTCTATTTTTCCAGATCCACTCGCATCTCTGGAACCTACGATGTAGGCATTTCCATCATCAGCCACGGCGAGTGCCTTAGGTGTATCATCATGCCCTCCATCATAAGTTCGTTCCCATACAAAGCCACTGCTGTTGTATTTTACTAAGATGATATCATCATCGAAGGAACTGTTTTCATTAGAGCCTAGAAGATAAATATTACCAAGGTCATCCACTCCAGCATCTACAAACTCATCAAAATGTGTAGAATAAGTAACCTCATCGTTCCACTTGGTGGACAGTTCCTGAGCAGTCAAAAGACTTAGTGAACAAAAAAGTAGCAGTAAGGAGTAGATAGTCTTCATAGGACGAATAGTTTGAATCAATATTCAAATTCGTCTTTGTGTCTGGCTATGAAAAGGGCTTTTTAGTCGGTTGACCAATCTATTGAGTAACTCGACCATTATTCATGGTGAGTGAAATGTGGTCATTTGGCGATGAACCAATTCAAATCATAGAGAGCTGATCCATCAAACCCTTGCGGAATGACTTGCTGACTGGCACCTGATGACTCCCTAGAAAAACATTGTTTTCTGAAATGCTATCTATCTGCTGAAAATTGATCAAATAAGATCTGTGAACCCTTGTGAATCCAAGCGGAGACAATTTTTCCTCTACACTTTTCAAGGTGTGACTGATGATGTACTTGTCCGTCTTGGTGAAAAGGTAGGTGTAGTTATCAAAGGCCTCTGCGTAGATGATCTCATCTGACATGACAGAAAGAATCTCTTGCTCTTTGCGGAAAAATAACTTTTCTGGAGGACGGTTTTTTTTCGGCTTGGGCTCATGCTTTCTGAGTGCCAATCCGATATTGGCCAGCAAATCACTTTCGTTGAAAGGCTTCACGATGTAGCCCGAGGGGTTGACCCTGGCTGCTCGTTCGAGTGTGGCTTGATCGTAGTATGAAGTCAAAAACACAAATGGAATGCTCAGCTCTGCAGCCAATTGAATCCCGTCTCTGTCTCCCTCTATATTGATATCCAAAAGGGCTACATCCGGTTGCTCCTCCTCTACCATTGCAAGGGCATCGCTAGCCTCATCCGCTATGCCGACCACTCTGTATCCGTTTTTTTCCAAGATCTCAGCAATGTCATCCGCAATCAGCGGCTCATCTTCTACCAGCATTATGGACGGTTTGCTCATACAGCTAATTTATAGCGAGATATGGTCAATTCCACGGCTGTGCCTTGATCATTTTTGATGCTGATTTCTGCTTTGAGTTTTCGCGAAAGCGAACGGATCATTTTCCACCCGAATGAATTAGATGCTTCCATCATCTTCGCATCCATTCCTTTGCCATTGTCCATGAGGGTGACAAACAATCGCTCATTAGATTCTCGCATTTCAAAAGATATAACTCCACTTTCGGACGCCTCAAAAGCATATTTGATCGCATTGGTGATCAACTCATTCACAATTAATCCTAGCGGAATCAAAGTGTCAATGTCTAGTTTGAAATCTTGGGCTTTCACCTCATAACTGATCTGCTCCTGATCCACTCCAAATGCAGTGAAAAGTTCGCGAAACAGATTTTCGAAATAATCCTGAGAATCTACTCCACGAATGTCATCTGTGTTGTAGAGTTTCTGGTGGATCAAGGCCATAGACTTTACTCGATACTGGCCTTCCTTCACGGCTTCCTTAGCGGCTTCATCTTCCAGTGAGCCAGCTTGGAGATTGAGCAAACTGGAGATGACCTGTAGGTTGTTTTTTACACGATGATGAATCTCTTTTAAGAGTGTTTCGCGTTCTTCTAGCGCTGAGGAGATCTGGATATTTTTCTCTGTGAGGATTTCACCAGTCTTCTTTTTGGAATAATATCTATAGTAAAGCGAACCAGCCAATACTATCAAAAGTACGGTTCCCAAGATGAAGATGTTTCGCTGATTTTCGGAAGCTGCCAATGCAAGTGCAGCATTCTTTTGATCTAGTTGTAGTTCGGTAATTTTGCGCTGCTGCTGCTGGGTTTCGTATTTCTTCTCAAGTTCTGATATATTCTTTTGCACTGACTCTGACACGTATTTCTCTTTCGCCTGCATATAGTCCTCCAAGTGGGCTAAAGCCGCTGCGTAGTTTCCTTTCTTCTGATTAAGTTGATAACTGAGCTCATTATATTTCAATTGCGTCTCGGGAAAAGCGTCCGTCCTGAGCTGCTGTTTCATTCGTATGAGCAACTCATTCGTTTTGACATAGTCGCCGCTATTGAAATACAATTCTGCACCCAAAGCATGCAGCGACAAAAGCAACTCCTCATCATTAGCTATGGCAGCTTCATATTGGTCTGCTTTCTGATAATAATTCAATGCTTCGGTCCGCTGCTCAAGATTATTCAGAGACAAACCAATATTGATGAGCGCTCCGCCAATTTCGGTGCTGTCCTGCAGATATTCCGCATAGAAGAGTGTTTGCATGGAGTACTCCAAAGCGCTTTGATAATCCTTTTCATTCAAGCTAAGGCTTGCAAGATTGAAATAGGTATTCTTGATCGCCACTGTGTCTTTCTGAGCTATTTTGATTTCCAAGGCACGCTCATAAGCTGATCTAGCAGCTGCCAAATTTCCGGTTCTGGAATAAACCTGTCCAAGATTGTTAAGGCTGATCGCGAGATACTTGGGGCTTTCTATTTGCTCAAATATTTTTCGAGCTTCCTCATAGTTGACAGCCGCAGAATCCAGATTGCCTCGATAAAAAAAACTTACACCAATGTTGAGATATGACTTACCCCCTCCCAGACTATCACTGACGCTAATCGTGTGTCTCAATGCCTTGCGATAGTACTTCTCTTCCTCTTCAAATTCATTGAGATAGCCATACGCCAAACCCTGAAGTAACAGAGATTCTCCAACTTTCTCTTGATCGTTGTTGGCTTTCGCCCAATCCAACATAAGCGTGGCATAGTGAAATGCTGAATCTATGCGGACGCCCTGCCACTCTTGAGATTTGGATTTGAGGTCTTGGTAGACCTCTTCATGTTGAGCAAGGTCTTGATCAAGCACCAAAAAGGATCCACAGGTGATAAAAATAATAGCGCCAATCAATCTCCACATATCTGTCAAAAATAAGGGGAATAAGATTCGTAGTAATTGCATTGTTAGCTTAATCTTTTGCATAATGCATTCATACGTGTCGCTGGCATCTTGACATTAATTGAGAATTGGAAATGAATAGTTGATAATTACGAACGTGGGAATGATTTCAAAATTCCTTTATGATACCTTAAAGTCATGCCGCAGGCATCCTGACATTAATTGATATGATGATACCCCAAAAAATGGG